>JAFQLS010000054.1 GCA_017396555.1 Lachnospiraceae bacterium | reverse complement strand
GATAGGGTTTGGTTGGTTTGTAAGTAAGTATATGTTTGTATGTTCACTTCCAACATTTATTTTTTACGCAATCATGCTTGTTATGTCAGGGGTCTATGTTTTTAATAATGTAGTAATTTTGTTTTTGCCTTTGGTATACGGGGCAATTATACAGGTGGTGGTTAGTATCATAATTAAACATAAAAGAAAGAACTAAGAAGATAAACAGAAAAATTCAGTTTGTAAGAGAGAATATTTTGTGGCAAATAGCCACTTCTAGTCCCCGGGACTAGAAGCTAACAAGATTTGGGTTGTAGGGTGAAATCCCAACGCAAATGACGTAGGAATTTGTCAAAAACAGACTAGGTTGTTCATTTCAACATTGACCACAAAAATTTTTGAAAAAATTTTACTGATTTTTTGACTTTGAAAGCGTATCAGATTTTAAAGAGACAGCTACTATGGAAGCGTGGCGTTGAAGCAAAAGGCTACAAAGCACCGGAGGGCTTTGAGGACTTGGTGTTTACTACGACGAAAAATACACCAATCAGTCCAAGAGACACAACAGTAGTAATGAAGTATATCTTTAAAAGGATTGCTTTAAAAGAGCCACAATTTAAGCCGTTATCACCGCATACACTTAGGCACACATTTGCAACAAGGTGTATAGAGAGGGGCATGAACCTAAAGACATTGTAGATTATCTTAGGACATTCTACAATCCAGCTGACAATGAATCTCTATTGCCATGTAACAGATGATATGCTCATATCTGAAATGAGCAAGTTTGAAAATTATGAAAGCCATGAGCCTCGAACCTCATGTGCTGACGCACATTCGGTCACGGGCGTCGCCCTATAAGCTCAGCCAACATCAGCCTTATGTGTGCAAGCACCCAGCGGCTGATATTGTCCGACCTTGCACGGCTTATGCCTAGTGTGGATGGTGTCAAAGTGGTGTAATTCATCAATCAAATATCAAACTTTCCTTAATTTCCAAGGAAAATTCCTCTCATTTAACAAAACTTTAATATTTCTCAAAACATTCAAAAACATTCCCCTAATATAATTGCCTCATAACAAATAGAAAAGAGGTAAAAAATATGTCAAAAAATATGTCAAAAGATGAAAAAGATTTTCTAGTGCAGAAGATTCGTACGCAGTACACTGAAAAGGAATACACAGAATTAGATGAACTTAAGGAACTAGATAAAAAGGTAAAGAGACCAGCAAATATATTTGCCTACATATTCGGCAGTCTCGGTTCGATTATTATGGGTTCAGGAATGAGCCTGGTTATGACTGATATTGGAACTACGATCGGCATTGAAAATGCTATGGTTTCGGGAATTATTATAGGTGTTTTAGGTATGGCAATGGCAATATTTAATTATCCTATTTATAAGAATATACTGGATTCGCGTAAGAAAAAGTATGCAGAGCAGATTTTGAAACTTAGTGAAAAATTAATGGAGAAATAGAATAGGAGAAAAGATAATGGGTGAATTTTTGAAGAAAGCATTTCAGGATATGAAGGAAAGTGCAAAGGCACAACACGAGGTTGATAAGGCGCAGTTCAATGCAGTAAAGGCAGAGTCTAAGGCACAGTGGGAAGAAGCAAAGGCAATGAGTAATCCTGCTAAGCGTAAAGCTATGATGCAGGCAGAACGTGATGAAAAAATAGCAGAAGCTACGAAACGTCAGGAAGAGGCGAATGCAAGAATAGAAGCAGCAAAAAATAAAAAATAAAAACATTAACATTTCAGAAACATTTCTCTGTTATAATACATTTAATTATAGCTGAGAATGGAGGTAAAGAAGTGTTCAAGATATTAGTAGTTGAGGACGACAAGGATTTAAACAGGACAGTGTGTTCATTTCTAAATCATAATGGCTATGAGGCGACAGGTTGCCTTGGGGCTGAGGAGGCGTATGATGAAATGTACACAAAGGTGTTTGACCTTGTCGTTTCTGATATTATGATGCCTGGTATTGATGGTTTTGAGTTTGCAAAAAATATTCGTGAATTAAATGATAATATTCCAATATTATTTATGACTGCTCGTGACGATATTGCGTCTAAGCAAAGAGGATTTAGGATTGGCGTAGATGATTATATGGTTAAGCCAATTGATTTGGATGAGTTATTCTTACGTATTGGTGCACTTCTTCGACGTGCAAAGATTGCAACAAGCAGAAAGCTTGAGGTAGGCAGCTTTGTAATGGATGCGGATGAACATACTGCATACTTAAATGAAGAAGAAATTCCTATGACTAACCGTGAGTTTAGCATTCTTTATAAATTACTATCTTATCCGAAGAAAACATTTACCAGAACACAGCTTATGGACGAATTCTGGGATGCAGATACTGAAACGGCGCCAAGAGCTGTTGATGTGTATATGACAAAACTTAGAAGTAAGCTTACGCAGTGTAGTGATTTTGAAATAGTTACTGTTCATGGTCTGGGATACAAGGCGGTGATTAAGTGAAAGTTTTAAAATGGATAAATAATTATTTTATATTTTTTATGCTTGTGGCATTTGTAATTACCTGCTGTACAATGCTGTTTGTATCAATCTTGTCAGATACCATGAATATTACACTTACCAATGAAAATATAAATATGGCTGCGCGACTTACCTTTTTAAATGTGGTAATCATAAGTCTTATATTTTGTATTATTGATGGCATACGTCGTAAATTAACAGTAGAACGGCCTGTAAAGCATATCACAGAGGCTGCTGAAAAAATAATAGAAGGTGATTTTTCTGTAAGAATTGAGTCCCAGAGAAAACTCGGGTCAGATGATACTTTCAACAGAATAATTGATTGCTTTAATAAAATGGCAGAGGAGCTTGGAAGCGTGGAGACACTTCGCACAGATTTTATAGCAAATGTTTCACACGAAATGAAAACCCCTCTTGCTGTTATGCAAAATTATGGAACGCTTTTACAATCTCCGGGTTTATCAGAGGAAAAGCGAATAGAATATGCTAAGGGTGTGACAGAAGGTTCACGTCGTCTGGCTGATATGATGACAAATATTTTAAAGCTTAACAGACTTGAGAATCAGCAGATATATCCTCAGGCTACAGAATTTGATTTGGGTGAACAAATTTGCGAATGTTTGTTACAATACGAAAATGTATGGGAGAGCTCAAATATAGAGATTAGTACCGATATTACAGAGGACGTTAGAGTGAAAGCTGATGCTGAATTATTAAGTCTTGTCTGGAATAACTTATTTTCTAATGCATTTAAGTTTACAGGAGAGGGTGGCGAGGTTTCAGTAACATTGTCTGTGACGGAGAAGTATGCCGTTGTTAAAGTGAGTGATACTGGCTGTGGAATGTCGTCGGAAACTGGTGCTCACATTTTTGAGAAATTTTATCAGGGGGATACATCCCATTCTATTCAGGGAAATGGCCTCGGTCTCGCTCTTGTAAAGCGGGTTATAGATATTATGCAGGGTGAGATTAGTGTGGATAGTACTGTTGGTAAAGGTACAACATTTACGGTAAAGATTAGGAGAGTTTAATATGGACTGGAAGAGATTAGGGAAGAAATTAATTTTTCCACCAATCTGGGCTATGATGCTGCTATCGGTTATGTGTGGTACGGCATTGATTGCTATATTTGTAAAGGGATTTGAAAAATCCCTCATTGCATATGTAGTTTATGTACTTTCATTTTATACATTATCAGTTGTGTGTGTATTTTTTGGAATAGTTTTTCCAAGACAATATAGGCAGATAAAGCAGAAGATATATGGTAATCCGATTGGTAACAGATATATGACGGATATGGCATTCCGTACGCATATATCGCTGTATATATCACTTGGAATAAACCTTCTATATGTTGGGGTAAATATATTATCCTTTTCGTTTTTTAGTTCAATGTGGTTCGTGGTTCTGGGAGTATATTACAGTATACTTGCTATTATGAGGTTTTTGTTATTAAGATATGTAAATAGAATCGGTATTGGTAATAACAGGCTGGGAGAGTTGAAGAGAACGGTACTTTGTTTATCGATATTACTTACATTAAATTTTGTGTTGACAGGTGCAGTTCTTATGATTCTCTATCAGAATAGAGGATTTAATTATCAGGGTATACTTATTTATGTTGTGGCATTATTTACATTTTATATTACAACCCATGCAATTATAAACCTTATAAAATATCGTAAGTATAACAGTCCGGTTATGACAATGACTAAGGTGATTACTTTGTCTGCGGCACTGGTATCTATGCTTGCACTTGAGACAGCAATGTTTTCACAGTTTGGAGCAGAAATGAAGCCGGATGCTCAAAGATTAATGATAGCACTTACCGGAGCTGGAGTTAGTATTATTGTGGTTACCATGTCAATTTATATAATTGTAAAATCAGTAAAAGAAATTAGAAATATTAAGGAGAAAATAAATGAATAACAGCTTTAATTATACATATTCTGCAAAGCAGCAGGAAGAAATCAAGAAAATCAGAAGCAAATACATTTCGCAGGAAGAAGATAAAATGGAATTGCTTAGAAAAATGGATAGAAGTGTTACCAATAAAGCAAATATGATATCTATAATTGTAGGTGTTATAGGAACTCTTATTATGGGGATTGGAATGAGTTGCACAATGGTATGGATGGGGATATGGTTTGTGCCAGGGATTATAATTGGTATCCTTGGTATTGCTCTCCTTTCTTTTGCATATCCGATTTATAATTATACGCTTAAGAAGGAAAGAGAAAAAATTGCTCCTGAGATTATCAGATTTACAGATGAATTAATGAAATAATATTATGTAGCTGTAATAAAGAAAGTGTTGCAAGTTAAAGGAGAGATATGATAAAATTATCATAAAAAAAGTACGTGAAAATGGAAAGGTGGTAATTTACGATGAGAAGAAATTTGACTAAAAAATTATCATTGTTCCTATCATTAATGTGTATTTTTATTTGTATGCTTATGGTAACTGTATTTGGTTCTGATACATATAATGGAGACATTGATGAAAATGGAACTATGATAGAGTCACTTGATAGTTACTCAGGATTAGAGAACTATCTTGTGAATAAATTAAAAGCAAAGACGACAGGAGCTATAGATGTATCCGCATATAATATTGAGGTTGCACAGAATCAAGGCGGAAAAGTAGCACTGGATTTGGTTAATGCTTTGTTAAATAAGCATCCTGAGATTTTCTATGTAAATATGAATGGTGGCGTTAGTTGTACAGTTAGAAATAATGTTATTGAGACTATTACAATAACAAAAGGATATTTTTCGTATGATGCAACTGAGTTTAATACAGAGGTTAAGAAGGTTATGAGTCATATTGAAGATGATATGAGTGAACTTGAAAAAATTATGATAGTACATAATTATCTCTGTATGGATGTTGAATACGCGTATGATGAATTTGTAGCTGGAACGGTAACAGATAAGCAACATTCAGCATTGGGAGCAATTTTAGAGAAAAAAGCTGTATGTGATGGATATTCTAAAGCATTTGCATATTATATGAATAAACTTGGAATCGAGTGTTATGTTATAACAGGAAAGGCTACTACAAATGGTTCCGAGATTAACCATGCATGGAATCAGGTTAAGCTTGATTCGGAATGGTATTTTGTAGACGTATCATGGGATGATCCTGTACCGGACTGGTATGGAGCAGTAAGATATAATTATTTTCTAAAATCAGCTAGTGATTTTTCGGATCATACTTGGTCTGTTAACGATTTTGAGATCTGTGACAATGGAAAATACGATGCATCTTCTAATGTATTCTGGAAGAATGTTAACGACCAAATGTATTGCATAGATGGAATGGTATATTATCTAAAGGATAGTGATGATGGGAAGAAGACATTTTTAGTAAAGCATAATCTTTCAACTGATGCACTTACAGCTGAAGGAAGCAGATTATTTACCATTGAAGACAAATGGTTTGCATTTCCAAGTACGACAAGTTATTATCCGGGAAATTATAGCAGACTAGGATATGCGGATGGTAAATTATATTATTCGAATAAGGATACAATATTCGCATATGATATCGCTAAAAATACCTCAACAAAGGTATTAGATGCTGATACCAGCAAAGGATATGTATATGGTATGAAGGTGGCTAACGGAAAATTATCTTATCAGACATCGAAGACTCCTAATACATATGATGGTGTGACAAAATCATTTAAGCTAAGCGAGCTTCAAGGCTCTACAGATACGGATATATCTTCCGCTACAGTTAAGCTTTCCGGTAAGGTAAAACTTTCAAAGACAAAGTATGCGTATACAGGAAAGTATATAAAGCCGGCAGTGACAATTTCAGGTCTTAAAAAGGGCAGAGATTTTAAAGTCAGCTATAGTAATAACAAGAACGTTGGAAAGGCTACAGTAACAGTTACAGGTATAGGAAAGTATAAAGGTACATTAAAGACTACATTTACAATTGTTCCTAAAAAGGTAACCTTATCTAAAATTACAGCACCTAAGAAAAAGGTTCTTAAGATAACATGGAAAAAGACGAATGGAACTGGATATCAAGTTGTAATAAGTCAAAATAAGAAATTTAAGAATAGCAAAACATACAAGGTGAAGGGAGCTAAGAAGTTAAATCTTACTATAAAGAAACTTGCTTCAGGAAAGAGATATTACGTTAAGGTTAGAGCTTATAAAGTAGTAAAAGGCAAGACATATACAGGCGCGTATAGTAGAATCCTTTATAAGAAAGTAAAATAAATAGTAATTAATCGGACACGTTACAATACATGTAGCGTGTCCGTGCTTTAGATTATTGTTCAAAAAAATGTTGACAAAATAAAATCTGTATTATAGAATACATATTGCTGATTGTAAAATCAGGGTTAGCCCAGATAGCTCAGTTGGTAGAGCAG
>JAFQLS010000053.1 GCA_017396555.1 Lachnospiraceae bacterium | reverse complement strand
TTTTTTTAGGCAGATATACAATCTGTCTTTTTTGCATGTCAAAAAATATATTTAAACAGACAAAAACACATAATAATCATCTTCAGTAACGATTACTATGTGTTTTGTATTTTTACATCACTATTAACTTAATGACATTGAGCCTCGGCTCCTTTTTTATACATTATCAAAAAAATCATCAGGTTCCTCTACAGGTTTAAGATAATGAATTTTCAAAAATACATTGAAATCATCATGGAATATCCTGGCTAAACCTTTGGAATAAGCTACTAGAATGTGTGGTACATTTTCTTCCCAATATTCAAGAATCCCAAAGGCTTTATTTTCAGAGGCATTAATACAAATCATTTTTTTATCGGTATTGTATATACGAACACAGCCTTGTTTGTATCTTCCATGTGTTTTATAGTAATAAGCCCATACTATATCGCTAAGGTCAATTACTTTTATAGATATTGGGTTACATGTGAAAATGTATTTATTTGATACCCATGCTTTTGCTCGTATGATGGAGCTTGCTCCAGTGAAAGAAAAATTCATCTGATTTGTTTTACCCTTTTAATAATTCCTTTGAACATTTTTGTTCCTCACTAATTACGTAATCTTTATATGTTACTGAAAAATTGTTCGTCTTCAGTCATAGATGAGTTATTGTACTTAATATTTAAAAATTCATTAAAGTTTTTATCGAATGTTTGTTGTAATTCTTTGCTATATCCAAGTACGATATGTGGTGTCATCTGTTCCATATATTCAAGAATTTCATATGAAATCTTTTCGGATGCATCAACAGATAACATACGTTTCTTAGTATTATACATACGGATGTAGCTTTGTGGATGTTTACCTGTCTTTTTATAGTAATAAGCCCAAACTATGTCGCTAAGGTCAATGATTTTTACAGAGAAAGGACCGCATTTGAAAATGTGTCCCTTGGATACCCAGACATTCTTGGCAAAACACTGTGAACTCTGGAATTCATAATCCAATCTCTCAAGACTTGTTTCGGGATGTTTAGCAACGTATTTTTGGATACTTACAAGTCCGCGATTTGTAAACGATAGAATCAACATTATTATTGCAATTAAAACAAATATTCCGGCAATAACAGTAAAAGCTACTACGAATGAATAATCCATATCGCCCGGCATTATATTATAGTCAATATAGTAAGCTTCATCTACAGATGGCTGACCAAGTTCGGATAAGACACTGTTATAATATCCGAGCTGTATAGAATCCATTTTTTTCACAAGCCCCTTAAATGCAAATGGCTTGTATGTTGGAAGGAAATCTTCGGACATAAGGAAATTAGATGATTCATCAGCTAATTTATTGAATTCATAATACATACTCTTAGGAATCATAGCACCATAGAGACTATAGTTAGAGTATGTTTCATCAGCATCGTATATGAGGTATGCATAGTGAGTTGTATTTTGCTCTTTAGTTGATGTGTTTTCAACATAATCTTCCTCATATATACCAAGTGGATGATAAATACTTACCTGTATGTATTTGCCATTGTAATCCTTGATATCATTCTTAACAAGATTAACATTCTCAGGTCCGTTTACTACATTGATAATATTAAACCTTGTTATTGCAAGACATATAATTGCTATTACAATAAATAACATCATAGATATTAACTGGTTTCTTTTTACTCTTTTAACAATTTCATTAAACATTTCTATTCTCCTATTTATCAATTTATCACAACAACTTATTTTAAGGGTGGTGTCGAAGTTTGTCAAGGTAATAAAAAGGCACAGCCTATGAAAGCTTTTATTTAGTAAATAAATTTAATTTGACATTGCTTCGGTCAACCGATACAATGAGATTATGGAGGTGTAGAGAATGTATCTAAATGATTTGTTAGAAGAAAAGAAAATGTCTAAATATCGTCTTGCCAAAGAAAGTGGAGTGCCCCAGACAACTGTTGCGGATATATGTAGTGAGAAAGCAAATATAGAAAAATGTTCTGCTGAAACTATATATAAGATTGCAAAAGTTTTGAATGTATCAATGGAAAGTCTTATTCAGGAAAAGATAGAGACGCGTAAATTCGAAACAGATAGACTATCTTTTGAGGTATATAAGAGTAATGTGTGCCATTTAGTTAAGGATAAGGGGGACGTAGAATTTATTATTGAAACACTTAGTAAGGATGAAGTAAGGAATCTATATAATCGTAAATGGTATAGGGAAGCGTTTTATCTTCTTGCTATGATTGATTATTTGTCAAAGGAAAATGATGTGCAGTTGTGTGAAAAATATAATGATATACGTACACAGAAGTTAAGTGAAATTGTATATCCTGAGGGTGTAGTTCTTTCGGATATGGCTATGAAAACGGATAAATACAGGAAGGAATCTCTGAAAAATGCAATACCGGAGTTTTTGAGATTTAACATTGTGGAAAGTGAGGTTAGAAATGTCTGCTGATGTCAGTTTTACAAAGGGAAATTTAGATGAATGTTTAAGCAAACTTGCAAGGGAGTTTCAAAAAATAAATGGAAAGGGAATAACTGCTGAAATTATTTTGATTGGAGGAGCAGCAGTACTTGCAAATTACGGATTTAGAGATATGACCTATGATGTTGATGGGATTATACGTGCTTCGGCATCGATGAAAGAATCAATAAATAAAGTTGGAGATGAAATGGGATTACCAAATGGATGGCTCAATTCGGATTTTGTTAAAACAAAATCGTACTCACCTAAGCTTATAGAATATTCAAAATTTTACAAGCGCTTTGGTTATGCACTAGAAGTGCGTACTATTTCCGGCGAATATCTTGTTGCTATGAAATTAATGTCTGGACGTCAATATAAAAATGATATATCAGATATTGTTGGTATCTTGTGCGAACATAAAAAACAAGGGAAAACGCTACTTATAGAAGATATAGAAAGAGCAGTATGCTGTTTGTATGAAAGGTGGGATAACTTACCTATAGATTCAAGAGGTTTTATTCAAGAGATAATGGAAAATGAGCGATATGAAAATTTGTATGATGAATATAGAAGCAATGAGAAAAAAACAAAGGAATCATTAGTATCTTTTGAAAAGGAATATCCAGGGGTTGTTAATACGGATAATGTAAGCGAAATTATTAAGAAATTACAGATGAGAAATAAGTAATTGTATAGTATATATGCTCGAAAAGCTATATGCAACTCAATATCCTTCTGCATATAGCTTTTATCATATCAATTATATCAACTTACACGCCGCAAGTGCTGCAACAGCACCATCTGCGGTAGCAGTAGTAATTTGTCTTACCGTTTTGGTTCTGCAATCTCCAGCAACAAATATACCGGTCTGATTAGCAATAGTACAGCTCTCATCTGATACGATATATCCGTAGTCATTAAGAGGTGCAACATTTTCAAATGGTTCATTCTCAGGCTGTTGTCCGATGGCAACGAATACGCCGTCCACGTTAAGTGTCTGTTTATCTCCATTTACATCTATAACAATTCCCTTGAATTCATCATCACCAAGAATTTCAGCCACTGTAGCTGAGAGTATAGTGGTGATGTTATCCTTAGAGTTTATTTCATCAATAAGCTTCTGTTCTCCAGTAAGAAAATCAAGATTCTGTACAATAGTTACAGATGAACAAATATTGCTTAACATAACTGCTTCCTGCAATGCGGTATTACCACCGCCGATAACAGCGACCGTTCTGTCTCTGTAAAATGCACCGTCACATACAGCACAGTATGAAATGCCATCACCGGTAAATTTCTCCTCATTCTCAAGTCCCAGCATTCTGTGGTGAGAACCTGTTGCAATAATAACAGTTTTGCCGGTGAATTCAGAATCGGTACAAATAACCTTGTAATTTCCAAGCTCACCTTCAATTTTTTCTACGCAGTCAAATTCCATTTCAGCACCCTGTGCAAGAACCTGTTCTACAAGCTTATCAGCAAATTCCATTCCTGTCATTTCAGCAAATCCGGGATAATTCTCAACTCTTGGAGAATGAGTTATCTGTCCGCCGAAGGAATTTTTTTCAATAACAAGAACCTTTTTCTCGGCACGACATCCATATAGAGCGGCGGTGAGTCCTGCTGGACCCGCGCCGATAACAATTATATCATACATAATATAGTCAACTCCTAGTTTTCTGCTTTGTATCTTTCAATAAATCCTTTGATGTTAGAAAGGTTTGTGATAGCCTCTCTATATCCGTCAGAGATAACCATAAGGGTAGGAGCCTGTTTTATTCCGTATTCCTTAGCAAGTGCTACGTTCTCATCTGCAAATACTTCTTCGAATTCAATACCTGCATTTGTTAAGAACTTAACTGCCATTTTACAGTTAGGGCATGTCTTTGTTGCAAAGAGAATAATCTTATCAGTTTCCTCAGCACAATCGCATTTTTCAACGGTAGTAGAGTTTGCCTTGTCAGAAGGAGCCTTTGTATCAAATTTTTCAGGTGAATATACTAATCTGTCTTTGTATTCCTGAGCCTTACCATCATTCCAGTTCTTAACAGGACGATAGTAGCCTGTGATACGGCTGTAAACCTCAGTAGCTTCGCCACAAGTTGGACATGTATCAACCTCTCCGGCAATGTAGCCATGATTCTTACATACTGAGTATGTAGGAGAAAGTGTGTAATATGGTAACTTGTAATTTTCAGCAATAGTACGAATAAGGTTTGCTGCTGCTTTCCAATCAGGTAATTTTTCGCCAAGGAATGCATGGAATACTGTACCTGATGTATAAAGTGTCTGTAACTCATCCTGAATATCAAGAGCAGTAAAGATGTCATCTGTATATCCAACTGGTAAATGTGATGAGTTTGTATAGTAAGGAGCTTCCTCCTTTGTTTTGTCTGAAGCAGTGATGATGTCAGGATAATGTCTGATATCATGCTTAGCAAGTCTGTAGCTTGTTGATTCTGCAGGTGTAGCTTCAAGGTTGTAAAGGTCACCATATTTTTCCTGATAATCAGAAAGCTTCTCGCGCATAAAGTTAAGAACTTCCTTAGCGAATTCCTGTGTTTCTCTATGTGTAAGGTCTTTCTTAAGCCATTTAGCATTAAGACCAACTTCGTTCATACCAACAAGACCGATAGTAGAGAAGTGATTGTTGAAGCCTTCAAGGTAACGCTTTGTGTATGGATATAGATTTTCGTTAAATAATTTAGTGATAATCTCTCTCTTAATCTTGAGTGAACGAGCTGAAATGTCCATAAGTCTTGTAAGACGATTATAGAAGTCAGCCTTGTCTGTGGCAAGATAAGCGATTCTTGGAAGGTTGATAGTTACAACACCAATAGAACCTGTTGACTCACCACTACCGAAGAAACCACCTGATTTCTTACGAAGCTCACGAAGGTCAAGACGAAGACGACAACACATACTACGAACATCACTTGGTTCCATATCACTGTTAATGTAGTTTGAGAAATAAGGTGTACCATACTTAGATGTCATTTCAAATAAAAGTCTGTTGTTTTCTGTGTCCGACCAGTCAAAATTAGCTGTAATAGAGTATGTAGGGATTGGATATTGGAATCCTCTACCATTAGCATCACCTTCAATCATAGTTTCGATAAATGCTTTATTAACCATATCCATTTCTTTTTTACAATCTTTGTACTTAAATGGCATTTCCTTGCCGCCTACAATAGCATTAAGCTCCGCTAAGTCGTTTGGAACTGTCCAGTCAAGTGTAATATTTGAGAATGGTGCCTGTGTACCCCAACGAGAAGGAGTATTAACACCATAAACAAATGATTCAATACATTTCTTAACCTGATCGTAGTTAAGGTTATCAGCCTTAACAAATGGTGCAAGATATGTATCAAATGATGAAAATGCCTGAGCACCTGCCCATTCATTCTGCATTATACCAAGGAAATTAACCATCTGGTTACAAAGTGTGGCAAGATGTTTGGCAGGAGCAGATGTGATTTTACCTGTTACACCACCAAGACCTTCCTGAATAAGCTGTTTAAGTGACCATCCGGCACAGTAACCTGTAAGCATTGACAAGTCATGAATATGGATATCAGCATTACGATGTGCGTTAGAAATCTCATCATCATATATTTCTGAAAGCCAGTAGTTAGCTGTTATAGCACCAGAGTTGTTAAGAATAAGACCACCTACAGAATATGTAACTGTAGAATTCTCTTTAACACGCCAGTCTGTAACATCAACATAACTGTCTACGATATCTTTGTAGTCAAGAACAGTAGATTTCATGTTACGAAGTTTTTCTCTTTGTCTACGATAAAGAATATAAGACTTAGCAACATCTGCATATCCTGCCTGAACAAGTACAGATTCAACGCTATCCTGTACATCTTCCACAGCAACCTGATGTTCCTTAATCTTTGGTTCGAAATCGGCTGTTACCTTGAGCGCAAGGAAATCAATAATATTATCATTATATTCCTTGTTTAATGAATCAAAAGCCATACTGATAGCCTTTGAAATCTTTGCTAAATCAAAATCAGCAACCTTCCCATCACGTTTAATTACATTATACATTTTTGTCCTCCGTTCATTTTTTATAATATTAATTAAAACCCATAATAATGTAGCAACGATATTAGTATAATATGTAATTTATAGTTTGTAAAGAGAAAAACACAATATATTGTGTATTTTTTTAGTATAAACATCAATATATTGTGCTATTAACCTCGTAAATATGCATTTTTAGTGACTTTTTGCGTTGCAATCTCTAGTAATTGCTGCATTTCTTCTTTTGTGTAGGCACTATATCCTGTGTTAATTAAATCACCAGAGTCGATAAATGATTGTAAAAAATATTTTTTCGAATTCTTGATAAGAAGTCCGATATCTTCTATATCTTGTGGTGAATGTAGTTCTTTGACTACGGTAGTACGGAATTCATAATCTATTTCGCTGTTAATTATAAAATCGATACTTTCTTTAATCTTATCTATATTTAAGTCGGGTACGCCTGCGGTAAGGGAATATTTTGATTCACTATTTTTAATATCCATGGCAATGTAATCAATAAGTCCGTCATTTACAAGCTGTTTTAAAATCTCCGGTCTGTAACCATTACTGTCGAGCTTAACAAGATAACCTAATTCCTTTATTTTACAGATGAAATCGGGTAAATCAGGCATAAGAGTTGGTTCGCCGCCGGTTATGCATACGCCTTGCAGTACATTTTTTCGTTTCTTTAGAAATGAAAAAAAATCATCCTCATTAATTTCTTCTGAATTTAATCTGGTTACAAGAGATGCATTATGACAAAAAGGACATCGAAAATTACAACCACCTGTAAATACCGTACAGGCAGTCTTCTCGGGGTAGTCAAGAAGAGTTAATTTTTGAAGTCCTTTGATTATCATTGTTATTTCTCCAAATTGTTATTAGCTAAAAAATTTTTTAATGTTATCAAGTTTTGATGTCATTGATACAAGTAACATATCAAGGATAGTTATTGCTGTCATGGCTTCAACTACAACAACAGCACGTGGAACTATAATTG
The DNA here is from genome assembly GCA_017396555.1 of Lachnospiraceae bacterium. Lineage (GTDB taxonomy): Bacteria > Bacillota > Clostridia > Lachnospirales > Lachnospiraceae > RGIG1934. Next base: position 30,820 of record JAFQLS010000053.1, on the reverse strand, counting down.
GATCGTGACGTCCTTTTATATTAATGGAAATATTTTCGCCGGATTTGTTTACCGTTTGCTGTTCTACATATATAGAAGGAGTAGGTTTTACGGTTGCTCTGATTATTATATCTGAGCCATCACTTATGCCGCCTAGTATTCCGCCGGCATGATTGGTAAGCTTGATTAGTTCATCATTTTCATATCTGAATACATCATTGTTGGTAGTACCGAATGAAGAAGCAACATTTGTTCCATCGCCTATTTCCACAGCTTTTACAGCTCCGATTGACATGATTGCCTTGGCAAGATTAGCATCAAGTTTATCAAATACCGGCTCGCCAATTCCGGTTTTCATATTGCTGACAACACACTCTATTACACCACCTACAGAATCGCCGTTTTCTCTTTTCTCATCAAGCAGTGGAAGTATCTTGTCTACAGCGCCTTTGTCTGGCATATAAAGAGAGTTATTCATTATGAATTCTTTGTCAAAGTTATCGTAATTAATTTCAATACCGCCAATAGCTTTTGAATAAGCTGTTACACTTATTCCAAGCTCTGTTAACAGTTTGGAAGCAATTGCACCTGCGGCTACACGACCTATTGTTTCACGACCGGATGAGCGTCCGCCGCCACGGTAATCTCTAAATCCGTATTTTTCGTCAAATGTATAATCAGCATGTCCGGGTCTGTAATATTCTGCGATATCAGAGTAATCAGAAGAACGCTGTGTTTTGTTCATAACTACCATAGATATTGGTGTACCGGTTGTCTTACCTTCAAATATGCCGGATAGTATTTCTACAGTATCATCCTCATTACGCGCAGTAGAGTATTTGGACTGTCCTGGCTTTCTTCTGTTGAGAAAGTTTTGGATATCATCTTCGTTAAGTGGTAATCCTGCCGGACATCCATCTACTACAACGCCAATTCCTTTACCATGAGATTCGCCCCAGGTAGTTATTCTAAATATATTTCCGAATGTTGAACCTGCCATATTTATTGCACCTTCCATCATAAATCATAATAAAAAATATATCACTTTTAAATTGTAAAGTAAACTTAATTTTTTTGCACTTGCTTTATATTATAAAAGAATATATAATTACTAAGATTGCAAAAAAGATTGGAGAGAAAAGTAATAATGGATTTAAAAACATTGGAAGCGGCAGGGATTAACACTTCTGAACTGATGCAGACATTGATGGATAGCGAAGATGTATTAAAGGTTGTCCTTGATAAATTTTTAGAGGACAAGAATTTTAGTGAATTAGAGCGTATATTTTCAAATGATGGAGTGGATATAGATTATAAAGCAGTAGAGCTTTATGCACATACACTTAAGGGTGCATCAGGAACCTTAGAAATGACATGTCTTCAAAGTTGTCTTCAAGCATTGGTTGATGATGTAAGAGCAGGAAGATATGATAAATTAAAAGAAGATTTTATATTGGTTTCAGTTGAATATAATTCAATAATAAAGGCTATATCAGATTGGAAAGCCACGGAGGGAATATCATAAAATGAGTGACAGATATAAGATTCTTGCCTTAGATGGTAAGGCGAAAAGGGGAGAATTTAAGACTGTTCATGGAATGATACAGACACCTGTATTTATGAATGTTGGAACAGCAGCGGCTATTAAAGGTGCAGTTTCAACGACAGATTTACAGGAGATTAAGACACAGGTTGAGTTATCTAACACTTATCACCTTCATGTAAGACCAGGGGATAAGATAGTTAAACAGCTTGGCGGTCTTCATAAATTTATGAACTGGGATAAGCCTATTCTTACGGATTCGGGAGGATTTCAGGTGTTTTCGCTTGCGGGTTTGCGTAAGATTAAAGAAGAAGGCGTATATTTTAATTCTCATGTTGATGGAAGAAAGATTTTTATGGGACCGGAGGAGAGTATGCAGATTCAATCTAATCTGGCATCGACTATCGCTATGGCGTTTGATGAATGTCCATCATCTAAGTCTGACAGAGACTATATACAGAAATCAGTTGATAGAACTAAAAGATGGCTTGTAAGATGTAAGGACGAGATGGAGAGGCTTAACGGTCTTGAGGATACCATTAATAAAGAACAGCTTTTGTTTGGTATTAATCAGGGTGGAACCTTTGATGATATAAGAATTGAACATGCCAAGGAGATAGCAAAGCTTGATTTACCGGGCTATGCTATTGGTGGTTTGGCAGTTGGTGAAAGCCACGAAGAAATGTATAGAATTATTGATTCGGTTGTACCACATTTACCACAGGATAAACCGACTTATCTTATGGGGGTTGGGACACCAACCAATATTCTTGAAGCAGTGGATAGAGGTGTTGATTTCTTTGACTGTGTATATCCAACAAGAAATGGTCGTCATGGTCATTTGTATACTAACAAGGGAAAAATCAATCTATTTAATGCTAAATATGAGCTGGATTCAAGACCTATTGAAGAGGGGTGTGGATGTCCTGCCTGTAGGTCATACAGCAGAGCTTATATAAGACATTTGCTTAAAGCTAAGGAAATGTTAGGTATGAGATTATGTGTTCTTCATAACCTGTATTTCTATAATACCATGATGGAAGAAATTAGAAGTGCAATAGAAGAACATAGGTATTCAGAATATAAACAAAAGAAATTGGACGGATTTAATTCGGCTGAAAAGTAATATATTATATTAGGAGGATTCTAAAATGAATTTATTAACAATGTTAGCAGATCAGGCAAAAACACAGTCACCTGGGAATATGGTGGCACTTATAATTATGTACGTTGTGGTATTTGGAGGTTTTATGTATTTTCTTCTTATAAGACCACAAAAGAAGCAACAGTCACAACAGAAGACCTTGCTTGATTCTATGGAAGTTGGTGATAGTGTTCTTACTACCAGTGGTTTCTATGGTGTGGTTATTGATATCAGTGATGATACTATTATAGTAGAATTTGGTAGTAACAAGAATTGTAGAATACCAATGCAGAAGTCAGCAGTTATAGAAATCGAAAAAGCAGCTGATGGAATCGAATAAGAAATTGAATTTCGTGCCGGAGTAGCAACTTAAGGTTGTGGCTCCGGTTTGTTTTGTTAATGAATGGGTATTGTGTAAAGAAAAACATTTGTTATGTACAAATTTGGATATAAAATAGAAGACTAGATATATTATGCCCATATTTTCTTGTTGAAAAATGTCCACAAATACGATATGATAATACTTTATAAAGCTTAAATGGAAAGAAGGAAATAAAATGGAATACAAGGTGGCGGTTATACCGGGTGACGGAATTGGTCCGGAGATAGTAAATGAAGCTAAAAAAGTCCTTGATAAAGTGGGAGAGGTCTATGGGCATACATTTAACTATACAGAGATACTTATGGGTGGTGCATCAATAGATGTTCACGGTGTACCATTAACAGATGATGCATTAGAAACAGCGAAGGCAAGTGATTCAGTCTTATTAGGAGCAGTTGGTGGTGTCGTCGGTAAGGATAAGTGGTATGAGCTTCCTCCAAATCTTAGACCAGAAGCAGGGTTGTTAGCAATAAGAAAGGGACTTAATCTCTATGCTAATTTAAGACCTGCATACTTATATAAGGAGTTAAAGGGTGCATGTCCACTTAAAGAATCAATAGCAGAGGAAGGCTTTGATATGATGATTGTAAGAGAGCTTACTGGTGGTCTTTACTTTGGTGAGAGATGGACAAAGGAAATAGATGGAACAGTCACAGCTATGGACACTCTTAAATATGATGAAAATGAAATAAGAAGAATTGCAGTTAAGGCATTTGATATTGCGATGAAGAGAAATAAAAATGTCATCAGTGTTGATAAGTCAAATGTTCTTGATACATCAAGACTTTGGGATAAGGTTGTTAGCGAAGTGGCTAAGGATTATCCGGAAGTAACACTTACACATATGTTAGTTGATAATTGTGCAATGCAGTTAGTTAAGAATCCAAAACAGTTTGATGTGGTTGTTACAGAAAACATGTTTGGTGATATTTTATCGGATGAAGCAAGTATGATTACAGGTTCAATAGGAATGCTTCCATCGGCAAGTTTGAGTGATGGTAATTTCGGTTTGTATGAGCCAAGTCACGGGGCTGCACCGGATATAGCAGGACAGGATATTGCAAATCCAATGGCTACAATATTATCCGCAGCTATGATGCTTAGATATTCATTTGACCTTGATGATGCGGCAAATGCAGTTGAAGAGGCTATCAGACAGGTAATAGCAGAAGGATACAGAACAGTGGATATTATGTCAGAAGGTATGACTAAGGTTGGTTGTTCAGCTATGGGCGACCTCATCTGTGAAAGAATCAAATAAGAATTGAATAAATTGGAGGATTATTATGAAAAGTGATGCAGTAAAGACAGGGATGCAACAGGCACCTCATCGTTCATTATTTAATGCTTTAGGCTTAACTAAAGAAGAACTTGAAAAACCATTGGTAGGTATTGTATGTTCACACAATGAAATAGTACCGGGACATATGCACCTTGATAAGCTTGCAGAAGCAGTTAAGATTGGTGTGGCAATGGCAGGTGGTACACCTATAATGTTTCCGGCAATTGCAGTATGTGATGGTATTGCAATGGGACATACAGGAATGAAATATTCTCTTGTAACAAGAGATTTGATTGCAGATTCAACAGAAGCAATGGCGTTAGCACATCAGTTTGATGCACTTGTAATGATTCCGAACTGTGATAAGAATGTACCGGGATTGTTAATGGCAGCAGCAAGAGTAAATGTGCCTACTGTATTTGTTAGTGGTGGCCCAATGCTTGCTGGTCGTGTAAAGGGTGAAAGAAGAAGTCTTTCAAGTATGTTTGAGGCTGTTGGTTCATATGCAGCGGGAACAATGTCATTAGAAGATGTAGAGGAATTTGAAAACAAAGCCTGCCCAACCTGTGGTTCATGTTCAGGTATGTATACAGCTAACAGTATGAACTGCCTTACAGAAGCAATTGGTATGGGATTACAGGGAAATGGTACAATACCGGCAGTATATTCTGAGAGAATTAAGCTTGCAAAGCATGCAGGTATGAAGGTTATGGAACTTCTTGAGAAGAATATTAGACCAAGAGATATTATGACAGAGAAAGCATTTATGAATGCACTTACAGTAGATATGGCACTTGGTTGTTCTACAAATACAATGCTTCATTTACCAGCTATTGCTAAGGAAGCAGGAGTAAATCTTAATCTTGACATAGCTAATGAAGTAAGTGCAAGAACACCTAATCTTTGTCATCTTGCACCGGCAGGATATACATATATGGAACAGCTTAATGAGGCTGGTGGTATTTATGCAGTAATGAATGAGTTAAGTAAGAAAAATCTTCTTAATCTTGATATTATTACAGCTACAGGTAAAACTGTTGGTGAAAATATTAAGAATGTGTTTAATAGAGATCCTGAGGTTATAAGACCGGTTGAAAATCCATATAGTGAAACAGGTGGTATTGCTGTTCTTAAGGGTAACCTTGCACCGGATTCATGTGTAGTTAAGAGATCGGCAGTTGTACCGGAAATGTTAGAGCATTCAGGCCCTGCAAGAGTATTTGACTGTGAGGAAGATGCAATCGATGCTATCAAGGGAGGTAAGATTGTAGCCGGGGATGTAGTAGTTATCAGATATGAAGGACCAAAGGGAGGACCAGGTATGAGAGAAATGCTTAATCCTACATCAGCAATCGCCGGAATGGGACTTGGAGCTAGTGTGGCTCTTATCACAGATGGTAGATTCTCAGGTGCTTCAAGAGGAGCTTCTATTGGTCATGTATCACCAGAGGCAGCAGTTGGTGGTCCGATTGCACTTATTGAAGAAGGTGATATTATTAAGATAAATATAAATGCCAATACAATAGATGTTGATATAACAGATGAAGAAATGGCAACAAGAAGGGCTAAATGGCAACCAAGAGAACCGAAGGTAACTACAGGCTACCTTGCAAGATACGCATCAATGGTTTCATCAGCTAATGAGGGTGCTGTTCTTAAAACAAATAATAACTAATGAAAGGAATGTATATATGCAGTTAACAGGTTCAGAAATTATTATAGAATGCTTGAAAGAGCAAGGCGTAGATACCGTATTTGGTTATCCGGGTGGAACAATTCTTAATGTTTATGATGCGTTATATAAGCATTCAGATGAAATTACACATTATCTTACTTCTCACGAACAGGGTGCAGCTCATGCTGCCGATGGATATGCGCGTTCAACAGGTAAGGTTGGTGTATGTATGGCAACATCGGGTCCTGGTGCAACAAATCTTGTAACAGGAATTGCAACAGCTTATATGGATTCGATTCCGATGGTTATAATTACGGCTAATGTTGCAAAACCGGCACTTGGAAAAGATTCCTTTCAGGAAATCGATATCGTAGGTGTTACAATACCTATCACAAAGCATAATTATATTGTAAAGGATGTAAATGCACTTGCTAAGACATTAAGAAAGGCGTTTTATGTTGCACAGTCAGGTCGTCCGGGCCCTGTACTGGTGGATGTCACTAAAGATGCTACAGCAGATATGTGTGAATATACAAGAGAAATGCCTATAGAAGTCAAGCCGGCATCTGAAAATATCAGAGAAGAGGATATTGAAAAAGCTGTTAAGCTTATTTCAAAGGCTAAGAAACCTTTTATTTATCTTGGCGGAGGATGCGTTTTATCAAATGCATATGAAGAAGTTAGAGAATTTTGTAAAAAGGTTGATGCACCTGTATGTGATTCACTTATGGGTAAGGGTGTTTTTCCCGGAACAGAAGAAATGTATACAGGTATGATTGGTATGCATGGAACTAAGGCTTCTAACTTTGGTGTTACTGAATGTGACCTTCTTATTGCAGTTGGTGCAAGATTTAGTGACAGAGTAACCGGTAATGCTAAGAAATTCGCAAAGAATGCAAAGGTATTACATATAGATGTTGATCCTGCTGAAATTAATAAGAATATCAAAACAACAGCAAGTATTATTGGCGACATTAAAGAAGTGCTTAAGAGACTTAATCCTGTTATACCTGAAATCGACAGAACAGAATGGAAGAACAGAATTCTTGAATTAAAGGAAAATTATCCGTTAAGATATAATGAAGATGCCCTTACAGGACCGTTTGTTATTGAAAAGATTTATGACATAACTAAAGGTGATGCGATTATAACCACAGAAGTTGGTCAGCATCAGATGTGGACGGCTCAGTATTATAAATATGCTAAACCAAGAACTCTTATTACATCAGGTGGTGCAGGAACAATGGGTTACGGACTTGGAGCATGTATAGGTTCAAAGGTTGGTAACAAGGATAAAACTGTTATTAATATTGCCGGTGACGGATGTTTCCGTATGAATATGAATGAAATTGCGACTGCAACGAGATACAACATACCAATTATTCAAGTTGTAATTAACAATCATGTCCTTGGTATGGTTAGACAGTGGCAGACACTTTTCTATGGTCAGAGATATTCTAATACTACACTCAATGATTCAGTAGATTTTGTTAAATTGGCAGAAGCAATGGGTGCTAAGGCATACAGAGTAACAAGGAAAGAAGAGTTTGAGCCTGCACTTAGAGAGGCAATGGAATTAAATATTCCGGTAGTAATTGAATGTCAGATAGATAGCGATGATAAAGTATTCCCGATGGTAGCACCGGGAGCACCTATCAGTGAAGCATTTAGTCAGGAAGATTTAGAAAGCAAGTAATTGTTTATTGACATTATAAAATCATAGTTGTAAAATTGTTTACAGTGGTGCGCTAAAGTGCATAATTTAAGGAGGATACTAAAAATGGCAAGAGTTTATAACTTTTCAGCAGGTCCGGCTGTTTTACCTGAAGAAGTATTAAAAGAAGCAGCAGCAGAAATGTTAGATTATGAAGGAACTGGAATGTCTGTAATGGAAATGAGCCATAGATCAAAGGCTTATGAAAAAATCATTACAGAGGCAGAGCAGGATTTGAGAGATCTTATGAATATTCCTGACAATTACAAGGTATTATTCTTACAGGGTGGAGCATCTCAGCAGTTTGCTATGATTCCAATGAACCTTATGAAAAATAAAGTTGCAGATTACATAGTAACAGGTCAGTGGGCTAAGAAGGCTTTCCAGGAAGCTTCTAAGTATGGTAAAGCTAATAAAATTGCTACATCTGAAGACAAGACATTCTCTTATATTCCGGATTGTTCAGACCTTCCAATCAGCGAAGATGCAGACTATGTATATATCTGTGAGAACAACACAATTTATGGAACAAAGTTTAAGACACTTCCAAATACAAAGGGTAAAACCTTAGTATCAGATGTATCTTCATGTTTCTTATCAGAACCAGTAGATGTTACTAAGTATGGTATAATTTATGGTGGTGTTCAGAAGAATATCGGACCAGCAGGTGTTGTAATTGTAATCATCAGAGAAGATTTAATTACAGAAGATGTACTTGAAGGTACACCAACAATGTTACAGTACAAGATTCATGCAGATAATAAATCATTATATAACACACCTCCAGCATATGGTATTTATATATGTGGTAAAGTGTTTAAGTGGTTAAAGAAGCAGGGCGGACTTGCAGCAATGAAGGAATACAATGAGAAGAAAGCTAAGATTCTTTATGATTTCCTTGATGAGAGCAAGTTGTTCAAGGGAACAGTCGCTGCTGAGGATCGTTCGCTTATGAATGTACCATTTGTTACAGGTAATGAAGAATTAGATGCAAAATTTGTGAAGGAAGCTAAGGAAGCTGGATTTGAAAACCTTAAGGGACATAGAACTGTTGGAGGTATGAGAGCTAGTATCTACAATGCTATGCCAATCGAAGGTGTTGAAAAATTAGTAGAATTCATGAAGAAATTTGAAGCTGAAAATATGTAATTAAATTTATAGAGAGGAAATTAGATTATGATTAAAGTAAACTGTCTTAATCCAATTGCTAAGGTTGGTCTTAATCAGTTAGGCGATAACTATGAATTAACAGATGATTTTAACAATGCAAACGTTGCACTTGTAAGAAGTGCAGCTATGCATGATTTAGAACTGCCTGCAGGCTTGATTGCAGTTGCAAGAGCAGGTGCAGGAGTTAATAACATTCCGCTTGATAAGTGTGCAGAAAAGGGTATCGTTGTTTTCAATACACCAGGTGCAAATGCAAATGGTGTTAAGGAATCAGTTATTACAGGTATGCTTCTTGCTGCAAGAGATGTAAAAGGCGGTATGCAGTGGGTAAAAGAAAATGAAAATGATGAGAACATTAACAAGACAATGGAAAAGGCTAAGTCTAAATTTGCCGGAACAGAAATTAAAGGTAAGAAGCTTGGTGTTATTGGTCTTGGTGCTATTGGTGTATTAGTTGCAAATGCAGGCGATGCACTTGGTATGGAAGTAATGGGTTGTGATCCTTTCCTTTCAGTAAATAATGCGCTTAATCTTTCAAGACATGTAAAGGTTGTTAAGTCAAATGCAGAAATATTTGCAGAGTGTGATTATATTTCAATTCACGTTCCGGCACTTAAGGATACAATTGGAATGATTAATAAGACTTCAATCAGCTTGATGAAAGATGGAGTTGTAGTTCTTAACTTCTCAAGAGATACACTTGTAAATGATGAAGATATGATTGCAGCACTTGAATCAGGTAAGGTAAGAAAATATGTTACAGACTTCCCTAACGCAGCAATTGTTAAGGCCCCAAATGTAATAGCTACACCACATCTTGGTGCGTCTACAGAAGAGTCAGAAGATAACTGTGCAGTTATGGCTGCTAACCAGATAGCTGATTTTGTTGAAAATGGTAACATTATCAACTCAGTAAACTACCCAATGTGTGATATGGGTGTATGTAACAAGGCAGGTCGTATTACAATCTGTCATAAGAATGTACCTAATATGATTAGTCAGTTCTCAGGAATTATGGCAGAAGCAGGAGTTAATATTTCTGATATGATTAACAAGAGTAAAGGTGATTTTTCATACACAATGCTTGACCTTGACTCAGCAGCAACTGAAGAAGTTGCAGATAAAATTGCAGCAATTGATGGTGTAATCAAGGTTAGAATAGTTAAATAATAAAATATAAGTGTAATATATTTGAACGCTTTTGTCTTAGATGAAAGCGTTCATTTTATAATATATCAAGTGATATATATTTTAGACTAATAAATGTATAGGGAAAGGAAATTAAATATGGCAACAGTAAAACCATTTAAATGTGTTAGACCAAAGAAGGAACTTGCAAGTAAGATTGCGGCATTACCTTATGATGTATATAGCAGAGAAGAAGCATGTGAACTTGTCAAAGATGATAAATATTCATTTTTAAGAATAGACAGAGCAGAGACTCAGTTTGATGCTTCGGTAGACACATATGCAGACTGTGTATATTCAAAAGCCAAAGAATTGTTAGATGGAATGATCGAAGATGGTTCGTTTGAACAAGAGGATAAGCCATGCTACTTTGTGTACGAACTTACAATGGAGGGTAGAAAACAGACTGGCCTTGTGGCTTGTGCTTCGATAGATGATTATGCTGATAACGTAATCAAAAAGCACGAAAATACGAGGGCGGATAAGGAAGTTGACAGAATAAGACATGTTGATACCTGTAATGCACAAACAGGACCTATTTTTCTTGCGTATCGTGCCAATAAAGATATTACAAGAGTTGTAAATGAAGCCAAGGAAAAAGAAAGTTATTGTAACTTTGTAGCTGATGATGGAATAAGGCATGCAGCATGGAAGATAGATGACGAAAATTCAATAGATATTATTCAGACTGCATTTGAAAACACGGATAGTATTTATATTGCTGACGGACATCATAGAGCAGCATCCGCAGTAAAGGTTGGATTTAAAAGAAGGGAAGAAAATCCTAATTATGATGGGACAGAAGAATTTAATTATTTCCTGTCTGTTTTATTTCCGGACGAGGAACTTATGATTATGCCGTATAACAGGGTTGTTAAGGATCTTAATGGATTAACTAAAGAGCAATTTTTAATAAAGCTTAGGGAATTATTTGAGGTTGAAAATCTTGGAAATAATCCTTATAGTCCTAGTGAAAAAGGGATTATAGGGATGTATCTTGACAAAGAATGGTATAAATTAGTTGCAAATGCTGAAATTAAATCGAAGGATCCTGTAAAAGGACTTGATGTTTCAATATTGCAGGACAATGTTCTTGCACCTATACTTGGTATAGAAGATCCAAGAGTAGATAAGAGAGTAGATTTTATCGGAGGAATCAGAGGTTTATCAGAACTTGAGAGAAGATGTTCAATTGATATGACAGTAGCATTTTCAATGTATCCAACATCAATAGATGAATTATTTAACGTATCTGATGCAGGCCTGTTAATGCCACCAAAATCAACATGGTTTGAACCAAAGCTCAGAAGTGGGCTATTCATTCATAAACTATAATGTCAATTTGGTTATTATAATGCATAATCTGTATTGCTGCTAAAAAATAAATATGCATATAACAATAGTTGAAAAAAGATTCTATTTATGAGATAATTTATAAATAATATGAACGTGGAGGTATCAGTTATGGATGATAAACTATATAATCTTTTGAATTGGCGAGACATTGAGGGTATAACCTACTCTGATACAGATAGACCAGGAGATGTTCTTGGTCAGCATATTGTAAAGGATGGTCTTTTGATTCAGGCATTTGTTCCTGATGCAACAACAGTTAAGGTTAGAAACCTTGCAACCAATAAGCTTAAATCAATGGAAATGATAGATGAGGCAGGTGTTTTTGCTGTACTATTATCAGGTAAGAAAACGATTGATTATACACTTGTAGCTACTTATGAAGATGGAAATACAAGCGAATTTTATGATGCTTATGGTTTTGATACAGGAATAAATGTAGATGTTATCAAAAAGTATAATGCAGGAATCATGTATGATGTATACGATTATCTTGGTGCACATCCTATGACAATCAGAGGTGTGGAAGGTGTTAGATTTGCAGTATGGGCTCCTTTTGCATTAAGAGTAAGTGTTGTTGGTCCGTTTAACAATTGGGATGGAAGAAAACACCAGATGACAAAGGTTGGTGATACAGGTGTATTTGTAATATTTATACCAGGAGTTAAGTCTGGTGAAATGTACAAATATGAAGTGAAGAAGAAAGGTGATATTAACCAGATAAAATATGACCCGATGTCATTTATGACAGAAAAATTACCAGGTAACGCATCTGTTGTATATGATATAAATGAATATAAGTGGAACGATGACAGTTGGATGAATAAGAGAAAAGATGTGAATATTAATAATTCGCCACTTAATATTTATGAACTTTATATTGACTGTTTCGAAGATGATAAGGTAGAAGAAATAGCTGACTATGTAAAGAACATGAAATATACACATGTCAAACTAATGAACATAATTGACAGTAAGAATGCACCACGTAATTATTATGCGCCTAATGCGGCTATTGTAACACCTAAACAGTTGAAGAAATTTGTTGACGTTATGCATGGTAACGATATTGGTGTTATTATGGATATTCCTATGAATCATTTTTCATCAGAAGAAGAAGGTCTTGCAGTATTTGATGGAAGCTGTTTATACGAGCATGATGATATGAAGAAGGGTTATAGTCCGAAATATAATACCAAATTATTTAATTATTCGAGACCGGAAGTATCAAATTTCCTCATTTCATCAACACTTTTCTGGACAAATGTATATCATATGGACGGTATAAATATTATTTCAGCAGCAGCAATGTTGTATCTTGATTATGATAAGAAGCCGGGTGAATGGTTGCCTAATATCTACGGCGGAAATGAAAATCTTGACGCAATAGAAATGATTAAGCATATGAATTCTATTTACAAGAAGAAAGTAGAAGGTGGAATGCTAATTGCACAGGATAATTCGGGTTATCAGAATATGACAGGACCAGATGTAACGACAGAGTGTCTTGGCTTTGATTTTAAATATAATGAGGGATGGAGAAGAGATTTACTGGATTACCTCAAATATGATCCATATGTAAGAACAAATTATTATAATGAACTTACACTTAATTATGTGTACACATTTAATGATAATTTCATTCTTCCATTAACACATGATGTGGTTAATGATGGGCAGCCATCATTACTTGGAAGAATGGTAGGAGCAACAGAAGAAAAGAAGTTTGCTAATCTTAAGCTTATGCTTGGATATTATATGACATATCCTGGTAAGAAAATGTTGTTTACAGGAAACGATATTGTATCCTATGAAGGATATACGGGTGCTTCATTTAATAAGGAACCGCTTGCAGAAGAAAAGTTTGCAAGCGTAAATGAATGTGTAAAGGCTATGAATGAAGTTTATATGTCAGAGAAGGCTATGTATGAGATTGATAATTCCGAAGAAGGATTTGAATGGATTAATAATATTTCAGCTAATGAAAATATTATTGTATATGCAAGAAAAGGTTCAAAACCAGAGGATATGTTAGTAGTAGTATGTAACTTCGATGATGTTGACAGAGATGATTATAAGATAGGTGTTCCCAAGGCTGGAAAGTATAAAGAAATCTTTAGTACAGATAATGTTAAGTTTGGTGGAAATGGATTTGTTAATCCAAGACTTAAGCAGTCTAAAACAGATGAATGTGATGGACGTGCAGAATCAATCAGAATTAAGGTTCCTGCATTATCGGTATCAGTTTTCAAGTACTCTAAGGCTGATAAGAAGCTTACAACTAATAAGGCGGCTAAAGCGTCTAAGACAACTAAGAAAGGTAGTAAATAATGAGTGCGCTTACAAAAATATTGTCTGAAGCAGAAGCAGAGACAACAGTTATTGAACAGGCAACAGAAAATGTTGAAGAGAAAGTTGATTTGTTAATGCAGGCATGGAATGCAATTTGGCCAGGGCTTCTTGCGTTTGGGAAGAGGCTTCTGGTGGCTATAATAATATTTGTTGTTGGAAGAATTGTTATTAAAGCATTACTTAAGGTAAGTAAGAGATTTTTCAACAAGGTTAATATGGAAACAAGTGTTAGTAAATTCCTTGTATCAGTAATTAGAATATTGTTATATGTTGTACTGATTGTTATGGTTTGCTCGCAAATGGGTATTGCAACATCATCATTCATTGCAATACTTGGTTCGGCAGGTCTTGCCATAGGTCTCGCATTGCAAGGTAGCTTAACAAATTTTGCAGGAGGAATATTAATTCTTCTTGTTAAGCCATTTAAGGTGGGTGACTATATTGTCTATGCTGGAGGCGAAGAAGGAACAGTATCAAAGATAGATATTTTCTATACTAACATTATTACCACTGATAACAGAAAGATTGTTATACCAAATGGTAGTGTGGCTAACAGTACTCTTACAAATGTTACAGCTTACGATAAACGAAGAGTAGATTTGCAGATTGGAATTAGCTATTCAGCAGATATTTCAAAAGCTAAGGAAGTGATTACAAAGGTTGCAGAAGCATGCGATACTGTACTTAAGAGCGAAGAAATATTTGTATATGTAAGCAATCTTGATGCGAGTCAGGTAAGTATGGGAGTTCGTGTATGGAGTAAGACAGAAGATTATTGGGCAACAAAGTTTGAATTAACAGAAACTATTAAGAATACTCTTGATGATAACAATATTGAGATTCCGTTTAATCAGTTACAGGTTCATGTTAATAAGGATTAATGGAGGGGAATTGAAGATATGGAGGCTATATTTAGTATCCTGTTTTTTGGGATTTTTGAGCTGATTAGTATTGTGCCATTTATTATAGTGGTGTTTGTTATTGTAAAAGCAGCTAAAAATGGTAAAGCCAGTACTAAAAGTTCTAATTATAATATAGAAAACAATGTAGGAAGAAATGTAACAAATGACTCCGGACTTTATAACGGAGAAAAATTAAATTCATCAATCTCAAAACCAGAGGAACATAATCATGCATACGTTCATAAGGTAGAACCTATAGATGAGATAACGATTATGAATGATGAAAACTCTACAATAGCTATGCTTAACGAAAAACGTGAAGAACAGGCAAAAGAGAATCGCGAAGACGATAGACGTTCCGATTATTTAGACAGAAATGCAGCTAAGAATGCGGATTTACATTCTAATATGAGCTATGGAGAGAGAAAGGTTATATGCTCATATTGTGGTGCAGAGAATGTAGTGGCAAGAGGAGAACAGAAGACTTGCTATTTCTGTAGAGAAAAACTCTAGGAAAAAAAGGGAGGACAATTCTTAATAGGAATTATCATTTTAGTGTTTGGTTCTCTTGGTACATGGATAACATCTTGTGTATTATTTGCATTAGGAGAGATTTTAGAATCTAACTGTGAAATTCAAAAGAAAATTTGTGGATATAACAATGGTAATTCAAAGTTTCAAATGATTGGTAAATGTGAGATATGTAACAAAGATAAAGTGGAATTACATAGATGTAAGGTTAATGACATAGTTGGCTGGGCAGATATGTGTGAGTCATGTATGAAGAAGAAAAAATAATGTATTGAACCGGAGGTATAGGGTTACGCCTTTTACCTCCGGTTTGTTCTACTCATTAGATATACCTGATGTTACGAACAACGGAAATAGCTTCTGGATTTTTTTGTAGATACAGACAAAGAAGTGACGGATACAGAACTTTTGGACATTCAAAATATTGTTAAGACCATTAAAGGTGATGCGAAGGTGGGTGATAGGTATATGACTGAAAAAATTCTTGATCTAGGAGTGGATCCTGCAATAATAAAGCAGGCAATGGAGGTTAAAGATAAATAACCTGATATTAAGTAACTAAAGGAAGAAGATAGAATAATAACAATAAATCCCGCTATTAATTTCATCAATAAGATTAACAGCGGGATGTTTATTTGATGTTTAAGAAATATCTTTTAATCTAATATTACATATTTCGTTAAGAAGATATGTAACATCATTGTATGAATTGTAAGAATTTTCTATACAATATCTAATTGTTAAGTCAGACTTTGATGAGTTAGTAAGAGAGTAACCTGACAATTCCAGCAATTTTCTTGAGTGAGCAAGGTTAAGCTTCAATGCTAAACAAATTGCTACGGCATCACCTTTGGATACTGTAAAATGTTGTTCAGAATTAAGTCTTGATAAAATTTGTGAATCTAAATGATATGAATTACTCAGCTTGTTTATATCAATGGATTTATCCTTAAGATATGCATTAAATGCATCGGAAAATGTAGTAGGATTATCATGTGTATTATACCATTCATCACATTCTAACTGTTCTGGATTTTCTTTTAATTTAAGAATGTTATAGAAGTTTTTTTCGCGTACATAATGAACTTGTATAAATGCATTCGCATTTTCTAAATGCTCTTGTCTTTTTTTTGATAAACGACGTTTACTAAAGATGTTAAAAAACGACATCTGTTTCACCACTTTCATAAATTCTGTTAAAAACAACATTGATATTTTA
Organism: Lachnospiraceae bacterium; assembly: GCA_017396555.1. Lineage (GTDB taxonomy): Bacteria > Bacillota > Clostridia > Lachnospirales > Lachnospiraceae > RGIG1934. The sequence continues at coordinate 14,386 of JAFQLS010000053.1, read as the reverse complement.
GCATAAAAGGTTAAAAGTGTAAAGGAAAACTACCTATTGTCATATGGTTTTTGCTATGTTATAATATGAGCCGTAAAATCAAGAAAAATAAAGCTTAGAGGTTAAATAAATGTCAGATATCAAACAAAAAAATATTAGAAATTTTTGTATAATTGCCCATATTGATCATGGTAAGTCTACATTGGCTGATAGAATTATTGAGATGACAGGGCTTCTTACAAGCAGAGAAATGCAGGCACAGGTACTTGATAATATGGAGCTTGAGCGTGAAAGAGGTATTACCATTAAGTCTCAGGCGGTGAGAACTGTATATAAGGCTAAAGATGGTGAGGAGTACATATTTAATCTTATTGATACTCCGGGACATGTGGATTTTAATTATGAGGTATCAAGAAGCCTTGCTGCATGCGATGGTGCTATTCTTGTAGTAGATGCGGCACAAGGAATAGAAGCACAGACACTTGCTAACGTATATCTGGCTATGGATCACGATTTGGACGTTGTGCCTGTTATTAATAAAATAGATTTGCCAAGTGCTGACCCAGAGAGAGTTATAGAAGAGATAGAGGATGTTATTGGTATAGAAGCTACGGAGGCACCTTTGATTTCTGCTAAGAATGGTCTTAATGTTGAAGATGTTTTAGAGCAGATTGTTACTAAGATTCCGGCACCAACAGGCGATGCGAACAAGCCGTTACAGGCACTTATATTTGATAGTTTATATGATTCGTATAAAGGTGTTATAGTATTTTGCCGAATTAAGCAGGGTAGAGTAAAGACAGGAACACAGATTAAGATGATGGCGACAGGTGCAGTTGCAAATGTTGTTGAAGTTGGTTATTTTGGAGCAGGTCAGTTTATTGCTTGTGATGAGCTGGAAGCAGGTATGGTAGGATATATTACTGCCAGTATCAAGAATGTTAAGGATACAACAGTCGGTGATACTATAACAGATAATAATAATCCTTGTAGTGAGCCGCTTCCGGGTTACAAGAAGGTTAATTCGATGGTTTATTGTGGTATGTATCCTGCTGATGGTGCGAAATATCCTGATTTGAGAGATGCACTTGAGAAATTACAGCTTAATGATGCATCACTTACATTTGAGCCGGAGACATCTATTGCTTTAGGTTTTGGATTTAGATGTGGTTTTCTTGGATTGTTACATCTTGAAATTATTCAGGAAAGACTTGAGAGGGAATATAACTTGGATTTAGTTACAACAGCTCCGGGTGTTATTTATAAAGTATATAAGAATGATGGTTCGGTTATTGAACTTACAAACCCTTCTAATTTGCCTGACCCTTCGGAAATAAGTCATATGGAAGAGCCTATAGTTAATGCTGAAATTATGGTGACAACAGAATTTATAGGTTCAATTATGGAATTATGTCAGGAAAGACGTGGAGTATATCTTGGAATGGATTATATAGAAACAACCAGAGCATTGTTAAGATATGAATTACCACTTAACGAGATAATTTATGATTTCTTTGATGCTTTAAAATCCCGTTCAAGAGGATATGCATCATTTGATTATGAAATAAAGGGATATAAGCAGTCACAGCTGGTTAAGCTTGATATTCTTATTAACAAAGAAGAGGTTGATGCCTTATCGTTTATCGTGCATGCAGATACTGCATATGAAAGAGGACGTAAAATGTGTGAAAAGCTTAAAGAGGAGATTCCAAGACATTTATTTGAAATTCCTATTCAGGCTGCAATTGGTAGTAAAGTAATTGCTAGAGAAACAGTTAAAGCAGTTAGAAAAGATGTTCTTGCTAAATGTTACGGCGGTGATATTTCCAGAAAGAGAAAGCTTTTGGAAAAGCAAAAGGAAGGAAAGAAGAGAATGCGCCAGATTGGTAATGTAGAAATACCACAGAAGGCGTTTATGAGTGTTCTTAAGTTGGATGATAAGTAATGAATAGTACAAAATTATCGGGGATATATATACATATCCCCTTTTGTGTAAGAAAATGTTTATATTGTGATTTCCTATCATTTAGTAATATGGAAGAAAGATTTGATGATTATGTTCAGGCATTAATCAGGGAAATAAGAATGATTGATTATAATGAACCGGTTGATTCTATATTTTTTGGAGGCGGAACACCGAGTGTTTTGAAATCCGATTACATAAAGAATATTTTAGACGAGTTATATAAGAAGTTTGATATTGCAGATGATTGTGAGATATCGATGGAGATGAATCCGGCAACATTGACGATTAATAACTTAAAAGGATATGTGGAAGCGGGAATTAATCGTGCAAGTATTGGAATGCAAAGTACTAATAATGAAGAGCTTAAAGCACTTGGGAGAATTCATTTATATAATGATTTTCTAAAGGCATATGAGTATGTTAGGAATGAGGGTATAACAAATGTTAATGTAGATATTATGAGTGCGATTCCGGGGCAGACAGTTAAAAGCTATGAGCAGACTTTGGATAGAGTTATGAGGTTAAAGCCGGAGCATATTTCATCCTACAGTCTGATTCTGGAGGAAGGGACGCCTTTTTATGAAATGGATAATAAAGGACTGCTCGTGCTTCCAGGTGAAGAAGATGAGAGGATTATGTATCATATGACAAAAGATGTTCTTGCTTCGGAAGGATATCTAAGATATGAAATATCAAATTATAGCAGAGCTAATTATGAAAGCAGACATAACATCAAATATTGGAGAAGGCAGGATTACATAGGTTTGGGTCTTGGTGCAGCTTCTCTGGTTGGAAATAAGAGGTATAATAACACTTCGGATATAAGAGAGTATATTAGGAATGCAGGCTTTGGTGATATAAGAATAAATGTTGAAGAATTGACAAAAGAAAATAAAATAGAAGAAACGATGTATCTTGGTCTTAGAATGATGTCAGGTGTTAATAAGAGGGAATTTTTTGAGACGTTTGATATGGAATTAGAAAAAATTTATGGAAACGTTATTAAAAATTTAGAAAAAGAAAAGCTTATTAAAAATGATGAGAAAAGCATTGTGCTTACTGAATTTGGAGTGGATGTGAGTAATAGGGTGTTGTCAGAATTTTTACTTGATATATTATAATCTTGTTGTTATAATTAACTTTAATGACGTTTTATAAGGAGGATGACATGAACGACGTATTTATAGAAAGATTAATTAAAAGAAAATTGTTACCACTTTGTATTGCATTAAGAATAATTTCGATAATTTTAATTCTTGTAAGTGTGTTATTAGTATTGCAGATTGGCTCGTTAGGAGTTATTATTGAGACTATTGTATGTATTGGTGCATTTTATATATTTAAATATACATCGATTGAGTATGAATATTGTTACGTAGCTGGTGAATTCATTATTGATAAGGTAATGGGTAAAGCAAAGAGAAAGAGATGTATAAAAATTGATATGAATACAGTTGAGTTGGTAGCTCCTGTAGGACATGAATCAATTAATGAATATAGTAATGTTAAATTTGAAACTAAGAACTTTACATCAAGATACAATAAGGATAATGAATATGTTGTTTTCTTTAGAAAAGATGCAGATTTATTCAAGGTTATATTCGAACCGGATGAATCAATTGTTAAAGCTATGCAAATGATTGCACCAAGAAAGGTTCATATAAAAAATAATTAGACAAATATTGAAAATCACATTGACAGTTTAGTGGATTTTTGATATTATTTTTAGAAATTTTATGAAAGAGAGGAATCGGGAAAATGGGAACAATAATTGGAGATGGAATTACATTTGATGATGTGCTTTTAGTTCCAGGTTATTCAGAATTCACACCAAATATGGCAGATTTATCAACTAACTTAACTAAGAAGATTAAGTTGAATATTCCTATGATGAGTGCCGGTATGGACACTGTTACAGAGCATAGAATGGCTATTGCTATGGCAAGACAGGGTGGAATCGGTATCATTCACAAGAATATGTCTATTGAAGCTCAGGCAGAAGAAGTAGACAAAGTTAAGCGTTCGGAATATGGTGTTATTACTGATCCATTTTACTTATCACCAGAACATACATTAGCAGATGCCAATGACCTTATGGCGAAGTTTAGAATTTCAGGCGTACCTATTACAGAGGGTAAAAAGCTTGTTGGTATCATTACTAACCGTGATCTTAAGTTTGAGACAGATTTTTCGAAGAAGATTAAGGAGTCTATGACTAGTGAAGGTCTTATTACAGCAAAGGTTGGTATCACATTAGATGAAGCAAAGGTTATTCTTGCTTCTGCAAGAAAGGAAAAGCTTCCTATAGTAGATGATGATTTTAATCTTAAGGGATTAATTACAATTAAAGACATTGAGAAGACTATTAAATATCCGTTATCAGCAAAGGATGAGCAGGGAAGACTTTTATGTGGTGCTGCAGTTGGTATAACAGCCAATGTTATGGAAAGAATTGCTGCATTAGTTGATGCTAAGGTTGATGTTGTGGTTGTTGATTCAGCTCATGGTCATTCTAAGAATATTATTGATACAGTTAAAAAGATTAAAGAAGCATATCCTGAACTTCAGGTTATTGCAGGTAATGTTGCTACGGGAGCAGCTACTAAGGCTCTTATTGAAGCAGGAGCAGATGCAGTAAAGGTTGGTATTGGACCTGGTTCTATCTGTACTACGAGAGTTGTAGCCGGTATTGGTGTACCTCAGATAACAGCAATTATGGATTGTTATGAGGCAGCTAAGGAGAGTGGAACACCTATTATAGCTGATGGTGGTATTAAGTTATCAGGAGATATGACTAAAGCTATTGCAGCAGGTGCTAACGTATGTATGATGGGTAGCATGTTTGCAGGTTGTGATGAAAGTCCGGGAACATTCGAATTATTCCAGGGTAGAAAATATAAAGTATACAGAGGTATGGGTTCTATCGCAGCTATGGAAAATGGTAGTAAGGACAGATATTTCCAAACAGATGCGAAGAAGCTTGTTCCGGAAGGTGTTGAAGGACGAGTTGCATATAAGGGAACTGTTGAAGATACAGTATTCCAGTTGGTTGGTGGTATTCGTTCGGGTATGGGATACTGTGGTACTCGTACAATTGAAGAACTTAAGGAAAATGGAAGATTTGTTAAGATTTCATCAGCATCTCTTAAGGAAAGTCATCCACATGACATTCATATAACAAAAGAGGCACCAAACTATAGTGTAGATGCATAATATTATTTGATTATTTAAGGCGTTGTAATTAGTTTTACAATGCCTTTATTTATTGTAAAAAAAATAAAAATGTGATATGATAAAAGGGATTTTTAATTTCTAAGGGAGAGGTTTGCAATGGAAGAAAATTTAAAAAAAATACTAAAATCAATTACGATGACAGGGAGTATTATTATTTTATGGGAAGGCATACCATTTGCTTCAAAGATGACATATGTGTCATCTAATATTTCTATGCTTGGAATTAAAGAGGGAGAAGCCGGTATAGATGGATTTTTAGAAAAAAAGCTAGTTAGTTCAGATGGTAAGAGAGTATGTCAGGCAAATAGGGCAAGTGTTAAAGAAGGGTTATGTAATAGCTATGAAATAGAATATAAGTATATAGATATTAAGGGCAGAACATATTGGTTAAAAGAAATAACAAATGTGGTTAATTCTTCTGATAAAACATATGGAGAAACAGTAATAAGAGATATTACTGAGACTAAATTGCAAGAGGATTTGATAGAAGCCTATAATAAGACATTAAGAGATAATATGTCTGATCAATTTAAGAAACTTAATCTCGATGAAATTAAATTTGAACTCAGAAATGTAATGAATTTGAAAGAACTTCAAATGTATCAAAATATTTTTTGTGAAGCAGAGAAGATTTTTGGAGTATGTTTTGATGAAAATATTAATCGTCTCACAAGAATGTCAATAAATAGTGAAGACAAGAGTATATTGTATTCTTTTATAAGTAGAAGTAAGTTATATGGTATGATGAGCAGACTTGCCGAAGCTGTAATCGAAAAAGGTGAGATGATTACTACAGATAGCGAATACAAAAGTATATATCAGATAGGCATACCTATTGTATATGAAGGTGAAATAAGAGGCGCGTGGGCAATATTCTATATTAGCAAGGAAGAATGTAATGGTGAATTTACAGAAGAAATTAGCAGAAAAATATATAAATCCCAGATTAAAGATATTGTTAAGTTACTAAATGCAATGTCTACTAAGATTATTTCTGCTTCTTATAGCACGGCGAAAGCAATTGAAGAATCTAAAAGAAGTGAAATTGCAAAAGGAAATATGGAGAACGAGTATAGAAAGAGTGCGGCGCTCACTTCTGTATTGCAGATACTTGATGCAGATCAGGAATTTGAGGAATCGATACTACTTGTTTTTAATATAGTAGGTGAGTTTCTTGGTATTGACAGAGCTATACTTGTAGGAGTTGATGAAGCTAACAGTTCATACTGTATAAAAACAGAATGGTGTAGAGATGGAATATCTCCGATAATGCCTGTAAAAGAAGAATATATGATTCCGGTTGATGAAGTTAGCAGTGGAATGATGGTTATATCTTCAGATAATATTAATGAAAAATATGCACAGGTTATGGACAAGTATAATTGCAAAGCATTAATAGGAATCCCTATGATTATAGATGGCAAAGTTGTCATGTATGCTGTATTTACGGATAAAAAAAATGAGCGAAAGTGGGATGATGAAACTATAAAGTTTGTATCGGATGTGTGTACTATGATACAGACTATATTGTATAAGAAAAATTCAAAAGATTCGCTTGTTAGTTCGTATTCAGCACTTAGAGAAATCCTTGATAATATTGGAAGTGAAATATGTGTTATAGATAAAGAAACAAAAGAAATATTGTTTGCAAATGATATTGCAAAAAAGGCACATAGAAAAGAATTGGTAGGATTGCCATGTTCGGAGTTTAATACTAATTGTGAAGGAAAAAAATGCGATGTGTGTGGTGCTATTTCTGAGAAGCAATATTTCGAAGAAAAATATTGTAAAGACAGAAATGGCTGGTTTGAAATTAAATATAATGAAATTACCTGGGTAGATGGACGTAAGGTGTCTTTATGCAATATGACAGATGTTACTGAAAAGAAAAAATATCAGAGCAGGATAGAATTTCAGGCTAATAATGATTTCCTTACAGGATTGTATAATAGAATGCGTTGTGAAGAGGATTTAGAAATTACTATAAGGGAAACTATTACTAATAAATCTCGTGGTGCATTATTATTTATGGATCTTGATAATTTTAAGAATATTAATGATGGTCTTGGTCATCAGTACGGAGATATTTTATTAAAAACTATTTCAGCTAATATTCAACAGATAAAAGGCATTGAGAATAAATGCTATCGAGTTGGTGGTGATGAATTTATTATAATTATTGAGAGTGAAGTATATGACGAACTTGATAGAATATTACAGGAATTAAAGGATGTATTCAGTAAGCCGTGGTATCTGTGTGATGGTGAGTACTATTGTACTATGAGTATGGGAATCGTACGTTTTCCGGAAGACGGAAGAGATGTTAACAGTCTTATTAGAAAAGCTGATATTGCCATGTATGATGCTAAGAAGAGCGGAAAGAACAGATATGAATATTACAATAGAGAAGAAGATGCAACAGCTATTGAAAAACTTGATATAGAGAAAAATATGAGGTCAGCCGTAGCAATTGGATGTCATGAGTTTGAGATATTTATTCAGCCTATTATAGATATTGCTACAGAACAATGTATAGGTGGTGAAGCACTTATCAGATGGAATAGCGGAAAGCTTGGTGTGCTTACACCGGGTGATTTTATACCGTTGGCTGAACATTTGGGACTTATTACACCAATTGGTGAGTATGTTTTAAGACAGGCTTGTATGGCAAGCAACAGATGGAGTGATAAGGGAAAAGATGTTCATATTAATGTTAATTTGTCTGTAATTCAGTTATTGCAGAATAATGTTGTGGAAACTATTAGTGATATAATCAAAATTACAGGTGTTAAACCTGAGAATCTTGTGCTTGAAGTTACTGAGAGTCTGGCTATTAATGATATGAACAGAATGAAGAATATTATTAGGAGTATTAAGGAATTAGGAGTTAAGATAGCTCTTGATGATTTTGGAACAGGTTATTCATCTCTTAATTATATTAAACAGCTTGATTTGGATATTATTAAGGTTGATAGAACATTTATTAAGGATATTACAAGTGATGATTATGCACAGGCATTTATTAAGCTTATAACTGAATTATCAGATAAGCTTAAGGTAAATGTGTGTGTTGAGGGTGTGGAAAATAAGGAACAGTTAAGAATCCTTAAAGAATTACAGGTTGATATGATACAGGGATATTATTTTGGAAAACCAATGCCTATGTATCAGTTTGAAAAGGAATTTTTAGGAATTAGTGAAGGAGTTTAAGGTATGGTTAGTATAACATTTTTGGTGTTAGCAGTATTGTGCTTGGGATATTATATATTTGCTGCATCTTATGCGGGGGTAAATTCGGCATTTCTTTGGTTTTGGTTAGTGGCAGGATTAGGAAGTATTGTTATTTCTATCGGTGCAAAGATATTTGAGAAATACAACATAACACAAATGATTCCCAAATGGATAAAAGTATCAGTTATAGTTATTATAACATGTGGAGTATTATTATTTGCATTTCTTGAAGGTTGTGTAATAAGCGGTATGTTTTCAAAGCCTGTTAAGGATGCGGATTATGTAATAGTTTTAGGTGCTCAGATTAAGGGTACCAGAGTTACAAAATCACTTGCAAAGAGACTTGATGCTGCCTATGAATATGCAATAGAGAATGATAAATGTATCATCATTGTATCAGGAGGGCAGGGTGTAGGAGAAGATACTACAGAAGCCGAGGCTATGAAAAAATATCTTGTGGATAGGGGACTTGAAGCTGATAGAATATTAGAAGAAGGTAAATCAACATCTACTAAAGAAAATTTATTTTTCAGTAAGGAAATAATTGATAATCCTGATGCTGAGGTTGTAATAGCTACAAATAATTTTCATGTATTTAGAGCTAAGAAGCTTGCTGGTAAAATGGGATATAAGAACATATCAGGAACTCCGGCACCATCTGATAACAGGTTGATTCTTAATTATATGGTAAGAGAGGGTCTGGCAATTTTTAAGGAGAAATTGATGGGAAATATATAATATTATAGAAGTGGAGTGTTGAAACTATATGAATATATTACATATGAAATATGCGGTCGAAGTAGCTAAGGCAGGTTCACTTAGTAAGGCATCAGAAGCTCTTCTTATAGCACAACCTAATATTAGTCGTTCAATTAAGGAATTAGAGGCTGAACTTGGAATTACAATTTTTGATCGCAGTGCAAAAGGTATGTTCTTAACTTATGAGGGAGAAGAATTTATATCGTATGCAACAAATATACTAAAACAGATAGAACATGTGGAAAATATTTATAAGACAGGTTCACTTAAGAAACAAAGATTTTCTATTTCTGTACCAAGAGCCAGTTATATTGCTGATGCATTTGTTGAATTTTCTAAGAGTCTTGATAGTAATGCTGTTGAAATTATTTATAAAGAAACTAATGCACAATCAGCAATTAATAATATATTACAGCATGATTATAAACTTGGAATTATCAGATATGCTAAAAAGCATGATAAATATTTTAAGAAAATGCTTGAAGAAAAAGGTCTTTCTTATGAGATGATTTCAGAGTTTCATTATTGTCTAATAATGAATAGAGACAATGAATTATGTGCTAAGGATAATATTGAGAATAAAGATTTGGAAAATTATATCGAGATAGCTCATGCAGATACTTATATGCAGACCCTACCATTTATAAAGATAGTAAAAGAGGAGCGTAACAATAATATAAGCAGGAGAATATATGTGTTTGAAAGAGCAAGTCAATTTGAATTGTTAGCAGAAAATAAGAATACCTTTATGTGGGTATCACCTGTTCCTAATAATATGCTTGCAAGGTATAATCTTGTACAGAAGAAGTGTATAGACAATAATGAAGAATATAAGGATGTGCTAATTTATAAAAATGGATATAAGCTTAGTGAACTTGATAAAGAGTTTATAACACAGCTTTGTAATTCGAGAAGAAAATACCTGTAAATGAGAAAGGTCGTAAAGACCTTTCTTTTTTTTAGCAAAAGCTATATCAATTAAGATAAGGCAGATATAACATTTTAATAATACCTAAATAAAAAAAGAATGTTAAAATATTAACAAAGTTATTTAAGGAGGAAATCAAAATGAAACTTGACAGGGTAATTGCAGTAAGAAACAACAAGACAATCTATCGTGATGGAGATAAGTGTATTAAGGTGTTTGATGAAAGCTATTCAAAGTCTGACATTCTTAATGAAGCACTTAACCAGGCAAGAATTGAGGAAACAGGTCTTAACATTCCAAAGATATATGAGGTTACAATGATAGATGGTAAATGGGCTATCATATCTGAATATATTAAGGGAAAAACTATGGCTCAGCTGATGGAAGAAAATCCAGGGAAGAAAAATGAATATCTTGAGTTATTGGTAGATTTACAGATGTTAGTTCAGTCTAAGGCATCACCACTTCTTAATAAGTTAAAGGATAAGATGAATAGTAAAATCAGCATATCTGAACTTGATGCAACAACAAGGTATGATTTACATACAAGATTAGAAGGTATGCCAAAGCATAATAAGGTTTGTCACGGAGATTTTAATCCTTCTAATATTATAATTGCGGAAGATGGAACACCGTATATTATTGACTGGTCACATGTTACTCAGGGTAATGCCTCAGCAGATGTGGCAAGAACATATCTTTTATTTTGGTTAAATGGAGATATTGATGGTGCTAAGAAATATCTTGATTTATTCTGCAAAAAGAGTAATACAGAAAAGAAATATGTACAGTCATGGATGCCAATTGTGGCGGCTTCTCAGTCGGTTAAGGGAAATGAAAAAGAACGTGAATTTCTTATATCATGGACAGAAGTAGTAGATTATGAATAAGCAATAAAGAAAGGATAGATTAATTATGAAAATTACAGTATGTATAGGTTCGTCATGTCATATTAAAGGCTCTCGTCAGGTTGTTGAACAGCTTCAACATCTTATAAGCAAGAATAATCTTGGAGATAAGATTGAACTTGCAGGAACATTTTGTATGGGAAAATGTCAGCAGGGTGTATGTGTAACTGTTGATGATAAGTTTTTCTCAGTTACTCCTGAATCAGTTAATGAATTTTTTGAAAAAGACGTAGTGGCAGTATTAAGTGAAAGGAAATAACAGGTTATGCCAAATTGTTTGACTTTAAAAAAATCAAACTGCAAGAATTGCTATAAGTGTATTCGTCATTGCCCGGTAAAAGCTATAAGATTTTCAGGTAATCAGGCACATATTATTGGTAACGAGTGTATCTTGTGTGGACAATGTTTTGTTGTATGTCCTCAGAATGCCAAACAGATAGTGGATGAGACAGAAAAGGTAAAGGTATTCTTGAAAAGTGGGGAACAGGTTGTAGTAAGTCTTGCACCATCCTTTGTAGCTAATTACGAAGGAGTGGGTATAAATTCAGTGAAAGAAGCACTTCAGAAGTTAGGATTCTATGATGTAGAGGAGACTGCTGTTGGTGCTACTATTGTTAAAAATGAATATGAAAGAATGCTTCGGGAAGATGATAGGGATATAATTATCACATCATGTTGTCATTCTGTTAATTTGCTTATTCAGAAATATTTTCCGGCAGAACTTGAATATTTAGCAGATGTTGTGTCTCCTATGCAGGCTCATTGTATGGATATTAAGAAAAGATTTCCTAATGCAAAAACTGTTTTTGTAGGACCTTGTGTGGCTAAAAAGGATGAGGCAGAGCATTATGATGGAATAGTGGATGCCGTTCTTACATTTGAAGAACTCACTAACTGGCTTAAAGAGGAAGAGATAGAATTAAAGAAAGAAATAGATTCCTCACCAGAGAGTCGTGCAAGATTTTTCCCTACAACAGGAGGAATACTTAAGACTATGGCGCAGGATATTTCTGGATATACATATATGGCTATAGATGGAGTTGAGAACTGTATTGATGCATTAAAGGATATAGAAAGTGGAAAAATCCATAAATGCTTCATAGAGATGTCAGCCTGTGTAGGAAGCTGTATAGGTGGACCTGTTATGGAAAAATACCACAACACATCAAAGATAAAGGATTACATTACAATTGCAAATTATGCTGGTGAGAAGGATTTTGATGTTGTACAGCCTAATAATAATGAACTCAAAAAGCAATTTGAATATATCGAACATAGATTAAAGCATCCTACAGAGACAGAGATATGTGCGGCATTACGTCAGATGGGTAAATTTAAGGCAACTGATGAACTCAATTGTGGCTCATGTGGATATAACACCTGTAGAGAAAAGGCTATAGCTATTTGTCAGGGTAAGGCAGAGGTATCTATGTGTTTGCCATTTCTTAAGGATAAAGCAGAGAGCTTTTCTGATACGATTGTAAAGAATACTCCTAATGGTCTTATTGTTCTTAACGAAAATCTTGAGGTTCAGCAGATAAATGAGGCTGCGAGAAATATTATGAATATTCGTTCAAGTATGGATATATTAGGCGACTCTGTTGTACGTGTACTTGATCCAACAGATTTTGTTGATGTAATAAATAGTGGAAGAAATATTCATAACAAGAGAGTATATCTTGCAGAGTATAAACGATTTATAGAACAGTCAGTTGTATATGATCAGGATTCTCATTTATTAATTGGTATTATGCGTGATGTGACTGAGGAAGAACTGCAGAGAGAGAAGAAAGAAAAAATAAGTCGTCAGACTGTTGAAGTAGCAGATAAGGTGGTTGATAAACAAATGCGTATTGTTCAGGAAATAGCATCACTATTAGGTGAAACTGCAGCAGAAACCAAAATAGCGCTTGCAAAATTAAAGGAGTCGATTGCAGATGAATAACTTATGTGCAGATATAGGATATAAGAGTATTAATCATGTTGGAGAGCAGTTGTGTGGTGACCATGTAGATATAGTAGAACAGAATGAAAATTCTACGGTAATTGTTCTTGCAGATGGACTAGGAAGTGGAGTTAAAGCTAGTATTTTGTCTACATTAACATCTAAGATTATATCAACAATGATGGCAGAGGGACTTCCCATTGAAGATTGTGTGTCCACCATTGCAGCTACTTTGCCGGTGTGTTCTGTTCGTGGAGTTGCTTATTCTACATTTACAATTATTCATATTATAAATAATGAAGTAGCAGAGATAATTCAATATGATAATCCACAGGTAATTGTATTGAGGGATTATGTAAATTTTGATTATCCTAAGACAGAAATGTATATAGATGGAAAAAAGATATATAAGACTACTTTAAGACTTCAGGAGAATGATATATTTATTGCAATGAGTGATGGATGTCCTCATGCAGGAATTGGATTATCTTATAATTTTGGATGGAAACGAGAAGACATTATAAGCTATATGGAGGTTATGTCTCATACATGTCTTACTGCTAAAAATTTATCTACAATATTGGTAGATGAGTGTGACAGATTATATGGCAGAGAACCTGGAGATGATGCAACTGCCTGTGTAGTAAAGATACGTAAGCGTGAACCTATGAATATATTATTTGGTCCGCCATCAAATAGAGATGATGCGCACCGTATGATGTCCTTGTTTTTCTCGAAGGAAGGAAAGCACATTATATGTGGTGGTACTACTTCGACTATTGCTGCTAAATATTTAAAGAAACCACTTCAGGCAACGCTGAATTTCGAAAATTCAGATATTCCGCCTATAGCAAAGCTTGAAGGTGTAGATCTTGTAACAGAAGGCGTTATTACTGTAAATAAGGTTCTTGAATATGCAGAGGATTATTTAGGAAATAATGAGATGTATGAGCATTGGAATTATAAAAAAGATGGAGCTTCGTTAATATGTCAGTTATTATTTGAGGAGGCTACAGATATAAATTTCTATGTAGGTAGAGCAATTAATCCGGCTCATCAGAATCCGGATTTGCCGATTAACTTTAGCATAAAGATGAAGCTGGTTGAAGAACTCTCAAAATGTCTTAAAGAAATGGGAAAACGTATAAAAGTCAGTTACTTTTAAGTAGATTGGAGAAAATATGAGAAAGTTTGATACAAAGGTACAACACTTAAAATATAAGGTACTTCGTGAGGTTGCAAAGCAGGCATGGAATGATACCCTGCTTGAAAATATCATAGAAATACCCAAAATAATTGTTCCAGGTAAAACCTCAACAATGCGTTGCTGTGTATACAAGGAAAGAGCAATATTAACTGAAAGAGTTAAAATAGCAATGGGTGGAGATAAAGAAAATCCAAATGTTATTGAGGTTATTGATATTGCTTGCGATGAG
>JAFQLS010000052.1 GCA_017396555.1 Lachnospiraceae bacterium | reverse complement strand
GTGCTAACACACTTTCTGCATTTTCTTTCACATCCGGATTCACTCTTAAATTTAATGTTGCTGTTTTTCCCATTATATGCACCTCCATTTTTCTTTATTGTAACGCAAATTGCGTTACAAGTCAATCTATGATATATATTTGCAATTCTCATCATCCAAATCCTACACCTGTCCCCAACGTGCAGTCAATTCTCACCCCTCAAAAAAATGCCTATCAAACGGTAAGCATTTTCATTTAACATCCATTATATTAATCTTTTCTTTTTTCAATAAATATTCGTAAGCAACAAATGAAACAATACTATCAAATGCATTTCCAATTCCAAATAATAAAGCAATACCTATAAGCGTTGGTGTCCACAGATTTGTTACATACAGGATAAACGCAGCTCCATAATATACAGTATTTGTAACCACCGATTCAAAAAGCATATAATTTGTTTTGCCCAGTCCATAGAATGTAGAATCAAACACATTCTGAAAAGCATATAATACATAAAATCCCACAAGAATCAACACAAGTTCAAATAGCTTATCTACATCTGAAAATCCAAGCACATATGCCATAAATGGTTTCCAACTTGGAATACTAACAATCCACAATACTGAAACAATTGTTGTTATTCCAAAATATCCTAAAGTATTTTGTCTGACATTTTCTTTATTCGCTGCAACCTCTTGCTTTATAAGTTCACCCAACTGAATTATTGGCAAAAGGAGCCATCCCCATATAAAGTTATTTGCTACCCAGTAAGTTCCCTGCTCACTCACAATGTTAACCATTCTGGCAATCATCACCATATATGCAACATTGCGTACCATAGATTCCATTCCTGACACAGCACCAACTTTGACAAATTCCTTGCACCATTTAAAATCAAGTTTTTTGCTCGAAAAGACCTTAATGTTTTCTCTCATCAAAAATGCAATAGATAAAATAAGCAAAGCAACATTTACAATTATATTGGAATAGCCAATACCATTTACTCCCAGCCTCGCTGATACAGATAATCCAGACACTAAGAATGTATCAGAAATCAGACACATAACAAGCCTCATGCCTGTCAACATATATAAGTATTTGCTTTTATTTAACGCTATAAGTGCAACTAGAGTAAATTGTGTTAGAATCAGGAATATATTCGCAACACTTTCAATTCTGACATATGTAACCGTTTCTTTTATTATGTTTCTATCTGTCGCCATAATTTCAAGAAGTGGTTCTGCAAAAATAATTATAATCACAGATAAGATGGCATATACACAGAAAGAAATTATCATTCCCGTCCTCACACGATTTGAAAATTCTTCCTTATTCTCTCTTATTTTGCCCACAAAATAAAATAACGGCAATATAATCGCTTCATTTAAAATCTCATATAAAAGATTTACCCATGCAAGCTGACCCGCAATCGAAAACGACCATTCTTCCGGCAATTCTCCTAAAAAGAAGATACGTACTGTAGTATAAATAGTCGGTACAAATCCCATAACCAAGAGGGATATGTAAAGTCTATAATCTATTTTTAGTAGCGATAATTTTAGTTTTGAAAGCATAGTGTCAAATCCTTCTCTTTATATCTAGAAACCATTTAGCCTCTTATTCCCTTCTTAAGACTTCTTACTCTTTCTGAAATATCTGGCAAAGACTTTTTCCAGTGATTTCTTTAAATATCTTGATTTCTTGGTGCGATTTTCTTTTTCCACCTTTGCTTTCATTTTTTCGATTTCCTCCAAAGAGAGAGGAGAAATTTCTGCTATCTCTGCTATAGGATATCCTTTTTTAAGCATTTTTCTAACATAATCTATATCATTTTCAGCTACTACATATTCTGCATATTCTTTTGCTAATGCTTCCATCTTTTCACGCATAATCACTTCGCCTCCTAACTCTTCCTTAAGACTTCTTACCCTTTCTGAAATATGAGTAAATTCACTACTTATTCGTTCTTTATTTGAAAATTCGTTCATCAACCTGGCAATTTTGCTTCCATTATCATTACAAGAATTAACAAAGATTATTTGTCTGCCTTCATCATATGTTTGTCCCGTTTCCTCTATTGTCATTTTAATATGATAGATAGGCAACCCCGTTTTGTGTACATCAAACTTCGAGACAAAAATGCTAATTACTGTTGGCAATTCACAATAATCCACACCTTTATCCAACAACAGTGTGTCATATAATGAATTGTTATAACGAATTCTTTTTTCAGCATTTCTTTCATCTTTTTTCTGAAGTTCTATAGCATACTTTTTACCCCTGGAATCTTTTACTATAAGGTCAAGTGTTACAGAATGATTTTCTACATTGCGTATAGTATATTGTGTTTTGTTGTCGATAACAACAAGACTTTCATCACCTGTAACAATTCTGATAAGTTCCTGACAAGGAGCTTTATCCTCAAATGCCACTGCAAATAAGGTATTATCTTTGTTCAATATTTTGCCCCCATATGAATACTTCTAATCAGGAGTGTCGCTTGTAAATTTTCCTCCTGATTACCTACATCCTAAGGGAGATAAAATGTAATTATTATATTTGATATTATATTTAATTTTATTAGTATAGTCAATGGATATATTAATAGAATCTATATATCTTAAACTTATTCTCATTTCGTTATCCTTATTTTTTCATCCCCTCAATTGCTCCCTTCATCTCTCCGGTACCAATGCCAACAAAGTTGGCATGTAAGTCCCGGGCAAGACTTTCTCCTCCTACCACATTTTATCCCTATCAGCAGCATTAAAAAAAGTACCATCTTACGATGATACTTTTTTTAATGCCGGCGACCGGAATCGAACCGGCACCAACACCAACGTTCCGTTGGTGTCGTAAGTCCCGGGCGGAACTTACCTCTACATACCATTTAATTTCATTCATAAGCATTAAAAAAAGTACCATCTTACGATGATACTTTTTTTAATGCCGGCGACCGGAATCGAACCGGTACGGGAGGTAAGTCCCGCAGGATTTTAAGTCCTGTGCGTCTGCCAGTTCCGCCACGCCGGCATTCTAGCATTACTTCATTCATGCTGAGTGGATGGTGGTGGATTCGAACCACCGAAGCAATTTGCAGCAGATTTACAGTCTGTCCCCTTTGGCCACTCGGGAAACCATCCAAAACTTGCTCTGACAAGTAATATTTATATCACAAATCAGGTTATTATGCAAGCGTTTTATTTCTTAATATTTCCAAATATTGCTGCTGAGAATGGTGGCATTACTGCCTCTAATATACCATTCTTAACCTGATATTCCATCTTGCCAACATTGTAATTTTCCTGTTCAGAAAGAATAAGTCTCTCCATACCTTCCTCATCAGTAACACCAAGCTGCCATACCGGAATTCTGACTGTCTTGTGTTCACCATTATTATTAATAATAACACCTAACTTATTGTCATTTAAGAAACGTCCGTATCCAATGACATTATATTCCTCATATAATGGTACAAATGAACCACGTCTTAATGCAGGATTTTCCTTATGAATTCTTATTGCATCTCTGTGAAATTCAATAAGCTCTAAATCCTCTCTGCCCCATGGATATGTTCTTCTGTTGTCAGGATCTGTCCATCCACATAACCCAGCTTCATCACCGTAATACAAAGTAGGTGCACCAGGCCATGTCATCTGCATAACAACCGCTTCCTTCATTATACCTTTGTTCACATAAGCATTAGCTGATTCTGAACCGTGACTTCCGACTCTACCTACATTTCCATTAGTTCTTGTCAAAAATCTTGAATGGTCGTGATTTGACAACTCATTCATGGCAATGTGGAGAGACTGTCCCTGCATTCTTGACATATGATGTCTCATAGAAGCAAAGAAGCTGTGAGCATCACCTCTAAGGTCGCCCCTCTTTTCATCACTATGCTTTTCCATACCTGTTAAAAACCATGAAATAGGCTCCATAAAAGCATCATAGTTCATTACTGTATCCCATTCTTCACCCTGAAGCCATGCTCCCGGGTCTCCGTAATGTTCAGCAAGAATTATTGCATTCGGATTAGCTTCCTTTACATTCTTTCTGAAATCCTTCCAGAACTTGTGGTTAAAATCTCCACTCTGACCAAGGTCAGCTGCCACATCAAGTCTCCATCCATCTACATTAAATGGAGCTGATACCCATTTTCTTGCAATTCCCATAACATAATTATATAATTCATCCGATTCCTCGTAATTAAGCTTAGGAAGAGTATCATGTCCCCACCAGCCATTGTAATTAGAATTATATGGCCAATCTTCGCCGTAAAATTTAAAGAAATTTCTGTATGGACTGTCTGCTGACACAAAGGCTCCCTTAGAATAACCTTCCTGATTCTCGTATATCTGCTCTCTGTCAAGCCACTTATTAAACGAACCACAGTGATTAAATACACCATCAAGAATAACCTTCATTCCTCTTCTATGTACTTCCTCAACAAATTCAACAAAAAATTTATTACTAGCCTCAAGATTAATCTTATCTGTAACTCTTGTTATATATCTTGAAGCGTACTTATTTTCTCTTGCACCATTTAAAAGAAGCTCCCCCTCATCTTTAACAATTTTTGCAATATGTGGGTCTATATAATCGTAATCCTGAATATCATATTTATGATTAGAAGGAGAAACAAAAATAGGATTCAAATAAATAACCTCAACACCAAGTTTCTCTAAATAATCAAGCTTATCTAAGATACCTTGAAGATCACCACCGTAGAATTCTCTTACCCCCATAGTTGCCGGATATTTAAACCAATCATCAACCTTAACTGTATTTTCACCTATATAGTGATATTCGTCTGTCTCAACATCATTGGTCTTATCGCCATTAAAGAAACGGTCTGTATAAATCTGGTACATAACTGCTCCCTTAGCCCATTCAGGTGTATGAAATCCGGGAGTAATGACAAATTCATACCAGCCCGTAATATTATCACATATACCAGCCTTGTCAAAATAACATTTCTCATATCCTGACACTACCTTAAAATGATATCTTACCTGCTGATCCTGTAGCTTTATATTATAAAAAAAGTAATCAAATAACTCATCATTATGAGAAAAACTCATAGGAATCTCTGTAGAACCAATGCATATATACACAGCATCTACATTTTCCTTCTTGGTTCTGAAATAAACAGTTACTTCCGAAAACTTCTCCGGTTCTGCCGGACTTCTGAATCCGCCTGTCTCATCACTGAATAATGCCGACCTGTTAAGTGCTGGACGAACACTTTGAATATATAATAATTTCTTTTCTATTGAATTAAGAAAATCTGTGTTAACATTAATTACCATTTTAGCACCAAACCTTTATTTAAAATACCTTATTATTTTACTCTATTTTTACCATTTTCACAAGACCATACTTTTCGATAATATAATATAAATTTAGACAAAGTAAAAAGACGGCTTCACGTTGCCGTCTTTTTAGGAGAAGGTATTTTTCGTTTTTTCTTATGGGGTGTAGCAAAAACTATATAATGTATTGGGGGGGTTTACGTTAATTATAATAGCACAGCCTAAACATAAAGTGTGCATAAACTTCACAAAAACATCAATGTTTTTTTGTGCACATTGCACAAATCGCCCTCGATTTTTAGAATAAAGCCTCGAATTCCTCTCCTGTAATCTTCTCTTTTTCGATTAAAAGCTCTGCTGCCTTATCAAGAACATATCTATATTCTAAAATAATATCCTTGGCCTTTGCATAACAATCATCAATAATGTTCTTAACCTCACCGTCAATTGCTGCTGCAGTTGTATCTGCATATCCTCTCGAATGAGCGAGATCACGACCAATAAATACTTCATCTTCATTTTCACCATAATTAATAAGACCAAGCTTATCTGACATACCATATTTTGTAACCATAGCCTTCGCAAGAGCTGTTGCCTGCTTAATATCCTGAGAAGCACCAGTTGTAATATCATCAAGCACTATTTCTTCAGCAATACGTCCTCCAAGACCTACCATAATTTCCTGAAGCATTTTTCCCTTTGTATTAAACATTTCGTCCTTTTCAGGAAGCGGCATTGTGTAACCTGCCGCACCTGTTCCTGTAGGTATTACTGATACCGTATGAACAGGTCCCACCTCTGACAACACATGGAAAAGAATCGCATGTCCTGCCTCGTGGAAGGCTGTAATTCTCTTTTCCTTTTCTGAAATAATTTTGCTCTTCTTCTCAGTACCAATACCAATCTTAATAAATGACTTATCAATATCTTCCTGGGTAATGAATTTTCTTTCATTTCTAGCCGCAAGAATAGCTGATTCATTCATAAGATTTTCAAGATCAGCTCCTGTAAATCCGGCAGTTGTCTGGGCAATCTTATCCAAGTCAACATCTTCACCAAGTGGCTTATTTTTAATATGAACATCAAGAATTTCTCTTCTACCTCTGACATCTGGTCTTCCAACAACAACCTTTCTGTCAAAACGACCCGGACGAAGAATTGCCGGATCCAGAATATCAACTCTGTTAGTAGCTGCCATTACGATAATTCCTTCATTAATACCGAAACCATCCATCTCAACCAACATCTGGTTAAGTGTCTGCTCTCTTTCATCGTGTCCGCCACCCATACCGGTACCACGTCTTCTTGCAACAGCATCAATCTCATCAATAAACACTATACAAGGGGCATTTTTCTTAGCTTCCTCAAACAAATCTCTTACTCTGGAAGCACCAACACCAACAAACATTTCTACAAAATCTGAACCTGAAATACTAAAGAACGGTACTCCTGCTTCACCGGCAACAGCCTTTGCAAGCAATGTCTTACCTGTTCCCGGAGGTCCTGTAAGAATTACACCCTTAGGTATTCTCGCACCAACTTCCATGTACTTAAGCGGTCTCTTAAGGAAATCGACTATCTCCTCAAGTTCTTCTCTTTCTTCGTGTAAGCCTGCTACATTTGTAAAAGTAACTCTCTTACCCATATCTGCATAAAGCTTCGCTCTGCTTTTGCCAAAATTCATCATTTTTCCGCCATTGCCGCCTGATGAACTTCCACTTATCATACCAAAAATCAAAAATGCAATAATCGCCATAATTATAAGTGGCAAAATAGTTGTAAGAAATACACTATCTCTCTTAACATCCTTCATGACATATGTTAATTTGGCATCACGTATTTCCTTTGTAACCTCATTAACATCCGGTATATTTAATGTCTTTTGTTTACCATCAACCTTAAAGGTGAGTTTACCTGTTGGCACCTCTTTGTTTTGAATAATAGTAATTTCCTCTACTTTCTTTTCCTTTAAATCTTCTAAAAAATTGCTGTAGGTATAGCTGTCATCAGAATTATTAGCAAAGAATATAAAATATGCACCAACACATATCAAAATTGCAATAACAATATAAAAGCCAACACCTCTCATTTGTTTCTTCAATTATCCAATCCTCCTTAAATATTATTCAAATTCTACCACACCAATATATGGAAGGTTTCTGTATAGCTGGGCATAGTCAAGACCATATCCCACCACAAATTCATCCGGAATCGAAAAGCATGTGTATTTTACATCCACATCTACCTCTCTTCTATCCGGTTTATCAAGCAATGCACACACCTCAAGAGACTTAGGATTTCTAGCTCTTAACATGTTTGTTAATTTATAAAGTGTATTCCCTGAATCAATAATGTCCTCTACAATTAATACTTCCTTGCCTTCAATTGTTTCATCAAGATCCTTCTTAATTTTAAGAACACCGCTACTTGCTGTTCCATTACCATAGCTTCCTACAGCCATAAAATCCATGGATACCGGAACAGTTATTCTTTTAGCGAGCTCACACATAAAAAAAGCTCCACCCTTAAGAACACACACAAGATGAATTGATTTTCCTGCATATTCTTCACTAATCTTTTTACCAATCTCTTCAATGCGTTTATCAACCTCTGATTCCTCGATCAGAACTCTTACCTTATGTTCTGTCATATGTCTTTTCTCCTTTTTGATTCAAATGCATAGTTAAATAAGATTAACATTTATCTGAATTATCCTTGTAGTCGCATCGGACACTTTATAATACTCGCTTATTCTTCGCCCGATAACCCATATTATATGATTTCCATCTGCAACCAAAATAATCCTGTCTCTATCTTCCTTTGGAATCTTCTCATTAATAAAATAATCTTTTATTTTTTTACGACTACCTTTATCGTCGACAACAAGATAATCACCGACAAGTCGGTTTCTGATTCGCAAAGTATCTTTTATTTTATCATAATCAAAGCATTTCGTATACATCTTTTCTTGAATTTCCTTGAAATTTTTTCCTTTTTCTATCGAATACACCTTTATTTCCAAAGTCATTTCACCTAAAATATCATACACCTTGCCCTCACACGGCACAAAATCTACTTTTTCATATTCGACAATCTCATCATTTTTAATTACAACTCCATCATAGGTTCTAAGTGCCACCAAGTTATAAGGCAGGCTTATGGATTTTGAAACCTCTCTTTTAAATAAGGCTTCTACATTTCTTATATGTACATTAGTAATATCTTTTAATTTCCCTGCCTTAAGCTTAATAACCTCTCTAATAACCCTTTTAATAATTATACTGTGTTCAGATGTAATTTTATCGCTTATTATAATGCGATTTTCACCTGTTACATATTTATCCATTGCAATATCTGTCTGGTATTCAAGATATTCTTCAGCTTCAAGTGCTGCCATACCTGCATTAACAATATGCTCCGACGTTCTCAAATTAATATTTTTCTCCAAATAAGGAATAACAACATTCCTAATTTTGTTTCTTCCATAATCATTTGTAAGATTAGTAGAATCCACTATATATTCTATGCCTGATTTCTCAAGGTATTCTTCTATCTCGCATCTGTCTGTATTTAAAAGTGGTCTTATTATATCATTTCTTACAGGCAAAATCCCCCCAATCCCTTTTAATTCACTCCCTCTACACATATTAAACAAAATTGTTTCGCAATTATCTCCCAAATTATGTGCAACTGCTATTTTGTTATAGCCCTCATCCTTCATTACCTGTCTAAAGGTTTCATATCTTACATCTCTTCCTGTTTCTTCCTCTGTAGTACTTCTTTCTTTAGAAAGCTCTGGAATATTATATTTATAAACTCTGCACTCTACACCAAGCCTGTCACACAAGGATATTGTAAAATTCATATCCCTGTCTGCCTCTCCCTCTCTAATTCCGTGATGTATATGTACCGCCAACAAATCTATATCATAATATTTCTTCATTTCACACAAAAGCTTAAGAAGGCACACTGAATCAGCGCCACCGGATATTCCAACCACAATCCTGTCGCCATTTTTAATCATACCATGCTGTTCTATGTAGTTTTTCACTTCATTTACTAGCATTCACGTATCCTCCTTTGATTTAACCTCTGCACCATACTAGATTACTTTAAATCCTTGGTAAAATCAAGCCGATTTAAGATTTTCGCTAATTGCCGCCACAATTACAGTCATATCATCATTTGGCAGATAATACGAATCTTCCATTGCCTTCTCAAGAATTCTATTTGCAAGCTCACTCGGAGTATCTAAATTATTTTCAAGTAAAATCCTGCTTATCTCAAGTTCTGCATTATCACTGTCTATTCCCTCCAAAACTCCATCCGATACAAGAACAATCTTATCACCTGAATATAATTTCTTTGTTGCACTGTCTATGTCAACCTTGTCCACAATTCCAACCGGCAGACTTGTTGACTTCATAACATCCACCCATCCTTCTCTTTTAATAAATGTACTTGCACCACCCATTTTCATAATATTGCAAACTCCCGAATACATATCAACAATTCCCATATCAACAGAGGTTGTCTGCTCCTTCTTCCAGTTCATAGAGGAAATGGAATTTACGAGCCTTACTGCGCTTTCTCTTCCAAAACCTTTTTTTAACATATTGCTCAGAAGATCAATAACATTTTCACTCCCTTTAAATGCATCCTCACCCGAGCCCATGCCATCAGCAAGTGTGATAAGCCATTTTCCGTTTCCAATTTCCGTAATCTGCTGATTGTCTCCTGATATTTCTCCATCCTTTTTAACGCTTTTAGCCACAGAGCAGGATAATGAAAAATGTTCTGCTTGTCTAAAAAACAAAGTCTTATAGCTATCCCCCACAACCATACTATCATTATTATCAGGCTCCATTTTCTGACCCATAACCTCTGATATTACAGATGCAATTTCCTTTATAGTGACAGCCTTTCCTTCATCACATTTAACTGTAATATTTATAGTATCCATTCCTGAGTCATTTTCATTAATATGAAATTCCAATAACGTCACAAACCGGCTTCTGAGTTTTCTATATAATTTCCCAAACATTCTATTATCCCTTATATCTACCGGTTCTTTAGTACAGTCATTGAGCAATGTCGTAATTTCTTTGAGTTGCAAATTAATATTTTCTCTTAAATGATTAACTCTGTTTTTCCACAAATCGTCTGATCTTCTACGTTCCTCCATAAAACGTATTTCATTCTCCATTTTATATATGTATGGACAGTTTCCTTTATCTGATACATCTACCTTTCCCTTATCTTCAAAAGCTTTAATCACTTTTCCCTTGTCCTTGCACCTGCCACATTTAGCACACTCACCGCAAACCTCATTTATAATTTTTCCAACCTTCATTTTATTATCATCAGGGCCGTTTATAATAATTTCCGTTTGCATAGCTTCATATAAAATATTTACTGCTGATTTTAAGGCTGTTAATTTCTGGTTTTCCATTTCACTTGGTGCATTTTTTAAATCCATTCGTTCATATTTATCTCTATAAATAAGCTTCTTTGGCAACAGCAGAAATATAATTACCCCTGCTAACATCCCTTTAATGACAACCTCATTTAACGTATCAGGAGCAAATAGCAAGCTTCCCGATACCACTGTACACATCATTGCAGTTGCAGCAGCAATTCTTCCAAGTTCCCTCATTCCTCCTGCAGCAATTGCGGCGACACACATAATGCTTACAATTTCTATATGGTCTGACTTCAACCCCATTGCAATACCAAATCCTGCACCGGCTATTGCTCCAATACCTGCACCATATTTATACGGAAAATATAGCATCAGCAAAAATGTAATACCTTCCACAATTGAATAAGGAACATTTATACTTGTTACCAAATAATAGAAGCATATTCCGCAAATAACGGAAATACCTATCATTTCCTCACTTTGTATTTCATTTTCCCCACTACTATTTAAGACGCCTTCAATACCTCTTGCAAATACAATCATTATTGCGCCTGCAAGAACGCAGACACCCGTCACAACTATATAGGTATTAATTTCATTATTAAATGATAGGAAAGCATCTGTAAATTCCATCAGTCCAATCGAAATAGCTACTAATACTCCACTTACATATGTAGATATATTTTCTTTTCTATAATTTTCGTATATTGATATTATTCCTGCAATTATAAGCATTACCATTAAATATTTGGTAGCATCAATGTATCCTAGGTTACACGTCAATCCTATTGTTGTCGTTAACAAAGTAATAAACCGGTATTGACCTGTTGCATACATAGCTCCGAAATAACCTATTCCAATCGGAGCATACCCGTAAATAGTACACCCTGTTAAAATAAATCCTATGCATTGTAATAAAATTAATCTTATGTTGATTTTTGTTGTTTTCATATGAAATCCTCCTTAAATTTATTTTTTGAATGGACTAATAATAACCATTTTCCAAAAATAAATTTGTCAAAGGATTGTACGATTTACTTAAAAGATTTAGACATTTTCTCTATCGAAAATTCTTTTGAATCGAATTTATGGACTTAAGAGTTCTAAAGATATTAATCTTCATAGGGTTTAAAAATAATTTCATCCGGATACACATAGCCAAGCTTTTTAGCCACTTCTTCTACATATTTCTTTGTCTGAACATAAATTCTTTGTTCCTCTAAATACTCCGAACGTTCTTTCTCATCCTCAAGCTGTTGCTTCAATTCGCTCTGTGTTTTTTCAAGCTCCTTGTCTTTAGCATTAAGATCCTTCATCTGGTATAATAAAACACCGCAAATACTCACTACTATAATTAGTACTGAGAACATACCCAACTTATTTGACTGTTTAAATTTATTTGCAGTCTTCTTTTTCACTGTTAATCATCACCTTTGAAATTATTTTTCTCTCACTTATTTTAAACAGTTTAATAATTTTTTGCAATAGTATCAGTAAACATTTTGAAGTAATATTTACCAAAAATCTGCTTACAGACAAATGATATACCACTATTCCCATAAACATTCCTGTAAATATATAGGCTCTAAGACTACCCTGATTTTCTCTATATATCATGTTAAATGTTACAAATGTTGCAATGAGACTTATAATAACATCTTCAATCGCAACCAGCACTGCATTTCTTTTTAATATCCTGCGAAATATTCTTACAACATCATACATAACTGCCAGAGCAACACCATGAATGAGTGCTTCACAAAATACATATAGCTCCAATAATATGTCGTTACTCATTTAAACATCCTTGACAATAAAGATTCACTTTTCTTCTTAAAGGATGTTATGTCAGTGTATGTAAGATTGTTGACCATACCATCCATATCGACTTCACCGCGTTCAAGATTCAGATTTCTTACGTGAAGCCCCTCACCTTTAATGTTAAGCATTCCGGCAGAAGTCTCCATCTCAGTTTCTTTTTCATCAAATTCTCTGACATCCTTTACTCCTGTAATCTGAAGACTTTTTCTTCCTGTCATAATAATCTTATGCCCTCTAAGGCTTTGTATTTCTTCCATTATGATGTCCCTCTATTTATTTCACTTATAAATAATATATTTGAAACACCAAAAATTTATTCTTAAATTTATATTTCACGATACATTTCTCTGGCATCATCTTTCTTAACATTATCCTGCACATTAAGAACCTCTACCTTAAGTGATTTATTTCCAAATTGTATCTCTATAATATCTCCAGCCTTAACATTTACAGAGGCTTTAGCAACCTTATCATTTATTAATACTCTTCCTGCGTCACATGCTTCATTAGCAATTGTTCTTCTTTTAATCAATCTTGATACCTTAAGATATTTATCTAGTCTCATAATTGACCTCCTTTTTTACATAAAGAAAAAATTGCTCTGCGTAGTGCAGAGCAATTTCCGTTAATCTCATTTACAAATTAGTTAAGAGCATCCTTTAATGCCTTACCAGCTTTGAACTTTGGAGCGTTAGATGCAGCGATCTTGATTGTCTCACCTGTAAGTGGGTTTCTTCCTTCTCTTTCTGCTCTCTTAGATACTTCGAAAGTACCAAATCCAACTAACTGGATTTTTTCGCCCTTCTTTAATTCTTCTGCAACAACTTCTGTAAAAGCTGCTAATGCCTTTTCAGCATCTTTCTTAGATAATTCTGTCTTAGCTGCGATAGCTGCTACTAATTCTGTCTTGTTCATGGATTAGCTCCTCCTCTGTTTTTTCTTGTTTTTTATTGACCCTGTTATTGAGCCTTTAGAACGGTTTAACGTCTCTCGTTATAACCTTCACGTTTATTTATAAACGTTTTCTCATAATTTGTCAAGAATTATTAAGGATTTTTCGATGTTTGAGAAGCTTTTTTCTTAAGTTTTTTCTCTAACGCCTTGATTTCCTCCCACGTTGTAGCATCTCCGGTCTCAGATTCTTCCTTACCAAACACGTGTGGATGCCTTCGTACCATCTTTCTTGTTACACAGGTAACAACATCATCAAAGTTAAAATCTCCACGCTCAGAAGCAATCTGACTGTGCATTACCACCTGAAGCAACACATCCCCAAGCTCTTCAAGTAAATTCTCATAATCCTTATTATCAATTGCTTCTATCACCTCATCACACTCATCTGTAAGACATTTCTTAAGACTTTCGTGTGTCTGCTCTCTGTCCCATGGGCAACCATCCTCGGCTCTCAATCTTCTTATTATTTCAATAAATTCATCCATTGTATAATGATTTTTCATATTAATTCTCCATTTGTTTTCCTAAGAAGCCTGCTGATAGCTGAGCCATTTTATACTCTTCTTCACCAAGCTTGTCTCTTATATCCTTCGCCACAAGTATAACAGAACCTATTACATCACCTTCACAAATGATAGGAACTATTACCTGGTTAAATTTCTCCTTAGAATCTTCAACTACAGAAATTGGTCTGTCATCTGCCTTTATGCTTTTTCTCTCACCGATAACTTCTTCAAGCTCCGGTGTAATTCTCTTATTAATACATTCTTTTTTTCCACCGGCACCTGCAATTACATGGTCTCTGTCTGTTATTATTATACCACATCCGGATGTCACCGCAAGGCTATCTGCAAATTGAGATGCAAACTGTGTAAGTTCTCCAAGCGGGGAATATTTCTTAAGTATTATTTCACCCTCTCTATCAGTGAAGATTTCCAGTGGGTCACCACTACTGATAACATTGACAGTAAAGAGTCGTTTAGCCTTATTTCTTGTTTTAAGGTCAAACTTAGTGGTTAAATACTTTTCTATAACTTTACTGTCATACTTAAAATTTACTACATTATACTCTGAGTTTTCCGCAACCTTTAGAAGTTCTTCCTTACCTTCCACCTCTTCATAGTAAAATGTGGTAACTACTCCAACCTTTAGAAGATTATCAATATCAGCTTTAAGCTTCACATGAATCCTATCTTCAAAAACAATAATCTTATCAATAATCAGTTCCAAATCTTTTTTATCAAGGCTTTTCTTATTTAATATATCATTAAAAATATCTATGGCAGTTTTAGCTAGTCTGTTAACCCTGATAATGTCATTTCTTTTATCAACACTTAGATTAATCTGATTTTGAAGTCCCTTGATTCTGTTCACAAGCTCTTCCTCAATTTCAACATAAGTTTCTTCAATAATGTCAACTGTGTCTTCATCAGCTCTGGCTATCTCTTTGATTTTGCGCTTCTTAACAGCCTTTAACTCATTCTTAGCATCTGCTAATTGATTTTCAAGAATGGCAAACGTGTTTTCATTTTCCTTTACTTCTGTCGACTCTTTCTTAATAGCAGTTTCAAGCTCCTTTATCATATCTGATGAATTATCTCTTACAAGCTTCACATATTCCTTTAATATCTTATCAAGAAAATCAACTCTTATATGATGGGAAGTACAGCCCTTCAATCCCCTTCTATGATAAGTACCGCAAGTATATGCAGGTGCAATGTCACTCCTACTCATTGAAAACATTGGTGCACCGCAATCTCCGCAAAACATAAATCCCGAATACACATTTTCATATTTCTTCACGCCACGATAATGTGTTGTGGTTCTTTTATTAAGCTGCTCCTTAGTATAGGCAAATGTCTTATATTCAACTATTGGTTCATGATGATTCTCAAATACAAAATGCTCCGACTCGTCTACCTTAATGTCTATTCCATGAATTTTCTTTCTGGTGTATTTGTGTTGTCTGAGAGTTCCTATATAAAAGTCATTTGCTAAAATCCCTTGAATAGTGATAATACTCCATTCAGGCTTAGCCTTTAATTTGCACTCATCACCACGCTGTGTAGCTCGTTCTATTTCTTTCATACGAGGTGTAGGAATCTTTTTATCCGTAAGATAATTGGCAATCTTTTTGTACCCCCATCCCTCATTATATAATTCAAAGACTTTGCGGATAACATCAGCTTCATCTTCTACTACGGATATTTCCTGTTTCTTCATATTTGAGATGATATATCCATAGGGAACAGAGCAAATCCACTCACCATCAGACTGTCGTCTACTAATAACACTACGAACCTTTTTGCTGGTATCCGTAACAGGCATTTCATTTATAAGAAAGCGAAACTGTATGGCAGTCCAGTCATCATAAGTTGGATAATCAATTGCATCACCAATGGAAATAATTCTAACACCTGCATCTCTTAAGTCTTCAAGTTCTACAAGTCCCTTACTGTTACGACGGGAAAATCGGCTAAAGTCTTTGACTATAAGTATACTTATCTCGCCATTCATAAGCCGCTTTCTAAGCTGCTGGTACTGCTCACGCTGCTCAAAGGTGTAACCCGAGCGGTCTCTGTCTTCATATATGGCAAGCTTGCACTTAGGAAATTTTGCTTTAACAAATTCTTCGATAATCTTCTTCTGATTCTCGATGGATGTATTGTCTCTGTCAAGTTCTTCGTCAACAGAGATACGGCAATAGCCGGCTATTTCCTTGTTAACTATAATGTCAGTGGTATGTTTTTCCATGTCGATATTTCTCCTTTCTTGTAGTTCTAACAACATTGTAAGTTGTAGGGATAGAAAAAGGCAAGTGGAAATGCTTGCCTTTTTGACCCTAGTATCATCATATTATAATCTTTTCGCATCTACATATGCTGTATTTTTACTTGCTCCAATCTTTACAATCTTTCCTTCATCTGTCAATTTCTTTAAGGCCCTTTCTATGGTTTTCTGACTAAGTTCTGGGCAAAGTATCATAATGTCCGATTTTCCAAGCTTAACCAATGATCGTTCAATAACACTGTAGACTCTTTCTACAGATGTCATTTTCTTCTTTTCAAGCAACACAAATCTTTCTTCAAAATCTTTATATGCATTAATGATTGTTCCCAATGTGTATCTAATAAATGGCATATAATCATTTGTATTCTCATGCCAATTAATTGAACTATCCTGCAACGCTTCATAATATGTTTCTTTTGATTTTTCTATCACCATTTCAATACTGATATATTTACCAACCAAATATCCTGCCTTGTATAAAAGTAACAAAGTTAAAAGTCTTGACATTCTGCCATTACCATCACCAAAAGGATGAATACACAAAAAATCAAGAATTACACAAGGAATAACAAGCAATGGATCAATATCTGTGTGATTCATCACCTCTTCAAATTGTTCACACAACGATTCCATATATTCCTTAGTTAGAATTGCAGAAACTGGCTGAAATCTCACACTTTTGTTTCCATATTCATCTTCCTCCTCAATACAATTATCGACCATTTTATAATGTCCACCATTACCTGATTCCGAATAACTATAAAGATATTTATGCAATGTTAATATATCATTAGGCTTTAATTGTATATAAGAATAACTATCGTGAATCATTCCTAAAACTTCTCTATAACCAGCAATCTCTTTTTCATTTCTATTTCTTGGTTCACTCTTTTTCTGCACAAGTTCTTTCAATCTTGTATCTGATGTATATATACCTTCAATCTTGTTGGAAGCTTCTGTACTTTGTATTCTTGCAACCTCCATTAATTTATCTAATATTTCCGGCTGAGTTTCTATATATAATTCCTGTCGACCTTTATACTCATGGAGTAACGAAATCATATTCATAACCTCAATAGTAATTGGCATTTTTTCTATTGCTCTATAATTTATTTCTTTCATAGTCACCACATCCTTTTCTACCCCATTTTAGCAAAAATGACATAGAATATCAATATTTTTCTACCCCATTTTATTGTTATTGGGGTAGAAAGATAAAAAATGGGGTAGAAATGTTTCCCTCTATCATTATTATCTTGACTTTGCCACACTCTTAGGTAATACAGTTACATCTTCATTCTCCACTCTTTCCAATCCTCGATTATGAATAAGCAAATCCGAAGTCTTCTCCACCAAATCCTGCTCTCCGGATTCAAAGATAACAAGTCTGTATTTCTTTTCCTTACATTCCTCAATCAAAGGCTGCAGGCTTTTCATCATCTCAGGATCATCCTTTTCCACATTATTCATCCAAACAATTGCATATTTGCTTTCATTATTAACAGTCAGATTCATATATGCCCTCCTCCTTCTCATTTCAGTATTGCCAATAACTACCACTTCTATGCCGGCAAATGAAGTATTATCGATATTTACCTTGGCACATATTATGATAGAACTTTTTTACTGATAATGAACATAAAGCGGTACTATGAGTTTGTCATAGTGTTACTATGAATTTGACAGTTGGGGGGTCTATTTTGATGTTTCAGATGAAATTTATTATTAGAAATGCACTTGGGATGTGATGAATATTCCATCGAATAAATGAGGATAAAAATGGTTGCTGAAATGGTCACCCCTACATGGCAAGATACGTATTTGTGGACTACATCTCCAAAATTCGGTCTTGTTAGTGACTATTCCCGATAATAACTCCTTGTTATACCCTCACGAATGAATCCGTTTTTATCATAATAGTGTTGCGCTATCGCGTTAGAAATAGCAGTGTCAGTATCAAACCTTGTAACACCTTTATCATAAAGCCAGTGCTTTAATGCCTCCATACATTTTGTACCAATCCCCTTACCTGTGATATTATCATTAACATATATCCAGCGAAGATATGTACTTTTACGGTCAAGAAAGTGCACCTCACAACCTCCAACATGATTACCTGAAAGTATAAAATCTATATACTGTTGATTACCTTTCGTCATATTGTGTGGCTTTATTTCGATTTCATATTCAACATTCCCCTTTAGGGTAGATGAATAGTATACATTTTCATGTTCTGTTTCAAATCCGTTCTTTTTCAATACATCTTCAATGTGACCATACTTTTCAAACAGCTTTCCATGTCGAGCAAAGCAACTCATTCCAAAATAGTGAAAAAATGCATATATTTTATTGGATGCTGCAAATTCATTTAAAGCATCTTTCAGCAACAATTCCCCTATATCTTCTCTGTTTTCATCAAAATACAGATTACGAATAATCGGGTAGGATATATCTGAAGAAATCTCTCCTTGATTGTCGAATCCAAATGCTGTTTTTCCGTACTGAATAAATCCAACAATTTCATTCTCTTCATATGCAGCTTTTACAAAAAGCTCTTTAAATAAAACTCTTCCTTCACCGTCAACATCCTCCTCAAAAGATTTTCTCCATAGAGCGAAATCTTTTGAAATGAAAAAAGGAGCGTTAAACTTTATTTGATAATTATATATTTTCTCTAGGTTTTCAGTTTCTATTATTTTTAACATGATTTTTTTCCTGTAGAAATATTTTCAGGGAACATATGCATAACATTGTATCCAAAAGTTCCCTGAAATAGTATTTTAATAATTGTAAATATATTGTAGCATCATAGCTTTATCTATGTATGTACATTCTTGTCATCTCTGGTTCATCATCTCCCTGAACCATACATAAGAATTCCCAACCATATCTTTCATAGAAGCCTGTATGGTCTGTTACCAAATATATCGGACTTATTCCCTTGTCCTTCATATCTGCAACCACCATATTTAACAGATTACCAGCTATTCCTTTACCGCGATACTCTTCTTCTGTGTAGACAGCACAAACATTTGGTGAAAGTTCTTTTCTGTCGTGGAAATCATTTTCTATCACTCCCATTCCGGCAACAATTTTCTCACCATCAAGACATAGATACCAACCATATTCTGTTTCTTTATTCAAATATGCATTCATACATTCAAGATATGCCTCTTGCGGAACACCCCATTTACTGTTAAACCATAGGGCAGCTATCTCTTTCATCATTGGCTCTTCACGAAGTGTAATATATCTATATTCCTTCATAGCTAATACCCTCCTGTTAGTCGTTCTAATGATTCTTTGTATGCTCTTTTCTGACAAGGAATATATAGTAGCAAGTACTTTTATCGAAGCTCCAGATTTATGTTTTTCACATATTTCATAATTTCGCTTATTGTAATACTCCTTTGATTTAGTCAGACTGCCCCAGTCTTTTTTCTCTTTACATGGAATATATATACTTTTACCACTTACATACTGCTGAATCATTTCTATAAGTTCTTTTGGCAGAACATTTTCTGCACTTATATAGCTCATTTTAATCCTCCTATTATTTTGTGGGGATTCATCCGAGCTTAACTATTCATTTTATTTTAAGCTCAGACTACTGAGCAATAACATATCTGTTGCACATATAAGTTCTCTCCTTTCACATCGCTATTTTTATAATAAATATATCAAAGCTTGATTGCAAGCTCATTCTTATTTATAAGCAAACATGTTCTGTGTAAAAATCCAAAATCCGTACCTCAGTTAATCACAACTGTTAACTGAAAGTTTTGTGTGCCTCCCAACTCAACAACATCCCAAAATAGCCTTAATAAAACTCAGTTAGTTTTCTGTCAAGTTCTCTTATTTCTTCATTAGAAGAAATCTCTCCTAACAAAGCAATTTTTTCGATTTCTTCTCTATCTATTCGCAATTTCTCAATTTGCTCCAAATATTCTTCGACTAATGATACCCCAAATATTTCCCAGACTTTTCGCCAATGATTGAATCCCATAAGATAATCTTTGCCTATCTTTACAACAAGTAGGCAAACCGTTATCGGCGAAAATTGCAAAACCGCATCCTCTTCAGTTATTTTTATAAACTCTAATAATTTATTACCAGACTGGTCTATTGCTAACATACATATCTCCTTTCACAACTACAAATTCAAGTTTATTTCTTTAACAAGACAAATAAAAAATTCTACCCATATTGCATTATTTATACTTAATGAGAAGAAAAATACATTCTTTTCACCATATTTATCTACCCACGCACTTCTTTAGCACTTCTATGGGTAGATAAATCACACAACTTTGAGCATAAATAATAGTATTTTTCTAACCATTTAGTCATTCAAAGTTCATATATTCGAATTTACCCTTTATTCATGCATCCGATACTCCATATCCTCATCTATTAATTCCAACATAACCTCTGCAATCTCAGGATCAAACTGTGTTCCTTTTCCATTAATAATTTCTTTTCTTACGACTTCCTGCTCTAATGTATCACGATAACTTCTTTTGGAGGTCATTGCATCATAAGCATCTGCCACACCAATTATTCTCGCTATCTCCGGAATATCTGTGCCACTTAATCCATCCGGATATCCTTTTCCATCATAACGTTCATGATGATATTTTGCACCAATAGAAATGTCTGGTATCTCTGTCACCTCTTTCAAAATATTACTTCCTGTAACTGGATGAGATTTTATCATGGCATATTCTTCATCCGTCAATCGTGAAGGTTTATTAATTATTTCTCTTGGTACACCAATTTTACCAATATCATGCAAAACAGCTGCATAATATAAATGTTCCAGTTTCTCTCCTATATATCCCATACGCTTTGCAATCATAACAGAATACTCTGCCACTCTTGTCGAATGTCCATTGGTATACGAATCCTTAGCATCAATAGTATTTGCCAATGCCTTTACCATCTGTATGGTAAGTCGCTCACCACTTTCTCGTCGACTCTCAGCAATACCATTATAATAAGAACGCTTATTTCCCTGCATAATAAGGATAATTGTTGTTATTGTCAGTACAAAAGACATAAGACCTTCCGCTATCATAGAAGAGGCAATATCCTTTGCCACCCCCACTCCAAATACATGCGAAATAGATTCAACATCTCTTGTCATAAACACAGAAAACAACATCATCATACAACCTACTATCCACAAAAGCACCTGCTCCCACTTCTGTACATAACGGTGTCTCATTTCTAACTCAAAACGCTTTCTCCATTCTTTTCCGTGTTTGTAGAAAAGTAGCAGTAAAACAATAACAATTACGTATACACCTACTTGGTAAAGAATCAAACCCTTTTTATCAAATGAAATCAAACTATCTGGCAATACCATAATCGGAATTACTAATCCATCCATCATTCCAACAATCGGAATTACCAAGAAAAAACCCGACAGTTTATGCTTTTCTCTAGCAAGCATAATATTCAAACCACACACGAGCATTGCAAATACAGATGCCATCTCTACAGATAAGAATGCACAAATAATTATTCCTATTGTTATTGTAACAACGTAATAAATCTTTTGCTTTGTCTTATCTAAACCTCTTTCCAAAAAGACATAACGCTGTATTAAAAACATCGCAATATATTGCACTAAAAATTCTAAGTATGAAAATATGTAATCCACATTTTACCTCCTCGTATTTTTTTATCAATAAAAATCTTA
The DNA here is from genome assembly GCA_017396555.1 of Lachnospiraceae bacterium. GTDB lineage: Bacteria > Bacillota > Clostridia > Lachnospirales > Lachnospiraceae > RGIG1934. Next base: position 59,792 of record JAFQLS010000052.1, on the reverse strand, counting down.
CTTCTTTCTGCATACCACCGACACACACATATCATCGTTCTCTATCTCTGCAAATACATCTCCACCCATAGCTTTGGTTAACTGACGACAGATATAAAGTCCAAGTCCATTTCCTGCTTTTGAACCTACATTCGAACCTCTGTAAAAGCTGTCAAAGATGTAAGTAAGCTCATTTTGTTGTAAAGTACAGCCACTATTTCTCACAGTAATAATACGACAATCTTCTTCGTCGAAAAAACTAAGACTTATGTTTCTACCATCGCCGTATTTAATAGCATTTTCTATAATATTCTGTAATACTTCCGTCAATCTGTCTGCATCACCATTAAGCATACAATCATTATAGTTGTCTATATTAAAACAAGTATTTTCAAGTTTATCACCATAATATGCCTTTATACTATCTATAACCTCTGATAAATAAAATTCACCTTCTTTAACATCAAAAGCAATAATTTCTTCTGTTTCATTCCTCATAATTTCAGATACAAGTTTTTCAATTTCATCTGCTTTTGCATTTATACTTTCATACACCTCATACTGTTTTTGCGGCTCTTTATATATTCCATTTGAGAGAGCTTTTGCATATAGCTTTATAGCTGAAAGTGGTGTTTTAATATCATGTGAAAGCGAAAGAATCATAGTCTTTTTCTCTTTTTTCAGTTCAAGCTCAGACTGACGCGTTTCTTCCAGTTTCTCTCTTAGCATATCAAGACCCCACAAAAATTTCCCAAAAAATCGATTTTTACTTTCCTTAAGTGGAATTGTTAAATTACCTTTTGACAATTCATAAGGCAGATTTGTGATTTCTGAGAAAGGCTTTAAAATATTCTGACGAATATAAAAAAGGCCAACAATCATAAACAGGGAAACTATTCCCAAAGCAATATTTATATAAAGCATCTCTTTTGAGCTGTCCGTATCTTCGATATAATCAATTCGATAAAGCTCTCCATCAATCTCTCGAATTACATATTCGTTTTCTGATATCCAAAAATCATCACTATCTAATTGCTTAGATATGCCTACAATCGTCTTATATTTATCTATATCAGGAATCTTGCCCGTCTCATCGATTTCACGAACAGTGCGATTAATTTCAACCTTAAGAACCCTTGAATATTCTTTTGAAAACTCTGGAATAACATTAACAATTACAAACATAAGAATAATAAAAACAACCGCCAGAGCTATAATTTTATTAAAACTTTTCATCCTACTCCTCCCAACGGTAACCCTTACCCCACACTGTAAGTATGTGTATAGGCTTCTTAGGATCTGACTCTATTTTTTCTCTTAACCATTTGATATGAACTGTAAGAGTCTGGGGTTCAGATTCACTATCAATTCCCCATATTCGATTAAATAACCTATCTTTCGTAAGGACTTGCCCCTTGTTTTCAATAAGCATTTTGAGGAGTTCAAACTCCTTTGCTGTCATTTCAACGGCTTTACCTGCTTTTGTAACTGATTGTGTTACAAGATTCAGAGTCAAATTTCCCTCTGTTATCTTGTCTTCAGCAAATCTGCGTTTGAAAATGCCCTTAATTTTTGCAAGTAGAATATCAATATCATAAGGCTTTTCCATATAGTCATCAGCTCCCAAAATAAGACCATTTAATTTATCCTCTTTACTAACACGAGCTGTAAGCATAATAATAGGAGTGTTACCTTCACTACGGATTTTCTCACATACTGCAAAGCCGTCCATTCCCGGCAAATTTATATCAAGTAACACAAGCCTTGCCCCATACTTTTCGTATAGGTGCAAGGCTTTTTCTCCATTTTCAGCTGTGCTGACTATATACCCTTCCGCACGCAAAAAGTCAGTTAAAAGTGTTAAAAGTTCTTTATTATCTTCAACAATAAGTATATCCATATTAGTCACCATTTCCGAGGGATTTTTATACTAAAATCCCATTTCCATAAGCCAATTATTGAGTGCACGCTCTCTATCTCGAGCATTAGATGTTACATCCAAATTATACTCACCTTTAATATTTCCATCAACTATAAATAGAACTCTTTTACATTTTGCGGCAACCTTAGCGTCATGTGTAACAAGCATTATTGTTGTTCCTTCGTTGTTAAGTTTTGTAAGTTCATTCATAACTTCATCAGAAGATGTACGATTTAATGCACCTGTAGGCTCATCTGCAAAAATAACCTTTGGATTATTTATCATACTACGGCAAATACAAGCACGCTGAAGCTGTCCACCTGATACTTCATTGATATCATTGTCAGCAATTTCTTCAATCCCAAGCTTTTTCATAAGCATTAAGCCGCGTTCAGCAATTTCAGCTCTGCTTTCCTTAGTCTTTGCAGACTTAACTGCTGGAAGAATGATATTATCAAGAACCGAAAGATTTTTTAGCATATACATTTGTTGGAAAATAAATCCCATATCCTCAAGACGAAGCTTAGCAAGTTCATTGTCATTTAACTTTTCAATATTCTTTCCGCAGAAATTTACTTCCCCTGCGGTCATTTTATCCATACTTGAAACTGTATAGAGAAGTGTAGATTTACCAGAGCCGGATGGTCCCATGATAGCAACCATTTCGCCTTCTTCTACCTGGAAATTTACATTCTTTAAAACGTTGTTTTGTCTTTTGTTTGTGATATATGTTTTGCAAAGGTCTTTTACGTTAAGTATTGTATTCATAATAATTCTCCTATTCTTGATTACTCTATGTTAGAGGCATCACTTGACTTGATTTTATTTGTATAAATTGATGTAAAAAATGCAGCAATAATTGTAACAGCAACAAGAATTGCAGGGTAAAAAACGAAGATTTCAAAAGGTATGATTTCGTATCCTACACCACTTACAGCACCCATTACTCCCATTACAGGGTCTATAACAAGCTTAGTTATTGGCATACACAGAATTACGGCAAGTATTGAAGCGATAACCGCTACTATAGCAAATCTGAGTGTATGATGCCAAATAATAGATTTATTTGAGAATCCTATAGCTTTCATCAAAGCAATTTCTGTTTTTTCTGCTGAGATAAATGAACGCTCCATAAGTACTGCAATTAGAACTACAATAATGAGTGTTATGATAAGTACCATATTTTTAACTGCACTTATTATATCAGCTGCACCGGTTGAATCTTTTACGAAATCAGCACAGTTGTAAACGTGTTTGGTGTCATATATATCCTTGATTTTTTCAATTCGTTTTTCACATTCAGCTTCGCTAATTTCATCATCAAAATCAATCTGGAATGAGAAAGCATTTAATAAGTCAAGCTTTGATACATCAAAATCTTCGTGTAGTCTACCTACGTTACCAAGTTGATTAAAAGTCTGAAAAAGTGCCGTTATCATACATTCGCATTCTTCACCATCTATAATGAAGGTAACAGTATCACCAATACCTACGTTAAGACGTTCTGCTATAAGATATGATACTGCAATTTCATTTGCATTTTCAGGAGCTACTCCTTCGCTGTATGTGTAGTCATCTGCCTTTGTGTCAGGACAATGCTGGAACATGACACCTGTTTTTGTATCGTTTGTAAAAACCGTTGTGTTGTACATTGTTTCAACATGTACCTTGCCTGTCATATCGTTATCACTAAGTGTTTTTTCAACATCTTTAATAGTTTCATTAAGTATAGCCTGCGAATCTACATTTGAACCGGTAGCTTGCATCACTTCATCAGTAAGAGTCAGATAAACATCGCTTTCTGTACAACCAAGTAAAAACAAAAGCTTGTCGCTGTTTAATGTATTTGCTGTGTTGGCAAGAATCATTACAAGAAGCATAAGTATAGTAAATATAAATGTAACGATTGAATATTTCTTAGGCGCACTTAAAATATCGTTAGTTGAAAGAAATACAGTAGAATTAAGTTTGCTTTTTCTAAGTTGCATAAGACTTTTCTTTTTGAATCGCTCGCCTGTAGTTCCGTTCCTTACGGCATCAATAGGAGAAAGTTTTTTTATCCTTCTTGTACTGCTCCAACAAAAACATAATGTTATAAAGATTACTACAATACTGCAAAGAAGGGAAACCATAACAGAGTTTTCGCTGTCAATATACATCGAGGAACTTACAGCCTTGAGCATCATGTCTGAAAACGGCATACTAACAGCAAAACCTATTGCAGAACCTACTACTGTAATTGCAAAATATTTTATAAGGTAGAGTGCTCTGATACTGCTATTTTTCATACCTATAGCTTTCATAACACCAATTTCACGAAATTCTTCTGCCAGAGTAAAACCTATTGTGTATTTAAGAACTACAAAAGATATTACAATTAGAAATATACTCACAATAAGAAGCAAAGCTGCTACAATCATCGACATAATGTAGGTTGTTTTAATGGTGTCATTGTTTGCATTGAACAATATTCCACTCTGCTCACCTAACATTGCCTCGATTTTAGAAGTGTCGGTAGTGTTGATGTAATAAGTACTTCCTTGACGATTCTTTACTTCTTTATCACTATTCAGATATTCATAGTCTTCGTCATTAATAATGAATTTTGGATTCCCCATAAAGTCTGAACCTAATAAAGCATCCTTAGCTCTGCCTAAATATTCAAACTCTTTTTTGGTGTCGCCAACTATAAGGGTGAACTTATCACCGATATCAAGATTATTTTCACTTGCAAACACTCCTGAAACATATGCTTTGCCTGATTCCACTGTAGCTATTTGCTCGTTATCCGGAGTAAAGTAGTTTAGCTTAGCATTATCAATGGACATAACAATAGCTGCTCTGTTCAGGTCGTTAAGAGTTTTGCCGTTTATTTCGACATTTTTGCCTGAAATATAGATTGACTCTTCTCTTCGATAATCAATTACTGAATCTAACCCATCAAGCGAGGTCTGCATTTTCTTGCCATCACCATCAAGAGCTAAAACATAATAGTCTGCCATATCTGCTTTTTTAAAGAAATAATCAAGACCTGATGTAACCGCAATGATATTATTTGCACTGCTTGACATAAACATAGCAGACATCAAAATAAATATAAGCAGAATTACATTCATTGTTTTCTTGCGTTTTAAGTCTTTTTTTAGAATATTTAAAAACATTTGTACAACTCCATTCCTTTTTTTCTTACAGGTCACAGTATAAATCTTAAATTATTAAATAATCCTTAAATAATTTTATTATATCAAATTTTTTTCCCACTCATATTATCATCAAGAATTTTTTTATATGACAAAAAGCACCAGTCAGATCTCTCCAACTAGCGCTTAACACATACATTTTCTAACTTAAAGCTTCCTTATTCACTTTCCCACTCTCTCACAGAGTCCAACCACCCCACTAACGAACAGATTTCTTTTAACCTTCCCACAAACTCCCTCTCCATCAGACCTTCCACACTCTGTCAACATTGTCAGTAGCGGGTCACTTTCTCTAATACGTAAAGTTCTTCTTATTTCCTTTGGTATTACTATTCTTCCAAGCTCGTCTATACGACGGACTATACCTGTTGCTTTCATATATCTTAACTCCTTTTCCTTATAATTGGATATGAAGTTAGTATGTGGAAAAATAACGGATTTATACCAATATGTTTCTATCTAATTATTAAAATTACAATATCAATTCCATTCCCACCTTCTGTGGAATCAAACCGCATGCCTCATAGAAACGCATGGCAGATGGATTACAGCTCCACACATTAAGTGTAAGATTGTAGCAAGCATTGTCTTTTGCAAGCTTAACTGCTGCCTCATATAATTCCCTGCCGATATGTTTGCCACGTAGTTTCTCATCCACGCAAAGGTCATCAATATATAAAGTCTTGATGTCCGTAAGAACCGAATTATCAAAATGCTGTTGGTAAATGCAGAAGCAATATCCCATTACCTCGTCATTTTCATCTACGGCTACAAGTATCGGGCGCTTCTCATCCTCCAAAAGCTCTTTTAGCTCCTCATCAGAGTATTTCCTGCCAATTTTAAAAATATCCGGTCTGCCATTGTGATGCACTAAATCAACCTGAGATAACAAATCTCCAATTTTATAAATGTCCTTTTCTTTAGCTCTTCGAATCATAATTTCAATCCCTACCTATTTCTTATCAAATAACGCACGTCTTTCTGTCGAATGGCGCATCATTTTTCTCATACCGTCAATATCCTCTTCCTCAAGCATAGTTTTTAATTCTTTAAACTTATCCATAAATAAATTCATCTGCTCTAAAAGTGCCTGCTTATTTGCAACAAACAATTCACTCCACATAAGGTCATTTATACGAGCGATACGTGTGAGGTCTCTAAATGAATCACCCGTAAATTTTTCCATATCTTCTTTGTCATTGCAGGTCATTAATGTAATTGCAATGCAATGTGTAAGCTGTGAAAGGAAACCAATCATTTCGTCATGCTCTTTCGGTGAAAGTGTAGTTACATTTGAAAAACCAAGAAGTCTGCCAAGCTCCATACAGGTTTCAATGGCTTCCTCCGTATTTTTTTCAGTAGGCGTTACAATATAGTTTGCTCCAATAAATATCTTATCAGAGCTATTTTCAACGCCCGACACTTCGCGTCCTGCCATTGGGTGAGCTGCAATAAACTCAACATCCGGACGAAGCATATCCTGAATCTTATACACAATACTTCCTTTAACACCGGTAACGTCTGTTATAAGTGCTCCGCTTTTAAGAAGGCTCTGGTTCTCCTCAATCCATTCCACAAACACATGAGGATATAATGCAAATATAACAATATCTGCATTTCCTATCAATTCCTTATCAAGCTCCGTTGAACCGTCATCTATAATGTTTTCTTTAATTGCATAATCTATCGAACCTTGCTCCTTGGTTATAGCACTGATATGAAACCCAAATCTTTTCAATACCTTTGCATAGCTGCCACCCAAAAGTCCTAATCCAACTATCAGTATTCTTTTTCTTATATCAACTATCATATTAATTCCACCTTTGCTCCAAGTTCCTTTATATCCTCAAAAAATCCCGGATAACTCTTTCTTACCGCCTGTACTCCTTCAATTTCTCCGCCAATTTCTGATAAAATAACCGACATCGACATAACAATTCTATGGTCGTTATGAGCGTCAAGAATCTCTCCATTAAACTCAAGCTTCTGCTTGGGCACAATAATAGAATTATCACGTATTTCTAACTCAACTCCAAGCTTCTTAAGCTCGTCATACATAGCCTGACCTCTGTCACTTTCTTTTGCCTTAAGCCTGTTAGTTCCTGTAAATACAGCCCCATTTTTCATTGCGGCAAGAGCAAATAAAATCGGTCCCAAATCCGGGCAATCAGAAATATCAAGAGTCGGTACTCCCTTTGAAATTTGTTCAAAATATTCTGCATAAACCCTGTCACCCTGCAAGCTATAAGGGTTTAAATTAGATATATTTACATTCGAACCTATATAATTAAATGCATCAAGAAATGCTGCATTAGAATAATCACCTTCAATTCTTCCCGAAAAAGCATTTAACTCTGACTTCTTAATCGCAATTTTGTATTCATCCATAAATTCAATATCTGCACCAAAGGATTTTAACGCACTGATTGTTAAATTAATATAAGACCTGCTTTCAAAGGGCGGGATAATTTCAATCTCGCTATCCTCATTAAGATAAATAAGGGCAAAAATTAATCCTGTAATAAACTGACTGCTTATATCACCTCTGAGCTTATAATTTCCACTCTTAAGATTTCCACAAACTGTTACACTATTTTTATTCTTATCAAACTTAAAGCCATTTTCACTGCACAGCTCCTCGTAGACACCAAGAGGTCTCTCCAAAAGTCTCTCACTTCCATTTAAAACAACCTCATTCCCCATACATAATGCAAGCGGGATAAAAAATCTAAGAGTGCTCCCACTTTCCCTACATTCTAATACGGGATTTTTTGCCTTCATAAAATCGCAAGACTCTACAATTACAGTATCTTTTTCAGCTGTTATTTCAGCCCCAAGTGCCTTTAAACAATCAATACTTGCAAGTATATCTTCACTATAGTCAACACCTGACAAAATACATTTTTGACCAGACAGAGCTGCACCAATTAAGTATCTGTGTGCCATACTTTTTGAAGGTGGCGCTGATATGGTTCCATTAAGTTTACTAGGTTTGAATACTGCCTTCATACTATTTGCTCCCAACTAAATAATCAATAGCTTCAAGATAGCCATCTGTTCCATGACCTGTAATAGTTTTTACACAGGCAAGTCGCACATAACTTATCTGTCTGAATTCTTCACGTTCCTCAACCTTTGAAATATGAACCTCAACGGTTGGAATGTTCACTGATTTTACAGCATCTAATATAGCTATACTTGTATGTGTATACGCACCTGGATTAATAACAATTCCATCAATATTTCCATATGCATTTTGAATTTCATCAACAAGTGCCCCTTCGTGATTTGACTGAAATAGTTTTACCTCTATTCCCTTTAATTCACAATAATTATTAATTTTTTTTACAAGATCAGCATATGTCTCTCTGCCATAATGATCTGGTTCTCTGATACCGAGCATGTTAAGATTTGGTCCGTTAATCACAAGTATTTTCATCATAAAAGTCCTCTAAAATTATTTTCATATTTGAATAAGCTTCATTACTAATCTTTATTTGTTTGTCACATCTTGAACAATATAACTCATATCTCTCTGAATATCTCTTTTCAAGGTCAGTTCTGTTACTTGATAAAGGTCTGTCAGAGGTTGCAACTATATCTTCAAGTGCTCTGTCAATAAAATAAATTCTTCCATTTTCCCTAAGCATATCTATATTAGTCTTATTAAGTATTGCTCCTCCACCGGTAGAAATAACTGCATTTTCTACAACTGATATGTCTGCTATTACCTCAGTTTCAATCTTACGGAATCCTTTTTCACCACTCTCTTCAAATATCTCAGGAATCGTTTTATTTTCTCTTTTAACTATTTCTTCGTCTGTATCAATAAATTTCATCCCTGTTTCTTCTGCAATTAGTTTTCCGATAGTTGTCTTTCCACTTCCAGGCATTCCGGTTAAAACAATATTTTGCTTTAAGTTTACGGTTTCACGATAATTCGGATCAAATTCTAAACCCTCCCGCACTAAATCTTCGTATTCCTCAAAGCTCATATTTTTTAACTCTGCATTTCCAATTTCAGAAACATATACAATAGTAATAGTATCTCCCGATGCTTTCTTATCATGCCTGCATGCTTCAAGCAAATCATCTATTGTATACTCTGTATTTGTAGGTAATTGAAGCTTTTTTAGAACAGGTAAAAGTCTTTCTCTCACCTTATAATCACACATAGGAAGCATACCTATTCCTACACATTCACCGTGATAATATTTTTCAAGGTCATTTGCACTCTCAATTGCATGTGCAAGCGTATGACCAAAATTCAAAATTTTTCTAAGTCCGGCTTCCTTCTCATCCTCCTCAACCACATATTTTTTAATACGAAGAGAGCGTTCAATAATGGTATCAATACTAGCTTCTATATCATCATTTTCAAATATTGCAAAAAGGTCTTTATCACTTGTTGCAGACATCTTTAAAGCCTCCGCAAGTCCATTTGACAACTGGCGTTTTGGAAGTGTCTTCAATGTATCCGGGTCAATCAACACTCCCATTGGCGGATAAAATGCACCCACAATATTTTTATATCCCATAAAATCAATTGCTGTTTTTCCACCTATGGAAGAATCCACCTGTGAAAGCATCGTCGTTGGAATATTGTAAAAATCCACGCCTCGCATAAATGTTGATGCAACAAATCCACTAAGGTCACCTACTACTCCACCACCAACTGCTACGACACAGTCTGTACGGGTAAAATTATTTTCAACCATATAACCAAGCAGCTCCTTAAATGTATCCATATTCTTAGACCTTTCACCCATTTCTATGGTAACTATAACAGGAATCTTACAACATTTGGCTACTGTTTTTGCATACTCGACCGGAACACCTGAATCCGTAACTATAAGAACCTTTCTGTCAAGCTTAAAATATTCTCCGGCCTTGGATAATGCACCTCTCTCAAGGTAAATATTATATGAACCATTTTGTGTTTTTACTGGAATAATCATTCTATTCACCGCCTCTTAAATATGTATTTCCTTTTCATAGGAACCCGCAATTTTCAAATTTGAACAACAATCCTTCAACTGTTCCAACATAGCCTCACCCTCTTGACTGTTAATATTTCCTTCACCTTCAACGTAAAAGAAATAATCCCATACAAGCTCCTTAGTTGGACGGCTTTTTAAAGCCCTAAGGTTAAAGCCGTACTTTCCTATAACAGATATCGCTTCACCAAGGGAACCGGCAGCGTTTTTAACTGTAAACATCATAATAAATCTCTCATCACCCTGTTGAGGTGTTCTGTTTGAACGTGAAAAAATTGCAAATCTGGTTGTATTGGTTCCACTATCATTTATTTTCTCTGATATTATTTGTAAACCAAATTGTTGTGCCGCTTCTGCGCTGCCAATAGCCGCTATACTTTTATCACTCATTTCGGCAACCATTTTAGCTGCAATCGCAGTATTTACAGCATCTTCACTTTCAAAACCATGGTTATCAATATAAGTGGCACATTGCCCAAGTGCCTGTGGATGACTGATTACTTTTTTAATATCCGAAATCCTTGCTCCCTTAACTCCGAGAAGATTTTGAACAATTTCAGCCTCATATACACCATTTATGTATAGCGAACCAAAGAATGCAAGATCTAAAACATTTCCTACATCACCATTAAAACTATTCTCGATAGGAAGAATTACACAATCACATTCTCCTTTCTCTACAGCTCTGTATGCCGCTTTAAAATCGGCATAAGGAATGCATCTTGCATCCGGAAATATACGGCGAGCTGCAACATTCGCAAATGCACCTTCCACACCACTATATGCAACCGTCATTCCTTCAAGAAGACGATGCTGCAAATCTTTAGACAGCTTAATATTCTTCTTTAAAAAATTCACATAATAAGAGCGATATTCTTCATTCTCTATATAATTTGAATTTCTTTTTATTATTTCATTTTCTCTCACAAAATCATCAATCGGTAAGCCGTTTTCTTTTTTGTATTTTGCAACCTCTTTAGCCGCATCCATACGGATTTCGAATAAACGCGCCATTTCTTTATCAACTTTGTTAATTATTTCTCTTGCATTTTGAAGTTCACTCATTTTTCATCATCCATTTCAATAATAAATTTGTTTATAGTTTATCAGCAATATCGAAAATAAGGCTTTCTGTCTTTTCCCATCCAAGACAAGGGTCTGTGATAGATTTTCCAAAAACATTTTCTCCTATACCCTGAGCACCATCCTCAAGATAACTCTCAATCATCAAGCCCTTTACAAGCTTCTTGATATCCGGATTCTGATTGCGGCTATGAACGATATCCTTTGCAATACGCACCTGTTCAAGATATTGTTTTCCTGAATTGTTGTGATTTGTATCAACAATAACAGAAGGATTTGCAAGTCCTGACTTTGCATACAATTCATTTACCTGAACAAGGTCTTCGTAATGGTAATTTGATGTACTCTTACCCGTGTAATCAATATAGCCTCTAAGAATTGCATGTGACCAAGGATTACCCTTGCTTGTAACTTCCCAGCCACGATATAAAAATGTATGGCTTGACTGTGCAGCTACTATAGAATTCATCATAACACTTAAGTCTCCACCTGTAGGATTCTTCATTCCAACCGGCACCTCAATTCCACTAGCTGTTAATCTGTGTTGCTGATTTTCAACCGAACGGGCACCAATTGCAACATATGAAAGAAGGTCTGAAAGATATCTGTAATTTTCAGGATATAACATTTCATCCGCACATGAAAAATCGTAGTCTCTAAGCGCTGCTAAATGTAATTCTCTAATTGCGACAATACCTTTGTACATATCCGGTTCAGCATTAGGATCCGGCTGATGTAACATTCCTTTATATCCCTGACCTGTAGTTCTTGGCTTATTGGTGTATATACGAGGAATAATTATCATCTTGTCTGAAACCTGATCCTCTATCTTACGAAGACGGGAAATATATTCAAGAACAGGTTCACTCTGATCAGCAGAACATGGTCCTATAATAAGGATAAATTTATCAAGCTGTCCTTCAAATACGCTTCTTATCTCGTAATCTCTATTTTCCTTTACCTGTACCATTTTTTCAGTTAATGCAAATTCTTTTTTAACCTCCTGTGGAATTGGAAGCTTTCTCTTAAAATTCATTCTCATAATAAATACCTCTCTTTTCTTATTTTTTATTTAAGGAATAAAAAAAGTCCGATTTGTGTACCAAATAGTACATCAAATTCGGACTGTCCGTTTTTATTCAATTCAAAGAATCTAATCTTTGAACATCATTGAAGCCGGGCAGTCCTTATTAAAAAAGTAATAAAAGTAATAAAATTTATTGTTTTTCATTTTAACTGCCTCCTTCATAATTTTTTGATAGTCACTATAATAGCACTTTAAACCAACAAAGTCAACTAGTTTATAATAAAAATTTACAATTATTTGTTTATATGATAAGATTATACTAGTTTATTTTTAGAAAAGGTGATTCTTAAAATGATTTGTAAATGTCCTAATTGCGGAGAAGCATTAAGCTATAATATTGATGAACAACTGCTTTTATGTCCTGCATGTGATAGTAATTTTAATCCAAATGATGCAGTAGATGAAGAAACTATATCCGAATATGAGACTATGCAATGTGATATATATTCATGTACTACCTGTGGTGCGGAAATAGCAGTAAATGATGTAGAAGCTGCTACTTTTTGTGCTTATTGCGGACAACCTACCATAATTTTTAACAGAGTTGCTTCTCAAAAAAAGCCAGAATTTATAATACCCTTTTCTATCACAAGAGAACAAGCTGAAGAAGCTATTCGTAATCATTTACGCAGAGGGTTTTTTGTCGATGGAGGAGTCAAGAACTTTCAAACAGAACGTATCTGCGGTATATATGTTCCTTTTTGGTTATATGACGTGTTTTATTCCAGCAATCAGGTATTAAGAGGCACTATTAAACATGGAAAATATCGACAAACGCATTATTATCGCAGAATTTCAGAATGTACTTTTAATAAAGTTACTGTTGACGCATCCAGAAGACTTCAGGATGAATCTTCACAACGTTTAGAGCCCTTTGATACCACTGCACTGAAGCCTTTTGAGGCAGGATATTTGTCAGGTTTTTATGCCGACTGCTATGACAGTACATCTCAGGATAAAAAGTTCTTTGCTGTATACAAAGTTAAAGAACTTTTTAATCAGGAAGTCATTAAATCTGTACCGGCTGACAACGTTAAGATAACACAAGATAATCCCACACATGAAATTCTTTCAGAAACCTATGCAATGCTACCGGTGTGGTTCTTGTCATTTATTCACGAAGATAAAGGATATACCATAATGGTTAATGGACAAACCGGCAAAACGGTTGGTGCTGTACCTTATGTCAAATTTAAAATAAAAGCAGCTATTATGATTCTTGGTACATTATTATCTGGATTAGCTATTAAATTTCTAGAAAGCGATTTATATAGTCATCCAAAAGATTTCAGAGAATCATTATTTATATATATTGTATTAATTTTTATTTCTTTCAGTTATGGAGCTAAGCAATTTAAAAAGCTTAAGAAGAGTATCGGTCTAACCACAGCCGAATCCATTAACAAATTTGCTAAAGAAAGGCAGGATGGTTAATATGTTTTTATTACCTTTAATATTAGGAATCGGAATAGGATTTGGTCTAGCATATGCCATGGTTGGTTTCCTTGCTGTCAAATCAAATGACATTGGCAATTCAAAAGGAGACTTTCAAGATTTTGCAGACAATACTGTACATATAAAAGTCGCAGAAAACAATGTTAGTGGGGGTAATTTTTATGATTTGTAAATGTCCTAATTGCGGTAAAGCATTAATATATAGTATTGAAAATAAATCTCTTACATGCCCTAGCTGTAACAGTAAATTCAGCCCTAGCGGAACAATTGAAGAAGAACTATATTCACAGTTTGAATCCATGGAGTGTGACATATATAAATGTACCACCTGTGGCGCTGAACTTACTATTAATGACGTGGAAGCTGCTACATTCTGTGGTTATTGTGGTCAGCCAACTATTGTATTTAACAGGGTTTCCTCATGGGAAAAGCCCGAAAAGATAATTCCTTTTTCTGTTACAAGAGACGAAGCCGAGCGTGCTATTCGCAAATATTTAAGAAAAAGTATTTTTACTAAAAAAAAATTAAGAAATTTTAAGACAGAACGAATTTGCGGAATATATGTACCATTCTGGCTATACGATATGGATTATCGTAGTCAGCAGACCATAAAAGGTACTGAAGGTCATGGTAAAGATGCTCGTACATATTATTATTTTAGAGAGTGTGAATGCAGTTTCAGCAATTTAACTGTAGACGCTTCTAAGAGACTTGATAACAGGTCTTCGCAGCGTCTTGAACCCTATGATTTTAGCGATGCAAAGGATTTTAATATAGGCTATTTGTCAGGTTTTTACGCCGATCGCTATGATGTAACATCAGAATATGGAAAATATGATGCTACCTACAATGCAAGAGAACTATACAATGAGGAAGTTATAAAAACCATTCCTGCACACAGCGTTTCGATAACAGCAGATTCCCCTACATATAAGATAAACTCTGTTACTTATGCACTATTACCTGTATGGTTTCTTTCATTTCTGGATGATAAAAAAAAGTGTTATACAATAATGGTCAACGGGCAAACGGGTAAAGTTATCGGTGCTCTACCATATGTAAAAGCAAGAATAATTATTCCTACACTTGTCTTAGGAAGTTTGTTATCCATGACTAGTTTTAAATTCGTGGAAACACTTCTTACCGGTGATGATATTTCAAAAACTTTTGAAGTGTTAATCGCACTTATAGCTGCTATTGTAGCTATTTTCAAGTTTGGAATTAAATATTGGGATAAAATACGAACCAGTATTTATTTAACCACCGCTTCAGATATTAATAAATATGCAGAAGAAAGACAGGAGGAGTAATATGACATATATAGCATTAATTATAGGATGTTTTTTAGGATTTGGAGCTTCTTATGCACTAATGGGATTTATATTGTTTAAGCTTCACGATAACGGCAATTCAAAAGGAAGATTTTATGATTTTTCTAAAAGACATCTTTCCGTACTAAAAAGACAAGACCATATACGAGAATCTAAATCCTATTCTTATTATAAATAGTAAATGGAGGTCTATTATGATTTGTAAATGTCCTAATTGCGGCGACGCAATAACATATAGCATTGAGGATAAGTCTTTAAAATGTTCAAGCTGTAAATCCAGCTTTGACTCAAACAGTATAATAACTGAGGCTCTATGGTCACAGCTTGAGACTATGGATTTTAACATATATAAGTGCAGTACATGCGGTGCTGAGATTACAGTTAATGATGTAGAAGCGGCTACCTTCTGTGGTTTCTGCGGACAGCCAACTATTATATTTGACAGAGTATCTTCAATGGCTAAACCACAGAAAATAATACCTTTTAAGGTTACAAAGGAAGAGGCGGAGAAGCTACTTAGCCGAAGACTCAAGAAAAGCTTTTACACAAAAAAGAGTGTTAAGAATATTGAACTTGATAAAGTATGTGGTATCTATGTACCTTTTTGGGTTTATGATATTGATTATTCCAGTTCAGTCCTCTTAAGTGGTAAATTTCCAATAATAATAGAAAAGAAACTCTTAACCCGTTATTTTAGACGAAGAGGCAAATGTTCTTTTAAAAATGTTACCTTTGACGCCTCAAAAGAACTGGAAAATCACTATTCTGAACGTTTAGTTCCATTTAATTGTAAAGAAATGGTTGATTTTGATATAAGCTATCTCTCAGGTTTCTATGCTGACTGTTATGATGAAGATCAAGACACTTCTGAATACAGTGTATTGAATATGGTTAAGGAGGCGTATAACAGTAAAATCAAACAGAGTGTTCACACAGCATTTCAGGTTAAAATAGAATATGATGTTGCTTCTTACAAAATAAAATCTGCTTACTATGCATTATTGCCTGTATGGTTCCTATCTTTTTCAGATGATGACATAAATTATACAATGATGGTAAATGGACAAACCGGCAAGGTTGTGGGGGCAACACCTTTTGTTAAATCTAATTTTAACAAATTTACCTTCTTATCAGGCGTAGCAATATCAATACCTTTAATTTTTCTGATTAACTTGATTACTGATTACTTTACAAAATTTAATTTATTTATATTAATAACTTTGTTTAGTATAGGCCTAATTTTCATTGGCAAAAAATTTCTAAACAAGCTTCATGAAAGCTTATACTATACAACATTACATAAAACCAAACGATTTGCAAATAATAGATAGGAGGTTAATATGGTATTTTCAATAGTTTTAGGATTAGGACTTGGATTTCCCCTTGCCTATGCACTAAACAGCTTTTTTGCATATAAGTATAATGATTGTGGAAAACACAAAGGAAATTTTAAGCATTTTGCTGAAAAACGCATAAAATACACAAGCAAAAAAAGTGAACTTGGAATTATATTTGAGGAATCTCGAGATTTAGGTGAAGATTCTAACCCTTGGGACGGATATCGTTTTCATTAGATATAAAAGAACAGCAAGATTTCTCTCGCTGTTCTTATTTTATTTATTCTCTTCAGTTTTTATAAGTTTAATAAACTCATAACCTTCTAAATTCCTGATATACTGAACAAGTCTGTTATATAGCGGTTCAGCCTTTTCACCAAACTCTTCATGAACAAGTACAGATATATCCAAAATACTTCTTTTACCATCAATAAGCGGCCAAATAAAATTTCCCATTTCGTCCAAATGTATCTGGCTGACTTCCGGCTTCTTAAAGCATTTTTGTGCTATTTTATTAAATAATCCTGTATTTTCAATAAATATCGTTACATTTCCTGCATCATCTGTTGAATATTCATATTTTTCATTATGCACAGGAATATAATCAAGATAATTAGCGGATACAGTTTTCTTATTTCTTTTCATTTTTTACCTTACTGCCCTTAAGTGCGCTAAATAATACACAACCTATCATTACTACCATAAGCACTATACCACCTATGATACCAGTATTTAATTTTCCAGATAAATCGATTTTTTTATCCAATTCTGCAATAGTTAATATCGCAAGCAATATACCAATAAGTCCTTCACCTGCTATCATACCTGAACAGAATAAAATACCATTACTAGCATCTTTCTTCTTATTAGCATCCTTTGATTTCTTATCAACAAACCACTTAATTGCTCCACCTATCATAATAGTTGAACTTAATTCAAGTGGTAGGTAAAGTCCGATTGCTACCGGAAGAACAGATATTCCAAGAACCTCTATAACGATAGCTGTAAATGCACCTATAAATATAAGAACCCAAGGAAGATTTCCGTCCATAACACCTTCTACAATAAGCTTCATAATAGATGCCTGAGATGCAGGTAACTGTTTAGAACCAAAATCCCATGCATTTCCAAGAAGCATTAAAACTAAACCAATTGCAAATGCTGATATAACAGCACCGATGAGTTCTCCAATCTGCTGCTTTTTAGGTGTTGCACCAAGGATAAATCCTGTCTTTAAATCCTGCGATGTATCACCCGCCATAGCTGCTACTATACAAATAACAGAACCAATTGCTATAGCACCCATCATTCCATGGTTACCATTATCCCCTGTTGCCTTAAGACAAAGTGTTGCTACTAATAATGTTGCAATTGCCATACCTGATACAGGATTGTTGCTACTTCCAACAATACCAACCATTCTTGAAGAAACAGTTGCAAAGAAGAAACCAAATAATACAATAATTACTGCTCCAAGGAATGATACAGGAATCTGTGGTAATAACCATATAGCAACGATACATAAAAGTATACCAATTCCTATTATTCTTATATCAAGGTCTTGGTCTGTACGAAGGGTACTCTTCTTACTTCCAGCCTTAATTCCTTTAATCGCATCTATAAATGTTTTAACAATAAGTGGTAATGACTTGATAAGACTTATTATACCACCTGCTGCAACTGCTCCAGCTCCGATATATCTAATATATTTACTCCATATTAAGTCTGGACCACCAGCTTTATACATCTCTGCAATTGTCTCTGTTCCAGGATAAAGGATAATATCTGCTCCAAATGTAACAATAAGTGGAATAAATACTAACCATCCGAGCAATCCACCAGCAAACATATACGAAGCAATCTTTGGTCCACAGATATAACCAACACCAATAAGTGCAGGATATACTTCTGCCGCAACAGCTGTCTTCATTGCTTTTACAGGTGCTGTAATAACTCCCGGTATAACCTTAAGACCATCTACTACAAATTTAAATACTGCTGCAAGTCCAAGTCCTGAGAATACAGACTTAGCACTTGATCCGCCTTCTTCTCCAGCTAAAAGAACCTCTGCACAAGCTGTTCCTTCAGGATAAGGAAGTTTTCCATGTTCTTTGACAATGAGAGCATTTCTAAGTGGCACCATAAATAACACACCAAGCACACCACCGCAAAGAGCTATAAGAGCAATTGTAACCAAATCCGGTGCGCTCATTTTACCTTCATCTGCCCACATATATAATACTGGCATTGTAAAAATAGCTCCGGCAGCTAATGACTCACCAGCTGAACCAATAGTCTGAACCATATTGTTCTCTAATATTGAATCTCTTCTAAGTAAACCTCTAATCAATCCCATTGAGATAACTGCTGCTGGAATTGATGCAGATACTGTCATACTTACTCTAAGTCCAAGGTATGCATTTGCAGCTCCAAATACAACAGCTAAAATAATACCAAATATAACTGATGTAAATGTAATTTCAGGCGTAATTTTGTTAGCCGGTACATACGGCTTAAATTCGTCTTGTTTCATTGTAACCTCCGTTAAATATTTTATTTTTTCGTAACTTAATCTTTACGATTTTACCATTTTTCCCTATACATTGCAAATGGTAAATTTTAAACTATTTTCTTAGAATATCAAGCGTATGTGCTGATGCTCCAAGTAGTTCATATCTTTCACAGGTTGATAAATGATATTTGATAAATATCTCAAAGGTTTCCTCATCCATTGCATTTAATATCGGTCTTAAATAATCTGCCGGTCCGTCGGCAGAAATAATCTGTATTCTTTCAAGCCCTGACACTTCATTTAATTTCTGAATATCTTCAAGTCGCATATAATCATATAAATCTTTTTCAGTTGAAACACATTTAAAATCTTCTGTAAGTCTTCCATCCTTAAGACACTCTAACACATTATTTTCCTTGAAGCCGTAAGTTATAACACCATATTCATTCATAACATACGCAACAAGTATAATTCCGCCGGATTTTGTAACTCTCTTAGCCTCATTAAGTGCCTTTAATTTATCTTCAAAGGTATATAAATGATACATTGGGCCAAATAAAAGTGTTAAGTCAAATGTATTATCTTCAAGCTTTTTTAAATTTGTTGCATTTCCCTGCATAGCTTTAACTGTACTGTTCTTTGACTTTAATATTCCAAGATTATACCTTACAAGTTCAACGGCAGTTACATCATATCCTTCCTCTGCCAACGCAACTGAATATCTTCCCGTTCCTGCACCTATATCAAGAATCTTTGCGTTCTTATCCAAGCCCTCCAGATATTTATGAATATATTTCATAGAGGTTATATATTCGACCTGACCATGTCTCCTTAACAATCTCTTATCTTCATTAAATTTATTATAATGCTTCTCAAGCTCTGACATCTGCTTCATAACTATTCATTTCCTTTAATATAATTTTCCATAATAGCGGCTGCCATCCCAACCAGCTCTACACAGGGACGTTTCTTGTAATATTCCTCTGTTCTTTTCTCTGGCTCCGGATTGTCACTACCTTTTTTTGCAAGGCCCAATAACTCTCTACATACAATCGAACCATTCTGCTCACGAAATATACCTGCAAGCTCTTGAATTCTCTTGTAATGTTCTGTCTTAGCCTCATGATCTGTAGGTGAATCATATCCATAAATAGCACCGGCTACCATACACATACCTGATACAGCTCCACATACCTCTCTCATTCTTCCTATTCCACCACCAAATGAAGAACTCATCTTAAGTGCCAATTCATGACTCATATCATATTTGTCCTCAAACGCCAGAAACACCGCCTGCGCACAGTTATATCCTTCCTTAAATAGCTCCATTGCTTTTTTAGCATATTCGCTCTGTTCTAAATTAATCTCACCCATAATTATTCTTCCTTTCTAGTGTCCTAAATCTATTCTTTTTCTTAAAATATTTCCTACTGCAAGCGCCCCTGCTATCTTAAGCACATCTCCTATTATAAATGGAAATACGCATACAGTCATTGCTCCATATATACTCACCTTCTGCTGATATGCAAACCACAATGTACCCAGCGCATAACACACACCCAGCCCGGTCATCATACCAATCATCTGTATTAACCTATTCGATTTACATTTATTATTGATGTATCCACTTATAAGCACAAGAAGCAAATATCCAACTATATATCCTCCTGTCGGGCCTATTATCTTACCTATACCTCCCTGATATCCGGAAAATACCGGCATTCCCACAATTCCAAGTAAAATGTAAATCAGACAGCTTACAAACGCATATTTATAATCAAGAATGTAGGTAATTATAAATATAATAAAGGTAGCTAGAGTTATAGGAATTGTCGTAGGTATTGCAAGTGGTGCCAGCACACATAATACAGCAGCCATCAGACCACATACTATTATATTGTAAGTTTTTGTTCTTTTCTCTCTCATAACCGTTATACTATTAAGAATTATTGGCATTATTCTCAATTGTTTTCCTTTTGTTACTTAAATTATTAGTTTAAATATTCTTAGCTTCTATTGCTTGCTTTATTATTGCAGGATCCACTCCAAGTTCAAGAAGTTTTTCAGTTATATGTTCTCTGGCTTGTTCTTCGCCAATCTGAATTCCAACTTCCTTGCCACGTTCTTCGCCAATCTGAATTCCAACTTCCTTGCCACGTTTTTCGCCAATCTGAATTCCAACTTCCTTGCCACGTTTTTCGCCAATCTGAATTCCCTCATCATAGCTCATTCTCTTTTCGTAATACAATGTCGTTCCAAGAGTCATATATCTTTCACCCACCTTCGCATCACCTTTAATGGCTTTCACAATATTTTGAATATCTAGTAGTTCCACATCTGTTACCACCTTATCAGTATTCATAAAAAACTCAAGTAGTTCTTCAAGTCCTTTATTATTGCTTCCATGTCCTTTAGCATTCAATATCAGTGTTGTCATACCATCATTATACACTATGTCGGGGTTTTCTGCTACTATATTTTTTATAGTATATATTACTTCACCTTTTCCAAACGGATCATAGGGTAGTATCCATATTGTTATTAATTCCGGCAAGCTGTCAAACTCTTCGCCAGTATGAAGTAGCTTAGAGTCAGTAAGTGCATTATAGTATCGATTTCTTTTTGCAAGATCTTTCTCATAATATGCATTCGGTTCAATGTCATACACTTCTTTTATCGAATTAGTTTCATCATCCACCTTAACAAGCACATCAATTCTAACACCTCGCTTGTCAGTGTCTGTTCCATTTAATTCTTTTTGTATTTCCACAGTAAAATCATCAATATTTCTACCAGTTGATCTTTTTATAATAAGTCTCGCAAGTTTCTTTGCATTTTCGGGTTGCTCCATAAGAGTTGAAAACAAGAAATTGTCTATTAGATTTAATTTAGATAATGGTTTAAAAGATTTCCTTATGTTCTTAGGAATATTAGTTATGTCCTTATATGAATCTAAATTTTTCGTATTATCTCCTTTCCGAATAATACCAATAACTATTTATAATATATCACGCATCGGTTATATTGTAAATATATTTTTATTATTTTTTATTTATGTAATTTATTACATTTTGCGTCTCATAACAAATAAGTACCTATGTATCTCAGTGTGCGCATACAAATATATGTCAGCACAACTGCCTACACAGGTACTCAAATCAACTCATATCTATTGTCTATTCAATAACCTGAATCCAGCCTTCCGGTGCTTCAATTCTACCCATCTGGATTCCTGTAAGTGTATCATATAACTTCTTAGTGATTGGTCCCATATCTTCCATACCATAGCAAATCTCCTCGCCATGATTAACAATCTTACCAACCGGTGAAATAACTGCTGCTGTACCACAAAGTCCACATTCTACGAAATCTTTAAGCTCATCAACATATACTTCTCTTTCCTCTACCTCTAAGCCTAAATATTTCTCAGCTACTACCATAAGTGAACGACGTGTGATCGAAGGTAAGATACTTCCTGACTTAGGTGTTACAACCTTATTATCTTTAGTAATAAATAAGAAGTTTGCTCCGCCTGTCTCCTCTACCTTAGTTCTTGTAGCAGGGTCAAGGTACATATTTTCATCAAATCCCTTGTTATGTGCATCAACTATGTTATACAAACTCATAGCATAGTTAAGACCAGCCTTGATATGACCTGTTCCATTAGGTGCTGCTCTATCTACATCAGACACTCTGATAGTAATAGGCTTAGCTCCTCCCTTGAAATATGGACCAACTGGTGTTGCAAATATTCTGAACTGGTATTCATCAGCAGGCTTAACACCAATAACCGGTGAACTACCAAACATATATGGTCTTAAATATAATGTAGCACCCGAACCATATGGTGGCACATATGCTGCATTTGCCTTAACTACTTCCTTAACAGCTTCAACAAATTTATCAGCCGGAAATACAGGCATCTCAAGTCTCTTACAAGAGTCAACCATTCTCTGAGCATTAAGGTCAGGACGGAATGTTACAATCTTGCCATCCTCTGTAGTATAAGCCTTAAGACCTTCAAAACAAGTCTGAGCATACTGAAGTACACCTGCACACTCATTCATAACTATATTAGCATCCGTAACTAATGCTCCCTCATCCCAGGCTCCATCCTTATAATTAGATACAAATCTCTTCTCTGTCTCGATATAAGCAAAACCAAGATTAGACCAATCAATATTCTTCTTTTCCATAAATAACACGTTCCTTTCCCTAGTTTAGTACACTAACGTAAAATACTATTATTTAATCTTACTCCTGCTTTTAAAATGTGTCAACAATTTTTATATGAAATTTATGGCATCTATGGTCTTAATTTTTGTTGCATAAATTCCGGGTAATAATGAAAAAAATGCTTGAAGATATATCCTTCCTTTAATACCAAAAGCAAGACTTTAATTGTTTTCAGCGATGATATCATTATCGATGTAATCTTTTACAAACTGGTCATTCATATAGTTTATTATCATAATACCCTGCTCATCTATAAAGGCACAATCTTTATTATTTTCTTCCAAATATGTAATATAACTTGTAGTTTTTATTAAATTATTTTTAGAAACATTTTCTTTATATTTTAGATTATACTCAAATGTAACCTTATCACCTTTCTTTACAACAATACCTTCATCTAAATTTTTCTCAGTATCATTAACTTTAGTTACTAAGTTTTCTATATCAACAAAATCTATTATTTTAAAACCTGTAATGGTACAATCCTCTTGTATATCCAAAGCTATTATCTGTTTATTCTCTGGTATATATTGATATAAATATACTTTTTCCATATCATAAACAAAGCTTCTCTTTTCAACATCAATATCATTACCCAAAACAGCTTTTGTATTAGAAAAATTTAAATCTGCAACCTCATAATTTATACTATTACCATTTATACTCATATCAATTGAATCAACCGATATCTCTGTATCAATATCAGAATCTATTTTGACTTCAATATTTGCAAAATAATAATACCAATCTTTATACTTTTCCCCTCCTGTCAAATCTTTGTACTTAATATCAAAGCTACCATTCCCAGATATAATATATTCATTTATTTTAAAATCTTTTATTTTCTGACTTGAAATAATAGGTAACTCATACGACAAATATTTTTCCGAATAACTTAATGTACTATTCTTTACAATTTCTCCTCCATATACCTCAAGCTTTCCTTCTGTACTTGTACATCCCGTATTTATAAAGCACATCATATATAAGCAACCTATTATACAAAATCTCTTTATTACATTTTTAATTTTTTTCATTATAGTTAGTCTCCTTATATATCTAAAATTATATAATCCTTGAATTTGTATTATTAGTATTTCTATTCATACTTAGGTTCTCCACCATTCAATGTTCCAAATTCAAAAGACATACTCTTATAATTATTCCAATCAACAAAATCAATACCAAACATACAACCATATAACACTTTATCGAGTTCAAAATTAAATCCAAGATATAACGCTTCCTTAGTTGTATAATACTTAATATCATACATTCTTCCAAATCCATCTATATTTAATAAATACAATTCTAATTTATTATTTTTACCAAATTTTATAGATTTTTGTCCATATCTTGAGACTTCAATACTCTCTGTTCTCATATCCACGCCTTCACATGATATAACAAAATAACAATAGCCTTCTTTTTTCTCCTCATCATACCATGACTTTTCAAGTGTTATCTTTGTGTTTTTTGAAGTAAAACATCTCCCATCCTCCACAGCTCTTAAATCTGCTTCAAACCATTCTCCCCTATCTCCAAAATTCATCACTTCAAAAATATTATAATTATCATATCTAATATAGGAAATCAAACACACCATTAATACAACTAATATAGGCGGTAATATTAATACACAACAACGTATAATATTCTTTTTTAATATCTTTATTTTTAAACTTTCTTCCCACATATATAATGTTTCTTTATCAATGTCACATATGTTCTGTGTCAGATCAGCATAGTCATCACACACCACACCGTTCTCTAGCACTATATTTTCTATGTATTCTTTTATGTCATTCATTTCTTTGTGAGACATTAAAATTTTTTTACTCTTTGTTATTAGCTTTCTTACAGTCTTCGACTTTCTATCAAGCACTTCCACTATCACTTCAAAGGGCAATTCCATACACTCATCCATATATAATGCCACTATTTGTTCAAAATCAAGTGCTATCAATTCATCATTTACTTTTTTGTTCTTTTTATCCGCACTTTTATATATATCATTTATCAAACTTAATGTATGACTCAGCATCCATTTCTTATATGTAATCTCATCTATAAACCACGGATTATCATAATACAACTTTGCGAAGATTTTAAACGATATTTCCTTAGAAAATTCTTTTTCACCCGTACATAAATAAATAATGTTATATATATGCCGATAATTTTTTGATATTAATTCATATAAGTTTTTTTCTTCCATAATTGCTCCCTACTATTATTTATATGTTTTTACTTCTGGTTCGAACTCAACAGT
Organism: Lachnospiraceae bacterium; assembly: GCA_017396555.1. GTDB lineage: Bacteria > Bacillota > Clostridia > Lachnospirales > Lachnospiraceae > RGIG1934. Next base: position 34,382 of record JAFQLS010000052.1, on the reverse strand, counting down.
CCAAGCATCATGGTTTGCGCCAGCACTAGAATACTTTACCGACACCTCAGTTCCATCTGATAAAGTTACCAATGCACTCGGTATATCTAAATCAACCAATGATACCGAAGCTGAAACAACAGAGCCTATATCAAGAGATACACTTTTCTTCATATGTGACCATGACCAATATACATCTCCTGTATTATCTCCATCTTTCTTAACGTACATTACTATTCTTATATTTCCCTATTAGAATTTTATATAATAAGCTTATTAAGTAATTCAATTTTTTCCTCCATTATTAAACTCCTTCTTCAAACAAATATAAAAAAAGACCGCACTGAAACAAATCAATGCAGCCGAACTATCTTTGTAATATTACTTAAGACTCCTAGCTTTGCGTCCATATATCTCTACATGTTTGCCCTTATAATCATCTCTACCTGTGCCATATCGTACCATATTTGTCGTTTTATGTCAATTATATAGCCTACAATTAAAATTCTCTTTTTTAACAAAAGCTGCTATGTTAGAATGAAATATCAACTAACACAACAGCTTTTTATAAAAAGTAAATATCAAACAGCACAAAATGTATTATTAATCAGCAATAATTTTTTTGGATACCACAAAAGTAACAACACTTGCGCACATCAAAACTAATACCGAAACACATACCGTATCTCCTGTCTTAGGTACATCTTCTTCTGTAGCTGCCTGTGTAGTAGTCTCTGTATCTTCTGTAATTTCCGAGTTTTCCTCTTCTACAACTTCCGAAGTATCCTCTTGCTGTTTAGAAGTTTCTTCCTCCTCATTAGGAGCTACATAATCATCTGGTTGCCCTTCAAGAAGCTCAAGTGTTCCTGCCACAGCTGCACCCAAAGCATTTTCAGCCTCTTCACCACTGTTGAAATCAATCCAAACCTCACCATCTGTTGCTACTACATCATTAAGGTCTCCACTCTGAGCTTCTGCTGTTCCATCTCCATCTGCATCCACACAAAATACTAGGTTCATTTTACCTGTTACCTCAAAACTTATTGTAAACCAGCCATTACCTTCATCTGTCATGGCAGTTCCCGGCCAAGCACCTGCTATTTCACCATCATCACCCCAGTTATAGATATTTATTGATTCCCAACCAACACCATTTCTAATATGGATATCTACCTTTTCTGCTGCCATAGCCTCATTTACATTTACTGTAAACACACTAACAAGCAATAATGCAACTACACTTAAAATACTAACTAATTTTTTCATTCCATTTTCCCTCTTTCCTTTTAATATAGTGTGCTGTTTTTGGCAATACATTAACTTTACCTAAATTACTTTTTATTTCTGTTTCATTAAGAATGTCATACATATCCTTACATTCTGTACCAAGATTTACACTCTGCATTTCATCTGTGTTGTTAATAAGAACATATATAACATCATCTTTATATATTCGTTTCATTGCAAATACATCATTGTTATAAATAAATTCTACTTCTCCATATCTAAATGGCATTTCCTTACCTCTGATACTAATTAGTTTTTTATAATATGAGTACAGCTCCTTATTCCAACCATCTTTATTCCATATAAATGCTTTTCTACAACCTGGATCATATACCCCATCCATACCTATTTCTGTACCATAATACGTGCACGGCATCCCAATATATGCATACAGAAATGCCGCTGCATTTTTAAGATTTTCCACCTTGCCTTTACAAGTGGTTAAAAATCTTTCCGTATCATGGCTGTCAAGAAGGTTAAGCATTGTTTCATTCACCTGCTTAGAATATCTAATAAGCAATGAAGAAATTCCATACATAAATGTCATTGCATTTATTTCATTTGTAGCAAAATAGTCTAAGCATAATTTTGTCAAAGAATAATTCATAACACTGTCAAATTGTTCTCCCATAAGCCAGGGATATGCATTATGCCAATTTTCACCAATTATAACCGCCTGTGGATTTATTCCCTTTACAAGCTTTCTAAATCCTCTCCAAAACTCATGGTCAAGCTCATCTGACACATCAAGTCTCCAACCGTCTATTTCAAAATTCTCAGTCCAATATCTGATTACATCATATAAATATTTTTTCACCTGTGGATTACTAGTATTCATTTTTGGCATATATGGCACAAACCCGAACGCCTGAAAATTAATCGGTTCAAATTTAACACTTTCACCATCTATATAGAACCAGTCAAAATATTTAGAAGTATTTCCTTTTTTTACAACATCTTGAAACGGAGCAAAACCCAAACCACAATGATTAAATACAGCATCTAAAACTATTTTTATATTTCTTTTATGACACTCTTTAATAAGCCTCTTTAACGTATCCTTATCTCCAAAATATTTGTCGATTTCCATATAATCCTTGGTGTCATATTTATGATTAGATACAGATTCAAAAATTGGAGTTAAATACAGCCCATTTATACCAAGTTCTTCCAAATAATCCATCTTTTGAATTATCCCTTCCAAATCACCTCCCATAAATGTTATAGGAGTTGGTTCTGTTCCCCAAGGAGAAATATTATCCGGCGAGTTTTTAGGATTGCCATTACAAAATCTTTCTACAAATATTTGATAAAAATTGGCATCATTTACCCAGTCTGGAGTACGATGAACATCAATTTCGTTAATATATGGATATTGAAAAAAATAACAATATGCTTTTTCATCATTAAATTCTTCAACATAACCTGCTTCCGTGTAATACAGAATCTTGTGTCCCTTAGTCAATCCGAAATAATAACCAAGTCTTGTGTCATCACTCACAATTCGATATTCATAGTAATCAAACAAATCATCGCTGAGTATTTTTTTCATAGGAAAATTAACTTTATTTACCCAGTCGTATTTATTTCCGTAAAAAATTTCAACTTTATCTATATCATCTCTACCTGTTCGCAGCCTAATATGCAATTCATTATTCTTATAAGCATAAGCATAATTACTTCCCGATATATGACATATTGCCGTCAAGTTCACCGCTGTCACCTCGCCATCCTTTTATTCTGATTCAACAAGTGCATTCCAGTCATCAACAGCTTTCTTTCTTCCCTCTGCCGGAGTCAGTTCCTGATCAAACACAGCCTTCGCCACCGCCTTAGACACGGTCCAATAATAAGATATTCTCTTAACCGAAGGCATTGGATAAGAATTAGCAAACTGCTCTGTAAACGCTTTTACACACTCATCATTCTTAAATTCATCTATCTCCGCAACAGATTTCACAGTAGTTATATCTCCTGAAATTTCGTACAATTTAATCGCTGCCTCATCAGAAACTAAATATGCCGCCAATAGCTGGGCTGCAATAGGATACTCAGTATAGGCAGAAATATGTGCATTAACTACACCTGCAAATGGAGTAAGCTCATTTCCCTGATATGTAGGAAGAGTTGTAACCCCAAAGTTAACTCCGCTTTCTTTGAATGCCTCAATATCCCACGGTCCCGAAATTTCATATGCAACCTTTCCTTCACAAAACTGATTACTTAAGAAACTTACATTTCCTAAATCATCTGAAGAAATAGGCATTACATCGTGAAGTTCGGATAAAAGTTCCAAACCTTTTTCAAATTCATCTGTATCAAATCCCGGATTGGCTTCATTTGTACCATTTTCTCCAAATAACTGAAACCCTGCTGATGATAAAATTGGATAAATCTTATATCCATCCCCTACCGTATAAAGTATCTGAAATATATTATTATCAAGATCATTTACAGCATCTGCACCCTCCATTATTTCTTCTAAAGTTGTAGCAGGATTATCTCCCACCATATCCTTGTTATAGAAAAGACAGCTTGTTTCAAGGGATACAGGTACACCATATATCTTATCTTCATTAGTTACTGTCTTTATACCAACTTCGTCTACTCTTCCACTAAGGTATTCAACTACAGCATTATCAATCGGTCTCAAAATCCCTGAAGCAATCCCCTGAGCAAAAGCATCATGCTGACACATAAATACATCTGCACCTTTTCCTGTAGGACCATCAAGCGTCATTTTGTCAATAGCACCAAGACCAACCTCTTCAACCTGTACAGGCACACCATATTCAGCCTCAAAATTCTTTGCCATTTCTTCTCCAAATTCTTTATCTGTTGCCCAGAATACGAGACTTGCACCCTCCTCTGGCTTTAATTCCTCAAAGGAGACTTCTGTTTCTGTCCCACTTGTCTGATTTCCAGAAGAATTTAACTCCTCCAAACTTTTTTTGTTACATCCCGTTATAGCCACAACCATCACGCCTGCCATAACAATCGCCATAAATCTTTTCATAACAAACCCTCCATTTCTCTATTATTCTTTACTTGCTCCTGCCGAAATACCTTCAACAAGATATTTTTGAAATACCAGATACAGTATTGTTATTGGAACCGCGACAATTACTGCGCCCGCTGCAAACATTGTAAAGTTTGTACTTTCCTGATCTGATATCATACTGTATATTCCCACTGCCAAAGTCTTATTCTTATCACCAGTAAGTATCAGGTTTGGCAATATGTAATCCATCCAGGGCATCATAAACTGCGACACTGCACAATAGGTTATTATAGGCTTTGACATTGGAATAATAATACTGAAAAATGTTCTAAACTTCCCACTACCATCCATATATGCTGCCTCGTCAATAGACTTTGGTATACCATCCAAGTATCCCTTAACAAGCCATACATTATAAGGTATTGCCCCCGATGAATATACAAGAATCAAAGACATCGGTTCTCCTATAATTCCAAGAGTTGTAAATAATGTATATATAGCTGTCATGGATAAGAAGCTTGGAAACATTGACAATATGAGAATTGTAAGCAAACTAGCTTTCTTTCCTTTAAAATTAAACCTGGACATTACCCATGCCGTAATCATTATAAGTATTACGGATGTAATTGCATTAAATATGGCAATAGTCATAGTATTTGAAAACCACAGTTCATAGTTTGTCTCTTCAAATAATCTTATGTAGTTTTCAATAGTCAATTCTTTGGGTATAAGGGAGGAAGTGGCAAGACCTTTCCCTTTATTAAACGAAGACAACACAATCCATGATATCGGCAACAAGACAACAATGCATACAATAATCAATTCCAGATTAATTAAAATGCTCTTTAATCTTCTCATTCTGTTACCTCCTTAAATGCTCTTGTTCTCTTGAAATTCCACAAAGAAACACTTCCAATAAACACAAACAAAATAATACACATTACAGCAGCCATATCGTACATTTGATGATCTAATGTCATTTTATAAATCCATGAAATCAATATATCCGTCTCTCCCGCAAACTGCATAGTAGCATTTGAAGGTCCACCATCTGTCAGAAAGAACACCGCACCAAACCCATTAAAGTTACCTGCAAGATTCATTATAAGCAAAGGTCCTGTCGCCCTAAGCACAAGCGGAAGTGTAATCTTCCTAAATGATTGCCATCCATTTGCACCATCCATTGCTGCTGACTCGTACAAACTATTATCAATATTAGACAGACATCCTTGAATCATAATCATAAACATCGGAAAACCTAACCACAGATTAACAAGAATAACTGTTATCTTTGCAATCATAGGGTCCGTAAGAAATGGGATCCTTTCGTTAATAATTCCAATATCTAGTAGCAATTGATTAATCGGACCAAATTGTCCATTCAACATATTCTTAAATACTAATAAGCTAATCATCTGTGGTATTGCCCATGGAAGAATCATTATTCCTCTGTAGACTTTTTTAAACCTTACATATTTACTATTAAGCAATACCGCCTGAAGCATTCCAAAAAAATAAGTACTAAAAGTAGCACACAAGGTCCAGATAACAGTCCACTTAAATACCTTAAAAAACGTTGATGACCATATAGGCACCCTGAACAATTTTGTAAAATTCTCAAATCCCACCCAGTCAACAAGATTTGCCGGCGGAAGATTGTTTCTGTTATAATTTGTAAATGCTGTAAGCACCGAAAATATAATTGGCATTAAAACAAAGAATACAATCAACACTCCTATTGGTGTTAAAACTATGTATGCAAAAGATTTTTGATACAGCTTTTTCCAGTAGTCCTTACTACTGATATATTTGCCAGTCCTCTCTATCTCCAAGCCACTTTTATATGCATCTATAAGATTCCATACATATACAAAAATAACCAGCATAAGAATCAAAATTACTATTATTCCGTTAATAAGCAGACTTGTTGAATGATCTCCCCTTATTCCAGGTGAAGTGCCGAGTGTTACAAAGCCCCAGATTCCCTTTGAAAAAAAACCGCCATAAGTACCAATCCTAAATTTCGGAATTAGCCCCTGCATATACTCAATCCAGTACCCTGTAGAAATTTCCACGAACACTACCACAAGCTGTACTAAAAAGAACATAAGCCCCTTTATCTTTTGCCTACACGCAAAAAATTGACCGCTTCCCCATACAAAAATTGAAGAAATAAGTGATATCCATCTTCTTTTCATTACGACACCTCCAAATTCTACTTATGCGTTTAAGTTAATTTAAATATACGCCTTTCGCATATCCATGTCAAGTAAATTTGCATAAAATCGTGGATGTTTTTTTAGTTTTTTTATCTATTTTGTACAAATTTTACTTAAATTTTTTCTGTTAAGTTAAGTGTTTATTTTTCAACCACTGTATTTCCTCTGTTATAGACGTTTTCTTAATTTTGTTAAGTAATTAAACAAAGTTGAACAAAAATACAGCTTATAGATAGATTCTATAAGCTGCACTAAAATATTGTTCTATTCAATTGTAAATGGAAGATATATTCTATTCTCTTTCGCTTCATCATATTCAAGTGTAAGTAATTTTTTTAATACTCCTGCCGCGCACCTGGCAATTTCTTCATTTTTTACCACAAACCTCTTAGTCCCCTCAAGTAACATATTGTCACCACTATGACTTATTACAATAAACCTGTCATTCTCCAAATATCTTTCCACCTGAAGTCCCAACAGGTCACCAATTATAACACCCTTACGCCCCTTGTTCCTTTCCAGAAAACTGCTTAAACTATCTCTCCCACCATTTACAAATATGTCTTCCAAGGCAAAATGTTTTTCATAGATTTCTCTTACTGACTTATTTTTCACCTCTTCACATACCAAAAACATTTTATCTGTCCCAAGTACTTTCTTCGCTTCACTAAACATTCCATCATAATCAGGCAATATCTTATAAAATAGATTCTCTTCAAAATCACAATCAAGAAAAATTACCGGAACATAGTAATTTCTAGTAGAAGCGTTGAGATTTTTTTCATCAATATCAATTATAAAAGCTGCATCCATACTTCTCTTAGAAATTATATCCACATCATCCATTTTACTCATAAACGACACTACTGTATCATAATTCATAAGATGAAATTGTCTCTGCAACTCGGCAACCAAATCATAATATCTTCCCTTCTTAGAGCTTGTACTACCTTCGTCAATATTAACTATTATTCCTATCAGGCTGCTTTTTTTACCAGCCAATGCTCTGGCAGACTGATTCGGAACATAATTCATTCGTTTGGCAGTCTCCATTACCTTTAATCTCATTTCATGACTAATCTTCTCTTTTTCAGAATGGTTAAGAACATATGATACCGTAGCCAAAGATACTCCAACCTCTTTTGCTACATCACGCATTGTTACTTTTTTATTCCTGTTCATTCGCATACAATTCCTTTCTTGCCTTTACGATTACATTATATCTCAAGCTCCTTATCAACCGCAAGATGAATATTGATATATATAAATATCTTTCCCATCCTAGTATAAGTCTCATCCAAAATACAACATCAACCTCTCACTAAATCATCATTTACAAAATTCGTATTGAAAATTGCATCAAAAAGTAGTATCATTACTCAATGAGTTACAGAAAATAGTTGTATTAACATATATAAAGGATGTGTTTCCATGAAAAAAAAGAGAAAAATGAAAAATGTAAAACAGTTTAAAAAGAAAACTAAGATTACCATATTTGTAGTCGAAATATTAGTCGCTGTTATATTACTTACGATTGCAGCATTTATGATTATTCCCAATTCCAAGGTTAAGTTCTTAAAGGCATTTATGAACTGTAGCTTTGGACGTTCGATAGTAAGCTGTATTGGTCAGGAAGACTATGTAAACAATATTTTGAACAAAGACTTTGACAGAGATAAGGTTAATATCAACGATGGCGTAAAAAAGAAAAAAGGCTATACAAACATAGTTCTTTTTGGTATTGATGCCGGTACCGAGCAAACAGACCTTAGAACTAATACATTTGAGTCTGCCAATAGCGACGTTATGATTATTGTTAGTATTAACCACGAGACTTCTGAAATAAGAATGGCTTCTGTATACAGAGACACGCTTCTTCAGATGCCTTTATTAGAAGGTGATACAGAAATCGAATATAGAAAATCAAACTTTGCATATCGTGCAGGAGGTCCTAAAAATGCAATTGATATGCTAAATATGAACTTTGACTTAGACATAACAGATTACGCAGTTGTAAACTTCAACGGTATTGCTACTATAGTCGATTCCCTTGGAGGTATTGATGTTAATATTACTGCTGATGAAGCTACCTGGATTAATAACTATCTTACAGAAACAAGACTTGTTACCGGTATGGATTCACCAAATATTACAACTCACGGATTAGTTCATTTAGACGGACTTCAGGCAACAGCATACTGCAGAATAAGATATACAACATTCTATGATGAACAGGGAAATGCTTACCATGATGATTTTGGACGTACAGCAAGACAACGTTTTGTCCTCAATCAATTATTAAATAAAGCAAAATCGGCAGGTGCTACACAACTTGTAGATATAGCCAATACAGTACTTGAAAATAGTACGGCTTCCGGCGAAAAAATTATTGAGACAAGCCTTCCATGGGATGAGGTTCTTGATTTAATTCCAATAGCAGTTGAAGCCAACCTAACTGAAAGCTCTGGATTTCCTTCAAGAGATTTCTACGGAACTACAGGAGAAGGACAATCTTATTACGGCTCCTTGATTCCAAAGGATTTAGAGCACACAGCTATGGAACTTCATAAGTTTTTATATGGCGATGATAAGTACAAACCTACATCAACACTTAAGTCAATAAGTGAGGCAATCAGCAACGAAACAGGTATCATATATGAAGAACCTGAAACAGAAGCTTCGTCTGAGGCAACAGAATAGAGTATATATAGTAAACGCTGTAAGCAATTAATGCCTACAGCGTTTTGTAATGCCTTTATTTCTTTGTCTTTACCTTTTTAGTTTGTGTCCAGCTAGAATACAATGTCCTTACTTTATTATTATATTTAACCTTATAATAACAACGAACTCTTACATAATAATTCTTCTTAGCCTTCAATTTAGACACCGTCTTAGATACTGTCTTTGTCTTACCTATTGTAATCGTCTTAGTTGTCTTTTTACTAAATGAGCGCGATGTTGAATACTGTAACTGATATCCGGTATTATCCTTTGTGATTTTTCTCCATTTGACCACAAATCCCTTTTTCTTTGCTGTTAGCTTAGTTATTAATGTAGATTTTGGCTTTTGTGGTTTAGGCATAGCCTTAATCTCAAATTCCCTGCTTACCTCACCGGTATAATTCCCTTTAAACTTAACTAAAACCTTATATTTACCCTTATTCTTTCTTCCTGACGGGTACACTACAGTATAATCCGTATTCTTAATCAACACCCTGCCCTTGCTATCTTTAACTATAACATTTGGTGTCTTCACTTTCCCATCATAAGTATAGCTTGTTGCTGATAACTCGACACTTATAATTCTGTCAATATTAGTAATTTTATTAGAACCACAATTATTAGAACATTTCTTAATAATATATCCGTCTTCACCAAATGAAGCATGCGAAAATATCTCTTTATAGTTATGCCCCTTCTTATGTATGGTTCTTTGCAAATTTTTCTTACAAGTTGTACAGTAATCAATCTCTACACCATCCGTTTCACAGGTAGCCTGCTTTTCAACCCATGATGCCTGAATGTTATGACCGAATGCTTTCAAAATATCTGTCTCTGTATGATTACAATTGCCTCGTGTACAGGTTCGCACCTCACTTCCATCTGTAGTACAGGTTGCTTCAACCCTTACAATGCTAAACTTATGCCCACTTGCATCAAGTGTTTCCGTAACTGTTTCATTACAAAAATCACACGTCTTTGTAACACTTCCTTCTGTCGTACAGGTAGGTGCTGAATATGCATCAATATTATAATTATGACTAAGCGTCGGCAATATATTTTCAATAACAAAGTCACATTTTTTACATGGATAATTATTATAACCCTCTTCTACACAGGTTGGTTCCTTATACTCTGCACACCCAAACTCGTGACCTGTATATCTGACAACCTCACTGTACGACTTCTTACACATAGTGCATGTATATACCGTTACCCCTCGTGTAGTACAGGTAAGAGGCTGTGACTCCTCCTCGTTATATTGATAATCACACTCAAGACGAGGTTTTCTTGGATTATTAACTCTATAACTGGTATCACAATAATTACAACTATACACCATAACCCCCGGCAACTGACAAGTAGGCTCACTAACCTCTGTACATGTATATTTATGATCACATTCATTCATTTTAACCTTTATGGTAGCCGTTATATTACTGTAATTATCCTTATCCTCACCCACATATTCCACGGTTGCCTCTACAAATTCGTCAAGCACCAGCTCCATATCTTTGCACTCATCAGCCCATTGCCATCCCGGATAATCTGCAAGCATCACATCAGACACCGTCTTGCCATCTATATAATTCGTAACTATCTCTGCAAAGGACTCTCCTAAATTTGGATAGTATGGAGTAATTTCTGACTTTTTAACATTTATAGTAACAGTCGTATCTATTTTCTTATACTGCTTAAAATCCTTCGGATAAAATCTTATCCCATATTCGGTTTCATTACTGTCATTCACTGTTGGAGCAATAGATGTTTCTATAAATTTCCATTCGCCTTCAACTTCTTCGCCACCTGATATTACCTTTCCCCCTGTCAGTTCGGAATCAGCAAGCGTCTGACCATATGTAATATCTGAAGCAACCGGTATTTCGTTCAATGTTAAAGTTACCATTTCATACAATCCCGGCTCTTCTACTTCATTTATCTCCATATCTTTAGTTATGGTTCCTGCATAAGCATATAATGATGTCTTCGATAAATCCAACTGTATACAAGGTCTTATACTTATTCCTATAAAAGTTGGAAGAGAATCTCTTTTTAAAATCCCCCATTCATACACGATTCTAACTGTATCAGAACTAATTCCCGGTGTACGAGTCCACCACATAGCTGCATGCATTTGCATTTCTTCTGTCCAGCCGGTAGTTCTCGTTGAATAAGACGCACCCTTCTGGATGACGTAATCACTCATCAGATCATCCCATAAACGTCTTGCATAATCGTTATTATCTTCATCTGGAACAAATCCATAACTTTCATTTAGCAATTCTTCCTCTGATAGAAGATAAATCTTATCCTCTGTATCCTCTCCTGCTTCCGTTCCATATTCAATGTTATCATTATTTACAACCTCTGATAATAAAATAGCTGACTGTTCCTTCTTCGTAAATGCCTTATCTATAAAATTATCCTCTGTATAGTCAGCTCCCTCTCTATTAAATTCAGCTGAATATCCATTAAGCCAGCTTCTAATGTCACTATTAGCCCAGACTAGCCCCTCTTCTCTTGCAGAGTACATCCTTGTATCAAGTGCTCCGTCGGCCATAAGAAATGCCCTGTCACCTTCAACCTCAAGCACTCTCCACTTAATAGGCTCATACTTAAAATAATGATATTCATCAATATCATCCCACTTATAATAACCTGTTTTCTTCTCCGTATATGCAAATAATGCCTGATGTCCATTCATTCTACGGTATTGATTTCCATTGATGACAATATCATTGTTTTCCCATTCATTCTCCGGCGAGCTAATTAGTAGCTCATATATTTCTCCATCATCACTTGTAATCTCTGTCTGAGGGTAACTACCAAACCACAAGCAATCCCATTCCACATCCATATATCCATCATACACGCTTGTCTTTTCTATTCTTGGATTGCTTATTGTTATCTCGTCAGCCTTTACCGTATCATCATTCGTACATAATACAGTTCCTAGCATAGCTATCACCATTATTCCTGATATAAGCCGTTTTTTTATCATACCTTGGTTCGTCCTCTCGTATTACATTCTACTATAAAGAGTGCATCTCCACTATCGAAAATGCACTCTTTTTTCTAGTATTTAAAATATCTTGTTACTGGTTTATCAAAACCATCTTCCCAATCATTATCATAAATTGTCATCTTGAAATATTTATATTTTCCAAGCTTATTCATATCCAAATCGCCTTTATAAGCTCCATCCTTTGCAGATACAGAATTCATCTCTCTTTCAAGTAATTCATCGAATACACTATTATTTTTGATAAAGCCAATTGTTATCGGATAATCTAATTTTCCAATCTCCTTACCTTTGTTATTTATCTGCTTAATGTCAAACATCAAACCATAATTATAGCCCCATGAATCCTTTGGAACCTTCTTATTATTATACTTGATTTTTGTTCCATTTGGTAAAATCTGAACCTTCTTGCCACCAATTTTCTTAGTAGTTATCTTCTTACCCTTTGGAGCTACAAATTTTAAATCAATATCAATACTCTTTTTATTTAATTTAAAATAATTGATACGATGGATGTATAACACATCTACAACCTTATTCTTTGCATTTAAATAAAAACGAAGTGTACGGCTGTTCTTTGTTCCCTTCTTATAGGTGTATTCAAGGTAATATTTCCACTTAGATGTGTCTTTTTCATAATATTCACTGTAATAACTCATAAACTTTGTAAAGCTATCCTTGTTACTAACTTTCTTCTTAGTAGTTTTTCCATATTTGCTTGTTACCTTAGATGCCTTATCACCTACTTTAATTCCTCTTTTTGTTTTACAGTCTTCGCCTAAAAGTTCCATTCTCGGACCTTCATCCTCGACCTCCATAAAGCTCCAGTCCGAACCATCCGGAAGGTAATAGTAAAAATCCTCTAATGACATTTTCTTTGGTGCAGCAAATGCTACATTTGCCGGAAAGAAGGTTAATGCAAACATAATTGCCATCAACCCCATTGCCAATGTTCTTTTTAGTGTTATTTTCATAACATCACGCTCCTTTTCTTTCAGTATATAATATAGATGCATAAGTTCATTAAAAGGTTCCATCTGTTTCCAAAAGACATTGCATATCGGATAACAAAGATATCAACTCTTTTTTTATATCATGTATATCTTTCATTACCGCGGATGTTGTATATTCAAAATACGGCTTCGCATCCATTGTGAACTTTAACGCTCTATTATATTTATTGATTAACTCCGGTATTTTCTCCGTATTAATCTTCGCTTGCGGATACATAACAAGCTTAAATCCTTTCTTCCCTCCTTTAATATCTGTTATATACAATTTGTGCGCCATTGCCTTAATCAAGGCTATATTCATAAGATTATCAACTGTCCTTGGTATGTCTCCAAATCTATCTGTCAATTCATCCTGCATATCCATAAATTCCTCTTCATTAGATATACACGAAATTTTCTTATAAATACCAAGCTTCTGGTATTCATTTTTAATATATGATGCAGGTATATATGCATCTACATCAATCTCAACAGAGGTTTCATAATCTTTAGCTTCCTCTATCTCACCTTTCATAAACATAACAGCTTCATTAAGCATCTTGCAGTATAAATCATATCCAATAGCTTCCATATGTCCATGCTGCTCTGCACCTAAAATATTTCCTGCACCTCTAATTTCCAAATCCTTCATTGCAATCTTAAATCCGGAACCCAGTTCAGTAAATTCCCTAATCGCATGAAGCCTCTTTTCTGCTATTTCTTTGAGAAGTTTATCTCTTTTATACATTAAAAATGCATATGCTGTTCTATTGGAACGTCCAACTCTTCCTCGTAGCTGGTATAGCTGTGATAATCCCAGGTTATCAGCATCATGTATAATCATTGTATTTACATTTGAGATATCAAGACCTGTTTCTATTATCGTAGTGGCAACTAATACATCTATATCTCCTCTGATGAAATCATACATTATCTGCTCAACTTTTCTCGCACTCATCTGTCCGTGCGCATAAGCAACAGTTGCATTTGGGACAATACTTGCCACGCGTAATGCTACCTCTTCTATATCATTTACTCTGTTATATACATAATAAACCTGACCACCTCTTGACATCTCTCTTGATACAGCTTCTCTTACCATTTCATCATCATATTCCATTACATAAGTCTGTATCGGTTGTCTATCTACCGGAGCTTCCTCTAACACACTCATATCTCTGATGCCAACAAGGCTCATATGAAGTGTTCTTGGTATAGGCGTTGCGGTTAACGTCAACACATCTATATCTGTTTTAAGCTGTTTTATCTTCTCCTTATGACCAACTCCAAACCTCTGCTCCTCATCAACAATTAGAAGACCCAGATTCTTAAATTCCACATCTTTTGATAATATTCTATGTGTCCCAATAACAATATCTACTTCACCCGATTTGAGTCCTGCTATGGTATCCTTTTGTTCTGTCGCAGTCTTAAACCTTGAGAGCATATCCACCCTCACCGGATAATCCTTCATTCTCTCTGCAAATGTACTATAATGCTGACCTGCAAGAATTGTAGTAGGAACAAGATAAGCGACCTGTTTTCCAGACTGCACTGCCTTAAATGCTGCTCTTATGGCAATTTCAGTTTTTCCAAACCCAACATCACCACAAATTAATCTGTCCATTATCTTTGTACTTTCCATATCACGCTTAGTTTCTTCAATCGCTGCCAGCTGATCATCTGTCTCCTGATACGGAAATTCTTCCTCGAATTCTGTCTGCCACACAGTATCCTTTTCAAACTGAAAACCTTTTTTTGCCTGACGCACTGCATATAGCTTAACAAGTTCCTCTGCCATATCCTTAACAGCACGTCTCACCCTCGTCTTTGTATTTGTCCACTCTTTAGTACCAAGCTTATTAAGCTTAGGTTTTTTTGCGTCTGAACCCGCATATTTCTGAATCAAATCCAATTGGGTAGCCAATATATACAAATTACTATTCCCTGCATATTCTATTTTAATATAATCTCTTTCTACCTTGTCTACTTCTATCTTTTCGATACCTCTGTAAACTCCAAGACCATGATTTTCGTGCACGACATAATCGCCAATATTCAAATCCGCAAAACTTTGTATATTGCTTCCCGAAAATTTCCTCTTTTTCTTCTTCTTGTTTTTTGATACACCAAAGATATCATTTTGTGTTATTACGGCAAATTTTAAATTAGGATATTCAAAACCTTTATGAACACTTCCTGATGTAAGCATTATTTCTCCACTGCTTAATTCCCTGTCTAAATCATTTGAATAATAGCTTTCTATTCCAAGGTTTCTTATATCCTCAGACATTCTCTTGCCTCTGCTTGAAGAACCCGCAAGAATTATCACCTTATATCCCTTCTTTTTATAAGCCTCCAAATCCTTAATCAATAGTTCAAAGCTATTATTATATGAAAGTATGTTCTTCTGTTGTATCGTAAATTTTTCAGACGGATTAAAATCTGCAACCTTCTGCTCAAGCATTGTTAACAGCAGTGTTTTTCTAAGAGCAAGGGCAGCAAATATCTGCGCTGACGGCATATATACCTCTGCCTGCTTAGGCAAAATATACCCCTTCTCAATTCTATTAATCATACTTTCCTTAAGCTGTAATTCAATAGCCTTACACCTTTCAGAAATTCTATTTGGTTCGTCCACAACAAATAACGTATCTTCTTTGTCAAAGTACTCTATAAATGACAATGTATTTTCACAAAAATAATTTATATAACTGTCAATTCCGCCATTTGCTCCAAAAATACCAACCTGTTCTTCGAACTCTTCAATATTCTTCATTAATCTGTGAGCTTCTGCTGTTTTCATTTGCTTACGAAGCTTTTCATAATGTTCTCCCGCGTCTTCTTTTATTCTATTCACTCCGGCATCCAATTCGTCCTTTGATAGCAAATATTCAGCCGCAGGATAAATAATTATATCCTTAAGATTTTCTATTGAACGCTGGCTTTCAACATCAAATAATTTAATAGAATCTATTTCATCATCCCATAAATCAATTCTTACAGGCACTTCATCTGTCAGCGGATAAATATCAATAATACTTCCTCTTATGGCAAATTGTCCCGTTCCCTCAACCTGAGAACATCTTTCATAACCAAGTAACACAAGCCTATTAACTATTTTATTTATATCAATAATATCTCCAACCTTAAACTCAATGATATTATTTTTTATATAGGAAACAGGCATAACCATATCCATCAAACCATCAATTGTAGTTACTACGGTTATACCTTTTTCTTCAATTATACTCTTTATTACTTTTTGCCTTTGCTCCACCAGAAGCCTTCCATGAATGTCTGCCTGAAAAAAAATAAAATCTTTTGCAGGATAGTATAGGACATTTCTATCAAAGCATTTATAATCTTCGATAATTTCCTTTGCCCTTTGCTCATTCTCAGTTACAATAACACAATTTTTAAATCCCTCTGATATACAGTTTACAAAATGTGCCTGCCCTGAATCGATACAACCACTTACCTGTACAGCTTTATTCTTTTTTCTTCCATCCGAAAATATTTTAACTATATCTTCGTATTCCTTCATAGATTTTAAAGGTGACGAATAAATTTTCATATCTATTACCTAATTAATTATATTTATTTGTTGCAGCACTAAGCCCCTCTGAAATTATTACTTCTATCGCATCTGTAGCTTTGTCCAGTGCCTCATCCATAATAACTCTTTCCTCTTTACTAAAATGTCCCAGCACATAATCCGCAAGGTCCATCCTTGGCGGCTTATTGCCCACTCCTATCTTAACTCTCTTAAATACTTCTGAGCCGGTATGTGCAATGATACTCTTGATTCCATTGTGTCCTCCGGCACTTCCCTTTGCTCTCATCCTTAGTTTTCCCACATCAAGACTTATATCGTCATAAATAACAATTAATTCGTCTTTAGAATCTATTTTATAAAAATCAATTAACTCTCTTACAGATTCGCCACTAAGATTCATATATGTCTGTGGTTTAGCAAGAACCACCTTTTCACCACCAAGAACACCCTTTCCTATGAGTGCCTTATGCTTCTTAGTATCTACACCAATTCCCATTTTAGACGCGAGTCTGTCTATGGTATCAAATCCTATATTATGTCTGGTGCCCGAATACTGAGAGGTAGGATTTCCAAGTCCCACTATAATATACATAAATTCCCTCCTAAAATTACAAGCCTATAACCTCCGAAAGACTGCTTGAACCGTCTAACTCTGTCTCTTTAGCACTGTCTTTAATCGCCTGAGGTACTTTTACAGGTTCAGCCTTATTTACCTTTGCATTAACTTCAAATTCACATTCCTTAAGGTCAATAAAATATCCTTCTTCTTCAACCTCAGCTTTAATTTCAGCCGAAAGAACAAATTTAACAGGATAATATGTATCCTTATCAAAGTAAATCTTATATGAGATATTTAATTTATCAAAATATTCCATTTCTTCAGCATCTACTTCCGATTCCTGACCTACAATGTTCTTAAGTACTTCTTTATCTATATCTGCATAAATCAGATAACATTTTTTACCATTAACCTTTTTAAGGGTTTCGTTAAGCTTAAACAAATCACTCATTGTTTTATCTTCGCTAATCTCCTTAATTGCTTCTTTAGCATCATCAACCATTTCTGATATATCTTCTGAAAAATCAGGCATACTATCCTCAGAAACATTCCAATCTCTATCATCTAACCTTGCATATGTATAAAACAATTCATTTTCTTTATCACATTCTCCATACACTTCGGCTGTATGTTCTCCACTTGCCTTGCTATTTCCTGCTTCATAATTATAATCAACTTTTCCGGTAAGGTGTAAAGAAGGCTCCTTTACCGTACCTACACCCTCTGCTGTTGCACTACCGTTAAGCTTAATATCCTGCCCTTCTATTGTTGCTTCTCCGTTAAGCTTACCACTTACATCAAGTTCAATAGAATCAATCGTCTCCATACTTTCTACTGCTTTTGTCAACAGCTCATCACGACTAAGTGTAACTTTCTCCTCTCTTGTTCCACAACCACTTAACATAGCAAATGACATAACAGCCGCTAAACCAAACGATATAACTCTCTTTTTCATAATTCTCCTCCATTTCAAAACGATATGTTTTCTAAAATACATTTTAACACTCTGTATATATATAGTCAAACATCTGCCGAAAAATTAGATATTTATATTTTTCAGCATTTTGCTGAATATAAAAAGTCATATACAGCTTTCGCCATATATGACTTTTATCATTGTTATATTATCTTTATTTACTATTCTGCTAAATTAATAGCTTTGTCCTTAACTTCTGCAGGAACTTCGATAGATTTTACTTTATTATACTCTGCTGTTAATGTAATACTGAATTCATCAACATTAATGCCCATATTTGTTTCATAAACTTCAAGTTCTGCTTTCATTGACATATCCATTACCACTTTAATTGGAAGATTTGTGTCAACATCAACATATATCTTCATTGTTGCATCAAGGTTTTCAAAGCTATCCATAACTGTTTCTGCCTGACCAAGCATTTCCTCATCAAGCTCATCCTTTGCCGCTTCCATTTCTTTCTTAAGTGTTTCTTTATCTACCTTTGATACTAACTCATAACACTCTTTTCCATCAGCCTCTACTGTTTTGTCAGATAACTTAAGTTCCGGAGCTGTTTCAACAGCCTCTGCGTCAGTTGTCATTGAACCAAGACCTTCCATATCCATTCCATAATCAGATAATGCTGACTCAAGTTCACTCATCAACTCATCCACAGGTGCTTCTCCTGTATACCAGCCTTCGTCATTCATATTGTAATAAAGAGAAATATTATCATTATCTGTCACAGAATATGCTTCAAAATCAACCTTATTTTCTCTTGAATCCGTCTTGTTTCCATATTTCATTTCACCTGTAAAATCAATATGTGCTGCCGGTGTGCCAATTATTAACTGTCCTTCTGCTTCTAACGAAGCGTCTAAATTCATTTCTTCTTCGCCTGTAATTCCAATACCTACTTCTGCATCTAAATCTAAATCTACAGAATCTACCTCTTTTATAGCTTCTGTCATCTTATCCTGAAGCTCATCCATTGTTATTGTTACTTTGTTACCTGCCTTTGTTCTGCTACCACAAGCAGTCACAGAAACTGCCATAACACATACAAGTGCTAATCCTAAAATTCTCTTTTTCATATGTTCCTCCTAATTTACTTTGCTGCATTATAATCATATGATGCATTTTTTACATCATCTGGTACCACTATAGGGTCGGTCTCATTATACACCATTGTCATCTCAAATGTAAAGTCTTCAAAATCAATAAGTTCTTCTTGTCCATTTGAATCATCCTTCATGGCTATGTCTATATCATATACCATTTTGATAGGAAGTTTGGTCTCCGTATCAACATACAGACAAATTTTATATCCATATTCCTGTATCATATCATAATACATTTTAAACTCAGGCATTCCGCCGATAGCTTCTTTTCCATGCACAGTAGATAATTCGTAACATTCTCTTCCATCTAAATCCACAGTCTTATTTGAAAGAACCGGAAGATATTCTAACTCAACATCCACATCATCTGTCAAAAATATAAGAAACTGATCAAGATCCATATATTCAGCTATCTCTTGTATTGCCAGGTTCTTAATCTCATCTGTTTTAGCACTATCCTTATACCAGCCCTTACCAATATTAAAATAATAATCTATAATATCATCTTCAACATCAACATAACACTCGCCTTCATAATTAGCATCATCCAGTTGCAAATTACCAAACACTTTCTTATTCTTTGAAGATATATCTAATTTATAATTAATATAAGCTCCTGGTTCTTTTACATTTATCAATGCCTCTGAATCGAAATCAAAAATATATTTACCACTATTGCCAAGTTCAATTCCTGCCTTGCTTGCATTTACCTCGCCCTTTATAGATAAATCTCCATTAAGTTTAATATTTACTGAATCAATTTTACTTAATTCTTCCCACATACTCGTCTTAAGGTCAGCAGTCGAAATTGTAACTCTATTTCCACCTATCTTTTCTTTACCTGCACATGCTGTCATGGAAAATGCCATGACACATACTAATGCAAAACTTAATACTCTTTTCTTCATATGGTTCTTTGAACTCCTTTTACAACAAACATTTTTCTTTGAGAGTATCACTATTTATTATTTTTGTCAAATTTAAATGAGTTGCTACCACATCGGCAACAACTCATTTTGCAATTATTCTTCGGTCTCTTCCACTAAAAGTGTCTGTTCATATTTCTCAAGTATCAGATTCTGTAATGCCTGTCTGGTATCCGAATTAATCGGATGAGCTATATCTCTATATTCCCCATCAATAGCTCGTCTGCTTGGCATCGCAATAAACAAACCTTTTTCTCCGTCTATTACCTTAATATCATGAACAACAAATGCATCATCTAACGTAATAGAAACAACTGCCTTCATCTTACCTTCTTTTGCTACTTTTCTTACTCTGATGTCTGTAATCTCCATTGTAAAGTCCCCTTCCATGTCACTATTGTGTAAATTATAATGCACTACAAACCATATCGCTCGTTCTTCTCTACCACTATCTTAATCTCGCCATTACTTCCTATGTGAGTAGTATTTGCACGAATGGTATCCCTGCTCTCTACTATACAATTCTCAATATATGTGTTATCTCCGATATACACATCATTAAGAATAATAGAATTCTTAATCGTACAGTTGTTACCAATATAAGCCTTCTTAAATAATACCGAATTCTCTACCGTACCATTAATAATACAACCGCTACTAACAATACTGTTCTTAACAACCGCTCCCGGGTTGTATTTTGCCGGTGGGAAATCATCCACCTTTGAATATACATCCGGATACTGCTTAAAGAAATAATCTCTTATACTTGGTTTTAAGAAATCCATATTTGTCTTAAAATACGACTCAACGCAAGCAACATTACTCCAATAAGTGTTAATCTTATATCCATATATTCTCTTAAGATTCTTATACCTTATAAGAATATCTGTAACTATGTCATATCTGTCTTCGGCTGCACACTTTTCAATAAGTTCAATCAATAATCTTCTACGAATTACATATATACCTGTAGATACAGTGTGAGATGTTGAAACAATCGGCTTCTCCTCAAATTCCACAATTCGCGAATCTTCATTCATCTTAACAAGACCAAATCTGGATACATCAACACTTTCCGGAAAATCCTTTACAACAACTGTAATATCAGCCTTTTTCTCAATATGATATTCCAAAACCTTGTTATAATCAAGCTTATAAATACCATCTCCTGAAGCAATTACAACATATGGTTCATGGCTACTCTTAAGGAACTTAAGATTCTGATAAATTGAATCTGCTGTACCTCTGTACCAGTATCCGTTATCTGCCGTAATGGATGGAGTAAATACATACAATCCACCCTGCTTTCTACCAAAATCCCACCATTTTGATGAACTAAGATGTTCATTCAATGATAATGCATTATACTGCGTAAACACAGCAACCTTCTGGATATGTGAATTCGTCATATTACTTAATGCAAAATCTATACTTCTGTAACTTCCTGCAATAGGCATGGCAGCTATAGCTCTTTTATATGACAGCTCCTTCATCTTATTGCTGTTACCACCTGCTAAAATAATACCAATCGCTCTCATTACCTATCACCTGCCTTAATTATATATTCGCCGCTTTGAAGAACTTCATCCGGATAATCTTCTTTTCCTGTTATACCGGAAATTGCTACATTCTTACCGATTTTAACATTACCAGGAATAATTGTATTCTCACCTATTGTAACAAGTCCGCCATTATATATACGGCTATCAAGCTTACTTTCTGCTTCTTCTCCAATGCCCATTTCAACATTCGCTCCTATATGGACATTTTCTGCAATAATGGCCTTTGTAACCTTAGTGTTTTTTCCTATAACTGTGTCGTTCATAATTATAGAATCAACTACAACAGCTCCTTCTTCAACAGTTACACCCGAACCAATAACTGAATTATATACCTCACCATATATCTCTGTGCCTTCACCTAGGATACTTCTCTCAACACGGGCATACTCTGATATATACTGTGGTGGTAAGGTATCACTCTTAGTGTAGATTCTCCAAAATTCTTCATAGAGATTAAATACCGGAATTATGTTGATCAATTCCATATTAGCTTCCCAATATGAAGTAAGTGTTCCAACGTCTTTCCAATATCCGTTATATTCATAAGCAAATATCCTGTCACCCTTTTCATGTATATAAGGAATAATATGCTTACCAAAATCACAGTTTCTCTGATCAGACATTTTGATTAATGCTTCCCTTAAAACCTTCCAGTTAAAGATATAGATACCCATTGATGCCAGATTACCTCTTGGATTCTCCGGCTTCTCCTCAAATTCTGTTATTCTGTTATCTTCATCAGTAAGAACTATACCAAAACGACTTGCTTCTTCATACGGAACAGGCATTGTTGCAATAGTAACATCTGCATTATTCGACTTATGAAAATCCAACATCACTTCGTAGTCCATCTTATAAATGTGGTCACCTGATAAAATAAGCACATAATCAGGATTATATGTATCTATATAATCCAGGTTCTGGTAAATAGCATTAGCTGTTCCTGTATACCATTCACTGTTGGTACTCTTCTCATATGGCGGAAGTACGGTAACGCCACCAATATTCCTATCTAAATCCCACGGAATACCTATCCCTATATGCGTATTCAATCTAAGTGGCTGATATTGTGTAAGTACACCAACGGTGTCTACACCAGAGTTAATACAATTACTAAGCGGAAAATCTATAATCCTATATTTTCCACCAAAGGACACTGCGGGTTTTGCAACCTTTGATGTAAGCACACCAAGTCTGCTTCCCTGTCCTCCTGCCAATAACATGGCTATCATTTCTTTTTTAATCACGCTATCACCTCACTGCTCATATTTAATATGATTATAACATATATTTTAATTATAGTGAACATAAAATTACTGAAAATCATATGTATTTTTAGAAATTTTTAACAAAAAAATAATATTGGCTTTTTTTTCAAATCTGATATAATTATATCTAAGTTATAAACGTATAGAAAGGCATGGTTTACATATGTACGAAATGAATTTTAACCAAACCGGACATATATATTTTACAGGAATCGGTGGAATAAGTATGAGTGGACTTGCACAGATTCTTTTATCTAAAAAATTTAGAATTTCCGGTTCTGATACAAAGGAATCTGCTCTAACCCGGGAGCTTGTTTCTCTAGGTGCTAATATAAACTATGAACAGATAGCTTCAAATATTAATAATTCAATAGACGTCTTAGTTTATACAGCAGCTGTCAAACAGGATAATCCCGAACTTGTAGCCGCAAAAGAATTAGGAATACCTACTCTTACAAGAGCTGAGTTCCTAGGACAAATCATGAAGAACTATGATATTTCCATAGGTGTATCAGGTACACATGGCAAAACCACTACTACATCTATGATATCACAGATTTTATTACAAGCAGATACCGACCCTACAATTCTTGTTGGTGGTATTATGAAATCCATTAATGGAAATATACGTGTTGGCAAATCCAATTTAATGATTACAGAAGCTTGTGAATATACCAATAGCTTTTTATCATTTTTCCCAACGATAGGTATTATTCTAAATGTCTGTGCTGACCATATGGACTTTTTTAACAGCCTTGACGAAATACGCGAAAGTTTTAGAAAATATTCCGAACTTCTTCCTGAAAATGGGCTACTGGTTATTAACGGAGAAATTGATAATCTTTCATATTTTACGGATGGATTAAAATGTAAGGTTGTAACCTTCGGTACTGACAGCAAATTTGACTACTCATTTACCAATCTTACATATAACCATTTTGCCTGTGGTGAATTTGATATAGTATATGATGGAAATATTCTTGAACACATAGAATTAAAGGTTCCCGGGCTTCATAATGTACTTAATGCAATGGCCGCTGTTGCAACCTGCCTGGAAATTAATTTACCTGTTTCTTCTATTAAAGAAGGCTTAGCACTATATACGGGAACTGACCGAAGATTTCAATATAAAGGAACAATAAATGGTGCAACCGTTATTGATGATTATGCTCATCATCCTGATGAAATATCTGCCACCCTTGAAACAACTAAGACATATCCGCATAACGAAACCTGGTGTGTATTTCAACCACATACTTATTCAAGAACCAAAGCTTTTCTTGAAGACTTTGCAAAAGCATTATCCATTGCAGACCATATTATTCTTGCTCCTATTTATGCAGCAAGAGAAACTGATACACTTGGTATCAGTTCGTTAAATCTATTAGAAGAACTAAAAAAATTAGGAGCAGATGCCTATCATTTTGACACATTTGACGAAATAGAACAATTTTTGTTAAAAAATATTTTGAACGATGACTTGTTGATAACTATGGGTGCCGGAGATGTGGTATTAATCGGCGAAAATTTAATATCAAAATAATTTATCCACAATATCCACAATTTTTCTTAAATTTTTTACTTAAGATTAATGTGGATATTGTTTTTTATTTAGCCATATATTTCTCGTAGCCTTTAAGTTATATTTATCACTTATTCCACATTTCCCACAATTTCCACAAGTGCTCAAAACCCTTTATTTTCAAGGCTTTGCAAAAAAATATCTATTCAAATTTAAAAACTTGTGTGTTATAATGTGCTTACTCTAAAATTTTGAAAGGTACGATAAACATATGGGGAACATTTCTTTAACCAACAATAATACTTCCGGTACTACATCAGTATCGAATATTTTTATAGATAAATATATGCCTAACGCCAACGGAGAGTTTGTTAAAATTTTTCTGTATCTTTTGAGATGTAGCTCTGCAAATAATTGCAGCTTATCCATATGTAAGATTGCTGATACCTTTAAATATACCGAAAATGATGTAGTAAGAGCATTAATGTATTGGGAGCAGTTTGGCCTAATATCACTTACATATTCATCCGAAAAAAATATTTCCGGAATATGCATTAACGAATATAAGGCACAGCCAGCTAAAAAAGCAGCTCCTTCTAATCCGTTTACACAAAACACTATATTATCTGATTTTGAATTAGAAAAAACAGCTAATATTAATTCGGATGAAACAACCAAGAGTTCCTCTGAATCTGAGTTGCCAAAAAAGCACACCTATACAGCAAATGAGCTTGCTGCGTTTGACAAAAACGAAGAAATTCAGATGCTTATGAAAATTGCAGAAACATTTTTAGGCAGAACCTTAACAAGAAACGATATTAACACTCTATTATATATATATGACGGATTAAATTTTCCGTTTGAACTTATTGACTATCTTATTGAGTACTGTGTATCAAACAACCATACCAGTATTCGCTATATTGAAAAGGTCGCTTTGGAATGGGCAAATAATGATATTACAACCGTAGAGCTTGCAAAATCATCATCAGAAATGTATTCAAAAAAATATACTTCTATAATAAAGGCATTTGGAATAAAAGGTCGTTCGCTCGGCAAAGTCGAAAAAGATTACATAGCAAAATGGACCGACGAATACGAATTTGATATAGACATAATTTTGGATGCGTGTAACCGTACAATAAATGCAACCCATCAGCCAAGCTTTAAATATGCAGATTCAATATTAACCAAATGGAATAATCTCGGAATCAAAGCATTATCGGATATAAAAATGTTGGATACAGAACATATACAGACCAAGAACTTTATTCCTACCGAGCAGGTAGCTAAGGCTCCTGCCAAGAAAAATGTAGCTAATTTTACACAGCGCACCTATGATTTTGATAAATTAGAAAAAGAACTTTTAGCTAATACAGGTGGAGGTTATTAATCATGTCACTTAGCAAATATCAATATGATGAAATTATGCGTGACTATGAGCGCATGCAAACTGAACACAGACGTAAAAAGGATTTACTTATGCAAAGTATAAGTTCCAAATTTCCAAGAATTGAAGTGATTAATCAGGAAATTTCTTCTGTTTCTATTGCCATTGCCAAAGCCACTGTTTTAGATAATAAAGATGTGATTTGTGAATACCGTGAAAAACTACAGGCTCTCAGAGATGAAAAGGCGGATATTCTTAACCAGGCCGGCTATAAGAATATACCTTATTACTGTCCTGACTGTAAGGATACCGGTTATCTTGACACAGGCAAAAAATGTCACTGTTTCAGACAAAAAGAGCTTGAACTGCTATACTCACAATCAAATATTAAAAATGCTATCAGTCGCGAGAATTTTGATACTTTTTCTTATGAATATTATTCTCCGTCATACATAGATAAAGCTACTAACATTTCCGCTTTAACAAATATAAAAAAGGTAGTTATTGATTGCAGGTCATTTATCGAGAATTTTGATTCTCGTAATCCTAATTTGTTTTTATATGGTTCAACAGGAGTTGGTAAAACATTCTTAACAAACTGCATTGCTAAAGAGCTTTTAGACAGGTATCATTCTGTTATATACCTTTCAGCTATACAGTTATTTGATTTACTTGCTGAAGAATCATTTTCAAGAGATAATAATAGTTCCTTTACTGATGATATATTGAACTGCGATTTATTAATTATTGATGATTTAGGAACTGAACTTAATAATTCCTTTACAATTTCAGCACTCTTTAACTGTCTTAACGAAAGATTGCTAAGGAAACATTCAACAATTATTTCTTCAAATCTATCCTTAGAGGATTTACAGAACCAATATAATGAGAGATTGTTTTCAAGAATTATTGGTAATTATAAAACTTTAAAGATTTTTGGAGAAGATATTCGCTTTTTAAAGCGTAATTAGACTTGACTATATTTTATAGTAATGATATAAATTAATTGCAAACACACTAAATGGAGGATTTTATAATGAGTAACGAATTTCAAACATTGCAGAATTTACCAGTTGGCCCATTAGGAATTGTAAGTCTTGAAAGTTGTAAGACTTTAGGTGGAAAGGTCGATAGCTACATAGTACAGTCACGTAAGAATCATCATATCTCACCTGAGCAGGAGCATGAATATCCTGGTTATCAGAAGGATTCATTCTTATTAAAAACAAAGGTTCCAAGATTTGGTTCCGGTGAAGCAAAAGGTACAATTTGCGAGTCAGTAAGAGGTAAAGACCTTTACCTTATGGTAGACGTTACAAATTATAATATTAAATATACAGTATGCGGACATGAGAATCATATGTCTCCTGACGATCATTATCAGGATCTTAAGAGAATCATTGCCGCCGCAGGTGGTAAGGCTAGAAGAATCACAGTCATTATGCCTTTCTTATACGAGAGCAGACAGCATAAGCGTACATCTCGTGAATCACTTGACTGTGCACTCGCACTTCAGGAATTGGTTTCTATGGGCGTTGACAACATTATCACTTTTGATGCTCACGACCCACGTGTACAAAATGCTATTCCTCTTAAAGGATTCGAAACAGTTCAGCCTGCATACCAGTTTATTAAAGGACTTCTCAGAAATGTTAAGGATCTCGAGCTTGATTCTGAACATTTAATGATGATAAGCCCTGACGAAGGTGGTATGGGACGTGCTATATATTTAGCAAACGTTCTTGGTGTTGATATGGGTATGTTCTACAAACGTCGTGATTACAGCAAGGTTGTAAACGGCAAAAACCCTATTGTTGCACACGAATTCTTAGGTGCTTCTGTAGAAGGTAAAGATGTATTTATCATTGATGATATGATTTCATCAGGTGAAAGTATGTTAGATGTTGCTGCAGAGCTTAAGAGAAGAAAAGCAAGAAGAGTATTTGTTGCTGCTACATTTGGCTTATTTACAAATGGTCTTGAAAAATTTGATGATGCTTACGAAAAAGGTATCATCGATAAAGTTCTTACAACTAACCTTACATATCAGACACCTGAGCTTCTTGAAAAGCCATATTACATTAACTGTGATATGAGTAAATACATTGCATTGATTATTGATACTCTTAACCATGATGCTTCTATCAGCGAGCTTCTTGATCCTGTTAACAGAATCCAGGAATGTATTGAAGATTATAAGAACGGAAAAGAACTTTAATATAATACAAAATCGAGGCTATGACGTTTGATGATCATAGCCTCTTTTGTTATTTAATTATCTCCAATTTTCAAACTACAATTTACAACAATTTTGCTATTCTACATAAATATTCAAATCAACATTTCCGGCTATACCGTCAACCTTACCACTATCGGTATACTGCCACATCTTAATCTTATATGGAAAATACAAACTATCATCGTAATAAGCAAACCATTTATCATATTTCTCTATGCGCTCCATTTCATAATATCCTGCAAACCATTTTATATTTGCATATATCATTGGATTATATCCTTCTTTTTTAATCTCCTCACAAAAAGCTATTGCTATGTCAGTTTTTTCTTCTTTTGTGAGCTTATCAATTCTTGCCGTATCGCCACTAATTTCTTCCATATCGAAAACTATCGGATACTCAATTTTACAATCCTTTATAAGTTCAATTAAGTATTGCACCTCTTCTCTTGCTTCTTTTTCATTTATAGCTTGAGAAAAGAAATATACACCAACTTTTACTCCTGCCTTGGTTGCATTTTTTATATTCTCAATAGCTTTTTCGTCTGTCACTATTTCCCCTGAGCCATAGCCTCTATAAGCAATTCTTATTATTGCATATTCTACGCCATCGCCTTTTACCTTTTCCCAGTCAATATCTCCCTGATACTTAGATACATCAATACCTTTTTTAGAAATAACCTTGCCATTTTTCTTATAGCTCATTTCACCATTTTTATCCTTCTTAAGATTAGCAGGCTCCCAGTCATTCTTAGCAAGAGAGGTATTAACCTTAGCGAATTTATACGCGTTACCTTCTTTATATACTATATATTCAGGAAAATTATCTCTCAAAAGTCCAAGTGTTCCTTCTCCGTCTTCGTCAAAATAGGATAGCACTTCCTCTCTTGAAATCACTGTATTATCATTTTCCGAAATTGTAACCTTTTCTTCTGTTGATTCTTCCGTACTTTCTTCTTGATTTGCCACAGGCTTTGAATCCATATCTTTATCAGCAATTCTTATCACTGTCAAAAACATACCAACGTTACATATCATCATCGCTATCATTACAACCATAGCTGTAATAGTCAAAATCTTATTTTTCATACTTATCTACCCCAGTACTCAGTGTATAATTCACTGTCTCCCGGAGCTGTAACCTCCTCTTCATCATCTAATGTTGTAGTTTCATTTTCTGTTTGTTCAGACGTACTATCATCTGTCTCCGCATATTCGTCCGTCAATTCTTCCGATACATTCTCATCCGAACTGCTTTCCTCCTCTTCATACTGTGCATATGAAAGAAAATCTCTAGTTTCTAATCCATCATGTAAATATGTCATAAACTCTGACCAAATAGTGCCCGAACAAGTCGTTCCATATCCATCATTTATTTCCTTCGGTGTATCATAACCGCACCATACAGCCGTCGTATAATATGTACTATAACCTACAAACCAAACATCCTTGTTTTCATTTGTAGTACCAGTCTTTGCCGCACATATGGCATTTGCAATATTATAATTTCGTCCTGTACCTCTAATAAGAACTCCCTTAAGTATATCCGTCATCATACGCGAGGCCTCTGTAGCATAGATACTTTTTTCTTTTGCATTTCCTGATATAATCTTATTACCGTCAGCATCCGTAATTCTAACAATACAAGTTGATTTTCTAAACATCCCATCATTTGCAATAGTTGAATATGCTTCTGCCATTTCAACCGTTGACACACCATAAGTCATTCCTCCAATTGAAGCTGCTGGCACAAAATCTTCCTTGTAAATCTTTGTAAAATTCATTCTTTGCAAATATTTAAGTCCTTTTTTAGGTGTAAGTTCCTGAAACAACGCCCATGCCGTAGTATTTTTAGATGTCTCTACCGCATACCTTAAGGTAATATCTCCGGCATATACATTTGGAGAATTAACCGGTCCGTCCTTAATCGGTTCGTCCTTTAAAATAGAATCAGGTTCATAACCATTTTCAAGTGCCGGTGTATATACTATTAATGGTTTTATAGTACTGCCCGGTTGCCTATGAGACTGATATGCACGATTAATTGTGTATCCCGAATTTTCTTCACTTCGTCCACCAACTATCGCAACAACTCTTCCGGTTGTATTATCTACACACGTTACAGCACCTTGAAAATCATATACACCCTCTTCATTCTTAGACGTATAAAATGATAATGTATTATCAACTATTTCCTGAAGTTTTGCCTGCTTCTTCATATCAATAGATGTATATATCCTATATCCTCCGGTATATAACTTACTAGACCATACATCATAGCTTGCATAGTATTTCTCATAATATTCTTCTCTATCTTCATTATCCTCAAATGAATATCTGAACTTAAAACCATCCTTCTGCATTAATGCCAAAGTTGCACTATGCCTTACATATGTTTCAATATAATTGTTTGTAGTATGTATAGCAGGTTTTAAGAAAATTTTTTCATCGACCGCCTGTTTATACATCTGCAAATCAATATCTCCCTGCTCATACATCTGCTTAAGTATCCTGTCTCGCCTGTCAAGAGTATCACTCATATACAGATATGGGTCATACTTACTTGGATTGTTAGGAATCGCACACAAAAATATCATTTCGGATAACGACAATTGTTCAATCGTTTTACTAAAATATCCTTTTGAAGCAGCCTGAATCCCATAAAAACCATTTGCAAAATAAATGTTATTTATATAAAATTCCAGTATTTTATTTTTATCATATCTCTTCTCAAGCTCTCTGGCTATAAGCATTTCTTTTAGTTTTCTCTCATAAGAAACCTCATGACTAAGATAGATATTTCTTGATAACTGCTGTGTAATGGTACTTCCACCCTGAGTTATCACACCGTCATTCTTAACAAGCTCAAGCATTGCTCTTGCAATGGCAAAATAGTCAAGTCCTGTATGCTCGTAAAACTTTCTATCCTCAGTAGTAATTAAAGCTCTCTTTACCATATAAGGAATCTCTTCAAATTCTAAATAATAAACATCCTTTTCTCCGACAAGACTTGTAATAAGCTCACCTTCACAATCATATATTAGACTTGTCTGACTCGCCTTAAAAGCCTCTTCGCCGCTATCTGACACTCGTCTTGATGCTTCATCCTGATATTTGAACAAAATACTTCCAAGCCATATCACAGCCACAAGTGTTGCTAGCAATATTATGAGAAAGAAATATAAAAATATTTTTTTAATTATTTTCTTCATAGTACTCCTATTTTCTATTAAATAATGGCAACCAAGTCTAAGACCGGTTGCCATATTCGAATTTTAAAGTTCGCAATTATTAACTGTTCTTGGGAATGGTATTACATCTCTGATGTTAGACATACCTGTAAGATACATTACACATCTTTCAAATCCAAGACCAAATCCTGCATGTCTTGCAGTACCATATTTTCTTAAATCAAGGTAGAAGTCATAATCCTCTGCCTTAAGTCCTAACTCGCCCATTCTGTTAACAAGCTTGTCATAATCATCCTCTCTCTGGCTACCGCCGATGATTTCACCGATACCAGGTACGAGACAGTCCATAGCTGCAACAGTCTTGTTATCCTCGTTCATCTTCATATAGAACGCCTTGATATCCTTTGGATAATCAGTAACGAATACAGGACGCTTAAATACCTCCTCTGTAAGATATCTTTCATGCTCTGTCTGTAAATCACAGCCCCAGCTAACCTTATATTCAAAATTATCGTTATTCTTCTCTAAGATTTCGATTGCTTCTGTGTATGTTACATGACCAAAGTCAGAGTTAACTACACCCTGTAATCTCTCGATAAGACCCTTGTCCACAAAGTTGTTGAAAAATGCCATTTCTTCCGGTGCATTTTCAAGTACATAATTAATGATATATTTTAACATTGCTTCTGCAAGCATCATATCATCCTTAAGGTCTGCAAATGCTATCTCAGGCTCGATCATCCAGAACTCAGCTGCATGTCTTGTTGTGTTAGAATTCTCTGCTCTGAATGTAGGTCCAAATGTATAGATATTCTTAAATGCCATAGCATAAGTCTCACCATTTAACTGGCCTGATACTGTTAAACTAGTCTCTTTATTAAAGAAGTCCTGGCTATAATCCACAGTTCCATCTTCATTCTTAGGAATGTTCTCCATATCAAGAGTTGTAACTCTGAACATTTCTCCTGCACCTTCACAGTCACTTCCTGTAATAAGTGGTGTATGAACATATACAAAGTCTCTCTCCTGGAAGAACTTGTGTATAGCATATGCAATAAGAGAACGTACTCTGAATACTGCCTGGAATGTATTTGTTCTAGGTCTTAAATGTGAAATAGTTCTCAAATATTCAAAGCTGTGACGCTTCTTCTGAAGTGGATAATCCGGTGTAGACTCACCTTCAACAACTACTTCCTCTGCCTGAATTTCAAATGGCTGCTTTGCCTGTGGAGTTGCCACAAGCTTACCCTTTACAATAATAGCTGCTCCTACGTTTAACTTTGAAATAGCAGCAAAATTATCAAGCTTATCACTATATACAACCTGAAGTGGTTCAAAAAATGTTCCATCATTTACCACAATAAAACCAAATGTCTTTGAGTCACGAAGACTTCTAACCCAGCCTCCTATTGTTACATCTGTACCAATGTATTTATCTTTTTCACGATATAATTCTCTTACAGATACTAATTCCATATCTTCATCTCCTCTAACTTTTACATATATCCTAGATTATAGACTTCTTCGGCAAATTTGTCTAGTGGGTTTTGGCATTACTTTTTTAGTTTCCTAGCAAACATAAATATAGCAAAACCTACCATTCCAAACATAGCTACCTTAACTACACTTTCAAGAATATTAATAGTTTTAATTACTGCAAAACATTCTATATAATTTAATCTAGTTGCGTTTATATACTTCTTTAGATATTGAATATCTGCATTTTTATATGCTATATCAATAACATCTCCGACTTTCTCACCTTCATCTCTAAGAACCGATGCCTCAACTACTGTACCATCCTGTAACTCAACTTCAACAATCCATTCTCTCGCTCCGTAAAAACTTATTTCAATACCGTCATCAGCATCATATTCTTTAAGAATTGTTCCATATGTCACAGTGTATCCCTGCATATCTTCTTTATAATCTTCATATGTTGAATTTAAATGTTCTTCTACAGCCTTGTTATCAATTTTACTTTGAGATAAAAATTTCAATGCACAAATCAAACCTATAAATACCAATACAAAAATAACCTTGTTTTTCATATAATTCTCCTATCTCTTGTATTATATACTATTTTATTCCATATTCCTTATATAGCTTTTCTCTAAGTTCTTTGTCTGATGATATTTTCTTTAATTCACTTATACGATTATCTTCTACTAATTTATTCATTAATGAACTTAACATTTCTTCTCCCTCTATCCTACTCTTATCCTTTTCCTCTTCAACCAAATCCTTTATTCCTTTGCACACGTCTGTCTTTCCTCCTTTTTTCTTCGTTGTTTTCAAATTAGCTTTAACACATTCATTAAGTAATGTTATTGCATCTGCACTAAACATACCTTCTTCATTACTTTCAGATTCATAAAACCTTCTTCGTATTTCATCCTTATCTTCCGAATAGCTAATAAAATCAAACACCTTACCAAGTTCTGTATTGAACTTATCAAAATCTTCTATATCATTCGGCACAATAAGATTTATCCAATAGTTAGGCACAAATTCAAGAATATTCTTATCTTTCACGTCTAGCATCTCATGAAGACTTCTCGAACCATCCCACTTACCTGAATTCCAATATATCGTAATCGTTATAACCGGCATAAGCTTATCCGTCTTAGCAAATCCAGATAAAAACTCTGCTCCTTCCAAATCTTTATCATTTCTATGCTGCTTTGCACATTGGTCTGCTTGTGTGGCATAGTTAAGAGCATCGTATACCATATTCTTAATAACCATTGCATAGTGGATATCCGTCTGATTCTCTATGCCTATAAGCATATATGTAACACCATTTGCCGACTTCACAACACAATTCTTAAGAATATCTCTAAACCTCTGTGCTGTTATCACCTTACTG
>JAFQLS010000051.1 GCA_017396555.1 Lachnospiraceae bacterium | reverse complement strand
CGTCTTGGTTCCGTCTGATACACAGGTTGCATTATTATCTGAGGTATAGGTTGTAAATGTATGTTTATTCACATCCAATGAACCTACGTCTGCCACCGTATCTGTCTCTTCGCAATATTCGCATTTTGATGTCTTGGTTCCATCCGCTACACAGGTTGCATTATCATCTGAGGTATATGTTATGAAGGTATGTATATCCGGTGTCATCGTTCCATCTATATCCACAACGTCTGTATCATCACAATACAAACAATGCGCTGTCTTAGTAGCATTTGATACACAAGTTGGATTATTATCCTCTTCGTATATTTTCCATGTATGTGTAGCAGTTCCACCATTATTTCCATAATGAACAGTTGCATTATTTACTGATGCACATCCATATGTTGAACTAACAGAACTCCAAGTAACCTCATCTCCTCCGTATAATATGCTTTTTATATTTGGACAACTCTCAAATGCAAATGTAGCAAATGATGTTACACTCGCCGGAATTTCAACATTCGTTAGATTAGAACATCCATTAAACACTCTGCTATTTATACTAGCTACTCCATTAGGAATCTCAATATTTTTAAGACTACTACATCCATTAAATGCAGATACTCCTATACTTGTTAAGCCAGTCGGTAATTCAACACTTTCCAAAGCACTGCAATCATAAAATGCAGACTCTCCTATACTTGTTACACCTTCAGGTATATTCATAGAAGTTATACTTCGACATTGATAAAATGTTTGTGATTCAATAGATGTTATTCCTTGTGGTAATTCAATATCAGCTAATTTAGTACAATTAAAAAACGCCGATGGTCCTATAACATTTACAGTCGTGGGGATTATCACAGTAATCAAACCCGTAGAGTTATAAAATGCACCACTCCCAATACTTGTAACACCTGATGGCAATTCTATAGTCGTTAATCCATAACAACTATCAAACGAATAAGTACCTATGCTTGTAACACCCATAGGAATTTCAATTATTTCTAAATTATTACAATTTTTAAATGCATAATTACCAATATTAGTTATCCCTTCTTCAATAATAATCGTATCAATACTACTACGATCATTATACCATGGTGCACTTGTGCCTGATGCTGCATAATCCGCCATAGCGCCACTACCACTTATAGTAAGCACTCCGTCACTGTCAAGCTGATAAGTAACATTTGCTTCATTACCTTCTGCACCACAATTTCCACTTATAACAATATTGGCTCCATAAATTGACTCCGGCTCATTCACCATCAAAGACACAACCAAAAAAGCCAAAACTGTGATAAGAGAGATTAATTTGCCAAATAATTTTCTTTTAAATCTCACTATAATCCTCCGTTCTAACTAAATATTTTAAATATTATTCTCGTTCAATAAATCAACATCATCCTGTAATTAAGTATACTACTTTTATCCTTTTTTTCAATATAAATTAAATAAAATAGCCAGAGAACAATATTATTCTCTGACTTGATTATCCCATTTTATTTAATACCATATTCCTTATATAATTCTTCTCTAAGTTCTTTATCTGATGATATTTTCTGCACCTCACTCATTCGATTATCTTCTAGTAGCTTAGCTACCAGTGTTGCCATAAAATCTTCGCCTCTTATTTCGCCTCTTATTTCGCCTCTTATTTCGCCTATACTTTCACCTTCTATTCTACTCTTTTTCTTTTCCTCTTCAACTAAATCCTTTATTCCTTTGCACACGTCTGTCTTTCCTCCTTTTTTCTTCGTTGTTTTTAAATTAGCCTTAACACATTCATTAAGTAATGTTATTGCATCTGCACTAAACATACTCTCTTCGTTACTTTCAGATTCATAAAACCTTTTTCGTATTTGATCCTTATCTTCTGAATAGCTGATAAAATTAAATACCTTACCAAGCTCTGTATTGAACTTATCAAAATCTTCTATATCATCCGGCACAACTAAGTTCAACTTATAATCTGATACATATTCAAGAATATTCTTATCTTTTACATCTAACATCTCATGAAGACTTCTTGAACCGTCCCACTTACCGGAATTCCAATATATCGTAATTGTTATAACCGGCATAAGCTTATCTGTCTTTGCAAAACCTGACAAGAACTCTGCTCCTTCTAAGTCCTTATACTCTCTATGTCGCTTTGCACATTGCTCTGCCTGCGTGGCATAGTTAAGAGCATCATACACCATATTCTTAATAACCATTGCATAGTGGATATCCGTCTGATTCTCTATGCCTATAAGCATATATGTAACACCATTTGCCGACTTCACAACACAATTCTTAAGAATATCTCTAAACCTCTGTGCTGTTATCACCTTACTG
>JAFQLS010000050.1 GCA_017396555.1 Lachnospiraceae bacterium | reverse complement strand
ACTCTTAAATACTTCTATCTCCTCAAGTGACATATCTCCTATGTCAAATACATTTATCTTATAATCTGATATGTATTCCTTCATCACACTGGTTATATCATCATCTGGTAATTCCGGATTAAAGCACTCCACAAGATTATTTGGATAATTCCATTTATCCTTGCCCATATATAGCACAATCGTAACTACTGGATATCGCTCCTTCTTATATACCTGCTTTTCTTTCCCATCTACTGATTTTGTTTCCTTTTCAAGTAATTGCGAGCGGTATGTTGCTCCGTCATATCCGATAACTCGAAATGGCATATCCTTATTAGGATTAGTCTGGTTCTCAATACCCATAAAGGCAAGATTAATACCATGCCCCTTCCACAGCTTAAGAACATCCCTCTCCTGCTCGTGCAACTTACTATCATCAGCCTTATATTGGCTAAATACTCTCACATCTTCCAAATCATCAGGTTTAATAACCTCTTCTCCATTAAACAGCAAACCATTATAAACATCTGCAAACACATCCTGTAGTGCCATAAAGTTCTTTTCTGCTATATCCTTTTCTGACAATAAAATTCCTCCTATCTGTATTATAATACGTTTTAAATTTAATATCAATAAAATATTCAATTTATTTTTAGTATTATAATATATTTAGAATTGTTTGTCTACTATAAAAATATATTATTAGCATTTTGTATATTTTGTAAGTTAAAAATAACCGTAAAAATATCTTAAAAAAGGTGTATGCAAACCACATACACCATAAAATTCAACCCTCTCCTATTCCCCAATTCCAAGTCTCTTTTTTCGTCTCTTTTCTCTAATTGCAAGTTGTTTTTCAAGCACCTGAGATGCACCATCCATATCCGTTGCCTTTAAGGTCTTAACAGCATATACTCTGTCATCATCAGTCTTTTTCATCCTAATCTTTCCCTTAATAAATCCATGCTTTTCACATTCGCCAAGAAAATAATATGTTTTAGAGCCATCCGAGAACCAGTTTGCAATCTTAGTCATATTCTTAGTAGCATTTTCACGTTCACACAAATAACATCTGGAAGCCTTTACCTCTCGGTCCAACATTGCTTTTTCCTTACTGCTAAAAGCCCTTGAAATATATTTATAATACGTGTCATACACAATATGAATCTCTTCTTTTTTGGATGCAGGCTTTCTGTATAAATCAATAGAATAATATTTTTCCAGTTCGCCAAGTCGCATCCTGCGCAAAATCTCTGTGGTATAATACACATCATCAATTGCCTGATGAAACGGAATGGTTTTACTAATTTTCAGATACTCCACTGCAAACTCAAGAGAACGACGCAACTTCCCATCCTCATATTTAATACTAAATAATTTCTGCAAATCCAAATAACACAAAGGGTAGTCGAACTTATATTTTAGGTTATAAAATCTTATATTTTTTTGTAACTCCGTAAGGTCCTGACACCCCCATGTACAAAAAATATAATCTTCTCCACACCAATCTAAAAACCTCTTAATGACAAATTCAAAATAATCTCCCTTTTCATTAAGCTCATCGATGGTATACTTAACTATTCCACCTATTATGGAATGGATTTCTGTATATACCTGTGGTTTAACAAGCTCGTTAAATTTATCAACCACGTTCAGTCTACTATCAAGCTTGTATGCTCCTATCTCAATTATTTCAAAATTTAACTTGTCAACAGAATTTTCTTTGCCACTAGGACACTGATTCCATTCCAAATCAAGTACAATATAGTTCATATTCCCTCACATTTATTTCTTATATTATTGAATCGATGCAAATAATGCCGCTATTTCATCAGCACTTAACTGTTTGTTTGGGTCATCTCCCATATCAGGAAGCGAAACTGCTGGTACAGACTCCTCGACTACCGGTATTTCTTCGACCACCGGTTCTTCTTCGACCACCGGTTCTTCCTCGACCACCGGTTCTTCCTCAACTGCCGGTTCTTCCTCGACTACCGATATTTCTTCGACCACCGGTTTTTCCTCGATCACCGGTTCTTCTTCGACCACCGGTTTTTCCTCGACCACCGGCATTTCCTCCATAATAAGTGGCATTTCTTCTACTGTCATTTCTTCAATCACTGGTGTTTCTTCTACTACAGTATCAGCTACTTCTATCGCTATTTCATCTGCCAAATCCTTGAATAAATCTTCAAATGTATTCTCAGCATTTATATCAAAATCTTCTGCTAATACCGGATTTTCTTCCACTATCGGAGTCTCTTCGACCACCGGTATTTCTTCAACAATAGGAACTTCCTCGACCACCGAAGTCTCCTCAACAAGTTCAGTAACTTCCTCTACCTTAACGGCTTCAACACCTTTTGTAAGCATTTCTCGTATTTGTTCAATATCCTCAAGCTTTGCTGAACCCTTAACCTGTTCACTAAGCTTTTCGATAAGATTTATTATTTCATTCTTTGCTGCTTCTATTTCAGAAGAATTATCACTGGATGGTATTGCTATCTCAGGTATTTTAACCTCTGGTATCTGTATGTCTGGTATTTTAATTTCAGGCATCTTAATCTCTGGTATCTGTATGTCCGGTATTTTAATTTCGGGTACAGGCATCTTGGCAAAATCAATTTCTTCCACAGCTGCTCTTATCCTGTCATTGCTTTCATCATTTTTCTTGATAATAACTTTTGCAATATTCTTTTCATTTTCAATAAGTGCTCTTGTATTATCCTCCATTAATTGAGACAACGCCTCTATTTCTTCCAGAAGATTCTTACCTTGAACATACTGCGCTTTCTGAATCTTAAGAAGTTCATCATTAACATTATTATCTGCAGGTTTTTTAATTATATTATCAAATATTTCATCCAATAAGAATCCTACTGATATTAGAAATACTA
Source organism: Lachnospiraceae bacterium (assembly GCA_017396555.1). GTDB lineage: Bacteria > Bacillota > Clostridia > Lachnospirales > Lachnospiraceae > RGIG1934. The sequence continues at coordinate 4,226 of JAFQLS010000050.1, read as the reverse complement.
AGCCTACTGCTGCAATGATAACATATTCCTTCTTGTAGTTAATCATAAAATAGAGTTCTGCTGTAAATGCTGCTAATGCACACAGCGAATATACCATAACAAGTACACTTCTTTTATTCTTCTTTCCTTTATCCATATTGTGTCACGCTCCTATAATATTTCTGTTTACTATTATACAATATTAGGAAATAAAAAGAAATAGCTTGACAAAGAAATACTTAAATGCTATATAAGTATATAGTTATATGGTATAAATGGAGGCTTATATGGATATAGATTTACATGGAAAATATGTTTTATGCATCTATAAAGAAGGTAATTTATCTCGTGCAGCAAAACAACTTGGAATATCTCAACCGGCACTGAGTATGGCTATAAGTAATCTCGAGAAAAAGCTGGGATATAAAATATTTGATAAAAGTACACTTCCATTTACCCTTACGGCAGAAGGCAAAATCTACCTTGATTTTTTAAAAAATCAACAACTGGCAATTAAGGATTACAGACAAAAACTAAACGAATTCTATGATTGTGGTACAGGTGAGGTTACAATTGGTGCTCCTGTTGTATATGTGGATTCAATGATTTCTGCGGCTGTAGCCAAGCTACATAAAGAATATCCTAAGTACAAGATTAACATCAAGAGTGTTCCTGTTCCGGAATTAATTGAATTAACTAAACTTGGAGAGGTAGATTGTTTTATCAGTACACAAAGTAATTTACCTGATACATTTATCAAAGAGGAAATCAAAAGTGTTGAAAAACTATATATGTGTATTCCTATGAGTTGGGAAATAAATTCAAAACTTACCGATTATCAGGTAATTCCGGGTAAGGAAAGTAAATGCTTTGATTTTTCACTTTTAAACAATATGGAGTTTATTTTTCTGGAAGAAAATCAGCCATTACAAATAGAACTTAGAAAATTCTTAAATAAAAATGATATTAATTTTAATAATCATATAGTAGTTAATCAGGTATCATCTGCACTTTCTATGTGTGCACAGGGAATCGGCATTTGTTTTGTTCAGGAAGAGGTTCTTAAAAACAGCAGAATCCTAAATGACATCTGCGTATATTCTCTTCCTGATGTGGTGTCAGGAAGAAAAATATATGTATCATACGATAAGGATAGATATGTATCCAGAGCCTGTCAGAACCTGATAGAAATTCTTAAGTCATTAAGCTAATTAAGCTTAATATATATTAACTATGAAAAGAGGAAAAATAATGAAAAAGAAACTTTTAGCTATGCTAATGGCTTGCTCTCTTGCAATTACAGCTTGCGGACAGGGCGGCGGTACTAAAGATAACACAGAAACAATTGATATTGCTTATCAGTATGGTCTTGCTTATGCACCTTTGATTATTGCAAAGGAACAGGGACTTATTGAAAAAGCTTATAAAGAAAAGACCGGTAAAGAGATTAAAGTTAACTGGCATCAGATGAACTCTGGCTCAGACATCAATGTAGGTATTACATCAGGTAGTCTTGACGTTGGATTTATGGGAATCGCTCCAGCAATTACTGGTGTTACAAAAAAAGTTGGCTATAAGATTTTTACTAATCTTTCAGGTCAGGAACACTGCTTAACAACAAATGATGAATCTATCAAATCCTTTGATGATCTTATTGATAGCAAGCACCAGATTGCCGTTGTTAATGTTGGCTCAATTCAGCATATTATTCTTGCCAAGGCATTACACGATAATGGATATGACGCTCATTCACTTGATAGCAACCTTGTTGTTATGAAACACCCTGATGGCATGGCATCTCTTGAATCAGGAAGTATTGCATGTCATGTAACCTCAAGTCCATACATTTATATGGAAAGAGAAAATGAAAATCTGACAGAGCTTATGGAAGTAAATGAAGCTTGGACAAAAGATAACTCTTTCATCGTTGGTGTTGCATCTGAAAAGCTTTACAATAACAGCAAAGATGCCTACGATGCTTTGTCAACAGGTATAAGTGATGCTATTGATTACCTTAACAATAACACAGAAGATGCTGCTAAAATCACCCACGAATATAACGGAAATTCGCAAGAGGACGAATTAAAATATCTTCAGCTTGGAAAATATACAACAAAAACAAGTGGCGTATATGACTTAGCAACATTTATGAAGGAAAATGATTTTATTGAAGAATTACCAGAATCCTATAATGACTTTGTCTTTGATAATGTTGAAGGAGATTAACTTATGAAAAAGAGTAATGATTTCGTTTATTCAATAATAGTAAGGGTTGTATTTATTATAGTCGCCTTAGTTATTTGGGAAGTCGCTGCACGTCAGAATTTATTTGGTGAAAATTCAGAAGTAATTTTCCCAACACTTGGTTCAATCGGAAAAGCATTTATTAGTAACTTTACAGAAGGATATGCCGGCATATCCTTCTGGGTATACATAAGCAATTCACTTAGATTATTGGTAACAGGTCTTGCAATTGGAGTATTTGCTTCATTTATTTTATCTGGTCTTTCAATGATAAGCAGAGGCTTTTACCACATATTTAATCTTGTGGTTTCAATATTTGACTTGCTACCGGGTGTTGCCCTTCTTCCTGTAATTATTATTATGTTTGGTATCAAGGAAGAGGTTATAATACTTCTCGTAGTACACGCAGTAATATGGCCAATGTCCAGAAACGTTCTTGATGGTTTTATGGCAGTCCCAAAAATATATGTTGAGGCAGGAACTAATATAGGTTTAAAAGGATTATCGCTTCTTACAGGTGTATATCTTCCTGCTGCAATGTCATATATTATTTCCGGACTTAAAGTAGGCTGGGCACGTGCATGGAGAGGTCTTCTTAGTGCTGAGATGATATTTGGTATAGCTACATGTCCTGGTATTGGTATGTATATAAACCAAATGAGAACTAATATGAACAATGCAGAAATGTATGCCACACTTATTGTAATTATTATCATAGGTCTTGTGGTTCAATATGGAATATTAACTCCTATAGAAAATTGTACAGTTAAAAAGTGGGGTATGTCAAAATGATGGAAAAAATATTAGAAGTAAAAGATTTAAGAATGGTATATAACAATACCTCCGAGGAAAAATTAGTTATCGAAAAAATGAATCTTGATGTAGAAAAGAATGAGTTTTTATGTATTCTTGGTGCTTCAGGTTGTGGTAAGACTACTCTTCTTAGATGTATTGCCGGATTTGAAAAATATGAAGGCGAGATTCTGGTAAATGGTAAAAAATGCGCCACTCCCGGTACTGACAGAATAATGGTTTTTCAGGATTTCAATCAATTATTTCCTTGGAAAACAGTTGAAAAAAATATCCAGTATCCTCTTAAAAAGCAAGGAATCAAGGATAAGGCTGAGCTTAAAAGATTATCTGATGAAGCTCTTAAAAAGGTTAAGCTTAAAGGCTATGGTCACTATTACCCATACCAGTTATCCGGTGGTATGAAGCAGAGAGTCGCAATTGCTAAGGCGCTTGCACTTAAACCGGAAATAATCCTTATGGACGAACCATTTGCCGCACTTGATGCGATGACACGTAACAAGCTTCAGGATGAACTTCTTACTATTTCAGAAGAAGAAAATTGCACTATTATTTTCATCACACATAACATTCAGGAAGCTATTGTTCTAGGAACAAGAATTATGGTTTTAAGCCAGGGGGGCGAAATTCTTATAGATGAAAAGAATCCAATTAGTAGACCTGTATCTCCTTCCTCTAAGGGATACGGAGAGCTTTGGAATCAATTACATGAAGCACTTTATAAAAAGAATAAGAAGTAGAAATATAGAGGCTGTGCTCAAAATGAGCTCAGCCCCTTTTTTGTTCGTTATTCTTCAACTATTAGATTATCTGTTGCACCATGTTCAATAAAATATTTATGAGCATAGGAGTCTTTTTTGACATATTTTTTTACTTCATTTATTATTGTTCCATCCTCTTTAAAAACATAGCCTTCCTCATTAGCTATAGTTCTATAATATGTAGGTGTACTATAATAGTCCTCACTAGACTCTAGCACCTGCTGTCTATTTTCGTATAACTAACGGGATTTTCCAGCTCTATCAGCATACATAAATTTTATACCATAGTCCGTGTATTTTATTCTATATTTTCCATCTACACTTCCATCATAATTTATCATTGTCACAACATTATCTTCCACAGTATAATTACCGCTGTCTTTATAAATATCCTCTGTTTCGCTTTCGTCTAAAAATTCATAAGTTCCATTT
>JAFQLS010000049.1 GCA_017396555.1 Lachnospiraceae bacterium | reverse complement strand
TGATTGTTCCGGATATTGTAATGTTAGTGATGGTGATGATAACTTTCGTAGGGATGTATGTATTATCTACTTGCAGTTTTGTGATGGTGAAAAAAGATGAAATAGATACATATTTTTCTAAGCAGAGAAACAGGGTGTTGATGTTTGCCGGGATGGTAGCAGTATTATTCTTTTTTTTGAATTATAGTACAGGATTAAATATTATTTTCTATTCTGAGGTAATAACCGTTGCGTCAACATTAATTAAGGTAATTGGAAAGAAAATGTAGTTTGTTATTTTGTGTTTACTTGGTTATTTCACCACTTGTGTACAACGAATGATGGATAGTATTATGTTTGATTCTATCTAAGGTGGTATTTACGGTAGTGTTAATAATAATACAAATGTTAAAGCAGGGTGGGAGGCTTAATTTGAATTTGTAATAATAGTGATTGGTGAAAGGAATTTTTGAGAGGAGGATGGAAGAAAAAGCAATATATAATGTGTTATGGAAGTATTGTATTTAGTAAAAATATTATTATGAAAAATAGCGAAAGGAATGATTAGTATGAAGAAAAGAAAATTATTACGTAGTTTAGTGTGTGGAATTGTTCTTTTGGGAAGTATTGGAGGATTTGTTTCTGTAGCTAATGCAGCAACAGTATCATTAAATGTGACAGCATCCAATGTTTCTGGTGTAACATCGAAAGACCCATATTCTGTTATGGTAAGTAAAACGGATGATGAGCAGAACTTTTATATTAAATTAACATCATTAACAAATGGTCCATCCATGAGTTTTATGTCTTTTAACAGCGCAGATGAGCAGGTATCAAAAACATTAACGATTGAGAGTTCAGAATTAAATCAAACGAAGAGTCATGCATATGATGTTCAAACTGCTTTACAAGGAGCTTCATATTATGTGTATGCAATGGCTCCTTATGGTTATTCAAATGTACATGGAGTAGGAAACTATTGTCCATAAAGTAATGAATATAACTGTTTAGAAATAGTCAAATAAGTATTACATACTTATTTAGTCTAGGTGTATTTGCCAAGTGAATTTGATTGAAAGATGTACTAGAGAATATTCGATTTATAACATATTTCTATTGAATTTGCTTGGCTTTAAACAATTATAAATTTTTGCTGGAAAGGATAAAAACATTATGAAGAAAAAATTAATGATTGTCCTGTTAGGTCTAGGATTTATATTGGCTGGATGCCAGAATTCGAAAGAAAAAGGGATAAAGATTACAGATATAGAGAATGTGCAAAAAACAACATTTCCTTCATCCTATCAGTTAAGTGGTGAGCATATATCTTTAAACATTGACAGTATTGAGCCAGGCGAGGCATATTTTATTAATGGCACAGCTAATCTTATGGAACTTGATTATAAAGGGATTGGAAGGATTTTTATGCCGGACGATGGTACAAATCAGATATCAGAGGGAGATAAATTGATTTTTAGTAATGAGGAGATAAAAGGTGTATACAAGGAAATGTGTACCTGGGGAAATACTACTTTTTCCTACCAGACACATGAAGCATATGAGTTGTTTTCTAGTATTAGTAGTTCTAAAAAAATACAAGAATATAATCTTTCTGAATACGCAGAAAAAAAAGATTTTTCCTTCGGCAGTGCTGACGAGGTATTTGAGAAAACAATCGATTCTCTAGAAGAACTTGGAATCAGGTTGGGAGAAAATTATAGAGTAGATACCTATTATTTGGATTATGAGACTCTCAAAGAACAGGAAAGACATTATGATATAGATGGGAATAAATTAGAGGAACGATATAAAACAGATTGGTCAGAAGCAGATAATGCATATTTGTTTTATATCCACCAGACATATTGCGATATAGAAGATTATCATAATGGAGATTTTTGGAAAGGTAGAGCAGAAGACGGAAATGCGCAGATACAGATTATTTATGATGCAGAAGGAATCCAATATTTGAGTGTTAAAAATCTCAGTACCTATACCATGGGTTCCATACAGGAAGAATTTATGGATTTTGATACCATTGCAGATAAGGTTGTAATGCATTTTGATTATATATTAGATGATGCAAATTATGAAATAACAACTGCTCAATTGATTTGTGATTATGAAACACCTAGTGCAAAGAGCGGAAGTGTTATCATTCCGACATGGGCATTTCAGGTAAATGTCATGCCGGAGGGAGAGTTGCCAAGTAACTATGAATTAAGGGTCAATGCACTCACAGGCGAAATCATGGAAAATTAATGGGAGTGAATTATGCAGGCGAAATTAAAGGATTATATATGGATAGATTTGCAGAGGGTCTTTGGCAATTCCAAACTTCTTGTTGGAGTTTTTGGGGTTTGTATTGTATTTTTATATAATAATTATATACCGGATGCAATGATTGGATGGGTATCGGAAATTACAAGTATATCAGCATTAAGCATGGTTGCATTCCTGTTTGCAAGTTATCCTTATGCTACAGCTTTTTGTGAGGACAGAGAGTTTCGGTATGATATGCAGATGACATTACGGGGAAATTCATTTTCTTATGCTTGTGCCAGGCTGATAGTAGTATTTTTAATTTCTGTTTTTACTATGTTGATGGGATTTTTTCTGGCTGCATTTTTTATTTGCTTAAAATACGGTTTAACTAGCCAGTCAGCTATTGATAATATGAGTAGTGGGCATTATTATCAGTTGGCAGTACAGGGACATGATATGTTGTATATACTTTGTGCCGGACTACAGATTGGAAGTTTGGCAGGAGCTTTGGCAGTGATTGGGCTTACTTGTTCTTTGTTTGTAAGGAACCGTATGCTGGTTTATATTTTACCGGTTGCATTGTTGTATGTAGAAGATATATTGGTACAACGACTTTTAGGATGGGAGGTTGGCAGTATTTTTTCATTGAGGTCTATGGGAATAGCAACATTACAGTTTACGGTAAAGGGGCAGAGCTGGCAGCTATATTATTTTGAAATTTTTA
>JAFQLS010000048.1 GCA_017396555.1 Lachnospiraceae bacterium | reverse complement strand
TTCCATCTCATGGCGGAGCCCCTCTGCATCATAGCGGTTCTTCTGGGTGCCGCCTTCTGCTGTTTCCACTTCCGAAACACGGCAGAAACCGTCATAGACATAGGACAGGCTTCCGTCAGATAACAGGTTGCCCTGTCTGTCCCAGTCTGCGATACCTATATCACATTTTCTCCGCATTCCACATTGTTAGTTTTTTTGGCGCACTTGAATTGTCGCTTACAGTATTTGAAAACAATACTCCTTTCGCATCGAAAATTCGTTTGGAAGGAGTACGTCATAATCAGCATTTGAACTCAATATTAAAGTTTACTTTTTGTTGTCCCTGAATACACCTAGAGGGTAAACTTTGCCTCAGCGTCTATAATTTACCTTCATAGATGTATTTCATTCTTTATATACCTCTACACTCTCGAATAATGTAAACACTTCAAACAGACGCCAACATATCTCTGTCCATATAATATCTTGCTAAAAAAATTTTCACGAAACATCCGAACATTGCCTTTATGCTTACTAATTCTAAATGATATTGATCCTTCGAATATTTCACCACAATAAGAGCATCTTATACTCTTCCACAAAATACCATATTTACCATTTGAATCATAAACTTCTCTTACAATCTTTCTATATTGATTTGTATCTGGCTTATGACCATGTAATACAGCATTTCTAAATGTTGAAGTCGGTATAGCATTATGTGAATAAAAATAATGGAATAATATATCTGGAACTACATATACTTCTTTTTCAGTTATAGGTATATACATCTCCCCATTTCCAACTTTCTTAATCCCTCCCAAGCCTTCATACTCAAATGTTCCTTTTCCACTACATATTTTGCACATTGGTAATGTTCTTGTAACATTCTTAGAAAATAATACATATTCCCATAAATCATTCAAAAATTCATAATCTTTCTCTTCTGAAAATTGAACACTTTGCATAACCAATTGAACATTATTTTCACTTATCTTGATTACGTGCATACTTCCTCCCATCATCTAATAGCTTCTATAACATCATTTGAACGCTCACTAAAACACCATGCGCAAATAATTACATCTCTACTATTCAATATGTTTCTAAATTTTTGTTGAGATAATCTACTTATGTCATATACTTTCACATTATTGTAATTACGTGCTGTCCGAACATCTTCACGGTAAAAATTTCTATCCGCCAAATCCGAATTATTCCCACTTCTATTCCAGAATCGTTTTGAACCAAGAGCTGATTGTCCATCAGGTGTTCCATGTGAACCTGATAAAATAGTAACTCTTCTTCCACTCTGATTGTAATAATCTAATGTATTCCTAAATGAATTCAAATTAATTGGATCAGTAGACAAAACAATTGTTCCACCATTTCTATTATTTCTCGAATACATCAAAGGATCTCCATGTACAGTTCGTATATTTCCATATAAATAATCACTAGCATTATCATACTGATAACCATCAGAATCAGTATATCGGTCTAACATTCTTGTATCACTGCCACGCTGCTGATTTGCCCTGTTCTGGCTTCTCCAGTCTGTGCTGTAGTTGTCTCGTGGTGATGTCTGGGTTCTGTCTGTTCCAGTCTTTGGTACATTCTTCGCATAGGCTTCGGTACTTGCTGTTCCATGGATAATTTCATGGTTCGCTAGCATTAAAGCATTTTCAGCACTGTAATCCATATTCCTGTACTTGTTGTACAGC
>JAFQLS010000047.1 GCA_017396555.1 Lachnospiraceae bacterium | reverse complement strand
TCAGCACAACAATAAACGTATATGGAAGTATTATTCCGTATTATTCGTTTAAAATTTGTTGCACCTTTGTTGCAGTAACATGATAATATGCCCTTCAAACCCTTGAAAATACTGGCTTTATTTGTCTAATGACTTCATCGTGGGGAACAACAATACATCCCTAATCGCTGGCGAGTCAGTTAACAACATAACTAATCTATCAATACCGTATCCGATACCACCTGTTGGAGGCATACCAATCTCAAGGGCATTTAAGAAATCTTCATCTGTTGTGTTAGCTTCATCATCACCCTGAGCAAGCTGCTCTTCCTGAGCCTTGAATCTTTCTCTCTGGTCGATTGGGTCATTAAGCTCAGAATAAGCATTACACATTTCCCAGCCATTCATAAACAACTCAAATCTTTCAACATAATCCGGATTCTCTGGTTTCTTCTTTGTAAGTGGAGAAATCTCTATCGGATGATCCATAACAAATGTAGGCTGGATTAAATGCTCCTCAACAAACTCTTCGAAGAAGAGGTTAAGAATATCTCCCTTCTTGTGTCTGTCTTCAAATTCTACATTCTTTTCTTTTGCGATAGCTCTAGCTTCCTCAAGTGTATTAATTTCGTTAAAATCAACGCCTGCATATTTCTTAACTGCGTCAATCATAGTAATTCTTTCAAATGGCTTACCAAGATCCATTTCAATTCCGCTGTATGTAATCTTAGTAGTTCCAAGCACTTCCTGCGCAACATGTCTAAACATATTTTCAGTCAAATCCATCATACCATGATAATCTGTAAATGCCTGATATAATTCCATAAGCGTAAATTCCGGATTGTGTCTTGTATCAAGACCTTCGTTACGGAATACTCGTCCAATTTCATATACCTTTTCCATGCCACCTACAATAAGCCTCTTGAGATATAATTCAAGAGAAATACGAAGCTTTAAATCCTCGTCAAGGGCATTAAAATGTGTCTCAAATGGTCTTGCTGCCGCACCACCTGCATTAGATACAAGCATAGGTGTCTCAACCTCCATAAATCCCTGTGAATCAAGGTATTTACGAATTTCCTTTATAATCTGTGAACGCTTTATAAATGTATCCTTAACTTCATTATTCATAATAAGGTCAACGTAACGCTGACGGTATCTCATATCAGTGTTAGTAAGACCATGATATTTCTCCGGAAGAATCTGAAGACTCTTCGATAATAATGTAATATTAGTAGCATGGATAGACTTTTCGCCTGTCTTAGTCTCAAATACTTCGCCTTCAATACCAATAATGTCGCCGATATCAAACTTCTTAAAATCCTTATATGCTTCTTCACCAACACTATCTCTGGCTACATATGACTGAATATTTCCCTTTAAATCCTGAACATTACAAAATGACGCCTTACCCATAACACGCTTAGACATCATTCTACCTGCTATAGTTACAACCTTTCCATTAAGCTCTTCAAAATTATCCTTAACTTCCTGGCTGTGATGAGAAACATCATACTTTGTTATCTCAAATGGATTCTTACCATTCGCCTGTAAATCAGCAAGCTTCTCTCTTCTAACCTTTAATAACTGATTAATATCCTGCTGTGTTTCATTGTTCTGCTGATTAGCCAATGTACTCTCTCCTTCCACTAGTTAGCTCTCTGTATATCTAATATTTTATAGCTTGAAAATCCCATTAAAGTCTCTACCTTAACTTCATCATTTTTCTTCTTTCCAATAAGAGCCTTACCAACCGGTGACTCATTTGAAATTTTATTTGACAAACTGTCAGCCTCTGTAGAACCTACAATTTTAAATACTATTTCATCATTATAATCCAAATCCAAAACCTTAACCTTACAACCTACGCTAATTTTTTCAAGGTCAATTTCATCTTCATCAACAACTTCTGCATTCTTAAGAATCTTTTCAATTTCTTCAATTCTTGCTTCAATATCTCTCTGCTCATCCTTAGCTGCATCATACTCAGCATTTTCAGATAAATCACCCTGTTCTCTTGCCTCTTTAATCTTCTCAGCAACCTCTGTTCTCCTATTTACCTTTAAATCCTGTAATTCATCTTCTAATTTCTTCAAACCCTCATAAGTAAGTATGTTCTTCTTATCTGCCATAACGTCCTCCACTTTCTATGGTTATACAACCAATTACATTTTTCAATTTTGCTAAACTAGAATTATATAGTAATAATCCCATAATGTCAATACAAAAGCCCTAAAACTTCCTCAAGTTCCTCGTAGCTTTCAACCATATTTACCTTCCTTCGGATTTCTGCCGAATGAGGATAACCTGCTGTGTACCACGAAACGTGCTTACGCATTTCTCTTATGCCTGTGTAATCACCCTTCATTTCAAGTAGCATCCTGCTATGCCTCAAAATCATTTTCTTCAATTCCTCAATAGCCGGTCTGTCCACTATTTCGCCATTAATAATATATTTACTAACCTGATTGAAAATCCAAGGGTTCCCACGTGCAGCTCTTCCTATCATTATTCCATCGCAACCAGTTTCATCAAGCATTTTCTTTGCAGTATAACCATCTGTAATGTCACCATTTCCAATAACAGGAATCTTAACATTTTCCTTAACCTGCCTAATTATATCCCAATCTGCAACACCTGAATAATATTGCTGTCTTGTTCTACCGTGAACTGCGATAGCAGCAACTCCGCAAGCCTCAGCTATCTTTGCTATTTCTACAGCATTTATATTAGCATCATCAAATCCCTTACGAATTTTAATCGTTAAAGGCTTATGTAATGCTTTAGACATTTTTGACAGAATTTTCTCTACTGTCTGAGGTTCTAACATAAGAGCACTTCCCTCTCTGTTATTTACTATCTTGGGAACAGGACACCCCATATTGATATCAATTATATCAAATGGTTTTTCCTCCAGCCTTAATGCTATCTCCGTCATTATATCCGGGTCATTTCCAAATAGCTGAACAGCAACAGGCGATTCTTCCGGTAGAGTTCTTAATAATTCTTCTGTATTTTTATTATTATATAATATCGCTTTTGCACTTACCATTTCCGTATAGAGCAGACCACAGCCCTGCTCCTTACACAATATTCTAAACGGCAAATCTGTAACACCAGCCATAGGCCCGAGCGCAATATTATTATCAATAACAACATTTCCTATTTTCATTTGTTCAAACCTTTTGTCTTTTCATATATAATTCTCAGTCCATGAAGAGTTAAATCCATATCATATATATCAATTTTATCAGTCTCATCTGCTATAAGCTTTCCAAGACCACCTGTAGCTACAACCTTAACGTTGTCCTCGCCACACTCTTCCTTAATCTTATCAATAATGTATTCTGTCTGACCAATGTAGCCATATACAAGTCCAGCCTGCATACTTGAAATAGTTTCTTTAGCCATAATCGATTCCGGCTTCTTTATTTCTATTTCCGGAAGCTTCGCTGCATCCTCCCACAAAGCCTTCGCCGATATTCTTATTCCGGGAGATGTCACTGCTGCAAGCAACGAAGCATCTGATGAAATATAGTCATAGGTGGTAGCTGTTCCATAATCAATAACAATAACCGGTCCACCATACATATAATATGCACCAACGGCATCAACTATTCTATCCGAACCAACCTCATTTGGATTAGGAATAGGAAGTTTGATTCCAGTCTTAACTCCCGGTCCAACAATCATAGGCTTCTTATCAAAATATTTTATAAATGAATTTTGAAACGAATGCATAATATTAGGAACTACTGAAGAAATTATAACATCTTCAATAATTTTCCAATCAATACCCTTTGCTCCAAGCAAATCTCTTATAGTTATTCCATATTCATCAGACGTTCTTGGAAGTTTTGTCGTCATACGAAATGTAGCTTCCAAATTTTCTTTGTTAAATACTCCAAATGTTATATTTGTATTTCCTACATCAACTGCTAAAAGCATTATTTACCCTCCATATCAAATTCTTCTCCTAAGAAAAACACCTTATAATACATTTCCAGCGCCTCAAGAAGTTCTACTTTTTCTCTTTGAATTTGTCTGATTTTCAGACCGCATCCAATCTCATCAAATAAAAGGTCGCCTTCATCACACATAACATTTAACATAAGATTTCCTTTTTCGTCATATTCAAGTGTGAGTACTCCGCCAATATCTTCAGTAAATAATACACACATTATCTTAAGCTCATCCTTTATACTTTCAGGAAGCTTCTCAAAATCAGGATTCAAATAATATTTTTGTTCATATGCGTTTGAACCGCACAATACAACCTTATCCTCGTACATTTTTCCTCTCCTTCCGGCATATTACAGTAGCAGTGCTATAAATGTTATAACTCCTAAAACCGCCAAAAAAATTGCCGCTATTGTAAGTGCTATTGCCCTTGCAAAATCCTTTCTCATATAATACTTTACGCACATAGAACCATTTAAAACAGCCCCCATAATACATATTATTGGAAATAACTCTGCATTTCCTTTTGGATTAACAATATTCATTACACCACAAATAATTATTGCAATTGACAAAATCAAATTTATTATCTTTGTAATCGAACCTGATTTTTTGTATGATCTACGACCTCTAACTATTCTTTCCATATAGTCTCCAATCCTTAAACAATTATTTTGATTCCGGCTCGCCAAGTGTTGCAAGCATTATAGCTTTAATTGTGTGCATACGGTTTTCTGCTTCATCAAATACTACTGATTGCTCTGATTCAAATACTTCATCTGTAACTTCCATTTCAGAACGTCCAAATTTTTCTCCCATTTCTTTACCAATAACTGTCTTATGGTCATGAAAAGCTGGCAGACAATGCATGAAAATTGCTGAAGACTTTGCATTTGACATAACCTGCGAATTTACCTGGTAAGGCGAAAGGACACGAATTCTTTCTTCCCACACTTCCATTGGCTCGCCCATTGAAACCCATACGTCAGTATAAATTATATCTGCTTCTTTTGTTCCTTCTTCAACATTTTCTGTAAGTGTTACAGAACCGCCTGATTCCTTAGCATATTCCTCACACAATGCAACAAGCTTTGCTTCCGGAAAATATTCCTTTGGTGCACAAGCAACAAAATGCAAACCAAGCTTTGCACATACTATCATAAGTGAATTACCCATATTATATCTTGCATCACCCATATATACAAATTTCAAACCTTTGAACTCTCCAAGATGTTCACGAATTGTAAGCATATCCGCAAGCATCTGAGTTGGATGATATTCATTAGTAAGACCATTCCAAACAGGTACACCTGCATATTTAGCAAGCTCTTCAACTATTTCCTGACCATAGCCACGATATTCAATACCATCATACATTCTTCCTAAAACTCTTGCTGTATCTGCTATGCTTTCCTTTTTACCAATCTGTGAGCTTGATGGGTCAAGATAGGTTGTTCCCATTCCAAGGTCGTGTGCTGCAACCTCAAATGAACAACGTGTACGTGTGCTTGTCTTTTCAAATATAAGCGCAACATTTTTTCCTCTTAAATAATCAACCGGTATTCCCTTCTTCTTCTTTTCCTTAAGCTCTTGTGCCAAATCAATCATATAAATAATCTCTTCCGGCGTATAGTCCTTTAATGTTAAAAAATGACGTCCTTTTAAGTTCATTTTTAGTCCTCCGTTCTATTTCTATCTCTATATAGCAATTAAGGGCGGGTCATAATGTAACCCGCCTTAAATACAATATTCAATTATTTTTTATTACTTCTTAACAGTTTCTGCAATTGCCGAAATCGAACCTGCCAATCCCTGAATATCCGATGGAATTATAATCTTTGTAGCCTGACCATCTGCCGCCTTAGCGAAAGCTTCAAGACTCTTAAGCTGTAATACATTGCTATCCGGAGCTGCTTCCTTAAGTGCAATCAAACCTTCTGCATTAGCTCTCTGTACTGCAAGAATTGCTTCTGCCTGACCTTCTGCTTCCTTAATTGTAGCTTCTTTCTTAGCTTCTGCCCTAAGAATTGCTGCCGCTTTCTCAGCCTCTGCCTCAAGAATTGCTGATTCCTTCTTACCTTCTGCAACAAGAATTGTTGACTTCTTCTCACCTTCTGCGATAAGAATTGCTTCTCTTCTTTCACGTTCAGCTTTCATCTGTTTTTCCATCGCATCCTGAATAGCTGCCGGTGGAATGATGTTCTTAAGCTCAACTCTGTTTACCTTGATTCCCCAAGGGTCTGTTGCTATATCAAGAGATGCTCTCATCTTAGTATTAATTGTCTCTCTTGATGTAAGTGTTTCATCTAATTCAAGATCACCAATGATATTTCTAAGTGTTGTTGCTGTAAGATTTTCAATAGCCATAATTGGATTTTCAACACCATAAGCAAATAACTTAGGATCTGTAATCTGATAGAAAACTACTGTATCAATTCTCATTGTTACGTTATCTTTTGTGATAACCGGCTGTGGTGCAAAATCTACAACCTGTTCCTTAAGTGTAACTCTCTTTGCAATTGTATCAAGAATAGGAATCTTAAAGTGGAAACCTACTGACCATGTTGCCTGATAAGCACCAAATCTTTCTACTACATATGCTGTTGCCTGTGGAACAATTTTAAAGCACGAAGCAATTATAATAAGAATTATTACTATAAGTGCGATTGCTAAAAACGGTCCAAAGTTTGCAAAACCATTACTGCCATTTGCAGAACTACTTAATAAAATATTCATGATTATTCAACCTCCTAATAATATATGTTATAAATTATTTTTCAACGATTAATTTAACACCGCTTACTTCAATTACCCTGACCATCTCCCCCTCTTCAATGATAACATTGTCATCGCTAGCTCTAACAGTCCATTCAAGCCCATTATACTTAGCTAACCCTGTACCATTTATGTTATCAACCTTTTCAAGTATCTTGATGCTTTTACCGATAATCTCATCTGCGTTAGTCTTTACAATATTCTTATTAATAAACCTTGATGCCAATGGTCTGGTAATTGCTAACAATACCAACGATACACCTACAAATACTGCTATCTGTATAAAAATATTATCACATCCTGCAAGATTCACAATAAACGCAACCAATGCTCCTCCTGCAAACCATACAGATACTAAAGTAACAGTAGCAACTTCAACAACTAGGAAGAAAATGAAAGCTGCCAGCCAAATAAAAGCTGATATCATATTCATACTTCTCACTCCTTTCTGCGTCATTATTATGTACTTATATATAATACTCTATAAAAATAATATTTGCAAACACTTTAATGTATTCGTGCACTATATAATAAATTAAGCGCCTGTATCGTGCAAATACCGGCGCTTTTGAAACTTATCATATTTTATTTATCTATAATAAACCTGATTACCAATTATAGTATACTCTGTATATAAGCTGTAATTAGCTCCCCATAAAGCTGCAAAGCTTGTGAAGCCTGGTACGTTATTCTTACCTGCTATAGCTTCCTGTGTAGCTTTAATTGACGATTCAAAAGGACCATTAGCCACAGCATTTGCATATCTGCTTGTATTAACAACTGTGAACTGACCCGGTGCATATAATACATCCTTAACACTTCCATATCTTCCACTTGCATATCTGTTAAGAATAATATTAGCAACAGCAAGCTGTCCTTCATAACACTCATATCCAGCTTCTGCTGTAATAACACAAGCTATCATATATGCTTCTTCTTCTGTTATATTATATTTAGCACCCTGAACAGTCTCAACTATTGAACTATTAGCAACAGCCTGTTCCATAGCCTGCTGGCGCTCCTTTTCTAATCTCTCTTCCTCTGCCTTTTCAGCAGCGATTCTCTCTTGTTCAAGTCTAATTGCTTCCATTTCCTCTTCTATAGAAATAGCTTTACCAATCGTTAACTCTGTTGTAGCAAATTCAGCTGAGATATATCCTGTCTCACCTTCAAAGGTAATAGCAATCCATTCATCGTTGACACGTTTACCAACAAATGTCTGACCTTTTCCTACAACTCCTGCAACAGATGAATCTGTTCCTGCTTCTTCTCTTACTCTTAATGTATCAGCTATAACTGTTACATTTAATGTACCAACCTCATTTGCCTTCTTCTCAGCAGCCTTATCAAACACAAGATATTCTGTACTTACCCAGCCTGTAACTGAACCTGATTCAATCTTAGTCCAATTCTTACCTCTCTTAAGAACCTTTCCACCGGCACCTACATATAACTTACCAACTACTTCTGCGTCAGTGCTATTTTTAGCTCTTACATTAAGGTAATCACTACTAATATTAACTACAAACTTTCCTGCAAACGGACCATTGTATGCTGGTTTAGTTTCTTTTACAGTAGTTGTCTCTTCCTGCTTCATCACAACTTCATGTGATACCTCTTCAAGATCTGCTACCTCTTTTTCTGTTTCCTGTGGTTTTGTTGTTTCCATTACCAACTCTGCCTCCTTATCAGATTTCTTCTCATCTGACTTAGGAAATGCAAGACATACAGCAACAATCATTGCAGATACTACAACTGCTGTAGCTGATGCTGCAATAATCTTTCCATATTTACTCTTTAAAATATTGTTCATTATCCTTTACCTCGTAGTTATAATTTACAAATGTTTTTAATTTTATTACGAATTTGTTACAATTATTACGAAAGTATTCTAGCAAATATGGATATTTTTGTCAACCCTTAAGTTTTTTTACATTATTAAAAGCCAAAATCGGTAATATGTACATTAGTGATAGTGCCAATAAAGATATTAAATTCATAAGTGCGAATTCGGTCATTTCATTATTTATAGTTTTATTAATATACAGTATTTTAATTCCTATATTACACTATCATATTCATTTTTAAACACTAACTTCTTGCTGGCAACATAGTTAAGAGCTATTACAATAACATTTACCATAGCTTTCATAACCATACCATCAAGATGTAACCTGTCTACTGTGTAATACATCATCATTACATCAAATGCTCCGGTAACAACTCTAAAACCTACAAATGCTATCAACTCGTGTACTAAAATCTGTAACTTTAATGACTTGCTTTCGAATACATATAATTTGTTTGTAATAAACGCAAATGCCATTGCCATAAACCACGCTACGATATTACTATTTACATTTGTCATACAAAATTCATAGTAGCATATGTAATATATTATAAAATTAATTGCTACAGTTCCACAGCCATATCCTGCATATGCAAAAAATTCTCTGTGTCTGCCATATATTGCTTTCATTCTAAATCTCCTTAAATTAATTCACAAGCTAGAACTATAAACTATTTTGATTTTTTTTGCAAGTATTTTTATAATTTTTCTAAATATTGCACAAAATAGTACGTTTTATATCGATTTTATTAGTATTTTTACATAAACTTTCAAATTTTTCAAAAATTCCTTGCATTTTTAGATTTGTCGTTATATTATCTTAGAGGAGTTATTAGGTTTGAAGGAGGAAACTATTATGGCAAGTAAAGATACTAAGAAGGTTGCTGTAGAAGCTAAGACAGCTAAAACAGTTGAAGCACCTAAGAAAGAAGAAACTAAAGTTGCTGCTAAGAAAGCACCTGCTAAAAAGGCACCTGCTAAGAAGGCAGAAATCAAGACAAACGTTCTTCTTCAGTTTGCTAACAAGGAAGTTGCTGAAAAAGATATCATTGCAAATGTAAAGAAAGCTTGGACAGCACAGACTAAAGGCAAGATTAAAGACATCAAGACAATCGACATATATGTAAAGACTGAAGAACATAAGGCTTACTTCGTAGTAAACGGAGAGTCACAGCCAGAATTTTTCGTAGAACTTTAATTTCAGACAAAACTAATCGCTGTAGGTTTTATATCTACAGCGATTTTTTTATAATTATTTTCTTCTCTGTCTATAAGCCTCGTACATAAGTACAGAGGCTGCTACAGAAGCATTCAGGGATTCTACCTTACCCTCCATAGGAATTTTCATTAATATATCAGCTTTATCACTAAGCTCGTCACTAATACCATTTCCTTCGTTTCCTATAATGAATGCAGTCTTGCATTTATAAGAAATCTCGTCATACCACTTATCACCTTTCAAATGTGCTGCCACGATATTAATGCCTTTCTGCTTCATATTTTCTGTCATCTCTAAAATATTATCTACATATATAAAAGGCACCCTGTAAATTGTTCCCATCGTCGAGCGTATAACCTTTGGATTATATATGTCCACAGTTCCTTTGCTCATTATCAGAGCTTTTACTCCCGTAGCCTCGGCACTTCTCATTATAGTACCAAGATTACCAGGATCTTGTATATCCTCAAGAATCATAAATAGAGCATTTTCGTCACTCGTACCAATTAACTCTTCAAATGAATATTCCTTCATTTTCACTATTGCAAGAATTCCCTGCGGAGTAACTGTTCCTGAAATACTTTTAAATACCTTTTCTGAGACAACATCATATTCTACATATTTTAATCTTCCTTTTATTCTGTCATCAGACTGCGCTAGAGAGTTTTCGCATATATACGCCTTAATCAAAAGTTCCTTTGGCACTTCAAGAAACATTCTTATTCCTTCTATTATATATGCCTTTTGTTCGCGACGAACTTTGGATTTTGTCATAAGCTGAGTAATATTTTTTATCTGACTATTTGAAGTAGCTGTAATCATATTAACCTCACATTCCGAAGCATTTACACTATGCTCTTGACATAAGTTTACTTACTGTGAACTGATATTCATCTATATCTTTTTTCATTGCGAGCGCCTCATCTATTTCGAAATCTACATATTTTCCATCTTTATATGCAATAACTCTGTCGCTCTTACCCTGACATAATAAATCAACTGCCAAGGCTCCCATCACTGTTGCATGTACTCTGTCTGTACAGGTCGGACTACCACCTCTTTGCATGTGACCAAGAATTGTAGCTCTTGCCTCCATACCTGTCTCAGTTTCTATTTTTTTAGCAAGACTTGCAGAATGTCCAATACCTTCTGCATTTATGACTATATGATGCTTCTTTCCTATTTCCTTAGTCTGCTTAATATGATTAAGAAGAATTTCTTCATTTCCATCATATCTCTCCGGAAGCAGAATATCTTCTGCACCATTTGCTATACCACACCATAATGCAATATAACCGGCACTACGCCCCATAACTTCAATCACGCTACATCTTTCGTGCGATGTAGATGTATCTCTAATCTTATCAATAGCTTCCATAGCTGTATTAACTGCTGTGTCAAATCCAATTGTATAATCAGTACATGCTATATCCAAATCAATTGTTCCCGGAACACCTATGGTATTTATTCCAAGATGTGATAATTTCTGTGCTCCTTTAAATGAACCGTCTCCACCTATAACAACGAGGCCATCAATACCATGCTTTTTGCATATTTCTGCACCTTTTTTCTGATATTCTTCAAATCTGAATTCATCACATCTGGCCGTATACAAAATAGTTCCGCCTTTTTGAATAATATCCGACACACTCTTTGCATCCATATCTATTATTTCTTCATTAAGAAGACCTGCGTAACCTCTCTTAATCCCTTTAACCTTCAAGCCTTTTGCAAGAGCCTGTCTTACTACTGCTCTTATAGCTGCATTCATACCCGGAGCATCCCCACCACTAGTCAACACTCCTATTGTTTCTATTTTTTCAGACATATTAATTACCTCCTTATTGTTTTTTCCACCAATTTTACATTTTCTTCGCCATATGTCTTATTCAACTTCTCTATTAGTATTTCATCTGCATTTACCGAACAATTAGGCGGTAATACTTTTTTCGCTTTTACATCCTTTATATATATTACAATATCATCCTTGCCATCTGAATATTTAATCAAATCCATTAATTCCTGTTCTTTTGAAAAATATTCATCCTTTGTGGCAAACTGTATCCAAATCTGTTTTTCTAAATCGTCAAATCCTACTATACTACTACATACGATTTTTCCGTTTTCCTCTTCATTTACAGATACTTTTCCTGTAACATATACCTTATTATCCACCACCAGCTTACTCTTGTAACGCTCATAATCATTAGGAAAAATGATAATTTCAACTGTTCCAACCAAATCCTCCAAAGTAATAAATGCCATTAGCTTGTTATTCTTGGTTGTTTTTATTGTGATATTTGTTATCATTCCACCTACTGTGGCATTTGTTTTATCCTTAGCTACAGTATTTCCCTCTTCATCAGGTACTAAATCACTTGTAAGGATTGTTATATTTTTCTTCATCCTATCCATATAATTATCTAACGGATGGCCACTTACATATATACCAAGAACTTCCTTTTCGAATGCAAGCTTTTCTTCCATTTCGTATTCGGAAACATTTGGAAGTTTTATTTCAAATGCATCTTTAGC
The DNA here is from genome assembly GCA_017396555.1 of Lachnospiraceae bacterium. GTDB lineage: Bacteria > Bacillota > Clostridia > Lachnospirales > Lachnospiraceae > RGIG1934. The sequence continues at coordinate 24,458 of JAFQLS010000047.1, read as the reverse complement.
ATCATCTGTAGCAATATCAAACAAACTCATCTGTCCTGATATGGATTTTTTCTTTTCATTCACCACCTGGTCAATAATCATTCCATATACTTGTATATACTGTTTTCTATTTCCTCCAAGTCCATCAAAAGCTCCTGCTTTAATGAAATTCTCAATAGCCCGCTTATTTAGACCCTTATCAAACATTCTTTCTACAAACTCTTTGATAGAAGCATATTTTCCATTCTCAGAACGCTCTGCAACTATTGAGTCAATGACATTTTTACCAACATTTTTAATAGCAGAAAGACCATATCTTATAGAATTCCCGCTGACTGTAAAGCCGCTTTCGCCCTCGTTTATATCCGGTGGTAAAATATTTATTTTCATTGAACGACATGCATAAATGTATTCTGATACCTTTGATGTATTATCTATTACAGACGTCATTAATGCCGCCATAAATTCTACCGGATAGTAGTATTTTAAATATGCTGTCTGATACGACACTACTGCGTAAGCTGCTGCATGGGATTTGTTAAATGCATATTTTGCAAAATCAATCATTTCATCATAAATCTTGTTTGCTATATTTTCAGGTATTCCATTAGCAATACAGCCGGGTACATTTTCCTCCGGATTACCATATACAAAGCTCTGACGCTCTTTTTCCATAACCTCCTGTTTTTTCTTGGACATAGCTCTTCTAAGCAAATCGCTTCGTCCCAAGGTATAACCTGCCAAATCTCTAACTATCTGCATAACCTGTTCCTGATATACAATACAACCATAAGTAGGCTTGAGAATAGGCTCAAGCTGTGGGCAGTCATAGGTTATCTTATCCGGATTATTTTTACCTTCAAGATACTTTGGTATAAAATCCATCGGACCCGGTCTGTAAAGTGAAATACCGGCTATTATATCTTCAAGATTTTCAGGTTTTAATTCCTTCATGAAGTTCTTCATTCCGGCACTTTCAAGCTGGAACACACCATCTGTCTTACCTGTTCCAAGCGACTCAAGTACCTTCTTATCATTATAATCAATATTATTAATATCTATCTTAATTCCGTTACTCTTTTCTGCGTATTTAACAGCATTTTGAATAACCGTAAGTGTTCTTAAACCAAGAAAATCCATCTTAAGAAGTCCAAGTTCTTCAAGTGTTGTCATAATATACTGGGTGGTTATTGAACCATCAGAAGAACGTGACAAAGGAACATATTCATCTACAGGCTTTTGCGAAATAACTACACCTGCAGCATGCATAGAGGTATGTCTAGGTAAGCCTTCAAGTCTCTTAGACATCTCTATAAGCTTATGAATAACCTCGTCACTATTATACATTTCCCGCAATTCAGGATTCTTTTCCAGTGCTTTATCTATAGTAATTCCAAGCTCCATCGGAACAGATTTAGACACCAAATCACACGTAGCATAAGGAATGTCAAGAACACGTCCCACATCTCTGATTACACCACGAGCCGCAAGTGTACCAAAGGTTACAATCTGTACAACCTGTTCTTTTCCATACTTTCTAACTACATAATCTATTACTTCCTGTCTTCTCTCATAACAAAAATCAATATCTATATCGGGCATGGATACACGTTCGGGATTAAGAAATCTTTCAAACAGAAGGCTATATTTGATAGGGTCAATATTAGTTATTCCAAGACAGTATGATACAAGGCTTCCTGCCGCTGACCCTCTACCCGGGCCAACCATAATATCATTTTCCCTTGCAAAATGTATAAAATCCCACACAATAAGAAAATAATCAACATATCCCATATCGTGTATAGTATTCAACTCATAATCAAGTCTTTCTCTAAGCGAACCGTCATCCTCCGGATATTTTTCATTAAGACCTCTATTACAAAGGTATTGTAAATATTCCCATGATGTATAACCCTCCGGCACATCATATTTAGGTAACTTGGTTACACCAAATTCTATCTCAACATTACATCTGTCTGCTATCTTACCTGTATTTTCAAGAGCTTCTTTTGCATATGGAAACAGCTGTTCCATTTCCTGTGGCGATTTGCAGTAATACTGTCCGCCTTCATATCGCATTCTATCTGTATCATCTACCTTTTTACCGGTTTGAATACATAGTAAAATATCATGTGCTTCCCAGTCACTTGCATATGTATAATGAATATCATTTGTAGCTACCATTTCTATTCCTGTATCATTATGAAGTCGCATCAGGGCTGCATTAACGTCTCTTTGCTCAGGAATACCATGGTCCTGTAATTCAAGAAAGAAATTGCCCACACCAAAAATTTCCTGATATCTAAGGGCCGCTTCCTTACCCTCTTCGTACATTCCTCTTGCCAGGTATCTTTGAACCTCTCCTGCAAGACAGGCACTAAGACAGATTATACCCTCACTATATTCTCTTAGTACTTCATAATCTACTCTGGGTTTATAATAAAAACCGTCCACAAAGCCCTTGGATACAATTTTCATAAGGTTATCGTAGCCCTTGTTATTCTCCGCAAGCAATACCAAATGATAATATCTGTCATCACCATGATTTTGCTCCTTGTCAAATCTCGAGCCAGGTGCAACATACACCTCACACCCAATAACCGGCTTTATACCAACCTTATTACATTCTCTATAGAAGTCAATTACACCATACATTACACCATGATCCGTTATGGCTATTGCATCCATCCCAAGCTCTTTAGCTCTTGCCGGCAATTCTTTAATTTTCGATGAACCATCTAACAGACTAAATTCTGTATGGACATGCAAATGCGCAAATGACATAATCTTCCTCCATTCCTTATATAACAAAAAATGCTATGGCTATTTTATCACGATTCCATCAAAATAACCATAACATTTTATATCATCTTCTATTACTAACTCTCTCAAGCTTTAGCAGCAGACTTGCGATAGGTAAAATCAACATACCACAAAAGAAATTACTCACTCCGTGAATAAAATCGAACGGAAGTCCTGCTATTATCCATGCTACCATTCCATCAAAGCTTAAACCAAATAAAATTGCCTGTGCCGGTGCATAAAGTGCACCGTATAAAAAGCCATGCAAAGCATTTATCACCATAAATACTATAGGCTTTATCTTTTTCGGCATTTTCTTAGGAAGCAACATTGTTACTCCCCAAAGAACCGTCCACAAATACAAATACGGAATCCACCATGTAGCAAAACCACTATATATTCCATTTATAAAAACATATGTATAAATGGGATATAGCGCTTTTTTTCTATACACAATTGTAAATGCTATTGTAAATACTCCTAATAAATGTATATTAGGTAATGCTTCCATAATAATTTTAGATGCATACATCACTGCACCAAGCATACCAAATATAACTGTTTCTCTAACTGATAATTTCATTATTTTTCTACTTTAAACATATATTCAGCGCCATTTTCAATAGTTGTTGTGTCAACACCTGAAGATGCATATTCACCATTTACATAAAATGCCCAATATGTCTGATCTTTATCATAGTCTGCTGTAATTCCATTTACCTTCTTAACATACAAGCCATATTCGCTTTCTTCTCCTTCAATTAATTCAACCTCTAATAAGGCATCTCCAACAGTTTCCTTGTCTGTATTGATTTCAAATTCAGTTTCGTTACCATCTTTATCAACAACTGTAAATGCAAACTTTGTATTACCTTCGCCTAATACAGTTACTTTTGATTCCTCTGAAGCACTCTGTGACTCAGTTGTAGTAGTATTTTCTGTGTCATTTTTTCCACATCCTACTACCATGAATGCCATAGTTACTACAAGCATCATACAAATTAACCATGAACTAATTTTCTTATTTACACTAAATCTCATTTTTGTTTTTCTCCTTTAAAATACATATTATTTTATCATAATTTTCCGACTTATGTGGGAATGTACAATCTGTACATTCTTTGATTTTCTTCCCGTTTACTTCAATATATTTATAATTCCCCGGACATTTTTCCATGCTATATAACGGGCAATAACAGAACAGACAATTTATGTTCTGTGCTCCTGAATGACACGGATAATATTCACAATTTCGATTTTCAAAATACTTATATGAATTTTCCATTTTACCTCCTTTGCTCAAAATACCGAATTAAAAAAGAGTTATCAAAACGATAACTCTCTACCACTCAAACATAACTATCTCTAACAAGATAGACTCATGTACAACCAATTACTCGTGGCATCAAGCTTACGCTTATGTACTTAAAATCAGGCAGGTCTCCCGGCTTATAGTTCATCGCATCCGCCATCTTCCCAGTTTCCCAGTGATATATCGGCTTAGCTCCCTAATTACGGTGACGAGTTCGTACAGGACTTGCACCTGTTTCCCTTTTCACCAGAACCAACTCTTAATGAGTTCTTCTGACACCTGATTCAAATATTTAATTCTCTAATAGAATAATCTCAAACCTTAGCAAAGTCAAGACTTTATTTCAGCATTGTTTCGTTTCAGAAAATCTATATCATTTCCATATTTTGAAGCCAGTTCATAATCATTCTCCATGAAAAGTTTGTACTCCTCCTTATTTATTTTCGAAGGTTTCTTCCTTTCATAAATTGTTAAATTCCAAGAATGCTTACATTTTTTACATCTATATATGAGCCAAACATCAACTCTATTACCATTAGCATTTATTCTGAACTTTCCTGAATTAATAAACTCCTGCTTCTTCCCACATCCTCCACAGCGATGATATACTTTAATCATTGAACAGAATCAACCTTCTTGCTAGTCGTTCTTATAACTCTTTGTATACTCTTTTCTGATAGAGAATATGTAGTGGCAAGTATTTTTATTGATACGCCATTTTTATGCTTTGTGCATATTTCATGGTTCCTCTCTTTATAATACTGCCTTGTTTTTGTCTGGCTTCCCCAGACCTTCTTCTCTTTGCATGGAATGTATATACTTTTCCCGCTTACATACTGCTGAATAGTCTCTATAAGTTCTTTAGGCAGAACATCTTCTGCACTTATATAGCTCATTGTAATCCTCCTTTTTATTTACGGGGATTCATCCGAGCTTAACTATCCTTTTTATTTTAAGCTCAGACTACTGAGCAATAACATATCTTCTACGCATAAAAAGCTCTCTCCTTTCAGCACTGCTATTCTAATAATACGCATTTCAAAAAATAGTTGCAACCTCATTCTTGTTTATAAACAAAGTTGTTCCCTTGTTATGAAGTTTATTTAAAATTTTATATATCTTTGATTTTTACTATTAGGTTTATCCGGAAGGGTCATTTTTACAAGATTGTGCTTCAATGCAGGATTCATATAATTTTTACGAAATGTTTCTTTTGATTTAAGACCAAGCATCTCCATAATTGCAACGGATGTGTAAGGCACATCGTATTCCATCACATCAAGCATTCTCTTAAGATATTCTGTCATATACTCAGAGCCATCTGACACTTGTCCCGCAATTTCATCTAAGATTTTATCTATCTGTTCAAGCATAAATTCTATAAATATTGTCGATTCTCCCTGCACATGACATCTTGCAATAGCTTCATAATAATCATCTTGAAACTTCTCGACCTGACTCTCTATAGGGATATACTCAAATATTGACTTCCATTGCGACAAAATGGCTGTATGCCATAACCTTGCCATTCTTCCATTACCATCTGAAAATGGATGAATAAATACAAATTCATAATGGAATATGCTACTCAATATAAGTGGATGTATATCTTCTCTATGCACATTCATCCAAGCAAATAGTTCTTCCATTTGCCTTGGTACAAAACTAGCAGGAGGACACATAAAAATGCATGCATCTCCATAAAAAACGCCTTCTTCACCTTGTCTAAAATCTCCCGATTCAGAAACAACATATCTAGCCATTATTCCATGAAACTCTTTTAACGACTTAATACTATATGGATCAATATCTTTTATCTTATCATAAGCTGCATAAGCATTCTTTACTTCTTGTATTTCCTTTTGCTCTCCAAGTACAAACTTACCATTAATAACATCCCTTACCTGACTAAGCGTGAGTGAGTTCGCCTCTATTTTTAATGATGAATGAATAGATTTTATTCTGTTATTTCTTCTAAGATGTGGTTTTGCTGCTAAATTATTGACTACTGAAATCCTTCCGATTTTTTCAGAAATTGAAGCTACATAGGATAATATTTCATTTGTTATCTTAAACGGTGGAATATAATCACTCATTCATGCACCTCCTATCTTGCTTATTATCTTACTTATTATCTTGCTTTATTATACCTATTATATGGGCAAAAAACAATAATTTTACTCCCTTATTTTTAAAATTTTCAATTCTATTATATACTAACGTCACCATTAGCGCTATAATACATTATTATAGAAATACCATATTAAGGAGAATGTTGATGGGACGAAATATATATCTTATTTTAATTTTATTACTTGGAATTTTTGTATTTTCTAGTTGTTCATCTCCTGAAAATGCAGAAGAAAGTTCATCTGATTCTAAGAATGATTACGAGCAAATTACTCCCGAAAAAGCCAAAGAGCTTATGGATAGCGAAGAAAACTATATCATCCTCGATGTTCGCACAGATGAGGAATATAACGCTGGACATATTAAAGGAGCTCTATTAATACCTGATTATGAAATTAAAGAAAAGGCTAGCAGTATGCTTACAGACAAAGATCAACTAATACTTGTTTATTGTCGAAGTGGCAGAAGAAGTAAAAACGTTTCAAAAGACCTTGCAGAACTTGGATACACTAACGTCAAAGAATTTGGTGGTATTATTGATTGGACATATGGCACAGTTACAGAGTAACTGTGCCATAATTAATTTATTCCAATATTACTCTTCAATAACCCCCATCAAATCCACAAGACTCTCACAGCATACTTTCCCTTCCACCTTATTATGTACAAGGATAGACGTCAAACCTGCATTCATACCACCTTCATAGTCCGTTAGCGGATTATCACCAATCATATATTTTATATCCGGATTACCCGCTGTCTCTATGGCATACTCAAAGATTTCCTTGCTTGGCTTCTCATATCCTACAGCTGCTGATGTGAAATAGCCTGATATCTCATCACCTAATCCAAGCCTGTCAAATACTTCACTAAGTTCAGGAAAATTATTAGAAATAATGTAATTTTCATATCCATTTTCTTTAAAATAATGTAACACTTCCTTTGCATCAGGATATGCTTCATATTCATATGTTATAACTTTTTTTCTGAATGAAATACAGAGTGGCTCAATATCTTCATCTCTCACATTATTTTCCCTACAAAAAGCACGAATATCTTCTAATAAATCCTTCCACCATTGTTCTCCATCTTTATTAGAATGGTCTTTCCAGGGAACATCCCACGAGCATATATTTCTCTTACGATTTCTGGCTGTTTCCTCATTCATAGAATATCCAAATTCTTCAAATGCCCTTACAATAGAAATTGTAAACGATTCATTTCCATATAATAGTGTTCCGTCACTATCCCAAAATATTGCTTTTTCCATTAGGCACCTTCTTTCCTATTAAACAACCGCCATTATTTTAAACTTGACAAACAATTATATACTATATATAATCTAAATTACAAAGAAGCGAGTTTTTAACCGTACGGCAATTGCTTATGCGGGGTACCCGTTTCTTTTTTTATATTTACAACATCATATAAATACAATTTACAATCCGATGCATGTCTTATTAATAATTCTGCTCGAAACGAATTATACCTTTCAAATTTACCTTTATCATCATACACTGGCATTGCAAATCTCGTATCATACCTATACCATCCATATTCAGCATTTTTAATATGTTTTATTTTTAAATTTTCCCTATATCGCTTATTTGAAGCTATTTCTATCATTTTACATATAGACTGTGCTGCATTAGCTTTTGCTTTTGCAACCGTACCTCTTAATCCCATTGAATAATTCGAATTAGCATATTCATCAGGAAAATCTTTGCCAATATGAATTTTATCTCCTGTCTCCGCTATATTTACAACCATACCAACATATTGTTTTATAAATAATTCTACATTATCCCAATCTATATGTTGTCTACCTTGAAATATAACTTTATCAATAACAACTATTTTTTTATTATCCAATAATTTAATTATTTTACCTTGCAAAATAATACACCTTCTCTTTATTTTTATATTAACATATTTTATATTATTTTGCAAGTTTTTATATTTTTTGTATTATTTCCTCTTGAACCTAAAGATATTATGTTCTACTTCACCTCTGGCAATCTTATCATCTACATACTCTGCGTATAACTCTACTGCCTTATCTTCTGAATCAATTTCCTTCAATTTATTAAACATATCCAAAGACTTATCAAGCTCACCTGTATGATACAATCTTACAGCTTCTCTAAATTCAAGCTTAGTACCCTCTTTCCTTTCGCGTTCGTCAGCTTCAAGACAGTCAATAACCTCATACAGTCCTTCCACCTCATTAACTCCCGCAACCTGTACCATACCAAGGTATCTTGTTGACAGTGCTTCCGGATTCTTCATTCTATCCATAGTTTCCTTGGTAACAAGCATTCCTGCACCATATCGTTTTGTAAGTGATTCTATACGTGAACTAATATTTACAGTATTGGCAATAACTGTTCCTGACATTCTTTCTTCCTCGCCTACTATACCAATTCTTGCCATTCCGGAATGAATACCAACACCAATCTTTACTGAAGAAATACCAAATTCTTCCTCTGAATTTGTATTACGAGTAATTGCCTGATATAATTCCATTCCTGCATTTACAGCATCATCAGCTGACTCAAACAATGCCATAACAGCATCTCCAATATATTTATCAATAAAGCCATTATATTTTCTTACAATTGGACCTGCCTTGCCATAAATCTTATTTACAAAATCAAAGTTCTCCTTTGCAGTCATCATTTCAGAATTCATTGAAAATGCTCTAATATCACAGAATAATATAGTTAAATCCACACTTTGTGCATCACCAAGAGCCAAATCTGTAAACTTTTCCTTATGTAACAATTCTCTGAATTTCTCAGGTACAAACTTGTAGTAGAATCTCTCGTTTCTAATTCTTTCTTCAAAATATGCTTCCAGATGACCCGCCATATCATTAACGCCTACACATATCTGACCCACCTCATCCTTAGTATATTTTTCAATTCTTACCGAGAAATCACCGCCTGCAATCTGTGCAACAACATCCTTAGCTCTCCTTAAGGATGCTGCATTTTTAGCTGCCACAAGTGAGATTACAAGGATTAACAATGAACCCCATAACAAAATATTTATAAACAAGCTTAATCCTGCCGCTTTAAGTTCGCTTGTAAGTCTGTCCTGCGAAGCATTTAACAGCATAACTGCATCATAGCTTCCATCCTCCATATAAATCGGAGTTATCAATACCAAATGAAGATTCTTCTGATTTTCTCCGTAGCTTATGCCTATCGGAAATGTATTAGAACCTTCATAAAAAGCCTCACTAATCGGAACATCTGTTGAAAATTCATTAGCCATGAAAAGATTAGAAGCATCGCTCATAGCAACACACACAAAATTCTCACCGGTTGTTCTAACAAATATTGACATACTGTAGTTACGGCTCCATGCGTTTTTATTTCCATTTACAAAATTACGAAGTCTTTCATTAAGTTCGTTAATTTTTCCATTATCAACACTATCATAGTTTGATATATCTGCAAGCTCTTCACCTGTAAACATAGCCGCAGCAATTTCATTTATGGCTATAGTTTCCTTAATAATATCCTCTCTACTAAGGTCACTCATGCTTGTAAACATAATTGTAATTACTACCATAAGCATAACACCTACCATTGGCAGGGTTGAAAACATTTGCTTTGATAACAACGACAAACGCCATTTCATAATATTTCCTATACCGATTACGATACCTATAATCAACAAAATTATCCCCGATATTTGAAGGTTATCTTTTATCCAATCACATATAACCACATTAAATGGCAGTTCACATTTTATCGAATACTCTTCCTTTTCAACATCTGCCAAATATATATTTTCATCCATATTAACAGCGATTTTTCCTGCGAATTCTCCAATTCCAAAACTGTATAAATCAGATTTTTTTGCTAATTCAAGAGAATTATTCCAGTCATTTTCAACCCATTCATATAGAACCAATTCCTTCTGACCCGCAAGCATATAAAGCTTGTCCGCAACCATAAACACATCATGTGGATATATACCCTCGTCTTTTTTTGCATCATATGTAGCCTTGTATAACATTTCATATTTTCCGTCATATGAAATAAATCCAATCTCACCATTATTTTTAAGCACAAGAAATCTTCCATCCTGCGTACCATGACATTTTGTTATTCTTGCAAAGCCTTCATTTTCAATAAATACATCGTCGCTTTGCTTACTATTATCAGGATTAATCTTAATAATTCTATTTCCTGTTTCTTCATTATATAAATATACCAGATTGCCTTCATAGAAATGCAAGCCCTGTATTCTAACTAAATGACTTGGTGGATTATCGCTCTTAGTATAGTCATAGTATATAACATCCCTTACAACATTTCCTTCTGCATCAATCATAACAACAGCTTCCATATCCGTAAGATATGCATCTTCATTAAAAACAGCAATATGACAATACAATGTGTTATCCTGTGCAAATGTAACATCTAATATTTCAGCATTTTCATGTGATAATTCACCAGACTGAATTGCATATACCAGCTTGTCTTCCTCATCAATACAGTAAATATTCTTTTTATCATCTACAATACATTTCCAATTGTCCTTTGAAGTACAAAAATTATCCGCACTCTCCAGCTTAACTTTTCCATTTTCCTGCTTATAAGAATACTCAGGAATTAATGCACTTATTAAAAAGCACATAATTCCTATCACTAAAGTTATAATAACAACTAATGGCTTTCTTATAAATTTTAATAAAGCTTTCATAGTCCACTTCCTTTTCTAGTTTAAAACACAACATATGTAAGTATAGCTATTCCAATCAAACCGAATAGCATAAAACCAATTCCCATTCCAAGATTTTTCTCATCTTCCGCACAATAAATGGAACCAGATTTATGATTAATGACTATAGTAACCTTTTTTCCTATCATGGAAGGTCCATATGTATTACTTGATTTTGAGGATTTAATAGTTCTTTGCTTTCCACCGTATTGATAGCCATATACACAAGAATACATATTCCTATTCCTTGATCTGCTACCGCTATCAAAATTTCCATAACCGGTTTTTATAACATCTATAATTTCACCTTCTACAAGTTCACAATTAATAAGTTCCTTATTAAGCTTATGCGGTCTAAGTATAGCTAAATATAATCCTATATATAAAAACAATCCACAAGCTGCAAATCCAAACACAAATGGGAATACTTCTTCACCCATATTAACATTAATAAAGATTGCTAATGCACACATAACAAGTAAAAATATTACACCAAGTACACATAATGCTGTAGGATAAACACCTTCAACTGTTTCCACCTCATCAACAGGTTTAACGATACCCTTTGCCGAATCATAATATACTTCTATTGTTTCTCCAACATCCAGAGGTTCTCTTCTTGTTAACCTCTTTGTAGTAGTTCCCTCATTAGTCTGTATTCCAAATGTTATCTCAAATCCCTGCACAGGCATTCCTGCCAGGTAATATTCTACAATATCACAAGCCAGAATCTCTGCATTATAAACCTTATTCTTTTTTACTCCCTTATCCATCTTACCAGTTATAATTCCTGCAATTAAAAATCCTAAACCTAAAATTCCAAAAAGTAAATACTGTCCATTTTCTAACAAAAATAACTCCATATACAACCTCCTGTTAAAAGTAATCCTGCAATAGCAAAAATTGCTCCCATAATAAAATATTTTCTCGATTCTTCTACACAAAATGCTTCATGTGTTTCTCGATTAACAGCTATATTAACCTGATTTCCTAATGGTTCTTTTCGAATACCACTGCTTATGGCCCCTACCTTATGCGCCTCTCCTTTATACTGATATTCATATATCGATTCATAAGTAGGAAATATACCTCTTTTGTTTCGAACTGTATAACTCACAACACTTCCCGGTACAATATCGCATTCTAAAAGCACTCTTCTTTTCTTATATCTACAAACAATGACATAAAAACCAATAAAAACAAATACCATGCACATACATATAGCAAGCAGATGTGCCGCAGCCTTATCATTATACTCAAATGCCTTGTAAAAGAAAATTACCAGAAATGCAGAAATAAAAATAGCAACTATTACTTTTATAGCCCTAGAAGGTATATTGGTTTTATTTTTAATGTTCTCTGGCATTTCTATTGTATCGTCTTTTGGATTATAATATACTTGAATAGCACTTCCTATATCCATAGGTGTTCCCCTTTTCAGACTTTTATGTACAATTCCATTTGGTGTTGAAAATTCCAACCCTATCTCATAACACTCAAAGCTCATACCTCGTATCTTTGTTTCAGAAATATCACAACTAACAACTGTTGCCGTAACAATGTTATCATATGCTTTTCCCACAATTGAACCTCCTTATATTTATCTACTTATTCTACTATTCATTTTATGATTTATTATAATTTTAACACATTTTTAAATGTTTTCCATTATTTATGACATAAAAATGTATTTGGTGCTCTAAAATTCGTCGTTGGGGCTCTGAAAAGCGCCGTTGGGGCTTGGAGTATTGATTTTAGATATTTCTCAATTATAATTAAATATATACAAAAAACGGACAAAATCCTGCAAGGATGACAAAAACCTTCATGTAAACTTTGACTATCAAAAGGATTTGGAAGAATATAAAGATACTATTAAGTTATTTAACAACTCCGAGCTACAAGACAGGCTTAATTTTGTATACCTCCTTTCAAAAAATGACCGCCATATTTACATATGACGGTCATTTACTTTGTAAGTATATAATTTATTTATTGTTCTGCTGTACTTAAGAACTTCTCAATGCTGTCAATTGCAGCCTCTTCATCCTGTCCATCAGCCGAAACCATTACTGCCTCTCCTGATACTAAACCTAATGTCATCATTCCCATGATACTCTTAGCATTTACTCTTTTGTTACCACTCTCTATATAAATAGAGCTGTCAAACTGGCTTGCTACCTGAACTAATACTGCAACCGGTCTAGCCTCTAAGCCTGTCTGAATTCCAATAGTCATGTTTCTAGTTACCATAACTGTCCTCCTTGTTATTCCTTAAATCCTCTGCAATCTCGCATATTTTTCTAAGTCTGTGATTCACGCCTGATTTTCCAACAGCTGGTGTAAGTAAATCTCCCAATTCCTTAAGAGATGCTTCCGGATTTTCTAACCTGACAATAGCCATTGCTTCTAAGGCCTCTGAAAGATATGAAAATCCAACTGTATCTCTAATATACTTAATGTCCTCAATCTGCTTCACTGCTGCCGATACAGTCTTATTCAAGTTCGCTGTTTCACAATTCACCTTACGGTTAACACTGTTACGCATTTCTTTCATAATTCTAACATTTTCAAAATTCATAAGCGCCACATGTGCTTCCATAACATTTAGTAAATCCACAATTCCAGACCCATCTTTAATATATACCACATAATGTCTCTTTCTTTCAACAACTTTCGCATCAATTCCAAAATTTTGTATAATTTTGCATAATTGTGTCGATTTTTGAGGGTCAGAACATACAATTTCACAATGATAAAACTTTTCCGGATCACTTATCGAGCCTGTAGCAAGGAATGCGCCTCTAATAAATGCCCTCTTACAACACTCATTCATGATAATAATATTATCCTTCAAGGACATATTCTCGCCGATTTCTCCAAATTGGTCGATTAATTTTGTGGCTTTGAAAATTTTTTCAGCATCTTCATGACATTTAATCAATACAGTATAATATGTATTCTGTCTAACAGAGACATCCGGAGTTATTCCAAATGTTTTCTTTAATAAGTTATGGTATTTTCTTGCAACAGCAACATTTTCCGTATGTATCTTAAGCATATACTTATCCGAAGCCGAGATTTGAACCCTTCCACACATACTTATTATTGCTGCTATTTCTGCTATTCTACAATGTCTTCCGCTACTAATCTGAGCAGATAATTCATCTTTTACTTCTACTGAAAATGACATTGCTACATCATCCCTTCACTATTTTCCAATATCTCTATGATATATCTTAATACCATATTCATCGTCAGAGGCCAACGCCTCATATAGACAGTTGGCTGTCGTAACTGAGCGATGCTGACCACCTGTACATCCAATAGCTATGACTAGTTGTGGTCTACCTTCTGCAACATAATGAGGAATTAGATATTTCATCATATCTACAAGCTTATCCACAAATTCAGTAGAAACCGACGAAGACATAACGTAATCCCTTACCGGTTTCTCATTACCTGTTCTTGGCTTAAGCGCCGGAACATAATATGGATTTGGCATAAATCTGACATCAAATACCAAATCCGCCTCAAGTGGTATACCATGCTTGAACCCAAACGACATAATATTGATAAACATATTTTTACTTCTAATATCTTTTACAAATATTCTATCCAACTCCTGTTTCAGGTCTTTTGTGAATAGCATACTTGTATCCACTATAAAATCTGCCTGCCTGCGTAAAAATTCCATTTCTTTTCTCTCTACGGCTATAGCTTCATCCACTCTAAGAACAGCCGATGCCGGATGCGTACGACGTGTCTCTTTAAATCTCTTTATAATAACCTCATCCGATGCATCAAGAAACAATATTTCATATTTTTGATGTTTTTCACGCATATTTTGAAATACTTGGTTAAGTTCTGCTAACATAGCACCACTTCTGATATCTACACCAACAGCTACATTTCTTGGTTCTGTCTTGGTATCCTTGATATCATATGACAGGTCTGCAAACTTCTCTACGAGTTGTACCGGAAGGTTATCTACACAGAAAAAACCCACATCCTCGAGATGATTAAGCGCAGAACTTTTTCCTGCACCTGACATACCTGTCACTATAATAAATCTTATGTTGTCCTTCTTCATATAATTCTCCGTTCTTCAATACTGATGAAAATTATTCACCAATAACCTTTACTTCTGTCTCTAGCCTTACTCCGAATTTATCTTCTACCCTATCTCTAATATCACTAATCAAATCTAAAATATCCGATGCTGTAGCATTACCTGCATTAATAACAAATCCACAATGCTTATCCGATACTTGGGCTCCGCCCACTCTATATCCTCTTAGGCCTGTATCCATAATGAGTTTTCCTGCAAAATACCCCTCAGGACGCTTAAAAGTACTTCCGGCACTTGGATATTCAAGTGGCTGTTTATCTCTTCTTGCTGTCGCAAGCTCGTTCATTTTACTTTTAATTTCTTCCGGATTGCCGGGCTTAAGTTCAAGACAAGCTGATAATACAATGTAGTTATTTGGTATAATGCAACTGGTTCTATATGAGAGATTAAGCTCTTCCTTTGACAATTCAAGAATCTCTCCAGCCTCTGTTAATACTTTGGCACTAACAATAATATCCTTAATCTCACCACCATATGCACCTGCGTTCATTACAACCGCACCACCAATAGTACCAGGAATTCCTGCACCAAATTCAAATCCTGTAAGATTATGCTCTAATGCCACCCTTCCAACCTTTGACATTAGCGCTCCTGCAGAAGCATATAACCTATTGCCTTCCACCTTACAATTTGAAAAATTATTAAAAAGTTTAATCACAATACCCCTAATACCATTATCTTTTACGATAAGATTACTTCCATTACCCATCACAAAATATGGGATATTGTGTTCTTTAGAATATTTTATTAATTCTGCTAATTCATCCTCTGTATCAGGTGTGACAAGATAATCTGCCGGTCCTCCAACCTTAAATGTTGTATGATTTTTCATAGGCTCATCCTGCACAACATTTTCACTACCTACAATATTAACTAAATCATTTATCATTTTATTCTCCAATTCCATTATTACTTAAGAATCAAAGCTGCTGCACCATATATACCTGCATCATTTCCAAGTGTAGCAAGCTCAAATTTTGCTCCTCTGCAAGCATGAAATGCATTTTCCTCATAATTTTTCTTAATTGTATTAATAAGAATCTCTCCAGCCTTAGACACTCCTCCACCGATTACAAATGCTTCCGGATCAACAACACATGATATGTGCGAAAGTGCGAGACCAAGATTATATCCCAGATCATCTACTAATTCAATGGCAAGATCATCGCCTGCCTTTGCAGCATCAAATACTTCCTTAGCAGAAATATACTGAACCTCTCTTAATCTTGATGGTCTGTCTGTTGTATTAAGAGCCTTCTTAGCTGCCTTAACGATACCTGTTGCAGATGCGTACTGTTCAAGACATCCTGTCTTACCACAACCGCATACATCTGTTTCCTCTGAATTAATCTTGATATGTCCAATTTCTCCTCCGGCTCCATTTACACCTGCAAGAATCTTTCCATCAAGAATAATTCCACCGCCAACACCTGTTCCAAGTGTTACCATTACAAGATTCTTATAACCTTTTCCTCCGCCCTGCCACATTTCTCCAAGTGCAGCAACATTTGCATCATTACCTACTTTAACATGCATATCTAACATCTTGCTAAGTTCATCTGCCACGTTAAATATTCCCCATCCGAGGTTTACACATTTAATAACTGTTCCATCTTCTTTAATTGGTCCAGGAACACCCATACCAACACCTGCACAGTTATGCTTTGGTATATTCTTCTCTTCCATTTTTTTAATAATAGCTTCAGCAACATCACTTAAAATGTACTTGCCACCATCATCTTTTCTAGTTGGTATCTCCCAGTTATCAATAAGATTCCCTTCTATTCCAAATAACCCAAGCTTAACTGTAGTTCCTCCGATATCTACTCCAAATCCATATTCTGCCATAATTTCAGTCCTCCTAATATATTATTCTTCTGTCTTTCCAAAGCTTCTCTGAACTCTGTTATATAATTCTACTGCTGCATTATATCCCATCTTCTTCTGTCTATGGTTAACTGCTGCCGATTCAACAATAATTGCAAGATTTCGGCCAGGTCTTATTGGTATTGCATGACACACAACCTTATTTCCAAGAAATTCTGTGTACTGCTCTTCAAGTCCCAGTCTGTCATATTCTTTATCACGGCTCCACTCTTCAAGCTTGATTACCATATCAATACCCTGAGTTTCTTTAACACTTTCTACACCAAATAATGTTTTAACATCAATAATACCTATGCCACGAAGTTCTATAAAATGTCTTGTGATATCCGGAGATGTTCCTATAAGTGTTTCATCACTTACCTTTCTAATCTCAACTACATCATCTGTTACAAGACGATGCCCTCTCTTAAGAAGTTCAAGAGCAGCTTCACTCTTACCAATTCCACTCTCGCCCATAATCAATACACCTTCACCAAATACGTCCACAAGCACTCCGTGTACTGAAATAAATGGTGCAAGCTCTACATTAAGCCATCTGATAATCTCCGCCATAAATGATGAAGTTGTCTTATTAGTTGATAAAATAGGTACCCCATTATTTTTAGCTGCTTCCAACATAATCTCATCAGGCTTCAAGCTTCTACAATAGATAAGGCATGGAATATCAGATGACATAAGCTTATCATAAATAACTCTTTTCTTTTCATCTTCGATAGTTTCCATATATGCTGCTTCCACATGACCAATCATTTGAATACGCTCATTATCAAAATGGTCATAGAAATCTGTAAGCTGCATACCTATTCTATTAACATCCGTTTTTGTAACCTTGATATCCTCAACAGAAATCTCCGGAGTAAGGTTAACCAGCTCCATTTTTTCAATGATTTTTTCAAGCTTTACATGTTGCATTAATTCACGACCTTCCATTATTTTTATCTAAATACCATGCTATATTTTCTTATTACAAAATAAAGCCATACAATACATCTATATTACCACAAATCAATATAAATTTCACTCATTATTTCCGCTGAAAAAGGATTTTACGTTACGAGCTGCCGTTTCGTTCATTGATGGTATATTTTTTAGTGTTTCCACATCTGCTGCTTTTATAGCTTCTAATGACTTAAAGTACTTCAAAAGTGCTTTTCTTCTTCCCGGTCCGATACCCTCTATGTCCTCAAGTATAGAATGTACCTGTTCCTTACTTCTAATACTTTTATGATACTCTATAGCAAACCTATGTGCTTCATCCTGTATTCTTGTAATAAGTCTGAACCCTTCGCTATGTGCATTAATAGGAAGCTCAGTATTATTAAAGTATAAGCCCCTTGTTCTATGATAATCATCCTTTACCATACCACATACCGGAATATTCAACCCTAATTCCTTAAGTACCCCAAGTGCAATATTTACCTGACCTCTTCCTCCATCCATCATAATCAAATCAGGAAATCTGTTAAATTTTCCAAACTGTTCGCTTAACCCCTGTTCCTTAAGTTCTTCCTGCTCTCTGATTCCATGTGTAAATCGTCTGGTCAATACCTCTCTCATACTCGAATAATCGTCCGGCCCCGTTACAGTTTTTATCTTAAATTTCCTGTACTCTCTTCGCTTAGGCTTTCCATCCTCGTATACAATCATTGAACCAACCGACTCAAATCCGTTTGTATTCGAAATATCATATGCCTCTATTCTATATGCATATTCAATTCCTATAAGATTTGTTATCTCATTAACAGCTCCCGTAGTTCTAATCTCTTCACGCTTCAATTTTTCCCTGTCTTTTTCGAGAACCATACTCGCATTCTTCTTTGCCAGTTCAACAAGCTTTTCCTTTTCTCCTCTCTTCGGTACAAGAAGACTTACCTTGCCTCCACGCTTACCTGTCAGCCATTGTTCAATAAGCTCCTTATCTTTTACGTCTTCTTGCAAAAGTAGCTGTCTTGGGATAAATGGACTTCCGCTGTAGTATTGCTTGATAAATACTGACAACAATTCACTTTCCTCGTCTTCCGGTGCAATATTTATATGAAAATGCTCACGCCCAAGCATTTTTCCATTTCTAATAAAAAACACCTGTATAACTGCATCGGAGTATTCTTTAGAATATGCAATTATATCTCTGTCCTCAAATTCATCCGTATTAATTTTTTGTTTTAGTGAAATCTTCTTCACTTCAGTCAATAAATCCCTGTATTGCATTGCCTCTTCAAATTTCATTTCTTCTGAGGCCGCATACATTTTCTCCTCTAGCATTTTCGTTACAGGCTCATAATTTCCATTAAGGAAGCTTATAACCGATTCAAATTTCTGCTTATAATCTTCCTGATTAATATAACCCATACATGGTGCATCACACTGCTTGATATGGTAATTAAGGCACGGTCTGTCCTTTCCTATATCCTTTGGAAGTTGTCTGTTACAGGTTCTAATCTGATAAAGCTTGGTAAGCAAATCTATAGTACTGTTAACTGCTCCAACACTTGGATAAGGTCCGAAATATTTTGCCTTATCTCTTGACATTTTTCTGGCCATCTTAATACGCGGATAAGGCTCGTTAAGGGTTACCCTAATAAAAGGGTAGCCCTTATCATCCTTAAGCATTGTGTTATATTTGGGTCTATGCTCTTTTATTAAATTACATTCTAATATCAAAGCCTCCAATTCTGAATCAGTCACTATATACTCGAATCTAGCAATATTAGTCACCATTTTTTCTATCTTAGGTGATTTGTTAGTACTAGCTTGAAAATACTGTCTTACTCTGTTTTTCAGACTTATCGCTTTACCAACATATATAATGTCATCCTTCTTATCATGCATTATATATACGCCGGGTGAAGCGGGAAGCTTCTTTAATTCTTCCTGTATATCAAACATTAAATCTCAACCTCTATTTTATATGCTGTTACATCAGGTAATACTTCATTGAAAATTTCCATAAATTCTTTACCCGTTATTGTTTCCTTTTCGTACAAAAATGCTGCAATCTTTTCAAGTGCTTCCTTATTATCTCTAATAAGCTTACAAGCCTCTTCATAGCATCTCTTAAGAATTTCTTTAACCTCTTCGTCTACCTGTGCATCTGTCATATCACTGCAATTTGAAACACTTCTTCCATCAAGGTATTTATTTTCAACACTTTCTATAGACATAAGACCAAACTTCTTTGACATACCATATTGAGTCACCATTGACCTTGCAATGCTTGTGGCCTTTTCAATATCATTTGATGCTCCTGTCGTTACTGTGCTAAAGCACACATCCTCCGCTGCTCGTCCGCCCATAAGAGTAACTATTCTTGTTATCAGCTCATCCTTAGACATAAGATACTTTTCTTCCTCTGGAACCTGCATAACATATCCAAGAGAACCCATTGTTCTAGGAACAATAGTAATCTTTTGAACAGGCTCACTATTCTTAATAAGAGCTGTAACAAGAGCATGACCAACTTCATGATATGCTACAGTCTTCTTTTCTTCTGCACCAAGGATTCTATCCTTCTTTTCCTTACCTGCAATTACTACTTCCACAGATTCAAGCAAATCCTTCTGTGAAATAGCATTTCTTCCTGCTTTAACAGCATTGATAGCCGCTTCATTTATCATATTAGCAAGATCAGAACCTACCGCACCACTTGTGCTAAGTCCTATTTCTTCTAAATCAACCGTTTCATCCATAGCAACATTTTTAGAATGTACCTTAAGAATATCTACACGTCCCTTCAAATCCGGTTTATCAACTATTATTCTTCTGTCAAATCGTCCCGGACGAAGCAATGCCTTATCCAGCACATCCGGTCTATTAGTAGCCGCTAAAATAAGAATACCCTTTGATGTATCAAAACCATCCATTTCAGCAAGAAGCTGATTAAGTGTCTGCTCTCTTTCATCATTTCCGCCATTAACTCTGCCATCTCTGCTTTTACCAATTGCATCTATCTCGTCAATAAAAATGATGCAAGGAGCCGCTTCCTGCGCCTGTTTAAACAAATCTCTTACTCTGGATGCACCTACACCAACAAACATCTCTACAAAATCCGAACCTGAAATACTGAAAAATGGAACATTTGCTTCACCTGCAACTGCCTTTGCGAGCAATGTTTTACCTGTTCCCGGAGGTCCCACTAACAATGCACCCTTGGGTAATTTAGCACCGATTTTTGAATACTTATCAGGATTATGAAGAAAATCCACTATCTCGGATATGGATTCCTTAGCCTCATTCTGACCTGCCACATCACTAAATGTAACACCTGTCTTCTTCTCCATATATACCTTAGCATTGGATTTTCCAACGCCCATAACGCCTCCACCTTTAGAAATCTTCTTTATCATGAAGTTAAACAACATAAAGATGAAAATAAATGGCAATACAAACATTAATATTGTAAGCAAAGTAGATTCCTGACTTTTTATCTTTGCACTATAAGTTACCTTATGTTCATCAAGTAATGTTAATAAGTTGTCATTTTCAATTTCAGTTGTCCAGTAAGTATAGGTATAGCCAAATATGGTCTGTTGACGTTCCTTTGGAACTATAGATATCTTTCCTTCTGAAAAAACTACCTTATCAACCTTATCCTCTTTTACCATATTGATAAATTCTGTATACGTAATCTCCTTAGAACCGTCTGTATTAAACAAACTGGAAATAAGTGTTATTGAAATTATCGTTACAACTGCTGCTAAAATTAGCCCTGCTATGGTCTGACTTCTTTTTGAATTTTTATTATTATTCGAATTATTATCCATAATTTTCCTCTAACTTTCCAAATATATTTCATATAGTTTATTATATTCAATGCTATATTTTTATCAATAGTTTTCACATTTTTTTAACAAATACTTCTTTTATTGAATTATTGTATAGTGTTGAGTTGCATATTTATATTTTTGCATCAATACAGATTTTGCAAAATATAGGTTCGGTGTTTGCAACGCTCCAAGTCTGCGCATAACTCGAGATTAAATGTATGTGACAGGGGTACACTTACAGTGTATTTTTCAAAATTAAAGTTACTCCTTCACAAGCAAGCTTTCAAGTTAGTAACTTTAATTTCGAAAATGTGCTACGCACCCCCTGTCACATATATCCAATCTCTCAGACAGATGCTCCGACTAAGGGCTTTTTTAACATCCGAACCTTATTTTGCTAAAATCCTATGCTGTCTAAAAATATAAATATGCAACTCACATCTATATTTACTTAAAGAATTGATGTATTGCATAATAAAAAAATTATGATAAAATTTATTTATTACATACGAGCGGAGGTAGATTTTATATTATGAACAAGAGAGAAATTTCTGAAATAAAGAAGCAGTTTACACCACAGAAGAATGTTATTACACGTATCTGTGGATGCTATATTGATGGTGAGAAGACAGTTAAATTAACTTCTAAGGATGCTTTTTATTCGCTTCCTGAGGATGATGTCCATAAATATTGTGACATTTTTAAGAAGTCACTTTCCGGTACAGTTGGTAAAAACCTTATTAATATGGAATTTCCAATTGAACAGGAAATGGAGGGTGGTACTCAGGATTTCCTTATGAAGCTTAGAGAAACAAAGCTTCAGGATGATGACTTAGTAAATGAATTCTATAATAAAATTATAGATACATATGATTATGGTATGAATTACTATATTATTCTTATTCACGCACTTTATGATATACCCGGAAAAACAAGTGATGGTATTGAAATGGAAGATGCTTCTGATGAGGTATATGAATTTATTATGTGCAGTATCTGTCCTGTTAATCTAACGAAAGCTGGTCTTGGTTATAACGAAGAAAAGAATACCATAGAGGACCGAACACGAGACTGGATGGTTGAGCCACCTGCTAAAGCATTTTTGTTCCCGGTATTTAATGACAGAAGCACTGATATTCATAACGTTTTATATTATTCAAAAAACCCGGAGGATTTGCAGGCCGACTTTGTTGCCGACGTCCTTGGTGCAGTTGTACCAATGACAGCAGATAGCCAGAAAGAGACCTTCAATACAATTATCACTGAAACTCTTGGTAACGACTGTGATTACGAAACAATTAAAACTATACATGAGAATTTGAACGAAATGATTACCGAGAGCAAGGATGCACCAGAGCCTTTAGTTCTTACCAAAACAGGTGTAAAACAGTTGCTTGAGCAAAGTGGTGTACCTGATGAAAAAATGGAGAATTTCGATAAGGACTACGAAGAAGCAGCCGGAGATAAGACTGAGTTTCTTGCTTCTAATGTGGCAAGTGTAAGAAAGTTCAATATAGAAACTCCTGATGTAGTTATCAAGGTCAACCCTGACAGAACCGATTTAATTGAAACAAGAATTATAGATGGTAAACAATGTCTGGTAATTACTGTTAGTGATCATATAGAAGTAAACGGAGTAAATGTACGAACTATTTCGGCTGAGGATTTTGAAAACAGCTTGGAATAAAATATTTGTTAATATAAGCTTAAATATTCTCGGCATTGTACTTATAGGTTGTTCCTCCTGCTTCTGTCAGACGGTTTCTGCAGTCGTATTTTAGTGTGGTTACTTCTCCTGCCACTACTCCCTGTAACATGTTTCCGTCTGCATCATAGGTTATTTCCTTGTCATTATAGCATATCAGGCGGTTGGCTGCATCATATTTCATCTCACAGTTGATGCTCTGGGTGATGGCTGTGGTGTTGCCTGTTCCTGATATCCTTGTTATGTTGCCGGTTTTATCATAAGTGAATTCATAATCGTTTATGACTGTAAATTGGACTTCTTTAGTATTTCCAGCTATTTTCAAATTTACTTGAGTATTCTCATGTAGTTTAACCTCATCTGAACTCAATTTTTTAATTCGCATATAAAACACACGCATCTTTTTCAACAAATTTTTCAAGAAACAATTAGTTCCTTTTTGTTACTCAAAATGCATAAGAATATCGAGTTTTGTCCGTTCATATATCTGAGGGCAAATTTGAGCATAAGGTATCTTTTCTTTTCGGTAATGAAAAAAGATACTGCATCTGCATTCAATCGACTTACATCAACGAAAGGCAGGTAACAGTATCTTTTTTTAATTAAGGGGATTGGTGTCCTAAAGTATAACCATAATTGAATTTAAAATTTTTCTCTTATTTCCATCAATATAATTCCGAGCATATTTTTCCCAGAACCATCTTTACCACATCCCCAATAATAGTCATTGGATGTATTTTCAACTATGGTCTCTCTTCCAGTAGATAATAATACATTTTTAATCTCTTCGTTTTGTGTAAATTTCGCTAATACTGCTTTTCGCATGATATCATCTTTGACTTGTTCCCAATCAGCTCTTAATGGTAATTTTCTATTTCTTCCCATTTCTGCTGCTTTCATAGGATTATCAAGTAAACGAATTATCTCTTCATACTCAGTCCCACAAAATTTCTGTGCTTGAAAATAATGTTCACTCGTCATCCACCATTTTCCATCTAACTCAAATCCGTA
>JAFQLS010000046.1 GCA_017396555.1 Lachnospiraceae bacterium | reverse complement strand
GTTAGTAAGTATTCTGTTGTATCTTGCGCAAGAGTACACTATTTCGTGGTCAATGA
The DNA here is from genome assembly GCA_017396555.1 of Lachnospiraceae bacterium. Taxonomy (GTDB): domain Bacteria; phylum Bacillota; class Clostridia; order Lachnospirales; family Lachnospiraceae; genus RGIG1934. The sequence continues at coordinate 15,995 of JAFQLS010000046.1, read as the reverse complement.
AATAGGACTAGAACATCAAGAAACCCTTTATTTTTCTAGCTTTCCTGTTGTTGCTCCCATTATAACTCGTGAACATCCCCTGCACAATACCATTTGTTAAATTAAGAAGCTCTTCATCCGTAATTTTAATAACTAAGCTCTTGTTACTTTTATCATTTATGTCAATGCTTACAATTTCAATTTCATAGTCCTTTAACTCATTTCCAATCATACATCTTATATATGCTTCTCCGATATATATATCCTGCTTAAGTCCTACATCCATAAAATCATATCCACTACATAATTCCAACATTCTACTTCCTGCAACACCGTAAATACCATTCTCAGTATTTGCATTAATTTCGCCGAGAATCTTTTCATCATTATAATCAATTATCCCACATAATCCACCGGGATTACCGGTTTCTCCTTTTCTTATTCCCCAAATATGTGCATCATATAATCTCCCTCGTTCAATTGTAACTAATTCTTCAGTATCCGTATCTGTTATTCCGTGTCCGAGTGCTCCAAATTCCCCATCTTTAGTTATATATGTTACTGTTCCAATACCTTGCAAATCATCCCTAACCCAAATACCAAGCTTATATTCATTTTCTTTATCTCTAACTGGCTTTACAGCTACTGATATATTCTTGTTGTTCCTAATAACATCTATATCCAACTCTTCCTTACCATAATTATCTACTAAAAATTGTAATTGTTCCTTATCTGTAACCGGTACCCCATTTATGTTAGTAATATAATCACCCTCTTTAAGTTTACCAAGACATGGTTCGTAAATTAATCCATCATTTCCGTTAACCTTATCAACATCAATAATAAGTACTCCTCTTGAATCCAAATACATACCTGCCTGAAATCCACACGGCAAAATCTTCTTTGTTTCAACCACACCTACTTGTATTTCTTTTAATTCAAACAAACCAAACAACTTACACTTTACAGAATAATTCTTATTTACACCTGCATTTGTTGCTACAACCTCACCTTTTCCAATAACAGCACCAAATGGTAAATCTATCCCGATATTATTCTCTTCACCCTCCAAAACACATACTTTGTCAGGGATTTGATTATCGTATTCTTTTCCAATAAAATACCCTGCTAAAGACGTACAAGCTATCAGTATCATAACAAGAACTCTTCTGTAGATAAATCTTCTTCCCACATAATCCCCTCCTGTTTTTCGAAATAAAAAAAGAGAAACGAATAATCATTTCTCTTTTAGTATGTGTCATAAATCGAAATAAAGTCTGGAATTATTTTGTCTCCATTGCCATTTTCTTCATTTCTCTTGCATGAGTATATGTAGTATCAGATATTACTGCACCGCCAAGAATTCTTGCTAGTTCTTCAATACATTCATCATCGTTTAACTTATTTATCGATGTTACAGTATCAGAATCAACAACATTTTTCTCAATTCTATAATGAACATCTGCCATTGCAGCAATTTGAGGTAAATGTGTAATACATATAACCTGATGATTTCTACTTATAATATTCATTTTCTCAGCAACTAACTGTGCTGTTCGTCCACTAATACCCGTATCAATTTCATCAAAAATCAATGTATCAATATCATCCTGCTTAGCCATAATAGTTTTAAGTCCAAGCATTATCCTTGATAATTCACCACCTGATGCAACCTTTGATAGAGGCTTTAAGGTTTCACCCGGATTAGTAGTAATCTGAAATGCTATTAAATCATTTCCCTTTGCCGAAAAATTAACATTCTTTTTAAATTCAACCTTAAATTCTACATATTCAAAGTTCAAATCCTTAAGATTTTCAACAATTTCTTTCTCTAATCTTGAAGCAACCTCTTTTCGTTTTTCCGTCAATTCATCACAAGCAATATTAAGTTTCTCTTCAAGTTCTAATAATCTGTGTTGAGCTATTTCTCTTTCCTCATTAAGGTTCTCCAGCTTATTTAAGTATTCTTCTCTCTCATCTCTGTAAGCTTTAATCTCATTAAATGTATTACCATATTTTTGTTTTAATTTATTAATAAGATTAAGTCTCTCCTCAACTTCACTTAAACGTTCCTCGCTAAAAGCCATATCTTCTACATAATCTGAAATTTCAGACGATAAATCTCTTGAAAGAGATTCTAGCTCAGATAATCTGTCTGCATATTCAGATAACGACTTATCATAACCTGATACATAACTTAATTCCTTAAATGCCTTACCTAACATATCTGTTACTGATATCTCATTATTACTCTCTAACATATTATGAGCAACTGACATAGCTGATAATATTTTACCCGAATTAGATAGTATTCTATACTCATCCTCAATAAGTTCGTCTTCACCTTCTTTTAAATTTGCATCATCTATTTCCTGAATCTCAAATCTTGCAAATGAACACTCTCGTACTCTCTCTTCTTCATCAAAATCAAATTTTGACATTTCCTTCTTTAACGAAATATATTCCATATATATTTCTGTAACCTGTCTTATGGATTCCTCTATACTTTCATTTCCGAGCTTATCAATAATTTCCACATGTTTTGCATCATCAAGAAGGGACTGATGGTCATGCTGTCCATGAACATCAATCAAAAGCGACGTGATTTTTCTAAGCTCTGTTGCTGTCTTAGTCTCACCATTTACCTTTATTATACTTCTTCCATTAGAAATTTTTCTGGAAATTATTACCATGTCGTCTTCAGGTACAACATCAAATTCCTTTAATTTCAAAGCTATGGATTCATTCACTTCAAACACAAGCTCCACAAGACCATAATCTGCATCTGCTCTTATAATATCCTTAGCCACCTTCGAACCTAACGCAATATTTATCGAACCAATAATTATCGACTTACCCGCACCTGTTTCACCAGTTAAAATATTAAGTCCTTTTTCAAAATTAATCTCTGCCTCCTTAATAAGGGCCAGATTTTTTACATTTACATTTGTTAACATATACTACCTCCAAATAAAGTACCGCGTAATTTCTCCCAAATCTACTTTGTACTCTTGGATTTAACCATTTTGTTAAGTCTTTCCATTACTGACATAGTATCATCTACTGTTCTTACAGCGCACATTATTGTATCATCACCGGCAATACATCCGGCAATTTCATACCATTCCAACGCATCTATAGCCGCTGCAACAGCCATTGCCATTCCGGCAACCGTTTTAACTACTAATATGTTTTGCGCCATATCAAGACCAATAACTCCGTCTCTTAATATTCTTAAATATTTTTCATTTAAATCAGACTCCTCCTGTTGCATAAGAGCATATTTCTGCTTACCACCAACAACAACCTTTGATAGTTTAAGCTCTCTTATATCTCTCGAAACAGTTGCCTGAGTAACATTATATCCTGCCTGTTCCAGCTTAAGTGCCAGTTCTTCCTGTGTTTCTACATCCTCATTATTGATAATATCTATAATCCTTTTATGCCTTTCAAGCTTCATACCTATCTCTCCCTAAATATTATTCATCTTTTTTTGTAATGTCTCAAAAAAACTAAGCTTGCTAATCTTAGCTATGTTTGTGTACATATCTGATTTACTAATGGTAATAACATCATTAGTCATAAGCTCACATATATCACTTCCGTCATAATTAACATTTTTAAAATCATCATTCTCAGTTCTATCAGATAAAATCTCAATATCTATAACAGAATCTGCCGACAATACAATACTTCTTGAATTAAGTGTATGTGGACATATCGGTGTTAACACGATAATGTCAGCACAAGGCTCAACAATAGGTCCACCAGCTGATAAATTATATGCCGTAGAACCTGTAGGTGTAGATACAATAATACCATCAGCTGAATATTTATTTATAAACTGACCATTAACATATACCTTAAAATTAAGCACCTTAAGTCTACCATTTCTTGAAACAGAAATATCATTAAGTGCCACACCTTTATGTATAACCTGACCATTTCTGTTTACATTTGCAGCAATCATCATTCTACGCTCAAGCTGATATCTGTTATCCATAAGTTTATCTAAAGTGCGTTCAATATCATTAATTTCAATTTCAACAAGGTAACCAAGATAACCAAAATTAACGCCTATAAGCGGAACATTTCTATGTACAAGCTCTCTTGCCGCCTTAATTAAGGTTCCATCTCCGCCAAGAACCAGAATACACTCAACTTCATTAGGAATAAGCGACTCATCCACCTTACTACGCTCCTCGCTAAAAATTGTCTGGTAACTCGCACTCCCACCATGTGATTCAATATATTCAATTATTTTGTTTGTAATACTGAGATTACTATCTTTTTCATAATTTGTAATCAAATAAAACTTATTCATATAACCACCACTATTTATCTAATGTTTCATGCGACACTGTTACAACATCATGAACCTTGTCACTGCCAATATTATCAATCACTTCATCCGTTTTCTGCAAATGCATAAGGTATTCAATGTTTCCTTCCGGTCCTTTTACTGGCGAAAACTCCAGATTTAATACTGAGAAACCATTTTCAAGGCTAAATGTTCTAATAGCTTGTATAACTTCTTCATGAACATTTTTATCTCTGACTACACCTTTCTTACCTACTTTTTCTCTACCCGCCTCAAATTGTGGCTTTATCAGACAAACAATTTCGCCATTTTCACTAAGCAGTGCTCTGACAGGCAAAAGAACCTTGGTTAATGATATAAATGATACATCAATCGAAGCAAATTCTATGTCGTCAAAAATATCTGTTCTTTGAACATAACGTATATTAGTTTTTTCCATACAAACCACTCGTTCATCCTGTCTAAGCTTCCATGCAAGCTGTCCATGTCCAACATCAACAGAATACACTTTAACAGCGCCATTTTGAAGCATACAGTCCGTAAATCCCCCTGTTGAAGCTCCTACATCCATACATACCTTTCCTTCAATAGTAACATCAAACTGTTCCATTGCCTTTTCAAGCTTAAGTCCGCCACGACTTACATACTTAAGTGTATTACCCTTAACAACTATCTCTGTATTTTCATCAAACATAGAGCCTGCTTTATCTTCACGATTATTATTTATAAATACATTTCCACTCATAATAATAGCTTTGGCCTTTTCTCTGGATTCTGCCAAGCCCTTTTTCACAAGTAGTACATCAAGCCTTTCCTTCATCATTTCCTCCTATGATGTCTGTAATCTTTGAATATATAGACCTCTTATCAAGTCCTAACTTTTCTTTAAGAAGCTTCGAATTTCCATGTGGCACAAACATATTTGGTACGCCAATATTTACAACCTTTGAATCATATCCCATAGATGCAACGTATTTAAGTACATTTTCTCCATAACCACCTTTAATTATGTTTTCCTCAAGGGTAAATATATATTTGTGCGTCTTCACAAGCTCATCAATCATCTGCTCGTCAATCGGCTTAACAAATCTTGCATTAATAACAGTAGCACTGCAATCTGATTTAGCTAACATATCCTTAACCTGCATACCTGTTTCAACCATCGAGCCAACACAAATCAATGCAACATCTTTTCCTACACATAAAAACTCACTTTTACCAAGCCTTATTGGTGAATTATATTCCTTAAATTTATCGCACACCTGCCCTCTTGGATATCTTATTGCAAGCGGACCATTAAAATCCATTGCAAATTCCATTATCTTAACAAGCTCATATCTGTTCTTAGGTGCGAATATATTCATATTTGGTATATTAGATAAATATGATAAATCAAATACACCCTGATGTGTTTCGCCATCCTCGCCTACAATTCCAGCTCTGTCTATCGCAAATATCACTGGCAAATCCTGAATACACACATCATGTAAAATCTGGTCATAAGCTCTTTGTAAAAATGATGAGTATATAGCAACAACCGGCTTAAGCCCTGTTGTTGCAAGTCCGGCAGCAAATGTCACAGCATGCTCCTCAGCTATTCCAACATCAAAAAATCTGTCCGGAAATTCCCTTGCAAATCTCTTAAGACCCGTACCATCAGGCATTGCTGCAGTAATAGCAACAACTCGCTTATCCTTCTCTGCCAATCTAAGCATTGTCTTGGAAAACACCTGCGTATATGTTGGCTTTTCATTGATTTCAATAGCTTTACCGGTACTTATATCAAATGGTCCAACTCCATGAAATCTGGAAGGATGTTTTTCAGCAAAATAATACCCCTTCCCCTTTTTTGTATTAACATGAATAAGAACCGGATGATCAAGGTGCTTAGCTTCATTAATAAGCTTAACCATTTTATCCACATTATGTCCGTCAACAGGTCCCAGATAGGTTATTCCCATATTTTCAAATAACATTCCCGGAATGACAAGCTGTTTAATACTACTTTTTGTCTTTTTAATATGTTTAATTAATTTATCACCAACAACCGGAATAGTATTAAGTGTTTCAACTACACCGTCCTTAAGATTATTATAATTTTCTCCTGCTCTTATATCAGATAAATACGATGACATTCCTCCAACATTTTTAGATATAGACATCTCATTATCATTTAAAATAATAATCAAATTGCCTTTAAATTCCGCAAGATTATTAAGTGCTTCAAGTGCCATTCCGCCTGTAAGTGCACCATCACCTATAACAGCAACAACCGTAGCATCTACATTATTAATAGCATTACCACTAACTATACCAAGTGCTGCCGATATAGACGTAGAACTGTGTCCTGTGTCAAATGCATCACAAGGATTTTCTCTTCTCTTTGGAAATCCACTCATTCCTCCATAAGCTCTTAATGAATTGAAGCCTTCCTTTCTTCCTGTCAGAATCTTATGAGTGTACGCCTGATGTCCTACATCCCATACTATTTTATCCTTTGGCAAATCAAGTGCCAAATGCAGAGCCATTGTCAATTCAACAACTCCAAGATTAGATGCAAGATGACCGCCGGTTTCGCTTACATGTTCAATAAGAAAATCCCTTATCTCTCTTGCAAGCTCATCATATTCCTCTTTATCTATTAACTTAATATCATTTGCTTCATTAATTCTATCAAGCAACATAAAACATCAATCCAATCTTAATTCTTTCTATTAATCAAATAATTTATCAATTCCTCAAGGAACTCACTTTCCATTCCCAATTCCCTTAAATCCTTGATAGCCGCTTCTGATAATACAGATACATATTCGCCTGCATCCTCAAGTCCAAGCAATGATACATATGTGAATTTGTTATTTTTATCATCACTTAATACAGGCTTACCAAGTTCATCTGTGCTACTTGTAACATCTAAAATATCATCCTGAATCTGAAATGCCATTCCTACCTTATCTGCTATAGACTCTACAACAAGTAACTGTTCTTCATCTGCTCCACCAAGTAAAGCTCCAATCATCATAGATGCTTTAATTAAAGCTCCGGTCTTAAGCTCATATATAAAATCAAGAGTTTCTTTATCATTAATTCCGTTTACAGACATTACATCAACAGTCTGACCACCTATCATTCCATATATACCTGCATATCTTGATAATATATCAAATGCAATCGCTGACTTATATGGATACGAAGAATTAATAATTGCTCCTGCAACTATTTCGTAGGCATAATTAAGAAGAGCGTCACCTGCAAGCACAGCCACAGCCTGTCCATATTTTATATGTGTTGTAGGCATACCACGTCTTAACTCGTCATTATCCATCTCTGGTAAGTCATCATGCACCAATGAATAAGTGTGAATACACTCCATTGCAGCCATAAATGGTTTTGCTTCATCAATATTCCCACCAAATAATCTGCTAAACTCCATTATAAACAAAGGTCTTAATCTCTTACCACCGGCTCTTACGCTATAATTCATAGCCTCCATTACTAAAGCCTGTTTGCCTTCCTCTTCCGGTAAATAATCGTAAATAATCTCTTCTACTTCTTTAATTTTCTCTGATAATAAAACCTTAAATTCCATATTATTCTGCCTTTTCCTCACCAATTATTCTAAGTTTCTTTTCAACTGTCTCAATTTTCGAATTGCACAATTTAACAAGTTCCATACCCTTAGTATACAAATCAAATGATTCCTCAAGTGTTACATTTTCTCTGTCAAGCTCACTAAGTATCTTTTCCAATTCACCAAATGATTCTTCAAGTGTTGTTTCCTTGATATCCATTAATTATGCCTCCAATCGTTCAATATCTGTAACTACAGTTTTGATAACACCATCAATAAGATGAATATTAATCTCATCATTTTTATTTATATTATCTACAGTCTTTATAGCATTTTTATCTTTGTCGTCTATATAAGCATAACCATTTGACAGCTTATTTAGAGGGGATAACCCATTTAATTTTTCACTTAATATTGCCAGCCTATGCTTATTAGATATAAGAATATTATTTATTTTGTTATCGAGCTTAAGCTCTATATCTGCAACATATTGCATTTTCTGCATCAAAATATTCTGAGGGCTGAGATTTTTAAGCCTGAGTTCATAATTCTTTATCTTATTTTTATTACTTTCAAGCTTATAATTTAACCTTCTTAGCAATTCATATCTATACATATTAATATCATTTAGAAACGCGCTATATTCAAACACAGCCAGTTCCGCAGCCGCAGATGGTGTAGGTGCACGTAAATCCGCAACATAATCCGCTATGGTAGTGTCTGTTTCATGACCTACTGCTGAAATAATCGGAGTATTACAATCAAATATTGCTCTTGCAACTATTTCCTCATTAAATGCCCACAAATCCTCAATTGAACCTCCGCCACGTCCAACTATTATTACATCAACTCCCTCATTATCAAGATATCTTATACCATTCACAATACTTGGAGCAGCTTCCTCTCCCTGCACAATTGCCGGATATAAAATAAGCTCAACATAAGGATTACGGCGCTTTGAAATGTTAATGATATCCTGAATTGCAGCTCCTGTACTTGCGGTAACAATACCTACCTTCATAGCAAACTTAGGAATCTCTCTCTTGTATTCTCTGTCAAACATTCCCATTTCTTCTAACTGACGTTTAAGTTCTTCGTACTTTCTATACAAATCACCCTCACCATCTAAGGTAATGTCTTTAGCGTACATTTGATATTTTCCATCTCTTTCATATACAGTAACCTGTCCAAAAACTACTACCTTCTGTCCTTCCTGCATCTGAAATTTAAGTCCCCGTCTGTTTCCTGCAAACATAACGCATGCAATAACTCCAGACGAATCCTTTAACGAAAAATAAATATGCCCTGACGAATGATATTTACAGTTAGATACCTCACCTTTAATACCAATGTTATTCAGGGCAAAATCTTCATTAAACATATTTTTAATATACGAATTAACCTGACCTACCGTATATACACTTGCCATATGTCCTCCAAAATTTATGCATTAACTAATTTTCCTAAAACACCATTTACAAATGCTGATGAATCATCCTGACCAAACTTCTTAGCAAGCTCTACAGCCTCGTTTATTGCTACTCCTTCTGGCACATCTTCTTCATATTTAATCTCATAATATGCCAAACGCAAAATTGTAAGCGACACCTTGTCAATTCTGTTAAGTTCCCAGCTTTCTGATGCATTATCAATGTCTTTATCCAGCTCGCTCATATGTAAAATGATATCTTTCACCTTATTTTCTACATATTCACGATCTTTACCTTCTATTGTTATACCCTGAGTTTCGAAATATAATTCAACCTGCTCAGGCATCTCATCGCCATCATGAAAATCATTTCTAAATAATAGCATAAATGTCTTTTCTCTTAATTCTGTTCTAGTCATCACATTCTCCTATTACATTAATACAAAAGGTGTCATCTGACACCCTTTGCTAATTAATTATTCTCAATATCAACATTAGCGATTCTTACATTAACCGCTGCCACATTAAGACCTGTCATATTTTCAATTGCTGTCTTAACCTTATCCTGAACCTTGCTGCTTACATCAGGTATCTTATATCCGTATGATAAAATAAGTGATAAACTAACCTCTACCTTATTATCAGCAACTTCTACCTCAACACCTTTCGAAAGGTTCTTCATGCCAAGCTTAGCAACTAATTCATTAGTAATATTACCTGCCATAGCCTTAACGCCTTCAACCTCAGTAGCCGCTAATCCTGCTATAATTGCTACTACATCATCAGCAATCTGTACTGTACCTATATTTATATTCTCAGATGTTGAATATCTTAACTTGTTATCTTCCACTGTTGTACCTCCTAATATTTAGAATATCCTAATGAATATTATACCAAAATACTTTATAATTGCAACTTATTTATAAACGAATTTGTTTGATAATTAAGTTCAAGCTGTATGCATACAGCTTGTCTAATTTTCTGGCAAAAATGAAAACTAATGTATGTCTAACGTTCTTCTTGATATTCCTGTTCCTTCACATATTAAATCTATTAATTCATACCAATAATACGGATATTTCTTATAGTCCCCATAAATATATTCTTCGTTCCCTTTAGTAATTGTTATGTACCATAATAATTGGCGCGGAGAATAACCAGATTCATATATTTTAACTTCTGATGGTGGTGTAAGCATTTCCTTATCCCAATTATCACATAGCACCTTTGACTCAAAGAAATTAACTATTTCTTGCGAATCCCTTAAATTATATCTTGTACTAATATTATCTGCGGTATTAAATATCATTTCGTTTTTATTAATGTCTATATCTATTGCTCCCGTATTAATATTGGGAACACCTCCATAGTGTATCTTTATACTTGTTATGTCCGAATTAGTATTAGCAATAGTTTCTTCAGGCTTTTCATCAATTAATATACCAAATTCTTTGCTTTCGACATGCGTTCCTTCACATATTAACTCCACTAATTCATTCCAAAATGTAGGATATGAGTCAAAATCCGAAAATCTATATTTACTTTCTTCTTCAAATGTACTAACATATACACTCCAAAGCTTTTGTTTGCCCATATCCTGTGGTGATATTTTTGATATATAATGTGTTTGTTTTAATGTTTTCCCATCCCAATTTCCATATAATATATTTTGTTTAAAATATTCATAGATTTCTTTAGTATTACTAATTTTATACGATTTCACTTTTAGTTCTTCTTCATCCATCGTATAATTCAGAGTCTCGTTATCAAAATCTATCACAATAACATCATAATCTGTTTTTCCAACATACCCTATATTTACACTAGATAATTTTTCATCTTGGTTGTAGGTAGTGGAAGCGAATTCCTCTTGCTCTTTGGTACTCCTTGAACATCCAATAAGGATACATAACATAATTATCATACAAATGAGACTCATATGCATTTTTCTAATCATACACTACACCATCTTTCACTACAAAAAAAGGTCGCAATGAAACAATTCATTGCAACCGAACTATCATAATACTTAATCAATATTTAGAATAATATCGTATCTTAGACTTCTAGTTTTGCGTCCTTATATTTCCATAAGTTTGCCCTTAAGTATATTATATTCACTACTCCATTTCTAACATATAATACTATTATACCGGAAACCATTTGTCAATTATATTATTCAAACTCTCCGCCACAAAGTTGTCTTGTAGTGGATGTAGTTGGTTTTGGTGGTAGAATATAGGGATTTTTCTATGGATTCTACCTAGTGCGTGGATTTGTAGGGGATTGTATTGTCAATTTGTTGTCACGCATCTCATACACATACTATTTTTCGTCAAATATTACTATACCCTTTTCTGAGAAGTTCCAATTACCATTTTTATTAGACTGTGGAAAAATCTTAAGCATTTTAACTTGCCCTCGTCCAGCCAGTTTAAAAACATTATTAGCTATCCATAGACTATGTTTTGGATTTATAGTTGAATACAAATTAATAGTTCCTACATTATTAGGCAACCCACTTACAATCTCTTTTATTGTATTACAATATTTTTTACTGAAAGTTCTAAGCATTTTTTTAGAATCGGTTCTGATAATCCAAATCGTGCTTAAATTACTTGTACTAGCGGGTAACATTCCATTTGATATTGGATATGTATCCGATAATACAAGATTCACACTACTTGTATACTCATTTGCTAGTCCCTTAGTTTTTATATTTTCATCCTCCACAAAATTATAATCTTCATCTTGTCCAACAAAATAATCATTAAATGTATCCCTTATAATGAGTTTGAACTGCATATATATAGGAACTCTTACCAAATTGCACTTTTTGTATCCTAAGACTTTTGCACAAACAAAATATCCTAGATATGAATGTTCATGATAATGATTTCCTTTATTTAAACAACAATCTTGGTTACTTTTTCTAACAATATTAAATAATACAAGTAACATAAGAATAATACCTATTACTCCATTACCCATTTTCATTATATAATAATATTTAACATTATCGAAATCTATCGTTGTATTTTCAAATATCCTTTGTATTTTCTCAGCAACATTCAGAACATATGGAACGAAAAACGCACTTACTATTATTATCACTTGTGCTATTGGTCTCATCCAATCGCTAATTCTATTTATCATATATGTCATCCCTCCAGTCATATGTGGCTATTTCCTTTGCACCACTAAATCCTCTTGAAAACTCCCAAACTCTTAATGCCTTATTCCCAACTATTACATGAAACTGTTTGACATTCTTAGGTAATGTTTTTGAAATTCTTCTCCAATTACATATATCCACAATTGAATATTGCGGATATTCTTCTGGATGTGTATGCCACTCTCCTACATACAAATATATGCCACCATAATTCTCAAATAATTTACTATAATAATCTATATGTCCTTTATCTTCTCGAAAAAAACGCGTTCGCGTTCTCCTATCATTTCTCATAGGAACTGTAACATACTCAATAATCAAATTATCATTATCCAAATTTTCTCTACCAATTAAAACTCCCCCAGCTTCGCAACTTGTTTGCTCAATCTGTCTATATTTATATAGCGTAGACAGGACATCTTCGCATATTTTTATTGTTTTTCCTTTTGTCAATATAATCATAATCTAACTACACAATTCACAATTTTTCTTTGAAAACTTTTCTCCTTCCTGCACCATCATAATATCATTTTGATTTAGAAATTTTTCTGAAACTTCATAGCCAGTTTGGGAAAAATAATAGCCAGAACCTTTCATAGAAACAATTACATTTTTATCACACCTTCCATCTATAACCGCAGATACAATGTCCATACATAACGCTGTAGACTTCAACGAAACAGTGGATGCATATGGAATAAAGGCATTACCACATCCCATAACATTTTTGGTAATATTTTGTCCCGGTGCACAATAAGCTATCTTATCAAACAATTCTTCATTTTCACCATTTCTGTCAAATAAGCACTCATAACATCCCTGTTTCGCCATATTAACAACCATAACATGACACCCCAAATCAAGAGGTTCATTCCATACATATATAACCGGTATAGCATATTTCTTATCATGCATCAACCTATTCAACCACCTATTCACATTATGATTGCCTGTAGCTGAAACGATGATATCAAAATCATCTAATTGTATATTCTCATCCTCAAGTAAATCATATATATCTTCATCATATGGGATCATCTTTACTTCAGGCATATTTTTACCGATATATTTTGTTATAGCCTCTGCCTTATATTGCCCTACATATTCTATTCCCAATAAATGTCTATATATGTTCTCGCCGCTTAATATATCATTATCTACAAGAGTTATTTTATCTGCTCCTGCTTTTACTATCTCATTAACCAAATAACCACCTATTGAGCCACAGCCAACCACCAACCACTTTCTCCCTGCGAATGTTTTTCTATCGTTCTTTACTCTATTCATAAGATAATTTTTGTCTATTCTATGAACCGATAATGGGTATACTTCTGTAGAACTCGTTTTAATAATTTTATAAAGTTCTCCATCTTCCTGCACACAGACATTCTTAAGAAAAACTCCAATATAATTTTCGACACCGTTTGGCTGAATAATACAAAAAATCAGCAGTTTTGAGTTGCTCATTTTTGATAACACTAATGACATTTTTTTCTTAGGTATATACGACATCAGCTTGTTCACATATGTTATATCAAATCCATTTCGTGCATCAGGAGGGTAAATATACTCTTCTGGTTTTAAACAAATATATCCTCCATTTTTCTGAGTACCACTTTTATTCCAAAGTTTAAATGCTTCTGAATTATATGATGCAAACAAATTAGACTTCTTATTTTTTTCTATATATGTGACATACTTTTCTTTCTTACCTCTCTCTACCACATTCTCAACATATTTAATCACCTGTGTTTTATTTTCTGATGGTACATCACACTGAATACATCTAATATTAGAAAACTGACACCAGTACAATGAAAATTCATCTATGAAATCGCCTTTATTACTTCCTGACAAACCTTCCGAAATAATAATTATCGCTTTGTGAATACATTGATTTATAATCCCTTCTATGTCACCATCAATTAAAACGCCCTCTAGTTCATACAAACATATCTTTCCTTTTGTGTCTATGTGTGGCATATACGGAAATTCTTTGTAATTTTCAATATAAAAATCTACAAGCTCCATATCCCATTTTGTAGGAATTCCTATATATATTGGAATATTATTATCAGCTACTATCAACTCACATGAAACAAAAATCGGATAAGATATATCCATGTATCTTTTGTCTTTATAGCAAACAACTGATGCAATTTTACTATTATCCAACAAAATATTTCTTATATCAATGATTTCCATACTACTAATTAACTCCTGATGCGCTTGATGATGGAATGCAGTTTTTTTGCTTTTTTGATACGTCTTCAACCTCTGGAACACGGAAATCTGCACCAAATATTTTTTGTAATTTCTTGCACTGCTCAATTTCATCTGGTTCGCATTTGACCTTCTCTAAATCCTCAACCAATTTTTCAACTTTATCCTTAAAATCTGTCATTTGAGAATCTGTCATTTTTTCAAAAGCATCTGTTTCCACTTCAAAGTTCAATCCTAATGGCATTGGATATTTTATCCTATACAAACTCCTTCCCTTATCATTTGTTCCCACATATGCAAAAAGATTTTTTATCTTTTTGGCCAATGACAAAACTGCATTCAAATCATCCAATCCATCATTATTTGCATATGCTTCAAAATAATCTGATGCAATTAACGTTATTCCAATACTTGCAGGTTCCGCATGACCATTACTATCAAATTTTAGATTCTTCCATCTTTTGATATAACGTATTACTCTACGATATTGCGGACGTTGTTCTTCGTCAACCGCATTATTAATATGATTTATCAATCCTCTTGGATCAGATTTTTCCCAACATATCTCATCTGGTGTACTATCTTTTCCTCTAGCTAAATACATCTGACTATCATGATCGCCTTTATTTTCATATGCATAACAAACCAAATCAACATGATACGCTGCTTCACCATCTTTTTTATATGTAACTGTAACGCATGGCTTCTTTATTATCGCACCATAATCAGTATGATTAGACAATATCTCTTGGATAATATTTTTTAGTTCCATAGGTTCATAATCACTCTTGTTTACATTAAATCGCAAACCCACATCTATATCGTATTCTTTCCCATCTAATGGCTCTGTCCCCATATACATACTATAACTTCCTTGATTAAGAACATCGAATCCCGGCAATTTTTTACTGTCTCTTAATATTCCAACTAATATATCTCTTTTGTCTGCCAACTCTAAATTTACATCATAGTCCAACTTTATTATTTTATGGAAATTTAAAAATTCACTTTGTACGCTCATAAATATACCTCCTTTTTTTACGCCATCATTCTTTATTTGTTGTACACAGTTATATTTCAAAACAAACAATTTATATATATATATTTATTTATTTTCATCTACCCCCAATAAACCAACACGCTCTGAATATCACGTAAAATCAATTCCTCAAAAGATATTATCTTGTTATCACACATTTTTATTAACTTTTCAGTATCGTTTAGCGAAACAATAGAAGTCTTTTCTGGTGTTTTTTCTAACATTTCTTTATGTTTTTCTAGCATCTCTCTTATAGCC
>JAFQLS010000045.1 GCA_017396555.1 Lachnospiraceae bacterium | reverse complement strand
GGGTCACAGGTTCGAGCCCTGTAGGTCCCATTTTAAGTTTTAAAACTAAATATGCCGACGTGGCTCAATTGGCAGAGCAGCTGATTTGTAATCAGCAGGTTATCGGTTCGAGTCCGATCGTCGGCTTTATGGATGGTTTCCCGAGTGGCCAAAGGGGACAGACTGTAAATCTGCTGCAAATTGCTTCGGTGGTTCGAATCCACCACCATCCATTTAATTTAATATCGCGGGGTGGAGCAGCTAGGAAGCTCGCCGGGCTCATAACCCGGAGGTCACAGGTTCAAATCCTGTCCCCGCAACTCAAAAGCCCAGATAGCTCAGTTGGTAGATCAGAGGACAGAAAATCCTCGTGTCGCTGGTTCGATTCCGGCTCTGGGCATTTTTTTTGTATAAAATGAATAATAATATCGGAGGGAAATATATGAAGTTAATATCTTGGAATGTTAATGGTATAAGAGCATGTGTGACAAAAGGTTTTTTAGATTATTTTAAAGAGATTGATGCTGATATTTTCTGTATTCAAGAGAGCAAATTGCAGGAAGGACAAATTGATTTAGAGTTGGATGGATATTATCAATATTGGAACTATGCTAAGAAAAAAGGATATTCAGGAACAGCAATATTTACTAAGAAAGAGCCTATAAATGTAATATATGGGATAGGTATTGAAGAACATGATAACGAAGGAAGAGTTATTACTTTAGAATATGAAGATTTTTATATGATAACAGTATATACACCTAATTCTCAAAATGAATTGGCAAGACTTGATTATAGAATGAAATGGGAAGATGCATTTAGAGAATATTTATGTAAGCTTGATGAAAATAAGCCTATAATCGTATGTGGCGATATGAATGTAGCTCATAAGGAGATAGATTTGAAAAACCCAAAAACTAATAGAAAAAATGCAGGATTTACTGACGAAGAGAGAGGTAAATTTACAGAATTATTAGATGCGGGATATATAGATACATTTAGATATTTTTATCCTGATAAAGAACAGATATATTCGTGGTGGTCTTACAGGTTTAAGGCTAGAGAAAAGAATTCAGGATGGCGTATTGACTATTTTGTTGTATCTGAAAGATTAAAGGATAAGCTAATAGATGCATCTATTCATACAGATGTTATGGGTTCGGATCATTGTCCGGTAGAGGTAGATATTGATTTATAGGAATATTTGTGGGCGTAGCAGATTTTATAAATTTGTTGCGCTTTTTTTAATAAATCTACCCTTCTTATTAAAAACCTACCCTTTTTTGTTATTTTGGGGTAGGGTGGAAAGAAAAATTTTGTGATAAAATAGTAAAAATATTGTGATTAAGGAGGATAAAAATGAAAAGAAGAATAATAAGCTTTATTGTTTGTTTTGCACTTATTTTTAATATGATGCAGATAAATATGATGCAAATATATGCAAATGTACAAGCATCGGATCCGTTAGATAGTCCGGTGTATGTTGGAGGAGTGGAATTAAAATATGCCGGGGATTCTGTGCTAGGTACCGATGGAGGAAAGGCAACCTTATGCATAACTCAGGATGGTAGTCCGGTTATTATTTTAGATAATTATGTTTATGAGGGAGCTGGATACAAATATTCGGAAACAAATAATTATTATGCTGGTATTTATTATGAAGGAAACAAAAACCTTATTATTTTTTGTGGTCCTAATAACACGGATCGTAGTCTATCTCAAAGTAGTATTACTTTAGCTGCGGGAAATGCAGATAAAAGCTATGGAATATATTTACCAAATGTTAGTTTGTTTATAGGTAGTTCATACAATGGTAGACTGGCAGATTCTCTATTGGTTAATGGAGGCCCGGCAATCAAATATAGTTATGGTATATATGTTGGAAAAGAGTTGATAACTCAAGGTAGAACTGAAGGATATCCGATTTCGCTTTATACTTCTAAAGATAGTAATTCAACAGTAAGCTATGTGTCAAAATCTAATTTTGCTATAAGTGTGCGTGGTGGTACAGTTGAAAATTATTCTCTTCCTCGCAGCTATGGAATCTATTGCGATACAGCAAGGTTTTCGGGTGGAACTATAAATGCGTATGGTGGAAAAGTATCCTACGAAGGTGTTAGTGCTAGTTTTTATGAAGCAGCAACTTACGGTATTAATGTAGCAAGCTTATTGAATATTTCAGGTGCAACTGTAACTGCGAAAGGTGGAGCATGTGGAAATGCAATTAAAGATAAATCTAATAATAATCTTATAAGTTATGGCTGCTATGGTGATGTTAATATTTCATCGGGTTCGTTAACCGCTACAGGAGCAGATTTGGTTTTGGCAGATAATGTATCAAATGCAAAAAATAGTTACGGCATTTATGGTAGCATAACAGCAACTGGTGGTAAAATAACAGCAACTGGTGGAAATACAATTAATGGTCGTAGTTATGGAGTTTATATTAATAATAAAGACTGTAATTTATCTGGAAAATCAGAGCTAATTGCAAAAGTAAATGATGAGAATATTGATGCATATAGCTATGGTTTATATGTTAAGGGAAATTCAACAATAACAGTAGCGGATAATTCTGTATTAACAGCCATTGTATCAACGAAAGCAGAATATGAATCCAGTGGTATTTATTCATCGGATAGCGGTACTAAATATGTACAGACAGGTGGTACTGTAAGTGCATCTTCGTTAATAAATGAAGCAAATGCGGGTGGTGCATATTTATATAGTGCAGATATTTCTGGTGGAAAAATTGAGGCGTCTGCTAAGGGTAATGGATTTCTTGCAAATACATTAAATCTTACAGGAGGAGAGGTAGTAGGAATTTCAAATAATACTTTGAATGAGGATATATGGATATATCCTGTAGGAATAAAAATTTCTAATTTTGTAATGGAAGGTGGTAGTCTTACCGGACAAGGAGGAGAATCTCCGCATATGGATAGTTATGGAATATATATAACTAATGCAGAAGTGTCAGATGGAACTATTGTGGGAACAGGTGGAGTTGTTTCTAGTGAAGAGTATTCTGTTAAATCCTATGGTATTCATATAAATAACTTAACTCATTCAGGTGGAACTATCACCGGTACAGCAGGTGATTCTGAAATAAATAACTATGGTATATATATTAGCAATTTAGCAGAAATTAGCAATGAAGCAATTATTCAAGGAATTGGAGCAAAATCTGAAAAAGATATAGGTTATGGTATTTATGGTAAAAATATTAGCATTAAAGATAAAGCCAGTGTAACTGGTATTGGAGGAAATAGTGATAGTAGCGTGGGGGTTTATTGTTATGGAGAGGAAACTTCTTTACAAGCTGGAACTCTAACAGCAGAAGGAAATATTGGTTTATATGCATATTATGATTTAAAAGTAGATGGAACCGTTCTTACATTAACAGGTAATACAAGTGCTATTAGTGGCAACTTGAATAAAACATTAAACGCTGAGGCAATAATAGCAAGTATTAATAAAGATGGAACAGATAAGTCAACACTTGCATATGGGGGATACTCTATTTCTTCGCTTGCACAATATAGATATCTTAATGTAGGAACAATTGCCAGTCTAGGTGTTACTCCAGGAAAAAGAGATATTGCAGATGCAATAATTACGTTGGGAAGCGAACTTACATATAATGGAGCAGAACAGACAATGGAGGTTGTTTCTGTAGTTCTTGGTGGAGAGGATTTGCTAGAATCAGGTTATGTAACAGTTAGTGGAAATAAGGTAACTAATGCTGGAACATATACTTTAACTATAACAGCAAAAGAAGATACACACTATACAGGAACAGCTACAGTAGAATTTACAGTGAAACGTTTAGCTATTACTCCTGCTATAACAGTAAGTGGAGGTCCTTATGCATATAAATCTAATATTGATTCATCAGCAGTTATAGTAAAATATGGTGATAATGTGCTTGTAGAAGATAAAGATTATACGATTTATAGCATTTGGACAAAAGAAGTTGGTGAAGATAAAGGATATGTTCAAATAAAATGTTTAGATAGCAGTAATTTTTTGTGGTATGGGCTTGCAGAAGGTAGTTTCACAGTAGTAAAGGCCGAGAATCCTGTTGTAGTAACCACTCCTATAAGTGTAATCAAGGGTGGTAATGTAGTTAAACTTGCATATACGGATAATGAAGCAAGTGAATCTCCAAGCTATGAGTTCGTAGGAGATGACTTAGGATGTACAGTAGATAGTTATGGATACTTGACATCCGGCGATATTACAGGAGATGTAACTGTAAGACTGAATTTTCCATCAGATGAAAATTATACTGAGGTTACGAAAACTATTAAAGTAACTATAAAGGAAAAGAATAGAGCAGAAATCGAAATAAGTATGCCAGATACAACTTATAATTATAATGATACTACAACTCTTGGATATCTCTGGTATAGTACACCGACGGGTTATATGGTTAAAAAGACAGTAGAATATGAAGGAATTACAAGAAACGGTGATGTATATGCTAGAACCGAGGAAGAACCAAAAAAGGCTGGTAATTATACAGTGTATTTAACCTATGAAACTATGGATACAATTTATACAGGTAGTGATGATTTCGTTATTAATCCAAAGACAATTTATGGATATGTAACTTTAGGAGATGATTTGACATATAATGGTAGTCCTCAGACACAGGAAATTGAAGAAGTTAAATATGGAGATTATATTTTTTCAGAAGAAGATTATGATGTAATTGATAATGTGCAGACTAACGCTGGAAATTATTGGTTAACTATTAAAGGTAAAGGCAATTTTACGGGAGAATTTACATGTAGTTATATAATAAAAAAGAAAATGCCAATGCTTTCTGATTTTGAGGTACCGGAGCTTTCACCGGTGGACTACAGTGGTGATTATATTGAAATAGCATCTCCAACTTCAACAAAAATAGGAATGGGTAGAATATATGTGCAGCAACAGGTAAAAAATGCCGGAACCTATGAGATTACTTTTGGTGTATTTGAGGGAGATAATTATACCGCTGCCAGTGGATTTAATTATGGTACATTAACAATAAATAAGGTAGAACGTCCAATTACAACAACAAATTCAGTGGTAGGAATAAATGGTAATACAATTGATTTGCATAATCGAGTTATCATAGCCGGAAGTTCAAGTAAAACATATGAAATTGTTGGCGAAAGTAAAGGCTGTAGCATTAATTCAGGACAATTTATTTCTGGAAATGAGGCAGGAGATGTGACTGTACGAGTAACTACTGTTGAAGATGACAATTATTTGGAAACAAGTAAGGATTTTATAGTAACAGTCGTAACTGTAGGTGGTGTTAAGCTTACGGGTTATGTTGAAAATTTAGGAAATAGCAATGATGAAACTCTTATAGAACTACTCCAGGGAGAAGAAGTAAAATATGTGACATATAGAGTAGGAAATAATCCTTATTACATAATTGATGGAATAGCTGCTGGTACATACATTTTAAGAGTGAGCAAGAAAGATCATGTGACATTTGAAAAGCAAATTACTGTGGATTCACTAGAGGATTTGAGAGAGGATGTAAAGTTACTATATATAGTTAACAGTGTTATTGCAAATTGCGATGATTTCCCAACATTTTTTACAGCAGGAGAAACACTATTTATTCCGGAAAATGGTTTTATATATAATACTCAATTAGATAAAGTTAGTGTAGACGGAAACGGAATATGGCAGAAGAAAAATGGAGATGAATGGGAAGATGTGGCAGGAATAATTGAAAATGGAGCAATTTATCGTTATAAGACAACATTGAAAATGAGTCAGGACAATTCAACTCATACCCTTGCAAGTGCAGTTACTTTGAATATAAACGATGTAAATTGGACAGTAGATTATTCGACTATGCAAAATAGCAATAAAACTGACGCAAATGTAATAGTTTATTCGCCGGATATTATTGTAAAATATACTGTTTCCTTTGAGGCCGGAGAGGGTACAGGAGAAATGAATAAGTTATTTGGGATTTTGGACGAGTATACACTTCCTGAATGTAACTTTACTGCACCTGAAGGAATGAGGTTCAAAGCATGGAGCATTGGTGGTGTTGAAAAAGCAATAGGTGATATTATTGAAATAACAGAAAATACAGTGGTAACGGCGATTTGGGAAGAAATACCTCACGTTCATGTATTTGACAGGGAAGTTGTAACTGATGCTTACAAGGTATCGAAAGCAACATGTAAGTGTAAAGCAAGATACCACAAGTCGTGCGAATGTGGTGCAGAAGGAACAGAAATATTTGAGTATGGCAATTTGGAAGTACATAAATATAATACAGGTGTAATAACGAAGCAACCGACTGAGAAGGAAAAGGGAATAAAGACATACACATGTATTGTATGTGGGGCAACAAAGAAGGATGAAATTCCTGTAAAGTCGCCAACAAAGACACTACCTAAAAAAGGAGCTATACTTAAGGATACAAAGGGTAATAGTTATAAGGTGACGAAGGCTGGAAAATCAAATGGTACAGTGTCATATGTTAAGCCAAAGAACAAGAAGATAACAAGTATTAACATTCCTAATAAGGTTAAAATAAATGGAATTGTATACAAGGTAACATCTATAGAGAAAAATGCTTTTTCGGGCTGCAAAAAATTGAAAACTGTTAAAATAGGAGCTTCAGTGACTACTATAGGAGATAAGGCGTTTTATAAATGTACATCGCTTACCAAAATTACGATTCCTGCTAAAGTTAAGAAAATTGGTAAGTCAGCATTCTATGGATGTAAGAAATTAAAGAATATTACAATTAAAACAAAGCTTCTTAATAAGAAGAAGGTTGGTAAAAATGCATTTAAGGGAATTAATGCAAAAGCAACCATCAATGTACCTAAGGCAAAGTTTAAAATATATAAGCCTATGTTAAAGAGTCGGGGAGTGGGCAAGAAGGTAAAATTTAAGAAAAAATAAAAAATAGTGTCCTCCATAAAATGATGTGGAGGGCACTATTTTTGTATAATTGAGTAGAAGTGAATATCAGACTGCTAATTAGTAGAATCCATTTCTCTAATTTTGGTTAGTAAAAATTTATATCGTAGCTGTATAGCCTGTAATTCATAAATACAACTGTCAACCAAATCCGGATCAATTGCATTTTCAAAATTGGAATATGCAGCACAGAGGTCATTTTTTGTAGATTCTAATTCACTTATAAGAGGATTAAAATTTGTTTCTTCTTTTTCTTTTTTAAAGAGACTAAGCATATTTTTTCCTTTCTTAAAATCTTCCTAATTATAATATATGGTAATTATAGACTTAAAAGTAAAAAAATATTCAAAAAAAGTAAAATTTTTACTTTACAAATAATATAAGATGATATATAATACAAATACATCAAAACAATCTTACTTTTTTCATCCCGATAAATGGAGAGGGATAATGTTGAAAAAAGAAAATCTTATAATATATGATGAAGATGAAGAATATGTTAGTGCGTTTTCAGAATATATTAATCAATTATCAGAAGCAGCATTTTCAGTTGCAGCATTTACAAATTTGGAATCAATGATTAATTATGTTAATGAAGTAGAGATTAGCGCTATTTTATTGCCTGAAAAATTATTATGCGCAGAAATTATATCTCTAAACGTTGAAATCTTCTTGTTAACAGATAACACTAGTAGTGATAATATGTATGATTTTCAGACTATAAGAAAGTATCAGGCTGGTGACAGTATAGTCAGAGAGGTGTCTACATATTATGCAGAAAAAAAGGATATTTCTAAACTATCAGCTATTAGAAATAAGGATATGATTATTTATGGCGTATATTCTCCCATCCATAGGTGTGGAACAACAACATTTGCAATTACGCTGGCACAACAATTAGGATTAAATAAGCGTGTACTTTATATTAATTTAGAGGAATTTTCAGGATTAAAAGATATTTTATTAAGTGAATATATAAGTGATATTTCAGATCTAATGTATTTCTATTTACAAAATAGTGAAAATATGGAATTCAAGTTTAAAGCAAGTATCTACAGATATCATAATATGGATTATATTCCACCTATGAGTTATTCAGCGGATATTAGAAATATTGATGTTGAAATATGGTGTAGCTTTATCAAGGATATTTCAAAGTGGAGTGATTATGAGGTTATAGTTTTGGATATAGGAAATATGGTTTCGGATGTAGTAAAGATATTTTCAATATGTAACAAGATATTTATGCCATTCATTAGTGATAAAATTTCTTATTGTAAAATGAAGGAGTTTAAAGAATTTTTAGGTAATCAAATTGATATAAATGAGAGATTTATTAAAGAAATAAATATAGATGAATATTTAAAGGACTCGTCAGATGATTATGACTTATATAATATTTGCTTTGGACGATATGGAAATTTTGTAAAAAAAATTATAGGGAATAAAGATGAATATGAGTAAGATTGATAAGATGAAAGATAAAATAATTTCCAGTATTGATGTAGAGAACGAAGCAAGTGATGATGAGATAAAAGAAATTATTGATGAGATTATTCTAAAGGATAGTGAAATAAAAAAAATATCAATTGCTGAAAAGCTTAGATTGAAAAAAGAAATCTTTCATTCTATAAGAGGAATGGATGTGTTGCAGGAATTGCTTGAAAATGAAGAGATTACTGAGATTATGGTTAATGGCGTCGATTCGGTTTTTTATGAAATGAATGGAGAAATATTTAAATCCAAATTAAGTTTTAAATCAGAGGAAAAGCTTCAGGATATTATTCAACAAATTGTATCCAGAGTTAATAGAAGAGTAAATGAGGCAACACCAATAGTTGATATAAGACTAAAAGACGGTTCAAGAGTAAATGTGGTATTGAATCCTATAGCTATAAATGGACCAATTATCACCATAAGAAAATTTCCTAAAGAAAGACTTTCAATGGATAAATTAATTGAAATAGGAGCTATAACAATTGAGGCTGCCAAAGCGTTGGAGATATTTGTAAAGGCAGGATATAACATTTTCATAAGTGGTGGAACAGGATCAGGAAAAACTACATTTCTAAATGCATTATCAGATTATATACCAAAGAATGAAAGAATTATAACAATTGAGGATTCGGCAGAGCTTCAAATAACCGGAATTGAGAATTTGGTAAGATTAGAAATGAGACAGGCAAATTCTCAAGGTGAAAATGAGATTACTATAAGGGATTTAATAAGAGCATCACTTAGAATGAGACCAGATAGAATTATTGTAGGTGAGGTAAGAGGAGCTGAAACCTTAGATATGCTGCAAGCGATGAATACGGGACACGATGGTTCCTTAAGCACCGGACATGCAAACAGTCCTAAGGATATGTTGTCAAGGCTTGAAACTATGGTTTTGATGGGAATAGATATGCCATTGGCTGCCATAAAAGGGCAAATAGCAGCCGGTGTAGATATTATTGTTCATCTTGGCAGGTTAAGAAATAGGGCTAGAAAAGTATTAGAAATTACAGAAGTTGTTGATTATTCTGATGGAGATATAAAGCTTAATCCATTATATAAGTTTGATTTTGATGAGATGGTTTTGATGAAGACTGATAATGAATTGGTAAATTCAAATAAGATGATGTTTTATAAAATGAATGGAGATTAAAATGCTAAAGATAGGTTGGATTGAAAAAGTAAGATTTGTTTTGGTTGATTGTGTACTAATTGGTGTTATCTCATACTTATTTTATGAAAATATATTAGCATATCTAATACTGTTGCCAATATTACCTATACTTTATAAACATCAAAAAAAGGAGTTTATAAGGAAGAAAAAAAATAAAATAATGAATGAATTTAAGGATTTGTGTAATGTGTTATCTAACAATCTATTAGTTGGATATTCATTTGAAAATGCTTTGAATAATTCTATAAAGGAAACTAAGGAATTATATGGTAATAAATCGTATTTGTCAAAAGAACTAAAAATTGTCATTAATAAAATTAATATCAATATTCCGGTAGAAAAAGCTTTTATGGAATTTGCAATAAGAACAGAGGTAGAAGAAATTATTATTTTTGCAGAAATTTTGAAAATTTCTAAGAGAAGCAGTGGAAACATCGTAGAAATAATAAGAGATACTGTGGATAGTATAACGGACAGAATAGAATTAAAAAGAGAGATAGAAGTTATCTTTGCCGCGAAGAAATTTGAACAAAAGATAATGAATGTTATTCCCTTTTTTATAATTTGTTATGTGAAATTTACTTCACCAGATATGTTAGATGTTATGTATGAAACATTGCTAGGACAAATTTTAATGACTGTATTTTTATTAGTATTTATAGTGGCTTTAATACTTAGCGAAAAAATAATAAATATGGAGGATTATGTTTAAATTTATTTATCTAATAATAATATTTTTGGGGATGTTTTTAACAGTTTGTTATAAGAAAGTTTTCCAATATATTAAAAAAAGTTCAAATGTAATAGAAAATTTTAAGAGACTTAAAATAAAAGAGAACATTACTAATGAGGTAAAAATATTTTATTATCAGAAAATCAAAATGATAGGCCTGGTTTGTTTAGTGTGTGGCAGCCTGGGAATTATTTCCTGCGTTATGTTCAAAGAGGATGAAATAGAATTATCGAAATTAATTAGACCTTCATATAGCGAAGTAAGTAAAGACTATCAAATCGAAGTGTTAAGTGATGGTAAGTCGGATAAAATCAAATTAAATATTACGGCAAAAGAATATAGTATTGAAGAAGCACGGAAGATATGTGAAGAAGCATTGGAAGAATGGAAGAAGGTATTTTGTGGTAATAATGAAAGTCTGAATGAAATTGTTAGTAATGTAAATTTACCGGATAGTATTAATAATTACGATGTCAGCTTTGAATATTTTTTATCAGAAAATAGTTATATTGATTATGAGGGAAATATTGATTTTGATAATGCAATTTATATTGATGGAAAATGTAATGCCTCGTTAATGGTAGTCTGTTATTTGGGAGAATATCAGTGTGAAAATAATGTAGAATATAGCATTATTGAACCAGATAAAAGTCTTGAGAGTAAGATACAGGATGCTATTAATAAACAAAGCAAATATAATGAAGAGGTTGATTTGCCTAAGAATATAGATTCTGAAAAGTTGAGTTATTTTAATATTGAAGAGGATAATTATAATTGGATTTTTTTGGTATTGGCTATAGTTATGGCAGTAGTGATTTATATAGGCAAAGATAGTGATATTTCTAAGGAAGTAAAGAAAAGAGATGAGCAGCTTAGGCTTGATTATGCAGAGCTTGTTTCTATGTTTTCACTATTGCAATATACAGGGCAAAGTATAAAAAATACATGGAATAAGATTGTTGATAGTTATGATGGTAATAAGAGTAAGAGATATGTATATGAGGAAATGAAACTCGTAAAAAATAAAATTGATAATGGAATTTTAGAACGTCAGGCATATCAGGAGTTTGGCAGAAGGTGTGGTATTAGGGAATACATAAAATTTGCAAATATAATTGAACAAAATTTGTTAAAAGGAAGTAATTCAATCAAATCACAACTGAAGCTGGAAGTGATGGAGGCTTCTAAAAATAAGATTACATTAGCAAAAAAGAAGGCAGAAGAATGTAGTACAAAACTATTGGTTCCAATGGTTATGATGTTAATTATTGCCATGGCAATATTAATTGTGCCGGCATTCTTAAATATGAATATTTAGGAGGAATATTATGAAGAAATTATTTAAAAATTTAATGAATGATAACAGAGGAATGGGTGTAGTTGAAATGGTATTAATTATACTTGTATTAGTTGGATTAGTAATTGTTTTTAAGACAAAGGCAGGAACTTTAATAGATAATATTTTCAAAAACATAACAACGAAGGTGGGTTTAATGTAATTGAATAATAGAGGAAATACAACAATTTTTTTAGCTTTAATGCTCGTTGTTATGATAATTTTTGTAACGGCTGTAATTGAATCTGGGCGAATTATTTCGTCAAAAACTAATAGCCAGCAGGTTTCGGATGTTTCGTTAGATTCGTGCTTTTCCAAATATGCAAAGGAATTATTTGATGAATATGGTGTATTTGGACTTTGGAAGGAAGAGAGTGAACTTAGTGCGGATTATAAGAATTATGTTAATGATACAACAGGGAGGACAAAGGATATTTTAGGAGTCTACTTGAGATCTCACAAGCTAGAAGATATTAAAAAGCTAACAGATGATAATGGTGAAAATTTTGTAGTTCAGGTTGATAAGTTGATGAAGTATAAAGTAACACAAGATGTCATTAGTGAAATTCTTTTAAAAGTTAATGGATTGGAAAAGAATGATTCAGTTAGTAGAGTTTTAGATGAAATAACAAAATATCAGGATTTAGTTACATCTTTAGATGAAGATGTATCGCTTGTTTGTGAAAGAATCGAGTTGATTAATGAAGATATTGAAGATATATCTGTAATTATTGAAGAGATGAACGGTTATTTAAATGAGATTAAGAATTTTGAAGGAAGTAAAAGTGAGTTATTTCGTTTAAAAGGAATGTTTGAGGAGCATTATCAGCGTTTATCTGTATATATGGAAGAAATAGAGAGATGTACAGAGGATGTGTATTTATATGAAAAGGATTATGAGAAATACACTTCTCTTGCAGAAGAAGGATTCGATAATATGAATCTGGTCTTGAAGGATGCAAAAGACAATTGTAGAGAAGAAATATACAATGCACTTGAAACGATGGTAAATGAATATGATGAGAAAATAGTGAGTCTTGATAAGGATTACTTCAATATGGTTCATTGCAAGGATGAGTTGCACAAGTTAAGGGATTATTGTAACAATATTGATACTATTTTAAAAGAAATAGATAAGGGAATTAAAGAAGATAATTTTGTACCCGAAATGAATATAGAAATAGAACTTCCACAATTGGATAAATTTAAAATTAATTATGATTTAAGTAAGAAGGGAAATGGTAATAGTTCGTTTATTGAAACAGTATCCCGTTTGTTTTCTGATGGCTTTTTAGCCTTGGTTGTTGATGATATAGGTGATATTTCTAATAAAAAAATAGATAGTGTTGGTTTGCCTTCAAAAGAATGTGAATATAATACAAATTACAAATATAAAGATTACGATTCGTTAAATGAATCAATAAGAAAAATACTATATAGCCAGTATTTGTTTGATTATTTTACATATTATCTGTCAGATAAGAAAGATGAAAAAAGTATAGAATGTGAAGTTGAGTATATTATAGCAGGAAAAGATAGCGATAAAAAAAATATGGAGTATATAGCTGCTGAATTAGTGGCTTTAAGAGAGGGATTTAATTTTGCATACATAGTTACAGATAAAGAAAAAATGATGGCAGCAGAGGGAATGGCAGCATCTATAGTTGGTTCGACAGGTATTACACCATTAATATCTGTTACCAAATGGCTTATTATTGGAATATGGGTAACAGCCGAGTCTGTGGTGGATGTTAGGCTATTATTAGATGGGGAAGAAATAAATTTAGTTAAAACAAGAAGTGAATGGAATACAGATCTTAATAATCTTAAAAAGTTTGATGCTAAGAAATATAAAAACAAGAGAGATGAAGAGGGCTTGGCTATGGGATATAAAGATTATTTGAGAATATTGCTTATAGCGCAAAATTCTGTAAAACAGGTGTATAGAACAATGGATATTATCGAGTTAAATATAGCGGAAAAATATAATGAAAGTTTTAAGCTAAGTGAATGTATATGCAGAGTAAGTGTAGAAGGTAAATACAGAATAAAGCAGTTATTTAATATACCAGTATCTATAGATGATATGTATTACTATACTATTAGCTCAGAATTATCATACTAGTAAAAAGAGGAGGTAAGGAAAGATGCCCTTTGTCTATTATATTATTAATATGTATATGCCGCGTAATGGTTTTCTCCCAATACAAAAGACCAACAAAAAACACTCCCATAGGGAAAGGGTATCTTTTCTTACCTCTGATAGAGGAAGCATTGTTTTAGAGGCATCACTTGTAATTCCAATATTTTTAATGGTTTTTATTATGTTAATGCACGTTTTAATATTATTGAATAAACAGAACAATATTTATAATGAGCTGTATGATAATGCATGTAAGATGAGTAAAAATACTTTGATTTATAATACTTCTGAAAATGTAGATATTAGCTTTGAGAGTATATTAAAGGATGGAATTGTATTAAGGTCAGACTACAAATATAACTTTCCTATAGGTTCTCTTAAAATAAAACAGGTTTTAATTTTTAGGAAATGGGAAGGAGAAAGCATTGCAAACACAAAAGAAGATGACGACAGTGTAGTTTATATAACTAAGAATGGAAAAGTATATCATACAAGTAAGAAATGTACACATTTATTGTTATCAATTAAAAAAATAAAATACAGTCAGGTAAATAAAAAAAAGTACGCCAAATGTAAGATATGTATATCTGAAGATATAGAAAATAATGAATATGTTTATATAACAGATACAGGAGACAGATATCATATATTTAAAGAGTGTAGTAGCTTGTTACGATTTATAAATGAGATAAAACTAGAAGAAATAGGAGCAAGGAAATTATGTTCAAGATGTGCAAAATAAATAATGAGGGAAGTGTGACTGTTGAAACAGCAGGAGTTATGGGAATAGTAATAACGATGATTTTGTTGATAATGTATGTAACTTTCTTTTTACATGATTATACTGTTATTTCAGCACAGGCTAAGTATAATCTTATGAAATCAAATGAAGATTATAAACCTATAACATTTATGGGGAGGGTTTATGACAGAGAGCAGAGGAAAAAAATTGGAAAAGAAATTTCTACGATGAAACTAAAGTATAGTATCCCCATACTTGGAACAAATTCATGGAAAATAAGTGTATCAGAAAATGTTACAAGTATTGATAATTTAAGAAAGATAAAGGTGCTTGAGGATGGAATCAATCAATTTACAAAAAATTAATAAAAGATATATAATCGATTTAAACAAAAATTATTTGCTATTAGAGGTTAAAGATATAAAAGACAGTTATAAGACACATATGCTTGCAGAAAATCAGATACAGGGATTGCTTAATATGAGTTATATAAGAAAAAATAATGAGCAGCAGTTTATGTATGACATATCATCATTGCAGCCTATGGATAAATTATATGGTTCAGTGAGGCTATGCTATGAAGACATAAAATATATAATTCAGGGAATATGCAAGGTATGTGAAAATATAAGCAGGTATATGTTAAGAGCAGAAAATATAATGTTTTCACCAGATATGATATATATGTGTGCGGAAACAGGAGAAACAAGATTTGTTTTGAATCCATACTACTGTGAACCTGTATGGCAGCAGCTACAGGAATTGTCCAGATATTTTATAGGTAAAATTAATTATACGGATGTTGAAGCAGTCACCTGTGTATATAAATTTAATGAGATTGTTATGAGAGATACATTTATGTTAAATGATATATTGCAGGCATTAGATATCCGGGTTGAATACAGTAAAGAAGAGTATGAAGAACAAATAGAGTATACGGATGAAAGGGTAGTGAATAGAAGAACTGGATTTATTGATAAGCTTACATCAATAATTAAAAATAAATTTCAGTCATATATAAAGGAACCTGACTTGGTTTGTGAAGAAAAGTCAATATATGAAATAAATGAAAATTCAGAAGAGATAGGACATACTGTGTTAATGCATATTTCTACAGAGAATAGTTATTATTTTTGTGCCTGTTCTAATAATTATGAAGATATCAAAATTTCTGATAAAAGTATAGTAATTGGAAAACTTGAAAAAAATGTAGATGTTGTAATTAATGATCCGTCTGTAAGTAGAATTCACGCTAAATGTGAAGTGAGCGGTGACAAATGTTATATTGAAGATCTTAATACTACAAATGGAACATATATAAATGGAAGAAGGCTGATACCATATAAGCTTGAAGAATTGAATGTAGGTGACAAGGTAATATTTGGTTGTATTGAATATATAATAAGGAATAGATGATTTGACAGTTAAATAAAATGATGATAATGTAAAGTCCATAAGAATTATTTATGAATTAAGGAGGCACAAAAATGCCTGGGGCTTTATTGGATAATTATTTTAAAAGTAAGAATTATAAGAAGGCAATTATTACTAATCAGATATATTTATATGGAAATAACCGAGATAATAGTGTGAAAATGTGTGTGGTAGTAGATAATACCGGACTTAGAAAATATTCTTCATTAGAATTAAATGAATTGGAAATGAAATTTAGACAGGATATGTCCGGAGAAGGATATGATAATCTGGAGATTTTATTTTTAGTTTATACAGATAATGTGGCAAGAGACCGAGAGCTCATTAACTATATTAATGTTTGGCTTTTAGATGTTAAGTCAAATAAAATAATAGTATATGATAATCAGCCACAGAACTTTGATGGTATAGAAGCATGGATAGAAGATATTGCATTTTCCGAAAAAAATAGTACAAGAAAAATTTCCATACCGATTGTGTCTATTATATTAATATTGATAAATGTATTAGTGTATATTGCATTGGAATCTAAGGGTTCTACGTTGGATGTGTACTTTATGTTAAATCATGGTGCATCATCATGGGAGCTAGAATTTAAGGAAATGGAATTATATCGTTTATTTACCTGTATGTTTATTCATTTTGGTATAGAACATCTGGTAAATAATATGTTTATGCTGTATATGATAGGTGTACAAATAGAGAAGATATATGGAAGAGGTAGATTTCTTTTTATATATTTGTTGTCAGGATTATTTGCGAGTTTAGTATCATCCATGGCAAATATGTTAATAGGCAGGAACGATATAATCTCCGGTGGAGCTTCGGGTGCAATATACGGAATTATGGGGGCCATGATAATTGTGTTATGGTTTAATAGAAAACAAGCAGGAGAAATTATATATAGATTTATCATACTTGTTATATTAATGGTGTATGGAGGATTTACAGATACAGGAGTTGATAATGTTGCACACATTGCCGGATTTTTTTCAGGAATAGTTATTGGCGGAATAGTTTATATGACTAGTAAGAAGCAGGATATAAAGAATGCTTCTTGAAACCAATGTGGATTTATATTACAATAGCACTATATGATAATTCTGAAAGAAGGATATTTGCAAATGAATATTAATATTTATTACGGTGGAAGAGGATTAATAGAAGACCCGACATTATATGTTTTGGATAAAATGGAAGAAGTTTTTGATGAGTTAAGGGTAAATGTTAAGAGATATAATCTTTATGAAATGAAAAATGCAATAACAACATTGCCACAGACTCTTAAGGAAGCAGATGGAATTATTCTTGCGGCAAGTGTTGAGTGGAAGGGCATTGGAGGCTTTATGCAGCAGTTTTTAGATGCATGCTGGCTATACGGTGATAAGAATAAAATGAATTCACTTTATATGTGTCCTGTTGTTATTTCAACAACATATGGAGAGAATGAGGCAATGGAATACCTTAATACATCGTGGGAGCTTTTAGGTGGAAAGCCTTGCGACGGAGTATGTGCATATGTTGAAGATAATGTTGAATTTGAAACGAATAAAGCATATAAGAATATTATTGAAAAGAAGGCTGAAAATGTTTACAGAACTGTATCGCAGAGACAGCAGGTATTGCCGTCTAGCAGTAGTGCAATTAAGCAGAATATGATAAAGACGTCTATAGAGCTTACGCCACAAGAAAGTGAACAGTTATCAAGGTATGTTGCAGATGATATATATGTAAAGCAACAAAAAGAAGATATCGAAGAATTAGCATCAATGTTTAAGGGAATTTTAAGTCAGCAGGGAGAGGATGTTGAGCTTGAGTTCATAAAAGAATTCACAGTTGTATTTAACCCTCAGGAAGACTTTAGTGCAAGCTATGCTATTATAATTAAAGATAAGAAAAAGACTTTATATCTAAGTGTAAAAGGGAAAGAACTTGAATGCAGATATGAAAATATATCTAATACAGATGTATTAGCTAAGTTAACACACGAAGTTCTATTATCTATAGTTCAAGGCAGACAGACATTCCAAAGAGCATTTATGAGTGGCGAGATGTCTGCAAAAGGTAGTTTTGGTCTTATAAGAAAGCTTGATAATTTATTTGATTTCAGTAACAGATAATTATAAAGGAAATTCAATTAAGAATGTCGTTCCTTTGTTTACAACGGATGAAGCTGAAATGTTACCTTTGTGAGCTTTAATTATACGTCGGCTTATAGGCAGACCAAGTCCGGTTCCGCCAGGTTTATATGTAACCATTGGATTAAAAATATTCTTTAGCTGAGTTTCATTAAGACCACATCCGGTATCGGATATGCATATATTAATTGAGGATGTTTTAACCTCAAGATTAATTATAATGGAGTCGTTTTCATCGCAAGCTTCAATGGCATTTTTAATTATATTTATAAAAACCTGTTTCAGTTTGATATAGTCACCGGATATATCGGGAATATCTGAATTAGCATTGAGAGTAATAGATATTTTTTTGTTTATAACATCCTCATGAACTAAAAAAGAGTTTACGACATCATTTAGTATTGAATGCAACTGTACAATGGAAAGAGAGAGAGTTTCACCATTATTAAATTGCGAAATTTGGGAAATAAGATTTTTCATATAAATGATATCTTCCATAGTTGTATCCCAATATTTGAAAGTCTTAACTTCAGGGTGACTGGATTCAATAATTTGCAAAGAACTATTAATAAGAGTTAGGGCGTTTCCTAACTCATGGGATATTTTGCGAAGAGTCATAGTATGCTCATTGTGTAAAGAATCAAAGGCTTTACAAAACTCAGGATTTTGTGATTTTAGTTTTTTAATGTCTTCATTGTTATGCATTGCTTGAATAACCACCTTAATTAAATAATACTCTTAGTGTATATACTTTATTGCAAAATGTCAAACACTAATTAAACAAAAAATTCGACACTAATATGGAGGAAATTATGAAAGACAACAATTGTATTTTTTGTAAGCTCGCAAATGGCGAGATACCAACAAACACTTTATACGAGGATGAGATGTTCAGAGTAATATTTGATCTTAGTCCGGCAAGTAAGGGACATGCCATTATATTACCGAAGGAACATTACAGAAATTTATTTGAGTTACCGGATGAAGTGGCGGCTAAGGTTATGGTAGTAGCAAAGAAGCTTGCTACAGTTATGACTGAAATGTTTGAGGCGGATGGTTTTAATCTTGTGCAGAATAATAACGAATGTGCAGGCCAGACGGTATTTCATTTCCACCTACATCTTATACCAAGATATGAGAATGATGATGTTCATAAATTCTGGACTCCTGGTGAGGCAGATGCAGAAGAACTCAAAAAGTGGAGTGAGATGATACAGGAAGCACTAAAATAAATAACACTCAATCAAATTTAAGAAATTAATTAAGCTGAGAATTCTTAGATGGTAAATATTAATATAAGAATCTCAGCTTTAATTATATAATTATTTATTTGTCTGTTCTTCGATTAATTCGAGGATTTTTTCAACAGCATTGCCGGAAGGAGCATTGTTGATTGCCTCTAAATAGGTTGCACGTTCGTCGTAAACTTTATTAACGGTGCTAACTAATAAATCAGTTGTTATATTATCTTCTTCAATAACCTCACTAAATCCCTGATTACTAAAAGAAGCAGCATTCAGAATCTGGTCTCCGCGACTTGCCTTTGCAGAAAGCGGAATAAGGATGCTGGGCTTTTTAAGAGCAAGAATTTCACATATAGCATTTGCCCCTGCTCTGGAAATTATTATGTCAGCCATAGCAAAGAGGTTCTTGAGTTCGGCTTTAATATATTCAAATTGAATATAGCCCTTAATATTATTAAGACTTTCGTCTACTTTGCCTTTTCCGCATAAATGAACAACCTGAAATCTTTCAAGGAGGATTGGAAGAGCTTTTCGTACGGCATTATTTACAGAAGCGGCACCCAAACTGCCACCGATAACCATAATTACAGGCTTGGTAGTGTTAAATTTACACATATCAAGACCTAAAAGTTTGTTACCTGATAATAATTCAGCTCGGATAGGTGAGCCTGTATAAACCGATTTTCCCTTTGGTAAATACTCTGCAGTTTCAGGAAAATTATGACACACCTTTACAGCTTTAGGAATTGCAAGCTTGTTGGCAAGACCCGGTGTCATATCGGATTCATGAATGATAACAGGGATTTTGTATCGTTTAGCTGCAAAAACTACAGGTACTGAAACAAAACCACCTTTTGAAAATACAACATCAGGCTTGTATTCTTTTATAAATTTTTTAGCTTCTTTAAAGCCTTTCAAAACTCTAAAAGGGTCTGTGAAATTCTTAGCTGATAAATATCTTCTAAGCTTACCTGATGAAATTCCTGTATATGGAATACCTAATTCTTCAATAAGTTTTTTTTCGATACCATCATAGGAACCCATATAGTGAACCTCGTAGCCTAGCTTTTTAAGACCGGGAAGTAATGCAATATTTGGGGTTACGTGACCAGCAGTTCCACCGCCGGTGAGAAGTATTTTTTTAGACATTAATTCTCATCTCTTTTCTCTAAATATTCTTTTAAGGCCTTAGCTAACTGATCAGGACATGAAGTGCCACGCCCTCCACAATCAATACCATCTATTTTAGATATGGCGTTATGTATATCCATACCTTCTACTAATCTGGAAATACCCTGTGTATTACCATGACATCCGCCTACAAAATTTACAGAACGGATAATATCTCCATCCATTTCAAAATTAATTTGTCGTGAACAAACACCTTTAGTCTTGTATACCATAAGTGCCTCCTTTATAAAGTATATATCTATATTAAAAAATTATATCAGAAAAATAAAATTATAGCCACAAAAAAAATAAGTCTTTTTCGTCAGAAATTGTATAAATTTGACGATGAAAATATTTATGCTTATTAGAAATAATGTGTTAATATAAAATTACAAAAATTTGGAAGGGAAGAAAGAGTATGATGAGGTACATTGAGGATGGAAGGGCATGGATTATAATTGCTATGTTTTATTTAACAGGGTTATTAATTGGTTTTATAAGGAGCGTATGTATAAAAAAGCTTCAGAGGGAATCACTAAGGTTTGGCACAACTAAGAATAATTATCTAAAACATATGAAATTAAAATATGAAAATATATGTAAATTAGAGAAAAGTGTATATAGCTCACACACATTTGTGGAAAAAAATTTATTAGAGAGCAAATGCTGTGGAATAAATATTTATACAATGAAATACATAAACAGAATATGTAACGCAATGATAATTTATCTAGGTATATTTTTTGCGGGTTACGCATATTTTCAAGGAGTTGAATTTAGAAGTGATATAGTATGCCTGTATGGTATGGGAAGTGTTGCAATGAGTGGTTCACTTATATTATTAGAGTTAATATGGATGTCTGATATGAGGATGAAAAGGATAATTATTAATATTTCAGCATACCTTGATAATCATAAGAACAAATGTCAGGTACCATATACAACGGTTATGAATGAAGAGACGCAACCGGTAGTTGAATCTAAAGTTGAAAATACAGGCAAAAATATACCATTAAAAAGTAATAATGACATAAAATTATTGTACGAGAGAGAATCATCAGATAATAAATTGATAGAAGATATTTTAAGGGAGTATTTGTGTTAGAAATGCTTGCATTTACTATATAAAGGTACTATAATTAATTACGAAAAATTGGAAGGAGCGTGTAATAACATGGCAAAGGTTACATTTGATTATTCAAAGGCAGCAGGATTTGTATCAGAATCAGAAATTGCTTATATGGAAAAAACGGTAGACGCAGCAAAAGAGACATTATTAGCTAAGACAGGTGCTGGAAATGATTTCTTAGGATGGATTGATCTTCCTGTTGATTATGATAAAGAAGAGTTTGGTAGAATTAAGGAAGCGGCAAAGAAGATTCAGAGTGATTCAGATGTTTTATTAGTAATCGGTATCGGTGGCTCTTACCTTGGAGCAAGAGCAGCAATTGAATTTTTAAGACACAGCTTTTATAATAATGTGTCAAAGGAAGAAAGAAAAGCTCCAGAGATTTATTATGTAGGTAACAATATCAGCAGTACATATATTAAGCATCTTATGCAGGTTGTTGAGGGTAAGGATTTCTCAATCAATATGATTTCTAAATCAGGAACAACAACTGAGCCGGCAATTGCATTTAGAGTATTTAAGAAGATGCTTATTGAGAAGTATGGTAAGGAAGAAGCTGCTAAGAGAATATACGCAACAACGGATAAGGCAAAGGGTTCACTTAAGAATCTTGCAGATGAAGAAGGATATCAGACATTTGTAGTACCAGATGATGTTGGTGGACGTTTCTCAGTGCTTACAGCAGTAGGACTTCTTCCAATCGCAGTAAGTGGTGCAGATATAGATAAATTAATGGAAGGTGCAGCATCAGGAAGAGAGTTGGCACTTAACACTCCTTATGCAGAAAATGATGCACTTATGTATGCAACAATAAGAAATATTCTTCATAGAAAAGGAAAATCAGTTGAGATTCTTGCTAACTATGAGCCAAGTGTACATTATGTATCAGAATGGTGGAAGCAGCTGTTCGGTGAGAGCGAAGGAAAAGATCAGAAGGGTATTTTCCCGGCATCAGTTGACCTTACAACTGATCTTCATTCAATGGGTCAGTTCATTCAGGATGGCGCAAGAATTATGTTTGAAACAGTTATCAATGTAGAAACACCAAGATGTGAATTAGTTATAGAAG
Organism: Lachnospiraceae bacterium; assembly: GCA_017396555.1. Taxonomy (GTDB): domain Bacteria; phylum Bacillota; class Clostridia; order Lachnospirales; family Lachnospiraceae; genus RGIG1934. Next base: position 88,091 of record JAFQLS010000045.1, on the reverse strand, counting down.
AAGAGGAAGTTGACCTTGACGGACTTAACTATTTAGCTGGTAAGAGTGTAGACTTTATCAACAAGAGTGCTATGAACGGAACAATGCTTGCTCATACAGACGGAAACGTACCAAACTTAATGGTAAATATTCCAGAGCAGAACGAGTTCTATTTAGGACAGTTATTCTATTTCTTCGAATTTGCATGTGGCGTAAGTGGATATATTTCAGGAGTAAATCCATTTGACCAGCCGGGTGTAGAAAGCTACAAGAAGAATATGTTTGCATTACTTGGCAAGCCTGGATTCGAAGCTCAGAGAGAAGAGTTACTTAAGAGATTGTAATAAGGAAATATTTTTAATAATGTGGTGTAAGCTCAGTAAATAGGGTTACACCACATTTTTAAATTATGCGTTGTATGTGCAAATATCAACCTTAAAAACTTGTGTATATGTTTTAAGTTGGTGATAAAATGGAACAGAATAAATCAATTTATATAGTTGTGTCGAGAACGAATACAAAAATCAGAAAGGTATCCTCTGATTGAAGGATACCTTTTTAAATAGTTAGATTTAATAATTTTTAAATTTATTAGTATAAAAAGAAATAAATTCTGAAACTGTGGGAACGCCTCTTGTTACATCTATGTGCCCTGTGTAATGTTTAAATAAATCATCATAACATTGAGTGGTCCAGGCACGATTAATAGCTCTTTGCATAGATCGATTTATATTAGAAGTGCTTTTGTTGTATTTATTCGTTAGATAATCTATATAATTGTAGCAATCATCATTTATAAGTTGTACAAGGATAGCATCAATAATATATGTATAGCCTTTAACATTATGTTTAATACCAACGGCTGACAATTCTAAGGAAATTTTTTCTTTTAAATTATCTACATTAGATTCAGAAAACATATTGGTTTTTTCTTGATTAATTTTCTTGAATTTGAAAATTGTATCTTTGAGCATAAGCAAAAAGTCTATTGGAGTATTACATGTATAACTGGAATTATGCTTGTAAAAGATAAAATCTGCACCAAATTGTCTTGCTTGTTCATACATAATAGAACTATGATTGTTAGTAGTAATTAGTATAAACGGTTTAGCTATCCTATGTAATTCTTTTAGTTTTTTTAAAAAGAGAAGTCCGTCTCCCAATCCTTGTTGTAATTCTAAATCTAGTATTATTGCGTCTGGTTGTATATTAGCAACGCAATTAAGGGCTACATCAGAATTATTAGTTGTTTTTATGATATTAATGTCAGGTTGGGTATCAGCGTAATTTTTTATAGCATCGCACATATCTTTGTCATCTTCTACCAACAAAACTTCCAAAATATCACTCATTTTTATACCCACTCCTTGTATTATTAATCCATTAAAGTATACTATAAAGATAATAAAACGTATATAAAAAAATAAAAGAGTCATAACAATGCCAAATTTATACAAATTGTGCCAAAAAGGATGTTTTTGGCGCAAAAGTTATGCCACGTTTCTCCTTGTTTTTTCTATAAATAAAATTATAATTGTAGAATAAATAAAAATGGGAGGATATTAAATAGATGAAATTTATTAAAATGGGAATTATGGCTATAATGTAACCTATATAGGTGAAGACATAAAATTAGTAAGGAATAGATATATGGTAGCACCAAAGAAAACACAAGGGATGTGTTTTTATAAAACATTTGATAATGTGTATCTTGCATTTTCTGCTTCTTGGGGAAGATTAGAAATAAAAATAGGAGAGGCATATAGAACTATAACGTTGCCTTCAATGATAGAACAGATAAGTATAAATGGGGTATTTATGTATTGCGTATTTGAATCAGCAGCAAAAGAGTATGTTGCTGATTCAGTAAGCCCAATACAGAGTTATTGTGTATTTTCGGTGAATACAATATTTAAATAAAATAGGAGATATAATTTATGACTAAGAAAAAATTTTTAATGGTAAGTTTGTGTATAATATTGATTGCAGGATGTGGCAGAAATGATGAAATTAGCATATGGTCTTTTGATGATGAGGGAAAATTTTATCATATAAGTGAAGAGGATTATGGAGATGATAGTATTATTTTTACCTCGGATAAATATGTAGTAAATAACAATAGTATTGACTTGGGAGGAGAAAAAGCTAAGATAGAATACACAGATTATGGATTAAAAATTATATATGAATCAGGATACAGTTTCGAGCTTTATGAACACAGACAGCAAGCATTAGAATCTAATGAAAAATATTGGACTTCTAATACATATTATGAGACAATTAAGGACGAAAATGGGTATGTAATAGAAAAAGACAAGTTGGTAAAATATTTTACAAATAGCAATGAGATATTATTGCCAGATACAGTAAACGAAATAGGTAAGAGTGTAATAGTGTCAGAGATAGAAAATATAGAAAAGATAACAATAGTTGGGGAAATAAAGAAAATAGGAGCAAGTGCATTTTGCGAGACCTCTGTAGATATTTTTGTTATAGAAGAAGGTGTAGAGGAAATAGGTGATTATGCATTTTCAGATTCATATTTTTATGAGATACACATACCTAATTCAGTCATTAAAATAGGAAAAAAAGCATTCAATTGCAGTGAAGGGAACGAGGAAAGTAAAATATATGTAAAAAAAGGTTCGTATGCAGAAAAATATTTTGCAGAAAATGAGGGTGTGTATGATGGAGATGTTATAGTAGAGGAATAGAAAATTGTATTAAAAGAGAAGAATTGGAAAACATTATTTTTCCAGCTCTTCCCTTGTTTTTCTTAAATTTTTCTCTTCCAATTCAAGAGCTTCAATTTGTTTTTGAATATCCATAGCTCTGTTGAACTCTTCTTTAACAGCGTAATCAAAATACAGCTTTGCTGACCTTGATAAAAGAGGAAATAAAACAAGGACAAATCCACCAATTGATACTGCATATGATAAATTACCAGACAAATTATAATAGAGTGTAAAATACAATACATAGGCAAGTATTGTCACTATTATATAGGTAATGGTTTTTTCACGAAGAATCTTGTGACAATGAAGTAAATCGTCTCTTGTTTTTATAAGATTTTTTCGCATTTCAATATTTCCTTCAAGCTTCATAGACAATTTCAATATTTCGGCATTAAAATCCTGATGCTCTAAAGGCTCAAAAGGTACATCTCTATCCATAAAAAACGATTTTTTGTTATTAAGAATATCCTCAATTTTGTAATAAATATCTTCAGAAAAATCCTCAAGCTCGATTATCTTTCTTTCAAGTCCGGCTAATTCTATATGTAAATCTTTAAGTTCATTTCCAGGTAATGCACGACCTAAATACCTTGAGATTTTTACAGCAAAGGATATTTCTTTCGTTGTTAAATATTCTAAAAGTGTATTAAGTCCATATCCCATAGAAGGAATAATACCAACTGCAATTAATATAAGTTGAAAACAAACACCTAAAGCACCTATATTTGCAGAGGCAAAAAAACAAATCATATACAAAAACCACGAAGTCGTCAGAAGACCAAAGGACATATCTATTATAACTCTTGAAAATAGGTGTTTGGATTTGTTGATATAAGTCTTAACATAGGATTTGCGAATTCCTAGTTCCCATTTATAAAAAGCGAGCTGTTCAAGTAGCATATAATAGTTGTTTTTAATTTGATAGTCAGTTCTAATTTTCTCGTTAAATAACTCATCGCCGTTTTGTGTAATGTTGTATAAAAAATCACTATAGTCATGATAAGGATTGTTTGAAGAGTATTGCATATTAATTAATCCTCCTCAATAACATGAATTTCTAAAAAGTCAAAGTCTAATTGTTCAATGAAATTATCCTGAGTAAATCTAGTTTTACTGTAGCACTGAAACTCCGATACATTTGCATCAAGCCAGATTGGTTTGCTCAGATCAAACTGGTTACAAATATCATCTATGGCATTAAATATTTTCTTAGTACGATTAAGAGAATTGTCATCATTAACAATTACAATATCCTTAAGTAAATGTGTGTCTTTAAATAATTTTCCCCACAAGCGAAACATAATAGCACCTCTCTTTTTTGTAAATATAGCAAAAAAAATTTATTAATACAATACGAAAGCAAAAAAATGTTGTATAATAGATTGCATAAACACATTGGAGGAAGAAAATGGTTAAGAAATATTTAAATAGGTTATTTATTGATGGTTTGGGAGGAATGGCGTTAGGTCTGTTCTCTACGTTAATAATTGGAACTATTCTTGGTCAGATAGGAATTCTTGTAGGAGGAACGGCAGGTACATACCTTTGTGCTATAGCTGCATTTGCAAAGACATTTACAGGTGCAGGAATTGGTGTTGGAGTTGCGAGTAAATTTAAAGAAAGTCCTCTTGTTACGGTTGCAGCAGCGGTAGCGGGAATGATAGGTGCATTTCCGGCACTTGCAAAGGAAACTTTTGTTATGGGAGTTCCAGGGGAGCCATTGGGAGCATTTGTGGCAGCTTATGTTGCTATTGAGGTTGGACATCTTGTATCAGGACGAACCAAGATAGATATATTAATAACACCGTTTATGTCGATTGTATCAGGTGCATTAGTAGGATTTTTTGTAGGACCATATATTTCAAAATTTATGTACTGGGTAGGTAACCTTGTAAATGTAAATGTAGAAAAACAGCCAATAATAGGCGGGCTTATTGTATCGGTGCTAATGGGAATGATACTTACCCTTCCAATAAGTTCGGCTGCTGTAGGAATATCTATGGGGCTTTCAGGACTTGCAGCAGGTGCTGCAACGGTAGGATGTTGTTGTCAAATGGTAGGTTTTGCAGTGGCCAGCTACAGAGAAAATAAGATGGGAGGCTTTATTGCACAGGGAGTTGGAACGTCTATGCTACAGATTCCCAATATTGTAAGAAAGCCAATTATCTGGCTGCCGGTAATAATATCAAGTGCGATACTTGGACCTATATCATCAGCACTATTAAAAATGATTTCGACTCCGGTAGGTTCAGGAATGGGTTCGGCAGGATTTGTGGGACAGTTTGCAACCTATGATGCAATGGTTAAAGCAGGAGTATCAATACCCGTTGTAATGATAGAGATAATGGTGATGCATTTTGTATTGCCGGGTATATTAGCATTTGTAATATCAGAAGGAATGAGAAAAGCGGGCTGGATAAAACAGGGAGATATGCTTCTAAAGACGGAATAAGATTAAGGAAAGGTGATAAAAATGGGAGAACAACAGATTTTAGATGGCGGAATTAATGAACTCACACAGTTAAAAGAAGAATTAGAAGGGCAGGCGGCTGTTAAGGGAGAAATAAAAAGATTAACTGCCGAGTCAGAACGATTTGAAAAAAAGCTTGCAAGTGAGGAGAGGGCTGTTAAGGAAGAAATTAAGACAGCAGTAGACAAGGCAAGAAACGATATTGTAAAGCATTTTGATAAGGATATTAACCATGAAAAGGTTAATATTAAAGAGGCAAAGGAACAGAAAGCAAAGGAAAAGGCAAAGGGTGTAAAAAAGAGAATAGAAAATGAAACGGAGAGCTACGTTGCCGAGAACAAAACAATTAGAAAGGAAATAAAGCAGAGATTTAAGGAGAGAGGAATTCCCGGATATTGCGACAGTGCATGGTTTTACACATTATTTATGCCAAAAGGAATTAAAGATATTTTAATTCTTGTATTAGTTATGCTTGCTCTTATTGTTGGAATACCTCTGCTTGTATCATGCCTTATTACCGATACAATATGGCTTAGAGTGATTATTTATATTTTAGTATTAATCTTTGAGGCAGCTATATATATTACAATATTTTTGCTCACAAGAGATAAGGATAAATATATTTTAGAGGAAATGAGACATAATAGAGAACTTGTAAAAGAAAACTCATCAAAAATTCGACAAATCAAGAAGAATATCAAAAAAGACAGAGATGAGTCGATGTATAACCTTGATGAATTTGACAGTAAGATTAAGGTTCACGAGCAGAATATTACTGATATTATAAATCAGAAAAATGCAGCACTTGAAGATTTTGATAATAATACAAAGCCACAGATGATTAATGAGCTTACAAAACAGAAGCAGGAAAGAATTGATAATGCGACTGCAGAGGTAGAAAATTCTAAGAGTGCAAAGGCTGATAGTGAACAGAAGCTTAAAGATATTACTAATGATTTAAACGAGCGTTATGCAAATGAACTTGGGGGTGATATGTTAAATCTCCAGAGTATAAATAAGATGATTAAGCTGATAGAGGAAGGTCAGGTTCAGAATATTAGGGAGGCAATTAACAGATTACGTGCAAATAATGTTTAAAAAATATGTCGAAAACTTCTTGAAATAAATACACTGATTTGACAAAATATTCATTTTTGTAATGATACAATTCAAGCAAAATAGTTTGTATGGTTTCATGCAGAAATGGAGGGTTTTATGATAGAGATAGTTTATCGTGAGGAAGATAGCTGTAATGACGAGATATCCGTAAAATTACCTAAAAACATAAAGCAAATCGGTGATACGCAGGGGAATCTCAAAGTGTATTTTGAAGAAATGGTGATGGAAACCATTAAGGAAAAGGCACGTTATGGGGTGCTTCTTGGATATATAAAGCGTATGGGAAGCTGTTCATATGTATTTGTGAATTCTGCTGTGTTAGTTAATTTTGAAGAAAGCAGAGGGGTTGATTTTAGTGATAAAGTATGGACAGGAATTCATGAGGATATCAAGGAATATTACGACAAACCGGAAATCGTAGGATGGTTTGTTTCAGAGAAGAACAGACGTATAGCTTCGGATAAAATAAGGCGGATTCATCTTGATAATTTTCCCGGAAATGATAAGATATGTTTTTTGAATGATATAAGTGAAAACGAAGAGTCTGTTTACAGATATTGCAATGGAGATATGGAAAAAGTAGACGGCTACTATATCTATTTTGATAAAAATGTTATATTCGAAAAGTATTTAATAAGAAGCAGGGCTCTTGAGGAAATATTTGAAGAAGAGGTAAAAACACAAGAAATTAAAGAAACTAAGCCATCGGTAAAAGAAAAGGCTACAGGGTTTAATTTTAGAGAAATGGTACCGTCATATATGGTTATTGCTTTACTACTTGCAATAATAGTAGTAATGAATAATTCAAATCAAATTAACAGTATAAAATCCAGTTTGTCTGAAATTGCCGGGAATCTGGTAAACACTCCTGCGACAGGAATAAATCAGGAGACGAAAGTTCAGCCGGTTATGGAAAATCTGACAAGTGGTACTACGGAAAATAAGGAAAATGAAGTAACACAAGAGACTACTACATCTCAGAAAGAACAACCAGAGCAGACAACGAAGCTGGAAACAAAAAAAGAAACGGAGCAAACAACACATAAGCAGGAAGAAACAACTGTAAATATAGAGCCGGTAGCAGAGCCCGTTTTTTATACGATTAAGAAGGGAGAAACCTTATCGGATATCAGCAGATCAATATATAATAATGTAGCTATGGTTGATACGATAATGAAAGCAAATGATATAGAAGATCCGGATAAGGTGTATGAAGGTCAGAAAATAGTTCTTCCGTAATTAACAAATATATTGTATACTAAGTTTTGTATAAATTAATGCGATAGGATAAAGGAAGCGTATAGAATGAAGAATAGAAAAGCTATATATATATTGCTGGCGTGTGTTCTCGTAGTAGGGCTGGTGGGTTTATTTGCTTATAATAAATACAACCGGGATAAGAAATACTCCTATTATGATGTTTTGCATACTAAGGAAATTGATAAATCTGTTGAGTGTAAATATTATAAGTATGCATCAGGTGTGTTGTGTTATACAGATGATGGTATGAGTTATGTTAAGAACGGCAAGGAAGTTTGGAATAATGCATTTGAGATGAAGAACCCTGTGCTGGATATTTGTGGTTCTTATGTTGCAATTGGCAATTTTAAGTCAAATAAGATTCATTTATATGACGAGTCAGGAGATGCGCAAACTATTTCTACAGAGTATTCACTGATAAATGTTGAAGTATCTGAGCAGGGTATTGTGGCAGCAGTACTTGAAGATGAGGAAGCTAATTATTTTCAGGTTACAGACAAGGATGGAAATGCATTGGTAACAGGAAGGACTGTGTTAAAGGGAAATGGTTATCCTATGGATTTTTCCTTATCGCACGATGGCACAAAAATGATTGTATCGTACATATATGTTAGTGGAGGCGTGTCGCAATCAAAGGTTCTTTTCTACAATTTCTCAGAAATAGGACAAAACTCAACGGATAGAATGGTTGGAGGATTTAACCAGTATACATCGACAATAGTTCCGGAGGTTGAATTTGTTAATAATGATATGGCAGTCGCCATTGGTGACAATATGTTTACCATATACAAGGTTAAAGAAATACCATCTCTAGTTAAGGAAATAAAGCTTGAGGAAAGAATAAAGAGCATTTTCTACAGTGAAAAATATATTGGTCTTGTATTTGAGAGTGATGATTCGCAAAAAGCATATAAATTAAAGGTATATAATCTTAGTGGTGAGAATATATATACAACAGAGATAGATGATAATTATACAGACCTGCAATTTGCAGGGGATAGTATTTTGAAATACAGTGATACTGCATGCCAGTTGATTTCAATAAATGATGTTTTAAAGTTTGAACATATATTTGAGAGTGGCGTTAGTAAAATGATTCCTATTAAAGGAAATTCAAGGTTTGTACTGGTAAGTAGTAATAAGATTGAAGATATTGAATTAAAATAAAGGACGGATGATAAGATGGACTATTTGGTTTTGATTTGTGTAATTTTGATGTTGACTGTATGTGCTGTTAACGGATATAAACAGGGGGCAATTAAAATTGCACTTACGCTCGTGGCATCAATTGTGAGCGTATTTCTTGCAATATCGTTGGCTCAGCCATTTAGCGATTTCATAAAAGAAAATACAGCTTTATATACCAATATTGAAGAGAGTATGCATACATTTGTGCAAGGCTATATGAATGAGGAATTAGATAAGAAAGCAGATGAATTGACGGAAGATATGTTAAAGGATTTGCCGTTGCCAGAGGAAATTAGCGATATATTACTTAAAAATAATAACAAGGATACTCTTACACAGATGGGTGCAGTTAGCATAGCTGATTATATTTGCAAAGAACTTGCTAATATGATTGTGAATACAATATCATTCATAATATTATTTATATTAATATCTATTGCAATCAGAATAATATTATCTGTTGCAGACGTTATTGCAAAGCTTCCTCTTGTAAAGGAGGTTAATAAATTAGCAGGAGTAGCTGTTGGTTTGGCGGAAGGACTTATTGTTGTATGGATATTTTTTATTGTAGTAACTGCGTTAACAAGTACAGAATTTGGTCAGATTGTAATGGAGCAGGTAAAGAATAACCAGATATTATCGTTTATCTATGATAATAATCTTTTGTTAAAATTGTTGATGTCTGTAATGTAAAATAAATATTTGCATATACTAATAGAAAGCTGATAAAAAATACTTGACTTAATATAGGTCTGTTGTTATAATGTAATAGCTGTTGAGAGATAGCTATTATATAAGGCGCGATCGCCAAGTGGTAAGGCCCCGGTCTGCAACACCGTTATCGCCGGTTCAAATCCGGCTCGCGCCTCTTGATTGGAAGTTATGGATAGATTTCGTAGCTTCCATTTTTTATTACGTTATAGAAATAACATAAAATATTACAAGGCGAAAAGAGGTAGCGAAATGAGACAGGAAAAGGAGTTGGCTGTCTATAGCTTATTAGAAAAACTGGGAATAGAATATACCAGAGTTGACCATGAAGCAGCGAATACAATGGAAGCATGTCAGGAAATAGATAAGCAGCTTGGTGTATTTATGTGTAAGAATTTATTTCTTTGTAACAGACAGAAAACAGAATTCTATTTACTTTTAATGCCGGGTGATAAACCATTTAAGACTAAGGATTTATCTGCTCAGATAGGCAGTGCAAGGTTGTCATTTGCAGATGCAGAATTTATGGAGAAATATCTTAATATACTACCGGGAGCAGTATCGGTAATGGGCCTGATGAATGATGTTGATAATAAGGTAAAGCTTTTGATTGACAGAGAGGTTGCCGAAAGTGAGTACATAGGTTGTCATCCATGTGTTAATACCTCCAGTTTAAAAATAATGACAAAGGACATAATGGAGAAGTTTTTGTCGGAAGTGAATCATGAAGCAACAATTGTTGATTTACCTTGTTATGAAAGTGTGTTATAATTTATGTATTATAGTAAAATGAATGTAAGGAGGAATAAAAATGGCTAAATGTAGTAGATGTGGTGCAGATTTAGAAGATGGAAAGGCATATTGTACATCTTGTGGAGCGCGAGTTGATGAGAGTGAACAGAAGAAGGGCAATGACTTTTCAAATATGATGAATAAGGGTAAGGATTTTTCGGGAGAATTTGATGCAAGAGATATTGTTGAAAATAAGGTGTTTTGTATTTTATCATACTTAGGCTTGTTATTTATTATTGGTCTTATTGCACAACCTAAATCAAAGGTTATTAAGTTCCATGCCAATCAGGGATTAGTGTTGTTTTTGGCAGAGATGGTGCTTGGTGTTGTAACAGGAGTAGTTGGTGTATTACCTTTGGCTGGAGCGATTTTAGCAGGAGCTGCAGGTTTAGCAACAAGTGTATTAACAATTGGAGCATTGATTTATCAGATAATTAATATCTCAGAAGGTAAAGTTAAAAAGCTTCCGGTTATTGGTGATGTTACTATTATTAAATGGGATTAATTATGGCAGGGAAATTTGATTACCAATTAGGAAATAAAATTGTTTTGAAGAAGTCTCATCCCTGTGGTAGTGATATGTGGGAAATATTAAGAGTCGGAATGGACTTTAGGTTAAAGTGCTGTGGTTGTGGTCACCAGGTAATGATGCCAAGACCGACAGTTGAGAAGAGCACAAAGAAAGTAATTGAATAAAAGTTGATGAAAATATCACGAAAACTGCTTGCATTATTTTACAATTTATGCTAAACTGAGTTTTCGTGATATATTATTATATTCCTTGTTCCGCACAAGATTGCGGGACCAGAGACCAAAAGGAGGTAAAGACGCATGAACAAATATGAATTAGCAGTAGTTGTTAGTGCAAAACTCGAAGATGAAGAAAGAGTTGCTACAATCGAAAAGGTTAAAGAGTATATTACTCGTTTCGGTGGTACAGTAACTAACGTTGATGAATGGGGTAAGAAGAGATTAGCTTACGAAATTCAGAAAATGAAAGAAGGATTCTATTACTTCATTCAGTTCGAGGCTGACACAAATTGTCCGGGCGAAGTTGAAGAAAACATTCGTATCATGGAAAATGTTGTTAGATACTTATGCACAAAGGTTGAAGCATAAATAACATTACTTTAGATAATGTTTAGAAAGAGGAGATTGTATGAATAAAGTCATACTTATGGGTAGATTGACCCGTGACCCTGAAGTAAGATATTCCTCACAGGGTGATCAGAATATGGCGATAGCCAGATATACATTAGCAGTTGATCGTAGATTTAGACGTGCCGGAGAAGAGCAGACAGCAGATTTTATTACTTGTGTTGCATTTGGAAGACAGGGAGAATTTGCAGAGAAGTATCTTCATCAAGGTACTAAGGTTGTTGTTGAAGGTAGAATCCAGACAGGAAGCTATACTAACAAGGATGGCCAGAAGGTTTACACGACAGATGTTGTAGTTGAGAATTCAGAATTTGCTGAAAGTAAGGCTGCAGCGGCTAATAACGGAGGAAGTTTTCAGGATTCAAGACCTGAACCAATAAGCGCAGCAGGAGATGGATTTATGAATATTCCTGATGGCGTTGAAGACGAGGGACTTCCATTTAACTAAGAATTTTAGAATATTTATAGAAGGAGGCTGTTAGCAATGGCATTCAATAAGGCTGAAAAAGGCGATTCTCCAATGAAGAGAAGAGGCGGACGCAGAAGAAAGAAAGTTTGCGTTTTCTGTGGAGAAACAAACAATGTTATAGATTACAAGGATGTTAATAAGTTAAAGAGATATGTATCTGAAAGAGGTAAGATTCTTCCAAGAAGAATTACAGGAAACTGTGCAAAGCACCAGAGAGCTCTTACAGTAGCTATCAAGCGCGCAAGACATGTCGCACTTATGCCATACACATTAGATTAATTTGTAATTATTTAAGACTCACAGCTCAATAAGGGTTGTGAGTCTTTTTGCGGTTATTTAATGAAAATGTTGATTTATTAATTTAAGTGTGATAGTATAAGAAAAAATTTACAGAAAATCAATTTAGGAGGAATTTACAATGAAGATGTTAAAGCGTTCACTTACAATGTTGGTTATGTTATTATTAATGAGTTTTGTTTTGGTAGCCTGTGGTAATAACGAAGAGAAAGAAACAGAGCCAGCAACATCTAATACTGCAGCAGCTGAAGACGCTGAAGATAATTCTACAGATGAGGTTGCAGATGGTGAGACAATAATAACAGAAGAGGAAGCTATTGAATTAGTTAAGAAGAATTTTGAAGAAGAATTTAGTTATATTCCTGCTGATGAGCTTGAAGAGAAAGATGGTAGCGAGTATTATGTGATTTATGTTAAGAAGCTCTTAGAAGAGGGCACTATGACAACAATGGCTACATACATGGTAAAAACTGATGGTTCAGAAGTGTTTGATAAGGATGCTGTGTCTTATGCTGGTGAATATGTTAGATCTGGCGAAGCTGGAGAAGTAACATTTGTTGTTTCGGAAGATGGTACTTTTGAGATGACTACAACCGGAGAAGTAAATCAGGTAGTTACAGGTGCCTACAAAGTAGGAGTTACAAATAGCCCAAGTGTTATTAAGTTGTTATTGTACCCACAAAAGAATGTTGTTGATGGAACAGAACAAGAGTTGTCATCTACTGAGGGCACAGTTGTAATTGAAGGTGATAAACTTACCTTAGTAATGGAAAGTGAAGAGACCGTATTTACAAAGAAATAATTAGATGCAAAAGGTGTGAAAATTTAAGCCTCACAGCTTAATAAAGGCTGTGAGGCTTTTAGTATGTTTGAAAATCTAGAAAACACAAGGAGATTAACTTATGAAAAAAGGAAGTAAAAAAATAGCATTAATTATAGGCGCTATAGTTATTGTGATATTAGCTGTTGTATTAGCGGTAATATTTACCGGTAAACCAAACAATAAGGATTTGTTTAAGGATTGTGAAAAAATTTTGGCAAGAAATGTAGCGGCTATCAATACCAGAACATATGGCATGATGATTTATGAGAAGGATAGTGGACTTAAATCACAGTTTGAATATTTAGAGTATTATGAGGGGATAGTTAAGAGAGATGAATTGTTTCACAAGAATGCTTATGATGAGAAATATGAGGAAGACATTAATTTTATCGGAAGATGTTTAGGAGAAGATTTTCAGGTTACATACACAATTGAAAGTAAAGAAGAACTAGATAAAAAGCGTATCAAATACATACAGAGTGAATTGAAATATATGGGCGAGATGAAGCCTGAGCAAATAACTCATTACATGAAGATGATTGAAGGTGAGCTTGAGAATTTTTATTTAACTGCTGATGATATTGACGGACTTAGAAGTGCATTTGAAAAATATGTAAAAGAGGTATCTAAGGTAAAAGTCACTCGTGCGTTTAAATTAGACGTTTTATTTACAATTAATGGAAGCAAAAAGTTAGAGTTTGAAAAAGAAATCTATTTTGCAGAGATTAATGGAAAGTTACTAATGTTAAGTTATACACCGGAAGAGCCGGAAGAGGACAACGAACATTTTGGTTTTTCGAATGATATCAACCCTAAGGCATTTGCAGATGAAGTGGAGCATAAAAATATGGATGTGGACTGGACTGACAGAGGAGTATCAGATACCAGTTATGCATATATAATACTTGAAGAATCTGGTTGCTGGATTCAAAATGATGATAGTGGTAATCGTCTGTGCTTCAAGCTGAATGAAGAATCGGGAATAACTACATTGGAATATATTGATGCATCAGGAAATATAATTGACGGATATAAAGGTGTGTGTGAATACAAAGGTCAGTTTATTAATCTATATGAAAACTTTGATTCAGAAAAAAATGAATATACCGGGGAAAAGAAAGTAATTACTTTATTTTATTGCAATAATGATAGGGCTGTCTTTAGAATAGGTGGAGAAGAAGTCGAGTTTATAAGTCAGTGAAAATACAATTAATAATTTATTCAGGAGTCGGTATCGTGGTATATCGGCTCTTGTTATATTTTAGGATTAGTGCTATAATAGACCAAACTATCGTTTATGAGGGAAATCAATGGATACGAACAAATCTAATCAAAAATCGAATAAGCAGTATAACCCGATACTCAGGTATTTAAAGGGTCCTTGGATAATGGCATTTATTCTTATGATTATTACAGGATATGTGGCTACCATTGACAGGGTTGCGGGTATAATAATTGGCTGTGCAACGATACTTTATATTCTTGTATGGCTTGTGTTATATTTGTATTTTAAGCCTAGAGTTATGCATTCTATGGTTAGGTTTGCGTCTAATTATGCCCAGGTTCAGAAGCATTTGCTTGAAGAACTGGAACTACCATATGGACTCATTGACAGTACAGGTAGAATTCTCTGGTTTAATAAGGCTCTTAATGAGCTCACAGGTAACCAGAATCTAAGATTTAAGAATATTAGTGTGGTATTTGAAAATATTAGTGAAGAGCAGTATATATTTGAAGGCGAAAGCAATGTTAAAGAGATTACCTATGAAGGAAGAAATTATAAGGTTGAATTTAACAAGATAGGAATCGAAGAGGCTCTTATGACGAGTCAGGCGCTAGATGTACAAAACAATGAGGAATACCTTCTTGCAGTATATTTGTTTGATGTTACAGATATCCGACAGTTAGAGAAAGAAAATTATGAGACCAGAATGGTTGCAGGACTTATCTATATTGACAATTACGAGGAAGCATTACAGAGTGTTGAGGAAGTTCGTCAGTCATTGCTGGTTGCTCTCATAGATAGAAAGATTAATAAATATTTTTCAGCAATGGATGCCATAGTCAGAAAGCTTGAGAAGGATAAATATTTTGTAGCAATTAAGCAGAAATATGTATCACAGCTACAGAGTAATAAATTTTCCATTCTTGATGAGGTCAAGAATGTCAACATCGGAAATGAGATGGCGTTAACTATCAGTATAGGACTTGGTATATGTGGGCATGATTATGCAAAGGCATGTGAGTATGCCAGTGTAGCAATTGACCTTGCACTTGGACGTGGTGGCGACCAGGCGGCCATAAAAGATGGCGAGAAGATTTATTTTTATGGCGGCAAGAGTAAATCCGTAGAAAAGAATACGCGAGTAAAAGCACGAGTAAAAGCGCATGCGCTTAGGGAACTTTTAGCAACCAAGGATAAGGTTATAGTAATGGGACATGCTATTGGTGATATTGATTCGTTTGGTGCGGCAATCGGTATTTATAGAGCTGCAAAAACTATTAGTAAGAGAACATATATTGTAATTAATGAGATAACAGCTTCGTTAAAACCTGTTATTGATTTATTTGAACAGTCAGGTGATTATGAGGAAGATTTATTTATCAAGAATGACAAAGCAAAGGAATTGCTTGATGATAATACTGCCGTAATTGTAGTAGATACCAGCAGACCAAGCAGGGTTGAGTGCCAGGAATTATTAAATAGAACAAAAGCACTTGTAGTACTCGATCATCATAGACAAAGTAGTGATGTTATTGAAAATGCATCTTTGTCATATATTGAGCCATATGCATCATCAGCATGTGAAATGGTTTCGGAAATTCTACAGTATATTCATGATGGAATTAGAATTAAGCCAAGAGAAGCAGATGCACTATATGGCGGTATTATGCTTGATACTAATAATTTTAGTAACAAAACCGGTGTGAGAACATTTGAAGCAGCAGCATTTCTTAAGAAAAATGGTGCTGATGTTACAAGAGTTAAGAAGATGTTTAGAGATGATCTTGCTGAGTATAAGGCGAAGGCTGAAACTGTTAGCAGAACAGAAGTGTTTGATGAGAAATTTGCTATGAGCTACTGTGAAGCAGGTGGATTAGAAAGTCCGACAGTTGTAGCAGCGCAGGCGGCAAACGAGCTTCTCAATATAAAAGGTATAAAGGCCTCATTTGTATTTACTGAATATGAAGGAAAAATATTTATTAGTGCAAGATCAATGGATGAGCTTAATGTCCAGCTTATTATGGAAAAGTTCGGTGGTGGCGGTCATATGAATATGGCAGGAGCGCAGCTTGAGAATATTATTCTTGATGAGGCAATGTATATGGTCAAGGAAACCGTACGAAAAATGATTGCGGAGAAGGAATTGTAGGAAAGGAAGAGATGTATGGAAGTTATTTTATTGCAGGATGTTAAATCTCTTGGGAAAAAAGGAGACCTTGTTAAAGTAAATGAGGGCTATGGAAGAAATTATATATTACCAAAGAAGCTTGGTATAGAGGCAACTAACAAGAATATGAATGATTTAAAGCTTCAAAAGGCAAATCAGATAAAGGTTGCAAAGGAGGAGCTTGAGGCAGCAAAAGCATTTGCAAAGGATTTAGAAGATAAGACAGTTACAGTTAAGGTTAAATCAGGAGAGGGCGGAAGAATATTTGGTTCTATCTCTACTAAGGAGATTGCAAAGGCAGCAAAGGAGCAGCTTGGGCTAGACATAGATAAGAAGAAAATGAGTCTTGATGTATCGGTCAAGGCACTTGGAACATATAATGTAGCAGTTAAGCTTCACAAAGAGGTTACGGGAACATTGACAGTTAAGGTGATAGAGGGATAGATATGGATGAAGCGTTAATTAAGCGCGAAATGCCTCATAACGTAAATGCAGAGCAGTCAGTTATCGGGGCTATGCTTATGGATAAGGATGCGGTAACAACCGCATCGGAAATACTAACCATGGATGATTTCTATGCGAAGCAGTATGGGATATTATTTCGCGCAATGACAGAAATGAATAATGAAGGTAAGCCGATTGATTTAATTACTCTTAAGGCTAAGCTTGAAGAAATGGGAGCACCGCCAGAGCTTAATTCAATTGAGTTTCTTAGAGAGCTGCTTACATCTGTACCGACATCTGCAAATGTCAGGCATTATGCTTCTATTGTTAAGGAAAAAGCTGTTTTAAGAAAGCTTATTAAGGTTTCAAATGAAATTACAGATGAATGTTATATTGGAAATGAAAAGCTTGAAAAGATACTTGACGATACAGAAAAGAAGATTTTTAAGGTGGTGCAGACACGTTCGTCCGATAATTATGTACCAATTCAGACAGTTGTAGTAAATGCTCTTGATAAAATAGAGAAATCAGCGAAGTCCGGTGGTACAGTTACAGGTATTCCTACGGGATTCATTGATTTGGACTATAAGACGGCAGGTATGCAGCCATCAGACCTGATTCTGGTTGCTGCAAGACCATCTATGGGTAAGACTGCATTTGTTCTTAACATAGCTCAGCATATGGCTTTTAAAAAGAATACCGGCGTTGCGATATTTAGCTTGGAAATGAGTAAGGAGCAGTTGGTTAACCGTCTCCTTTCGTTAGAATCAAAGGTTGATTCGCAACATATTAGAACAGGTAATCTCGATGACTCTGAATGGGAAATGCTTATTGAGAGTGCAGGTGTAATAGGTAAATCTAATCTTATAATAGATGATACTCCGGGTATATCTATAGCAGAATTACGTTCTAAATGTAGAAAGTATAAGCTTGAAAATAATCTTGGAGTAATTATGATTGACTACCTTCAGTTAATGACAGGTGGTGGTAAGAGCGAAAGTCGTCAGCAGGAAATTTCGGAAATTTCCCGTTCTCTTAAGGCTCTTGCGAGAGAATTAAATGTGCCGGTTATTGCTCTTAGTCAGTTAAGCCGTGCGGTGGAAAGCAGGCCTGATAAGAGACCGATGTTATCCGATCTTCGTGAATCAGGAGCTATCGAGCAGGATGCTGACGTGGTTATGTTTATATATAGAGATGATTATTATAACCACGATACAGACAAAAAAGGTGTTGCAGAAATTATTATTGCTAAGCAGAGAAATGGTCCAATTGGTACAGTAGAGCTTCTCTGGTTACCAAATTATACAAAATTCGCCAATATGGAGAAATAATTTTTGCAAAATTCTTTGTTCATCCATTGAATTGCAAAAAAGTGATTGTTATAATTAACTCAGTCCGATTGAGGACTGAGTTTTTTAATTTGCTAGTTATACATACATATGGAGGGATAAATAATGGATAAGCGTTATATGATATCAGATGCATCAAAAATGGTAGATGTCGAGTCTCATGTTTTAAGGTATTGGGAGGAAGAATTGTTAATTGAAATTCCACGTAATGAAATGGGGCACAGATATTATACCGATTTCCACATAGAACTTATGAAAAAAGTGAAGGATTTAAAGGAGAGGGGATTCCAGCTAAAAGCTATACGAATGCTGGTTCCTGAACTGTGTGATAATGATGCTGAGAGTGTAGATACGTTAACTATAATGAAGGACGAGCTAGGGGGCGTTGAGAATATAAATATGCAGGCACAGAAGCAACCATCTAAAATGGAACAATTTGAGGCCATTATAGGTAATATTGTCAGCAAGGCTCTAAAGGAAAACAATACAGAGCTTGGTAAAGAGGTCAGTGAGCAGGTCAGTGACAATGTTATCAAAGAGATAGATTATATGTTGAGACTTCAGGACGAAAGAGAGGAAGAAAGATTTAGAAAGTTTGATGAGATACTTAGAAATTATCAAACTGGTCGAAAGGAGATATCTTCTAATAAAGAGCGAAAGAGTATAATTGGTTTCATAAAAAAAGGACCTCGTACTAACTAGTACAAGGTCCTTTAGAAAAAATCTTATTATTCTGGCTGAATAGCCTCTGTTGGGCAACCTGCTGCACAAGCGCCACAATCAACACATGTATCAGCATCAATAACGTACTTGCCATCTCCTTCAGAAATTGCTCCTACAGGACATGTATCAGCACAAGCACCACACATAATGCAGTCGTCTGTAATAATATGTGCCATAACTAATTCCTCCTTCCGATTACTAACCTATTTTATTTTAATACAAATAATCGGATATTACAAGCATTTTCGCTATTTGACAATTTTAACAGTTATTGACTTACTAAAACCATTATATTTAATGGTAAGGGTAGCGGAACCGGCCTTCTTTCCGGTTATCTTACCCTTTGCAGTAACTGTAAATATCTTCTTATTAGAAGAAGTAAAGGTTACTTTATTGTTACTGCTCTTAATTGTAGACGTCTTTGAAGTTATAGCATCCTTAACCTGAATAGAAGGAATGGTATAGGATTTTTTCACTTTAATTGCTTTCAATTTCTTGCTTACTGCCGAAGTAACAGAAATTGTATCTGATTTAACTTTTACATTATATACTGTACTGAATGCACCATATGTAATTGTAAGTTTTGCGCTTCCGTTTTTAACACCAGTGATTTTGCCACTGTTTGTAACCTTAAATATCTTTGGATTAGAAGATTTAAAAGTTACTTTGGAATTAGAACTCTTAATAGTTGAAGTAGCACCTGTAAAGCCGTCTTTAACTTTTATTGAATTTATAGTTACACTCTTACCTTTCTTAACGGTAGAGATAGATTTAACCTGTGCGCTTGTAATGGATACGGTATCAGATTTAACAGTAATCTTAATGTCTTTAGATATTCCATTACATACAGCTGTGATTGTAGCTGTACCATTTCCTACAGCCTTAACTACTCCATTGTTTGTTACGGTTGCAACAGCTGAGTTAGATGTTCTAAATGAAACTGAGCTGTTAGACGAAGCGATATTACTTACTGCACCGGTGTTAACATTTTTGAATCCAATATTAGCTATGGTTACTGAACTACCCTTCTTCATCTTGGATAATTTAGTAATTGTAGCGGAATCTATTGTAATAGCATTAATTCTGTTATATTCTGTTCTGATTTCGCTAATGTTAAGACATCTGTTATATATTTTTAATTCATCGAGTGAACCCTGGAAGAATGTGTCACCGTCATATCCAATAAGCAGAGAACCGGCAGAATTAACAATTTTGGTGAATTCTGTGGCTTCTTCTGTAGTTAAGAGCGTGCCATTAAAGTAGCACTTTAATTCTCCGTTGTTAAATGTATATGCTATATGCTTCCAGTCGCTTGCGAGTATGCCATAACTATCAGTTGAGAGTGTGCTGGTACGGATTTCTGAACTTCTGCCGGGACACCATGAACTATAATCAAAAAGATATTGCTTGGCAAAAGAACTAAAACATTCGCCTTCTGCCCAAGAGTCTGCGTATATAGCATAGGTGTAATCGTTATCATTATCATTATGTCCATAAGCAGGGTTCTGTCTGTATAATATTGGGCGATTGCCTTCTAGTGACTGTTTAACCCAGAATGAAATAGTATATTCCTTTCCAAAATTCAACTGCTCAGCATATGGAATCTCAAAGTATTTACCATTTCCCATAGTAAGAGCCTGACCGCTTTTACCCCATCCATAGTTAATAGTACCTGATGCAGATACTTCTTCGCCATGATTAGCAAATGCAGTGGAATCGTTAAGATTTCCATCAAACTTATAATAAGCAACTAACTGCTTTGTTGGATTGAGAGCCTCTTTGTTAGCTGCTACACCGGCATTGTATAATGCTTCTACATCATCATAGCTTAAGGTTCTGGTATACATTCTAAGGTCATCCATCATACCTTTGTAGTAATCGTCAAGGTCGAAGTTAGTACCGATGTACAAATCCATATCGTTTTTTGTGATACCGTCAGTATAGTTAAGCTGATTTATAAGTTCGTTATTATGGTATATCTTAATACGCGAGCCGTCGTATGTAAGTGTATATAAAAACCATTCAGAGCCATCAGCGTATTTACGAGTTAAAGAATTATGACCGCTTGTACTATATCTTAAAGAACTATCCTGATATACGTTACTTAATTCAACACTTGGTGCGGCACCATTGAGATACAATTCATATGGTGTTGAATAATAATAATTACCTTTCCAGCCGTCATCTCCACCCTTTTGAAGAAGATATTTCGTGGTAGCTTTACAGTCGCCCATATTTAACCACATACTGATTGTAAATGCGTCAGTATTAGCTGTATAGGTGCTTCCGAGGTCAAGTGTCTCGCAGGCATCGGCTATGAGGTATGAATCTGTTCCGTTAAATACAGCCGCCTGACCATGAATACCTTCGGCATATGTAAGTGCTCTTGCACCATATTCGGTAGGGATGCCACCAACAGTTTCGGTAATATTACCATCGAATTTCCAATGTGCCACAAGATTACTTGTAATATCAGCAGTAGTTGCATTAGCAGTTATTGGAGAAGGAGCAGCAAATAAAGAGAGGGCTAAAGAACCGGATAAAACTGTGGCTAGCCCACGTTTAAATAAACTTTTTTTTGTCATTTTTTTTGTCATTTTTCTTCCTCGCTTTCTTGTTCTGATTGAGTTAAAGTACCTTCAATATATTCTTTTAACTCTTCTAGTTGTTCTTTGGTTAGGTACGATAACTTATCCCTTATTTCATTACAGATATTTTCAACATCCGCATTCAAAAAATGCACACCTCCCATCAGCCGTATTGAATCTCTTTGTTGACTGAGTACACAAAGAATAGTATAATAATTATACGAATTTTATGATGATTTGTAATCATCCTAAGGATGATTTTGAAGAAAATAATAGAGAAAGAGGCGATTTTTGATGAAAAAGATTAAGAGAGGTTTGTTTATACTGCTGGGATGTTTGTTTGCATTTACGACCTCTTGTGATAAGAGTGAAAAGAAGGAAATTATTACTTTGGAGATGTGGCATAACTACGGTGGTACTATGCAGACAACTATGGATAAATTGATAGATGAGTTTAATTCTACAGTAGGAAAGGAAAAGGGGATAGTTATTAATACTACAACTATAACTTCGTCTTCAGAATTAAACGAGAGTCTTAATATGATAGTGGATGGCGAGCAGGGAGCACCAAATATGCCGGATATATGCACAGCATATCCAAAGGTTGCCATATTATTACAAGAGCAGAACTTAATTGCAGATTTTGATGATTATCTTACAGATGATGAATTGGATAAATATGTAGATACGTTTGTTGAAGAGGGAAGGTTTAATGAAGGACTATACGTGTTTCCGATAGCTAAGTCTACGGAGGTTTTGTATGTTAATCAGACTTTGTTTGATAAATTTGCGGCAGAAACAGGCGCAGATATTTCTTCGCTGGCTACATTTGAAGGAATAGAAAGTCTTGCAAAGGAGTATAATAAATGGTCTGGTGGTAAAGCCTTTTATGCAGCAGATTCTTGGTTTAATGTGGCACAAGTAGGTATGAAACAGCTAGGAAACAATATTTTTAAAGAAGAAGAACTTAATCTTAACTCTGAGGAATATGAGTACATATTTGATACTTTTGCAAATGCAGTGGTGGATGGCGGGGTCGTTATTTATGACGGCTTTGCTTCAGATTTGTCAAAGACAGGGGATGTAATATGTTCAAGTGGCTCATCGGCAGGAATATTGTTCTATGGTGATACGGTTACTTATCCTGATAACACTGTTGAAGAGGTGGAATATAATATTTTACCATATCCGGTATTTGAAGATGGAGATAAGGTGGCTCTTCAAAGAGGAGGAGGCCTTATAATTGGTAAAAGCAATAGCAAGAAAGAGGCAGCAGCTGTAGAATTTGTTAAATGGCTCACTGATACTAAGCAAAATATGGAATTTATTTCCTCGACGGGTTATCTGCCTGTGACTAAGCAGGCATTTGAGGTTGAATTGCCAAAGACTATTGATACTCTGGAAGATGAGAGAATTAAGAAAATGCTCACGGCTGTATGTGATATGTATGATACATATTCATTTTTTACACCGGAGGTGTCTAATGAGCTTGAGAGTTTGTCTGATGAATACGAAGAAAATTATATTAAGTTTATGACGGAGCATGCTAAGGATGAGTCTAGTGAAGGATTATTTGAAGAGTTTACAAAATAAAACCATATCTATGCGAAACGGACTTTTATTTCATATTTGTTTACTTATGACATTACTTATATCCGGAGTATTGGTTATAGTGTTAGTATTTGGGTTTAGAAGTGATGGTATGTCTGAACTTAATACATATATGGATAATGAGCTCGAGAACCAGACGGAAGATATATTAGAAAGTTCAAATCGTATGTCGCTTAAGAGTGTTGCAATGGCAGAACTAGTAGCTAAAGATATGGAGGAATATTTTTCCGAGAATAATATAAATTATGAAGAAATGCTTAATAATCCCGAGTTGGTAGAAAATATTCTTCAAAGAGAGATAACGTATCTTTTAAATACGATAGATAATAATATATGTTCCGGTGTGTTTGTAGTGCTTGATACGACGGTTAACACCTCTGTAGATAATTGGGAGAATTCAAGAGCGGGTATATTTCTTAAGAGGACAGAACCTAACTCCATTTCTCCGGTAAATGCCAAAATACATTATCTAAGAGGTCCGGCAAAGGTTGCTATTGATAATAAGATAGAGCTCCTTGGTCAGTGGAAAATGGAATTCGATGTTACAGACCAGCCTATATGGAATGATGTTATCAAGGTTGCAGAATCGAACCCGGATAAGAAATTATCAAAACTCATATATGTGTCAGACAGAATATTGCTTAAAGATAATAGTGAGTCAGGAATATTGTTTTGTGTACCTTTAAGAGCTACAAACGGTGATATATATGGTGTGTGTGGAATAGAAATGAGTGCCAGGTTGTTTAAAGGTGATTTTAGTCCGGTAACAAACACCTATAGCAGTGTATTTACTGTGTTATCCCCAATAACTGAAGATAGATTAATACTTAAGGACGGACTTGTTGCCGGGAATTCTTTTCTCACTGAGCAATTTATAGATGATTATGCAGATATTGTGATTGCCGGAGAAGGGTTTAAATATAGATGCAGGGAAAAAGAGTTTGTTGGAAGGCATAAGGTAATTTCTTTGTATAGTGAAGGCTCGCCGTATTACAATCAAATGCATGCTATATCTGTAATGATGCCATCAGAAGATGTCGGTAATTATAGAAGTAACTATAAAAAATATGTTATTTTTGCTTTGATTATTTTAGTAATTTCTGGTATTATATGTGCGATATTTATTAGTATTAAATATCTTAGTGAACAAGATAAATCAGAAAATGTCATAAAAAGTGTTTCAGAGGTATCAACTGAATCTTCACCTTATAAGACGGATATATTTAAAAGCTTTATTAGTAATATTGAACAGCTGTCTCCAGCTGAAAAGTCGGTGTTTGATTTATATTGTAAAGGTCATACCTCTAAGGAAGTAACAGAGATATTATGTATTTCTATTAATACGGTTAAGACCCATAATAGAAGGATTTTTATGAAACTTAATGTATCTAATATAAAAGAGCTTATGGTATACATTAATATGATGAATGAGATGGAGGGTAAATGTGAGTGATTTGTTGTTAAAGGATAGACTTCATATGATTCTAAGTGAACAGAATCAGACTCCAAAAGCTTTTGCTGAGAAACTGGGAATAAGCAGTAATTATGTATACAAGTTACTTAGTGGAAATAAGACAGTAATTTCGCTTACCATTGCCAAGTTAATTAATTCTAAATTTCATTATAATATTGAGTGGATTTTAAATGGTTCTGGTGAAAAGCTGGAGGATGATACTAATCTGCAATATATTATGGAAAAGATAGCGCAGATGGATTACGAGCAGTTACAGAAAGTAAAAGAGTTTATTGATAAATATTAATAATTAAGGAGCTTTGCAAAATATTTTGTAAAGCTCCTGATTTGCTATTTATTAGATTTATTATTTCTAAAACCTTTCATAATAATTTCTCTTGCATGTTTTGCCTGTTCCTTGGTTGCACCTTCTATTCCTTTGAGCGGATAAGGTATACCGAGATTTTCGTATTTAACCTCACCCATTGTATGATAAGGAAGAACATCAAGAGCCTTTACTGAAGACAATGTGCCAATAAATTCGCCAAGCTTATATAAGTATTCGTCGTTAAGGGTAATGCCCGGAACTACTACATGTCTAATCCAGGTATCCTTGTTCATTTTAGACAAATGTCTTGCAAATACTAATATATTGTCATTTTTTTGTTTGGTTAATTCTATGTGTTCTACAGGGTCAATGTGCTTAATATCAAGCATTATAAGGTCTGTATACTTTAACAATTCATTGACCTTGGTTACATTTTCTTCACTATGGGGATTAAATGTAACTCCGGACGTATCAAGGCAGGTGTGTATATTTTTTTCTTTTGCCTTTTTGAATAAATCCGTTACAAATTCCAGCTGCATCATCGGTTCGCCACCGGTAACTGTAAGTCCGCCATTTTTAAGAAACGGTATGTATCTTTCGTAATCATTTAAAATTTCGTCAACCGTAGAGGTCTTTTGATAATTTTCAGGCAACCATGTGTCCGGATTGTGGCAGTATTTGCAACGCATAGGACAACCTTGTAAAAATACCACATAACGAACACCGGGACCGTCAACGGTCCCGAATGTTTCTATAGAATGAATATATCCTATCATATTTATTTACATACCATAATGGAATGTACGAGAAATTACATCATCCTGCTGTTCTTTTGTTAATTTAATAAAGTTTACAGCATAACCAGATACTCTTACTGTTAACTGAGGATAATTTTCAGGATGTGCCTGTGCATCCAATAATGTCTCTCTTGTTAACACGTTTACATTTAAGTGATGTCCGCCTTTTTCGGCATATCCATCAAGCATAGCTACTAAGTTATCAATCTGTTGTTCGTTTACGTTTGACATAAAAACCTCCATTCCGAAGCTTTTGCGTATAGGAACGCGTACTTCTCATATAATTTACAGTTACTCATTATCTTCTACATCATTTAAGTTTGGAATCTGGCATGCACCGTTGCTGCAATCAGCAAGATCCATAACAAACATATTTCCATCTTTACCAAGTGCATCAGGAATAATGGTAAATGTATTAGAGATACCATCCTGAGCATTTCTAAAGTTAAGCTTAGCTACTGACGAAAGAGAAGCTAAAGCACCGTTTGTATCTCTGCCATGCATTGGATTAGCACCAGGTGCTAAAGGCTCGCCCATTTTTCTTCCGTCAGGTGTATTACCTGTTTTCTTGCCATATACAACATTGGAAGTAATAGTAAGGATAGACATTGTTGGTACACCATCTCTATATGTGTGATGTTTTCTAATCTTATCCATAAATGAATCTACAAGGTCTCTTGCAATGGAATCAACTCTATCGTCATTGTTTCCGTATTTAGGGAAATCACCATTTACTTCAAAGTCAACAACTATGCCATTTTCATCCTTAATTGGCTTAACTTTTGCATATTTGATGGCACTAAGTGAGTCAGCTACGCAGGAAAGACCGGCAATACCTGTTGCAAAATATCTCTTAACATCTCTGTCGTGAAGTGCCATCTGAATCTTTTCGTAGCAATATTTATCATGCATATAGTGAATTACATTAAGTGTATTTACATATAGTCCGGCTAACCATTCTGTCATTTGTTCGAATTTTTCCATAACATCATCGTACATAAGGTAACCGTCAGCATCCACTTCGCATTTCTGGTATTTTGGTCCAATCTGTTCTTTGAGTCTTTCGTCAATACCGCCATTGATTGAGTATAATAAACATTTTGCAAGATTAGCTCTTGCGCCAAAGAACTGCATTTCTTTACCTACACGCATTGAAGATACACAACATGCAATTGCGTAATCATCGCCATGGGTTACTCTCATAAGGTCATCATTTTCGTACTGTATAGAAGATGATTTAATAGACATCTTAGCACAGTAACGCTTGAAGTTAATAGGAAGATACTTAGACCAGAGTACTGTTAAGTTTGGTTCAGGAGCAGTTCCTAAGTTATCAAGTGTGTTTAAATATCTGAAAGAAGTCTTTGTTACCAATGCTCTGCCATCAATACCAACACCACCGATTGATTCAGTTACCCATGTTGGATCACCTGAGAATAATGAATTATATTCAGGTGTACGGGCAAATTTAACTAGTCTTAACTTCATAATTAAATGGTCAATCATTTCCTGCGCTTCAACTTCTGTTATAAGACCATTCTGTAAATCTCTTTCTATATAAATGTCAAGGAAGGTAGAAGTACGTCCAAATGACATCGCTGCACCATTTTGTTCCTTAACAGCAGCGAGGTATCCAAAGTAAGTCCACTGAATAGCTTCTTTTGCTGTACTTGCAGGTTTGGAAATATCATAACCATATATTGAACCAAGCTCTTTTAATTCTCCAAGAGCTCTGATTTGCTCTGTTAACTCTTCGCGAAGACGAATATTCTTAGAAGTCATTCGTACTAGTGATGTAGCTAACTGATGTTTCTTATCTTCTATTAAGTTATCAATACCGTAAAGAGCTACTCTTCTATAGTCACCTATTATACGACCTCGACCGTATGCATCTGGAAGACCTGTAATAATGGCAGCGTGCCTTGCTGCTCTCATTTCAGGGGTGTAAACATCGAAGACACCCTGATTATGGGTTTTTCTGTATTTGGTAAATATGTCAACAATTTCAGAATCAACTTCGTATCCATTCATCTTACAAGCATTCATAGCCATTTTAATTCCACCATATGGCTGTAAGGAACGTTTGAAAGGTTTGTCTGTTTGGAAACCTACAATTTGTTCTAAATCTTTATTCAGATATCCGGCACTGTGAGAAGTAATACCAGATACAACCTTGGTATCCATGTCAAGAACGCCACCGGCTTCTCTTTCCTGTTTTGAAAGATCTAATACCTGAGCCCATAATTTATTTGTAGCTTCTGTTGGTCCTACAAGGAAGCTTTCATCACCTTCATAAAGAGTGTAATTTTTCTGTATAAAATTGCGGACATTGACTTCTCTTTGCCACTTTCCGCCAATAAAACCATTCCATTCTTTTTCACCGTTCATAGCAGTTCCTCCTATCTGTTTTAGATAATTAAATTGTTGCTGTATGCATTTATTATAAAGAAGCAAAAAAAATATGTCAATATGTAGTTGTTTAATTTTGAATACTGTATACAATTTTATACAATGTGAAAAATTTAACAATATTTAAAGAGATAGATATTGTAAATTTTTATAAGTTGATATATACTATGTTAGGTAGTTATTTACTAAATTATTTTTGATGAATTGGAGGAATATTAGAATGGCAAAAGTAACCAAGGATATGATTATCGCAGATATTATCAGAATAGATGAGGGGCTTATTCCTGTATTATTAGGTGCAGGTATGCATTGTATAGGTTGTCCGTCAGCACAGGGTGAAACTTTAGAAGAAGCAGCTATGGTTCATGGAATAGATGCTGATAAATTGGAGGAAGCACTTAATGCATTTCTTGCAGCGAAGAATGCGTAATTATTTTTTAAAAGCTTGAGGTTATGACTCGATTGAGTTGTAACCTCTTTTTAAATTGTTACATCCAAACATATTAATCATTACATATGACACATGAAATATGAATTGGTTGCTAAAATAAAAAAAGCGGATCTGCAAAAGCAAATCCGCATAGTATTAAATTTTGCTAAGCTTTTCAATGGCAGCATTTGGAATAATACATTCGTAGTGTTCGTCATAATAATTTTTTGCAGAATATGTTATCTTTAATATAGAAGAATATTCTGAAAATATATTACACAGTTTGGCATTTTCAATAGACTTAACGGCATCAAGGTATATATAATATTTGTCATTGTTGTCTTTATAGAGTGCACTTTCACCTTTAAATAATCCGGTACTCAAATGACATGCAGTGATGGCTTCGTTAAGAGAATTAAATTTAAAACATTTCACTAAATGTTCTTTGTTAGCCTTTTTCTGTTCTTCGGATGTTGCAGAAGTATTGGCAGAATTATCCGTGTTAGAAGCAATTCCTTTGACATGGTTGATTAAATTATTCATATCATTAAGAAGCTCTAAAACATCATTATCTGAATTCTCGCCATCCTCATCTTCCTCCTGTGCCGGTGCAAATTTGGAGAAACGAGTATCAAGCTCTTCCGGATCTTCTACTTTGGTAATTAGTAGAACAATACAATCGGGAGATACAGGTATGGCCTCTATCATTAGTGGAATGTCCTCGGCTTCAAAACCAAATTCATAAGCGGCCTGTTGCATCATATCGCGAAAAAGCTCTTTGGCTTTTTGGGTTCCGTATGCAAGCTCACTTATTTTAATTTCTCTGGAAGCTAAGTCTGATTTATTTAAAGTGCATTTAATCTGATTATCATTAATTTTTTCTATTTTCATAATTTGCTCCTCCTTTCAATTATGTTGGGGCAATTAATTTATGATATATACTATTATATAGTATAAACCAAAGCTAATTCATATGTAAAGAAAATTAATGTTAAAAATTTTTTAAAAAGGACTTGCAATATACATACAAATAGTATAAAATATATACACGAAACAAATTTGCCGTGTTGAAAGGAGGTAAAGATACGTTAGAGCATAAACAGAATATATTGTTCGGAAAGTATTTAATTTTAGATAGAATCGGTGAGGGTGGAACAGGTTCCGTTTATCTGGCAAAGCATACAGGTATGGAAGTGTTCCGAGCTATTAAATCCATTAAGAAAAGTTACACGTCTTCTGAGAATTTTTTCTACGAAGTGTCAATTTTGAAGAATCTAAGACATCCGGGTGTTCCTATTATATATGATATAGAGGAAGATGAAGAATACTTCTATATTGTAGAAGAATACATAGAGGGTGTATCTCTTGATAAGTATTTACAAGAATATCCTAAATTATCCAATTTTAAAAGAATAAGCTTGCTTAAGCAGATATGTGATATTGTTGACTGTTTACATACGCAGAGCCCTTACCCGATAATACATATGGATATTAAACCGCAGAATATCCTGATTAATTATTCCACAGGTAAAGTATATTTGGTTGATTTTGGTAGTGGAAATATTCTTAACTATCAGAAGCAGAGAAAATTTATATATGGAACTGTCGGATATACGAGAGCTGAACAATATGAAAGCACTGAATCAAAGATTGTACTGGATATTTATAGTCTGGCAAAAATTATATATTTTGTATTAGAAAATATTACTGATAATAAATTGAATGCAATGTTGGATGAATGTATGAATGACAGTAAATGCAAGGTCAGAGCAGCAGATTTATGTAAATATTTTGAAACGAAGGTAAAAGGCTTAGATGTTTCTAAAAAAATATGTGTCGTTGGTAGTCAAAGTGGTGTAGGAGCCACTCACTTTGCACTTGCTCTGACTACTGAGTTGAATAGAAGAAGGAATTTGGCAGTGTATGTAAACTATTACGATTCCGGATGTATAGAAGGTATTTTAGGGGAAAGAAATTTTGAACTTGAAAATACGGGAATAGCAAGAATTAAAGGTAGTTATTGTCGCATATTGCCTGTATATGATGAAGGGAACCGAGCGGATACGGAGAACAATATTCAGGTTATAGACATGGGGATTGCTGATTTGAATAAGATTCAGGCTTTTAACGATATCATATTTATTTGCGGTAGCAGAGAGTGGCAAAGAGAGCAGACCTTTATCATATATAGTGAGTTGGAAGCAATGTTAAGTAATAGAAATGTTATTAAAATTTGCAATTATTGTGGAAATAATATTTTACCATACATTGAAGACCCTTTTAAACTTAAATATATGGAGAGAAAAAGATTTGAAAAAATAATGAGAAAAATAAAGATATGAAAGAAGTTGTGTGATTTGAAAAGGATTTTTTCTGGTAATAAGCAAAATTTGCATAAGAATCCCAAAATAATTGCAGTTATGGGCTCGGTAAAAGGAGCAGGTTGTACTCATTTTGCAATTGCTTTAGCTAAATCGATTCGTATGATATATGGAAAGAAAACAGCAATTATCGAGTTAAATGGAAGTGGTGATTTTGAAAGAATTAAAAATGAATATGTAAGAAGTAATATCAAAAAAAACAGCTGTGAAACAGATATGTATGATATACATAATGTAAGTTTTTATAAGAGGATTAGTCACGATAGGTTTTTTGAGATTTATGGAGATGCATATGAGTATATTATACTGGATATAGGAGAAAACTTTCAAAAACAAAAAGATAAAATAATATTAAGCGATATAAAATGCCTTATTGCATGTCATACACCTTGGAAATACGAAGACAATAATAAAGCAATAAAGTGGTTTGATGATAATCTGCCCAATAAAGATTTTAAATGTTTTAATTGCTTTGGGGTTACGCATAATAAGAAAATATTTAGACAAGTTCCTAGTTATGCCAGTCCTTTTGAATTGGATAAAAATGTTCTTTCGTTCTTTATTGGTATTTTGGAGGATTAAATGGCAATAATACATAGAAGTAAAAAAAGAAAAATTATTATAGGAGCCATATTGTCAACTGTGGTGGTTGCAGGTGGTATTACTGTGTTTGTATTAGGTTCTAAGAAAAAGAAGGCGGATGAATTAGAAATGCCATCAGGTATTGTAGAAACAGAAAAAGAAACTGAGCAGGAACATAAGGTTACAGACGATATGGTTGCAGATGATGAGAGATATCAGCATTTTGATTGTGTGGATATGTTTGAGGGTATTTATGCAGGAGATTTAATTGATATAAGAATAAACTTTCCGAATGGCGAAGATTATATTGTTGTTAGTAGGAAAGAAATAAAGAATATCGATGAAAAAGGGATTGTTCTTAAGGTTAATGAAGAGGAAATTCTAAAAATGTCGAGTGCAAAGATAGATATGAATAAGTATCAGGGAACAAGGATATATGCTGTGAAATATATTAATAAAAATCAAAAATCTGCTATATCATATTATCTATTAAATGAGTATGTGCTTACACTTTGCGAGTGGAATCCTAATCTGGTGGATAAAATTTTTTCTCAGGACAAAATAAAAAAGCGATATGATTTTGAACAAAATCTTGTGAAATTTCAAATTGAAAAGGAAGTAGGATAATATATCACGGAATGCGTCTGATGCCATGTATTGAAAGGGGATGGACACTTATGTGTGACAGGAATGCTTTATATCTTAAGGTTAAACAGGAACTTGAAAGATATGAGAAAAGAGGAGTAGTAATTAGCTTAGAGGGTGAACCGGTTAGGGCAAAGAAAGCTGCCCGAATTAGCTGCTATGAAACAGAAGCTTGTTACATGCGAGATTATATTATTGATGATAGTGGAAATATTATAGAAATTGGATTCAATCGTGTGGATTATTAATTAGTCATTTGATTAGGGTGGGAAAGAGACTGCCTAATACAGGCACATAAGATATTTAAGAAAAAAGGAAGGGAAAATATTAAGTGACTAACATGAAGAAAGATGATATAATACACCTCATAGGAGGTGCGAATAATGAGTACAGATAAGATGAAAGTTGCAGTTAATAAACAAAAGGTGATAGCCACTTTAATTGGAATCGGCATAATAATAATTGCTACAGTGGCATTTATTATAGAAGAAAATATAAGAAGAAATACACCATCAAAAAAACACATTTCGGAAAATGAGATTGAAGAGATGTTTGGCGTAGATGGAGAAAATATGGTGGTAGTTTTTAATGATATTATTGATGACGCCAAAGGTTACGTATTTGATGAAAAAATTTATCTTGAATACGAATTCGTAAAAAAGAACATCAATAGTAGATTTTATTGGGATAATAATGAGAATATATTGATATATACAACTCCTACTGAAATTATTAAATCGGATGTAGGAGCTAAAGAATATTATGTTAATAAATCTAAAAATGTCACCGATTATGCTATTGTAAAGACAAAGGGCGATAAGGTGTATGTCGCAATTGAATATGTAAAGCTTTATAGCGATATGTTGTATGAGGTAATGGAAGAACCGGATAGAATATGTATAACATCCGGAAACGGTCAGGAATATGAGGCAGTATATGCTAAAAAATCCGGGCAGGTAAGAACAGGTACACATATTAAAAAATCAGTGGTGCGTGATGTAACATCAGATGACAGACTAGTGTTGCTTCCAAATGATGAAGAACAGGATGAAGAGTGGTTTAAGGTATCGACAAACGGAGGTTATGTTGGATATATTAAGAAGAGTCAGGTTGGTGATGTTAAGACAGAAGTAATAGAAACGGGATATGAAGAACCTGTATACACGAATATTAAAAAGGATTTTACAATTTGCATGGGATGGCATATGGTTACAACGGAAGGTGCTAACTCAACCATATATGATGCTACGGCAGTAACAAAAGGTATGAATGTTATTTCTCCTACATGGTTTAGAATTAGTGATAATGATGGAAATATCTCATCAATTGCGGATTCGACATATGTACAAAGAGCACATCAAATGGGTATGGAAGTATGGGCAATGGTTGATGACCAGTCGCCGGACTCTTCGGATGATAAGGTGTTCACATATACGTCTAAGAGAGAAAATCTTGAGAATGCTTTATTATCGGAGGCTATTGAGCATGGAATAGATGGAATAAATGTTGATTTTGAATATATAACAGAGGATATTGCAGAAGACTATATCCAATTTATTAGAGAGTTTTCGGTGAAATGCAGAAATAATGGAATAGTGTTATCTATAGACAATTATGTTTCGGCGTCATATAACAAATTCTATAACAGAGAAGAACAGGGAAAGGTTGCAGATTATGTTATTATAATGGGATATGATGAGCATACTAAAGGAAGTAAAGAAGCGGGAAGTGTAGCTTCTCTTAGCTGGGTAAAAGAAGGCATAGAGAACACATTACTTGAGGTTCCTTCTGAAAAGGTTATAAATGCAGTTCCGTTTTATACAAGAATTTGGGAAGAAAAAGATGGAAAATTAGTAGGAACAAGAGCACTTGGTTTGGTTGATGCAATGGATGAGATGGAGGCAAATGGAGCGGAGCTTGTATGGATAGACGTACTTGGACAGTACTATGGCGAGTATACAGTTGGCGGGACATTGTGTAGATCATGGTTAGAGGATCCGAGGTCTATCGAAGAGAAAGCAAAGCTTATTGGAGAATATAACCTTGCAGGTATTGCGGCATGGAGACTTGGATACGAGGATGCAGATGTATGGAATACTATTATTAAATATACCAATTAGAAGTTCATATTTTTATAAAAGGATAGAGGTGTCTTTGTTGGCACTTCTATTTATTTTGCTAAAATCATAATTATAAATAAATAGATTAATTAGTGAATGGATTTATGAAAAACAATAATATGGTAAAGAGATATTTGGAATTGTCTATGGGGATATTAATGATTGCCGTAATTTACTCGTTTAGCACGAGAACTAAACAGGAGACTATAAGTGTGTATAATCAGACTAAGGATAAAATAGTAGTAATGGTTGATGCAGGTCATGGTGGGAATGATCCGGGAAAGGTATCTATAAATAATGATTTGGAAAAGGATATAAATTTGCAGATTGCTTTGAAGCTGGAAGAAATCTTAAAAGGTCAGGATATAGAGGTGGTAATGACTAGAAGAGATGATAGTGCGTTGTATGAAGAGGGCGTGTCAAATAAAAAAAATTCAGATATGAGAAAACGAGTTGAATTGTCAAAAGAAAAAAATGTAGATTTGATTGTGAGTATACATTCAAACAGCTATATTGAGGAAAGTGTATGTGGTGCACAGGTGTTTTATTTTAAAGGCTCGGAAGATGGTAAATTATTGGCAGAATCAATACAGGATGATATATCTAAGGTGTCGGTGCTGAATAATAAGCGTGTTGCAAAGGTCAATTCGGATTATTATTTGCTAAGAAATGTAACAGCTCCTGCCGTTATTGTTGAATGTGGTTTTTTGTCAAATGTACAGGAGGCGGCACTTTTAAAAAATAATGAATATCAGAGAAAAATTGCATGGTCGATACATTTGGGGATAATGGAATATATAAATAAAAAATATTAGCCAATAATTTACATAAATAAGTTTTATTTTGCAGATAAATATGGTAGAATATAACGAAGTGCTTAATGTGAAATCCGATATGGTGATAAGAATGTATACTAAAGTAATAAAAATAGATAAAGACAATATAGATGAAGCTGCTTTGGAGGATTTGAAAGCGGCAGCAGCATTGTTACAAAATGGTGAATTAGTAGCATTTCCAACGGAAACGGTATATGGTTTAGGGGGAGATGCATTAAGAGAGGATGCTGCTAAGAAGATATATGCGGCTAAAGGAAGACCATCTGACAATCCGCTTATAGTTCATGTGGCTGATATAAAACAGGTTGAAAAAATTGCAAAGGATATACCTGATAATGCAAAAGCTCTTATGGAGAGGTTTTGGCCGGGACCACTTACAATTGTTTTTAATAAAAAAGAATGTGTTCCGCATGGAACAACAGGAGGGCTTAATACAGTAGCAGTAAGAATGCCCAATCATAATGTGGCAAGAGAATTAATAAGAATATCGGGAGTGATGCTGGCAGCGCCAAGTGCTAATTTATCAGGAAGACCTAGTCCTACTTGTGCAGAGCATGTATATGAGGATATGCAGGAAAGAATTCCTATGATAATAGATGGCGGTCAGGTCGGGATTGGTTTGGAATCAACA
This sequence comes from Lachnospiraceae bacterium, assembly GCA_017396555.1. GTDB lineage: Bacteria > Bacillota > Clostridia > Lachnospirales > Lachnospiraceae > RGIG1934. Next base: position 52,371 of record JAFQLS010000045.1, on the reverse strand, counting down.
ATTGTTGATGTTACGGATGACAGGGCTATGATACTTCGTCCAGGCTATATAACAAAAGAAATGCTTGAAGAGGTAATCGGTGAGGTGGCTGTGGATAAGGCTATTTTGAATCCTCAGGGAAGTGATTATAAACCAAAAGCACCGGGAATGAAATATAGGCACTATGCACCTAAGGCAGATATGACATTGTTTGAGGGTGAAGCTAAGAGCGTTATAGAATATATTAATAATCTTACTGCAGAATGTGAGAAGCAGGGTAAAAGGGTTGGAGTAATTGCAAGCGATGAAACAATTGATAAATATGATTGTAAGGATGTTTTATCCATAGGAACAAGAGAGGATGAAGCTACCATTGCACATAATTTATATTATATTTTAAGGCAATTTGATGAAATGAATGTAGATGTTATTTATAGCGAATGCTTTAAAGATGAAAAGCTTGGAAGTGCTATTATGAATCGCTTAAAAAAAGCAGCGGGATATAAGATAACCAAGGTATGAAATGGAGAAGCTTATGATTAAGTATAACACTATAATTTTTGTTAGTAATTCTGATACCTGTAGAGGTCAGTTTGCAGTAGCAGTTATGAAGGCTATAGGTGAGAATTTCTTAAAAGCGAAAGATATTAAAGTTAAGTCAAGAGGTGTGGTCGTGTTGTTTCCAGAACCAATGAATCCGAAGGCAGTCGCAATTGCAACCAGTAAAAATCTTCATATTGAGGATCATATGTCTAGGAAGATTGAAGAATCGGATTTTGGAATGGATGTACTTATTTTGACTATGTCTGAATCAATTAAGAAGAAATTATATGATGATTATAAAGAAGCTGTTAATGTATTTAACATAAAGGAATTTGTGGGAGAAGATGGCGACCTCGATACGGCCTATGGCGGTGAATTATCTGAATATGGTGAGTTATTCAGAGATATAGAGAGACTTATTAATAAGGTGCTTGATAAATTAGATGAGCAGGCAGAGTCTGCTGATACAGACAATTAAAATAAAGTTAGGAGAGAAGAAAATGATAGCATTAGGAAGTGACCATGCAGGCTATCCATTAAAAATGGAGATAATTAAACATTTGGAAGAAAGAGGACTTGAATATAAAGATTATGGCTGTTATGACGAAGGTTCATGTGATTATCCTGTATACTCAAAGGCAGCAGCAAATGCGGTTGCATCAGGAGAATGTGATAAGGGAATACTTATTTGTGGAACGGGAATAGGTATTTCAATAGTTGCTAATAAGATTAAAGGTATAAGAGCAGCGTTATGTACTGATTGTTTTACGGCAGAAGCAACAAGACTTCATAATGATGCTAACATGTTGGCACTGGGAGCAAGAGTTGTTGGAGGAGGATTAGCACTTAAAATTGTAGATACATTTTTAGATACAGAATTTTCAAATGACGAGAGACACATTAAGAGAATAAACCAGATTGAGAATTAATCTGTAAGGAGGGTATACATGAGTGATAAAAGACAGGACTATATAAGCTGGGATGAGTATTTTATGGGTGTTGCTGCATTGTCGGCAATGAGGTCAAAGGATCCAAATACTCAGGTTGGGGCATGTATTGTAAGTCAGGATAACAAAATATTATCTATGGGTTATAACGGATTTCCAAGAGGTTGCTCGGATGATGAATTTCCATGGTGTAGGGAAGGAGAGCCGCTAGAAAACAAATATTTTTATTCGACACATAGTGAGCTTAATGCTATTTTGAATTACAGAGGTGCGAGTCTTGAAGGCGCAAAAATGTATGTAACATTATTTCCGTGCAATGAATGTGCCAAAGCAATAATACAGGCAGGAATTAAGACTATAGTATACGATTGTGATAAATATGCGGACACACCAAGTGTTATAGCCTCAAAGAGAATGCTTAAATCTGCGGGAGTTACATTCTACAGATATGAAAGAACAGATAGAGAGGTAACAATTAGTCTATGAGTGATAACAGAGAGGTATTCACAAACTTTGCGTTAATAACTCAGTTAAGCATACATATGCTTACTCCGATATTTTTGTGTGTTGCAATTGGACTTGCCGTTGATAAATACTTTGGAACATCAGTTACGGTATTTTTTCTAATAGTCGGAATACTGGCAGGAGGAAGAAATGCATATGTTCTTGCAATGAATGCAACAAAAAAAGGCAAAAAGAAAAAGGCGGATTATATATCTCAGGAATATAAGAATTCTAAAAAGGAAAAATAGTATGAAAAAGAGCGAGAAGCAGACGCTTATAGAATTGCTGATTGGTAATATTTTATTCGGAATAATTGGAATATTAGTGTTACTTTTATTTCCAAAGGGAAGACTATATAACGAATTAGGATTTGTATGGGGAGTGCTTGTATCGTGTGGGATGACGGTTCATATGTACTCTTCTCTTAAGAGCTCTATGATTATGGGAGAATTTGGAGCTTTAAAACAGATTAAAAAAAGTTATATAATCAGAGTTGCGGGAATAATTGTAGCCTTCGCATTTATGAAATGGCTTGATTTTGGAAATATTATTGTGGGAGTCATAGGGTTATTTGCATTGAAGTTTTCGGCTTATATTCAGCCGATTACACATAAAATAATAAATAAAAAATCTACAGGAGAAGGAAGGTGAGAATGTGAAAAATGGAATGTTTAACAATTTGTCAGGAATATCCGGCGGAATAATACAAGCCGAAGAAAAGAAACAGAGTTTCATGATTGACAAATACGAAGAAATCAACATTGGTGGACTGGAATGGCATTTGACATCTACGCATATAAGTGTGTTGATTGTGTCACTGTTACTTATATTATTTGCATTGATTGTAAATTATAAGGTAAGGCATACGAAGCCGGAGGATACACCGGGATTTCTTTTAAATATTGCTGAAATAGCTATAGAAATGCTATCTAATATGGTTAGCGGTTCTATGGGTAAGAAGGGAAGGAAATTTGTTAATTATATTACAACGCTGTTTTTATTTTTGCTGTTTTGTAACCTTTCCGGGTTGTTAGGTTTAAGACCACCGACAGCCGATTATGGTATTACACTTCCACTTGGTGTTATTACGTTTTGTATGATTCAGTACAATGGTATAAAAGCAAATAAAATTAAGCATTTCACAGCTTTGTTTGAACCAAGCCCGATTTTATTTCCAATAAATCTGATTGGTGAACTGGCTGTACCGTTATCTCTTTCACTTCGTCTTTTCGGTAATGTTATGTCCGGAACTGTACTTATGGGATTAATCTATAGTTTGTTACCAGCACTGGTAACGATTGGTCTACCATCAGTACTGCATATTTATTTTGACATCTTTTCGGGATGTATTCAGGCATATGTATTCTGTATGCTTACGATGGTATATATTACAGATAAGACAGGAGATTAAAAATTTATTGCCGTTAAAAATAACGGAGAATGGAGGACAATATGAATATTAGTGGACAGGATTTTATCTATGCAATGTCAGCAGTTGGAGCAGGTTTGGCTCTTATCGCAGGTGTGGGACCTGGTATTGGTCAGGGATACGCAGCCGGACAGGCAGCAGCAGCAGTAGGACGTAATCCGGGAGCAAAATCAGAAATTACTTCTACTATGTTACTTGGACAGGCCGTTGCAGAAACAACTGGTCTTTACGGTCTTGCAGTAGCAATTATCCTTATGTTCGTTAAACCTTTCTAATGAATGGTTCAAAAGGATATAAAAAATAATTTGACATTTTCTAGAAAGGAGGCGAAACCTTGCAAAGCGTACAGATATTACTCGCAGAAAAAGCTGAAAGCACACAGTTTCTTTTTGGTCTTGACCAACAACTTGTGATAGATGCAGTATTATTGGCTGTTAATATATTTATCTTGTTTATCATTTTATCGTATTTGTTAATTAATCCGGTTAAGGAGCTTCTTGCTAAGAGACAGGAAAAGATTACAAACGATAGAGAGAGTGCAGCGAAGGATAAAAAGGATGCAGCAGAACTTAAGAAGGAATATGATGCAAAGATAAGAAATATCGAAAAAGAAGCAGAGATTATTATGGCAGATGCTCGTAAGGCAGCTATGAAAAATCAAGATAGAATTATTGCTGAAGCCAAAGAAGAAGCATCAAGAATCATTGCTCGTGCAAATGCAGAAATAGAGCTTGAAAAGAAAAAAGCAGCTGATGATATCAAGAAGGAAATCATTCAGGTTGCAACAGCTATGGCAAACAAGGTAGTAGCAGCATCCATTGATGCACAGACACAGGATGCCCTTATCGAGGAGACATTGAGAGAGATAGGTGATGATACATGGCTAAGCTAGTAGCAAAAACATATGGTGAAGCATTATTTGAGCTTGCTGTATCAGAAAATAAAATAGATGTTTTACTCTCGGAAGCAACAGGGTTAATTACAGTGTTTGATGAAAATGAGGAGCTTCTTAAGCTTCTTAACCATCCGAAAATCACGAAAGATGAAAAAGTCCAAGTGATGGAGGATATATTTAAAAATAACGTATCTGATGATATGGTTGGATTTTTGACTTTGATTGTTAAAAAGGACAGAAATAATGATATGTTAGATATTCTTAACTATTTTGTTAGTAAAGTTAAGGAATATAAAAAAATAGGAATTGCGCATATTACCACAGCGGTAGATATGTCGGATTCTCAGAAAAAAGCTGTTGAAGATAAGCTTATAAGCACTACAAATTATCAGTCATTTGAAATGAATTATTCGGTGGATAGTTCGCTTATTGGTGGTATGATAATACGAGTTGGTGACAGAGTTATTGACAGCACAATAAAATCAAAGATAAATGAATTATCAAAATCGTTGAATAATATTCAATTATCTCAGAAATAGAAAGAAGGTGGGTTAGCTCCATGAATTTAAGACCAGAAGAAATCAGCTCAGTTATTAAAGAGCAGATTAAACAATATTCGACTGCGCTTGATGTATCAAATGTAGGTACAGTAATCCAGGTAGCAGACGGAATAGCTCGTGTTCACGGACTTGAAAAGGCTATGCAGGGAGAACTTCTTGAATTTCCAGGTGATGTGTACGGTATGGTAATGAACCTTGAAGAAGATAATGTTGGTGCAGTATTACTGGGTGATTCCAAAAATATCAACGAAGGTGATACCGTAAAATCAACAGGACGAGTTGTAGAAGTTCCGGTTGGAGATGCGATGATAGGACGTGTAGTAAATGCTCTTGGACAACCTATTGATGGAAAAGGACCAATTGAGACAACTAAATATAGACAGATAGAAAGAGTTGCCTCAGGTGTTATTTCAAGAAAATCAGTAGATACGCCACTTCAGACAGGTATCAAGGCAATTGACGCAATGGTTCCTATCGGAAGAGGACAGAGAGAACTTATCATCGGTGACCGTCAGACAGGTAAGACAGCCATCGCTATTGATACAATTATTAATCAGAAGGGCCAGAACGTATTGTGTATATATGTTGCAATTGGTCAGAAGGCATCTACAGTAGCTTCAATTGTTAAGACATTAGAAGAATACGGAGCAATGGATTATACAACAGTAGTAGCATCTACAGCAAGTGAGCTTGCACCACTCCAGTATATAGCACCTTATTCAGGCTGTGCTATTGGTGAAGAGTGGATGGAAGAAGGTAAAGATGTACTTGTAATTTATGATGATTTAAGTAAACATGCTACAGCATATAGAACACTTTCACTATTACTTCGTCGTCCGCCGGGACGTGAGGCTTATCCGGGTGATGTATTCTATTTGCACTCAAGACTTCTTGAAAGAGCAGCAAGATTATCCGACGAATTGGGTGGAGGTTCATTAACAGCTCTTCCTATCATAGAGACACAGGCGGGAGACGTTTCGGCGTATATTCCAACTAATGTTATCTCTATTACAGATGGTCAGATTTATCTTGAAACAGAAATGTTTAATGCCGGATTCAGACCAGCTATCAACGCCGGATTATCAGTATCCAGAGTTGGTGGTGCGGCTCAGATTAAGGCTATTAAGAAATTTGCAGCACCTATTCGAGTTGAGCTTGCACAGTATAGAGAACTTGCAGCATTTGCACAGTTTGGTTCAGAGCTTGATGCGGATACTAAGGAGAAGCTTGATCAGGGTGAAAGACTTAAGGAAATGCTTAAGCAGGCACAGTATGAGCCAATGCCTGTTGAATATCAGGTTATCATCATTTATGCAGCAACTAAGAAGTATTTATTAGATGTTCCTGTATCGGATATTCTTAAGTTTGAGGAAGGATTATTTGAGTTTATTAATACAAAATACCCGGATATTCCTGTTAGCATTAAAGAAACTAAGGAATTGTTGCCAGAGACAGAGGAACAGCTTGTAAAGGCAATTAAGGAATTCAAAGAAAGCTTTTAAGGTAAAAGGTGATTAATTATGGCATCAATGAGAGATATTCAGAGACGAAAAGCGAGTATCCAAAGCACTGGTCAGATAACAAAGGCTATGAAGCTTGTTTCTACAGTTAAGCTTCAGAAGGCTAAGGCGAGAGTAGAGACAGCTAAGCCATATTTTAATAAAATGCACCAGACTGTAATTTCAATGCTGGCACGTTCAGGTAATGTTGAACACAGATTTTTAAAGTCAGGCAATAGCAAGAAAAAGGCTGTTATTGTAATCACATCTAACAGAGGTCTTGCCGGTGGTTACAATATGAACATAGCAAAGCTTCTTACAACAAATTCGGAGTTTTCTGCTGATAACACGGTCGTGTATTGTGTTGGTAGAAAGGGAAAAGAAATTCTTGAGAGAAAAGGCTATAAGGTAAAGGCTGATTATTCTGAAGTAATAGAAGATGTAATCTACAGAGACGCTATGGATATTCAGGAAAATGTGCTTAAAGATTTTGAAGCAGGTGAATTTGGAGAATTGTATATAGCTTATACAGTATTTAAGAATACTGTTAGTCACATTCCTACGATTATAAAGTTACTTCCTGCAACTACAGAGGAAGAGGTTTCAGAAGAAGATAAGCTAACACTTATGAATTTTGAGCCAAATGAGGAAGAAGCACTTGATATTATTATTCCAAAATATGTGACAAGCCTTATATATGGCAGTCTTATAGAAGCAGTTGCAAGTGAGAATGGTGCAAGAATGGCTGCAATGGATTCTGCAACAACCAATGCAGAGGAAATGATAGAAGATTTATCGCTTAAGTTTAACAGAGCAAGACAGAGTTCAATTACTCAGGAATTAACAGAAATAGTAGCCGGTGCAGAAGCAATCGGTTAATGATAGAAGAATATATATTCTTCGGATTGGAGGAAATATGGCAGAAACAGCTAACGTTTCTAAGAGCTGTGGTAAGATTACAACAGTAGTCGGAGCTGTTCTTGATGTGAAGTTTCAGGAAGGAAAGCTTCCGGAGATATATGAAGCTATTAACATCACAAGAGAGAATGGCGAAGTGCTTGTTGTAGAGGTTGCACAGCATCTTGGCGATGACACTGTAAGATGTATTGCCATGGGACCAACAGACGGACTTGTAAGAGGTATGGAAGCCGTAGCAACAGGAGCTCCGATTTCAGTTCCAGTAGGCGAAAATACTTTAGGACGTATGTTTAATGTTCTTGGTAATCCTATTGATAATAAGCCTTCACCAGAGAGTGTTGATTATTATCCTATTCATAGAAAAGCTCCTGCATTTGATGAGCAGTCAACAACTACAGAAATGCTCGAGACAGGTATCAAGGTAGTAGACCTTCTTTGTCCTTATCAGAAGGGTGGTAAGATTGGTCTTTTCGGTGGTGCTGGTGTAGGTAAGACAGTACTTATTCAGGAGTTAATTAGAAATATTGCAACTGAGCATGGTGGATATTCTGTATTCACAGGTGTTGGTGAGAGAACAAGAGAAGGAAATGACTTGTATCATGAAATGATTGAGTCAGGAGTTATTAATAAGACAACAATGGTATTCGGGCAGATGAATGAGCCACCTGGAGCCAGAATGAGAGTTGGTCTTACAGGACTTACAATGGCTGAGTATTTCAGAGATAAGGGTGGAAAGGACGTATTATTATTTATTGATAATATTTTCCGTTTTACACAGGCAGGTTCAGAGGTTTCAGCTATCCTTGGACGTATGCCATCAGCCGTAGGTTACCAGCCTACACTTCAGACTGAAATGGGTGCGCTTCAGGAGAGAATTACATCTACAAAGGATGGTTCTATTACTTCCGTTCAGGCGGTTTACGTTCCGGCGGATGACTTAACTGACCCGGCTCCGGCAACAACATTTGCCCACCTTGATGCGACAACTGTTCTTTCACGTTCAATTGTAGAGCTTGGTATTTATCCGGCAGTAGATCCTCTTGAGTCATCTTCAAGAATTCTTGATCCACGTATTGTTGGTGAAGAACATTATAAGGTTGCAAGAGGAGTTCAGGAAATTCTTCAGAAGTATAAAGAACTTCAGGATATTATTGCTATTCTTGGTATGGATGAATTATCAGAAGAAGATAAGCTTACTGTATCAAGAGCAAGAAAGGTTCAGAGATTCTTATCTCAGCCATTTTTCGTTGCAGGCCAGTTTACAGGTCTTGAGGGAAGATATGTGCCTATTGAAGAAACAATTCAAGGCTTCAAGGAGATTATTGAAGGAAAGCATGATAGCATTCCTGAGAGTTATTTCCTTAACGCAGGAAGTATTGATGACGTATTAGCTCGCGTAGAAAATAAATAGTACTATGTGGAGGTAGATATGGCAGAAATGGATATGTTTGAATTAGAAATAATTTCACCGGACAGAGAATTTTATAAAGGCGAAGCAGGATTCGTTGAAATGAAAACCAGTGAAGGTGAAATTGGTGTATACAAAAATCATGTTCCTACTACTTATATCCTGGTTCCCGGTGTAATTAAAATTTACGAGGAAAAGGGTACAAAAAAAGCTGCCATTCACGGTGGCTTCGTAGAGATACTTAAGGACAGAATAACCGTTATGGCAGAAATAGCCGAGTGGCCGGAAGAAATCGATGAACACAGAGCTGAAGAAGCCAGAGTAAGAGCAGAGAGAAGGATTAACGGTAGTGATGAGGGTGTTAATATGCATAGGGCAGAGTTAGCACTCAGAAGGTCTCTTGCAAGACTTGAAGCTAAAAAAATTAAATAGAATTATAAAAACACTAGGAAGCGATAATTCCTGGTGTTTTTAATTTGAAAATATCTTAAACAAATCTTAAACATTTAGATAGTTGTATCTAAATAATTAAATTGTTATTATAATATTGTAATTTAAAATATTTTAAATAGGGATGGTAATATGCTATGAATAATGTTCTGATTTGTGATGACGAAAAGGATATTGTAAATGCTCTTGAGATATATTTATCTTCGGAAGATATTAAAATTTTTAAAGCATACAATGGTAGAGAAGCTATAGATGTAATACAAAAAAATGAAATTCATTTAGCTTTGTTAGATATAATGATGCCGGTTATGGACGGAATTAGTGCTATAAATGAAATCAGAAAAATTTCTAATATACCGGTCATATTTCTAACGGCTAAAAGTGAGGATACGGACAAAATTCTTGGACTTAATGTTGGCGCAGATGATTACATAGTTAAGCCCTTTAATCCGGTAGAGGTTGTTGCAAGAGTCAAATCAAATCTACGCAGATACACAATGCTTGGCAGTGCTGTCAAAAAAGAATCTGCATATAAATTAAATGGAATAGAACTGGATGATGAGCTTAAACAGGTCTTTGTATATGGTGAAGAAATAAAGCTTACTCCTATAGAGTATGAAATTCTTAAACTTCTTATAGCGAGCCCGGGAAAGGTATTTTCTTCAAAGGAGATATACCTGAACGTCTGGAAGAATTCCATATATAATCTGGATGGAACGGATAAAACGGTTGCGGTACACATTAGACATCTTAGAGAAAAAATCGAAATAAATCCTGCTGAACCAAAGCATATTAAGGTCATTTGGGGGCAGGGCTACAAATGCGAATAAAAATGGAGAGGAGAATAAAATAATGTCATTAATTTTCAATAAAAAAATAAGAATAATTATCTTCAGTACTACATTATTGTTACTTAGTTGTATTATTATGATTCTTGCTATGATACATACATTTCACAATGAAGAAGAATTTGAAAATACTACAATAGTAAAAGATATTGTAACAGAGCAAACAGATATGATATATGAGTTTTGTATTAAAAACAATATTCGTGGCATAAAATATAGAAGTTTTGAAGAGATATTTGGAAATACAAATTTCTTGGATTCCAATTATCAGTTTATTATTCGCACCAGTAAAAATACTTATCAGAGTACGTCGGATAATATTTTGGAGAAATATGATTACTTATGTAGCGGTACTGAAATGTATATCGTTTACGACTCGTTTAATGAAGATTATGTAACCATTTATGTTGAAAGCTATATAAGTACAAAGCATAGTTCTCACGGTAAAATTTATAAAGCTTATGATAAGTTTAAAACTATTGATTCCAATTTTGCTTACATAGCAGCCACTTTTGTGATTCTAATATGTTTATTGATTATTAATGTGGTTTATTTGCTGATTAGCAGGAGAAATACAGCTAATTCGATATTAAGTAAAATTAATAATATTTATTATGAATTCCCGGTTGCATTTATGCTGATACTTATAGAAGTTAACAGTCGTAATAACTTTATACAGTTTTCGTTTACTAATTATTTTGGAATATTTATTAAAATATTATTGCTTCTTATTTCGATATATGTGCTTTCTTATACAACATTTGCAAGAGGTGCAAATAAAACTTTTACAAAGAGCTTCCTGATAATTCAGATAGCTGTTAAATTGGTAAAATTTATAAAATATATTTGTGGAAATCTTAATCACAAATTACGCGCACCTATAATTTTACTTTTTTCAATTGCTTTGGAAACTTTTAGTGTTCTATGTATATATTACGACAGGGATGCCTGTTGGTTGTTATGGAGTTGTATAAAAATTATTGAGGCAGCATTGTTATTGCATTATTTTTCAAATATCTGCAAGTTAAATGCATATACTGAGAAGATGCAATCAGGGATTTCAGATATTAAGATTGATACGAAATATATGTATGGTGTGGTACGTGAAAATGCTGATTATATTAATAACCTGTATACCGGCTTTAGCAAGGCTGTTGAAGAACAAATCAAGAGCGAACAGCTTAAGACAGAGCTTATTACAAATGTTTCGCATGACCTTAAAACACCGCTTACATCAATAATAAATTATGTGGATTTGATGAAAAAAGAAAATTTAGATAATGAAAAAGCGGTTGAATATTTGGAAATATTAGACAAACATTCAAAGCGCCTTAAAACTCTTACAGAAAATGTTATTGAAGCATCGAAGGCAGCTACAGGCAATATGGAAGTAAATGTGGGAAAGGTTAATATAGATGAAATGCTTTCTCAAGCGCTAGGAGAGTATGAAAGCAAGTTTAACGAAAATAATTTAACTGCTATATATACTCCTTTAGAAAAAAATAATGTTGTGCAGGCAGATGGAAATTTATTATGGAGAGTAATTGATAATATATTTTCAAATGTGTATAAGTATTCTATGGAGAATACAAGAGTTTATATTGATGTAACTGAGTCGGATAATAATATTAATGTTGTGATTAAGAATATTTCCAAATATCAGCTTAATATCCCATCGGATGAATTAATGCAACGTTTTGTCAGAGGAGACGCATCCCGTTCAGCAAGTGGAAATGGTTTGGGCTTGTCGATTTCTCATAGCTTGATGAAATTACAAAACGGAAAGTTAGAGATTAACATAAATGGAGATTTGTTTACCTCTCATATATATATAAATAAGGGGGAAGTCAATAAATAGAAAATTTCTTCCTGTAACAGAGAAGGATGTGACTTATGTAAATCACATCCTTCTTTGTTATAAAATATGTCTGTTATTTATTTAACTTTTATTGATTTAACAGGGCTGTAATTACCATATACTCTCTTGCCGGTAGAATCCTTTTTGAAGGCCCGAACTCTTATATAGTACTTCTTACCACTCTTTAATTTACCAATTGTCTTAGTAGTTTTGGTGGTGTTAATAAGTTTTGCACCCTTCATATTTTTCTTTGTGCTATACTGTATTGCATATCCGTTTACACCTGAGATTTTCTTGATGTTTAATTTAATAGTTTGTTTCTTAGGTGTAGTAAGCTTTTTAATACCACCCTTTGCAACACTAACCTTTGTCCATTTAGCCTTTAAGGTAATTGCCTGAGCATATGTATTTTTGGTTGATGCAGTGATTTTTCTTCCTGCACTTGTGTACCAGCCGGCAAATTTGTAATAACGTCTTGTAGCAGTTGGCAATGTTCCAAATTTTGAATCGTATTTAACATTTATATATTTTTTAGAAGTTTTACCTTTATTAGCATTAAATGATACCTTGTAAGTATTAGCTGTCCATTTAACAGTTATTTTTTTATCTGCAGTTATGTTTGTGTAGGAAGAGCTAAACGAAGTTGCATAACCGGTCTTCTTTGAGAAATCAACATTTGCGCTTCCACCTGGCTGTAAATACTGTGTATTTATTATTTTGCCGGAAGAATTCTTAAATGTTACTTTCTTTGCATTAGAGTTCTTTGTATGGGCATTGATTCTATAGCAGCAAGAATAAGTATTTGCATCTGTCCACATACTATCATCGCTACCACGTGAGAATGACTGATAAGGTGCGGTCACAGCTGTTGACTGGTACCATGTATAATCATCACTATATTCTGCTCCCATTGCCATATCACCATTAGGTGGACAAAATAGTTCTACTACTATTGAATAACGTTCGTTTGGATCTAAATAAACTGCTTCTGTAACAGGCACTGTATATATTCCTTCAGTTGTACATGTGCCGGTAACAGGTGTCTTAAGTGCGGGTGTACCACTTTGAGGGTTGCCTTGATTTGTTACATCTTTGTATATCTGAATAGAGTATTTCATCTGTGGACTCTGTGCCTCAAAAGAAACTTCAGTTAATTGTTCACGTCCCTTTGCAACATAAACATTTGCAAAATATGCACTTGTACAGTTGTAGTAGTATCTGTAATATCCGCTTGAAGAGCCTGTGTATGTATAGTTATTATCATATGAATCAGCTGGTAATACTGAAAATGTAACATTTGGAAGTAATGAAGCATCCTCATATGAAATGTAGAAGTATCCTTCGTTACCCCAATCTGTATCCCAACTATTTTTAGCAATCCATGCACCGTTTGTAGTTACTTCTGAACCGGATGCGAAGTTGATTGAACTGTAATTATCGTCCCATCCAATAAGTGTGACTTCGTGATTTGTTCCGTTATCAGAGTTTGGATAACAATAAGCAGCTGTATCATAGTTATAGTAAGAATAATCATAGCTATCAAAATCCCAGCTATCGTCCCAGTTAATTGCCACGCATACAGAACCATATGTCTGAATGGCAGACTTGATTGAGTCCTTATCATTAGCAGGGAATATGGCATTTTTAAGTACACAGGACTGTTCGGTATAAGCCTTGGTTAAATCTGGAAGTGAACCATTTTCTGCCTGTTCTCTTGTATAGTAGCTTTCGTTTTTAACACCCATATTTGTTGCTAAAAATCTGGCAAGAAGCTGAGTATTGCCACTGTATTGTGTAAAATCACCATCATAATATGTAGCATCGCCATGTGTATTATAGTCGCCAACCATGAGTCCGAGAGGGTCTCTAAGCCCGTTATCATTACGATGGTACATATAGTATGCCAAAGAAGCCTCTGATAAATCAGTATTGTTTACATTAGAAATCCCAGCTTTAATCATTGCTGTTTCAAGCACTGATGCACCGGAATAAGCCCAACACCAGTTTGAGTTTGCCTGATATTTAACAGGAGTAATAAGGTTATAATCCCTGCTATCATAAGTTGCAGGATAATAAGCACCATGTTTTCCGTATGTTTTATATGATTCAGGAACTTCTGATAAATGCAACTTTGTAAAAGTCTTTGGTTCATATGATTTTTGTTTCTCTATCTCTTCTTCTGTCATAGGACGTCCAAGAATATAGTCAGGAGTCTCTTCTGTTGCCAAGACTGTTGATATATTCAAAAACGAAGTAATAGCTATTGTTGTTACTGATAGTAACAGAAAATGTTTAAATTTTTTCATTATATCCTCCTTTTTGCATGATTTTATTCAATATTTTATCTAAATATCTTATGAAATTATATACCTTTAAAATTTAATTTACAACCTAATATGTTTAAAAAATCACAAAAGTGGAAATAAACATAATAGAACGGAGGGATATGATTTGAAAAGATATTTATTATATACATGCATGATTGCGTTGGTTATTATTTTAATTAATATTATTATAAAGCCAAATTCAAATGACAAAATAAAAGTTGTAACAGCATTTGAAAATGGTAATTACTTAACTAATACAGCTACAGTAGAAAGTTTTTTTTATTACGGAGATGTATATCTTAAGGAAGAAGAAAGAAAAGAAATATTAGATAATATTGTAAAAGATTTAGGTATTAATAATCAATATAAGTACGAGGAAATTTTGGAGAAAGAAAGCAGGATTTCCAGAATTAATTATACATTTAAGGGCGGAAATCTTGAACTTGAGTTATCAACACAGGAAAATAAAATCAATAATAATGTATATAGTCTTAATCATTTTATTTCTGTAAAAATGGAATTTGAAAATGCGATACAAACTGCATGGTACTATAAAAATGAGCTTGAAGATATCCTAAAAGAACTTCCTAATTTGTATATTCAGCCGGAAGTAACCATTAGTATGCAGGGCGAAATGCAAGGTAAAATGTCACCGGTATCAATGAAAAAAATAGGGAAGGAAATATTTTCGCAGTTAGATGCAAAAATTGTGCAGGATAACTGGAATCAGGACAACACAATGTATGGTTATTCCGAAAGTATTGACACCTGTAAAAGTATAGCCGGAAAAAAAGTGAATGTAAATGTAGCCTTTACCTACGATGAAATCAGAGACATAACTACAGTATATGTGGCAAGTCCGATTTATAATGGAGACTACTAAATTTTTTGCTCCTATACTCAACAAAGTAATGTGACATAGTATTCAAACAGGAAGGTGTATTTGTTAATTTTTATTTTTTGTGTTATATTTAACTCATATTATTATAAGAATGAGAGGATAATTATGAGTGATGTAGCTAACTGCGATTACTGCAGCAATTTTGTATATGATGAAGATAGCGAATGTTATGTGTGTGATATGAGTCTGGATGAGGATGAAATGGTGAGGTTTCTTACAGGAACTTATGCCAACTGCCCATATTTTCAGTATGATGATGAGTATAAGATAGTAAGGAAACAGATGTAGCCTCGCACCTTTGCCGAATAATAACATATATTATATCAAAGAAATTATTTGGAGTATTTGATGTATTCGGAAATTTTTGAATATCCACATATGTATGATATTTTTGATAGGAATTATGCTGATGAAATGGATAGGGTGTATCTTAAGAATTTATATCCAGATACAACCAGAAGGATTCAGAGAATTATTGAAGATGAATGTGATAAGATGGAATACAATGGTAGTATAATGTTTGATGAGTATCCTGATAAGCTTATGCTTAGACGGAAATGCCTAAAAATATGTGACAGAGTTAAAGACTGTAATGGTGGAATGTGTCCGTGCAAGGATGAGAAATGGATGGAATATACAGTAGCTGTTATGTTATATAATGAAATGTATCGAAGAAGATGCAGGAGAAGAAAGAGATATTATTAATGTAAAGAAGAGTTTGCATGAAGTGCGCCCCCAATGTTAGACAAAATTAATTCTAATATTGGGAGGTGCTTTTTTATATTGTACTAAAAACAGTACATTGCTAGAACCTACAAAAACCTACATTGTAAATATGTTATGCTGAAAGTAAATTTAAAAATTTACAGGAAAGGAAGCAGTGTAAAGGGCATTACCATATCTTATAATAATCATAACTGGGTAACAGGTGTAAATGCTGTCATAGATGAAAACGGGACTGAGGTTATAAGAAAGGTAAGAACCTATGAATTCCATAACGATGGCAAGATAAAAGAGATACGAGATTATAAGAATTTCCTTGTGGAAGAAGAAAGCTACATCCTAAGAAGCTATGAGTATGATGCATTGGACAGAGTGACACTTATGTATTATACTGACAGTAGCAGTCTTGATACGGTATACGAAAGACATGCATACACATATGATAAGAACAGCAACATAATCTCAGAGACAGACTATATGTCAGATGCTGCTCTTGACAGAACCAGAGTCCATACATACGACAGCTTAAACAGACTGACATCCACAGTAGAGACAGATAATGCTACAGGAAATGTATCTGAAACATTCTATGAATATGACAAGGTCGGAAATAGAACTAAAGTAGTAGAGGCTGATAAAACAACCTTATACATCTACAATGAACTTAATCAGGTAATAAGGGCAGATATAAGTGGAAGTGTAACAGGATATAAGACTTATCAGTATGACGGACGTGGTAATCAGGTATCAGAGTATGATTCCATAACGGATAGATACATCCTTAATGAGTATGATATAAGTAATTGTCTTACAAGAACAAGGGAAGTAAAAGAAGCCGTTATAATATCAGAGCAGACAAATGTGTATGACGGAGAAGGCAAGAGAATCTCCAAGACCGAAAATGGAGTAACAACTTACTATTATTATGAAGGGGAAATGCTGCTATATACAACGGATGAAGCAGACAGCAGGACAAGCCTTAATATAACAGGAACAGAATCTAATGTAATAGCCGGAGTAAGATATGATGATGGTGAGTCAGTTTATTTCTATGGCAAGGACATCAAGGGAAGTACCTCTTGTATAACTGATGCTAACGGAAAACGACTAGAGGAGATTCTCGGAGAAATAAAAATAACATTACGTTGTTTTGATTAGTTGTAATATATAATATTCATTATTTTAAACTTAGTTAAGTAAATGTGGAATTATCTTTTTGTGATAATATTAGATTGTTAGATAAGACTCTAAATGAAAAAGAAATAGGACTTTTAGTGAATAATTATTATTTTGGCTTGGATGAAGAATAAACTTCGCATAAAATAGTTTTAGAGGATAATGAATCGTGGATAGGTGAAAATATCACTACTTAGTAATAATGTTGTATTTATAAAAACGGAGCAGGAAAGTAGATGAGCAAATATGAGTTTTATTGATTCGTACAAAAAGCTTGAGAAGATATGTAGCGAAATGTATAGAGACAGTCACGGCGTGTCAGCGTACATTGATGAAATGCTCAGCACTCCCAATGGTGCTGATTATGTTGAGGGTTGGAATGAAGATTTAAAAAAATTAAAACATTATCGTTGGGTTAGAAATCAAATTGCACATGAACCGGGATGTTCGGAAGAAAATATGTGTGTGGCTGAAGATGTGAGATGGATTGATAATTTCTATTCGCGCATAATGTTGGTAAAGGATCCGTTAGCATTATATAGTAAAGCAAGAAATTCACAAGGAGTTACAAAGCCTAAACAAATTTCACAGCAAGTAACAACACCTACAAGACATCAACAACAAAATGTATCACAAAAGCCTACAGGTTGTTTTACTTACATGATTAGTGTTATGCTGGTTATAATTCTTATTTCGAATATTATATAATCTGTTTGGGAGAAAGAATGTATTAGTAAGAAAAAGCTATAGAGCTTTTTGAAAATGGTATGCTAGGTAGCTTAGAAGCAGGAAAAATCGAGTAACTAATGTATTTGGAAGCTGCACTTCTTCTTTAAATTTATGTGTATTTATGATAAGATGAAGGGTAAAGATTATAGTAGAAAAGAGGTTGAAATATATGAGATTTGGAAAAGGTTATTGGAAGACATTTGAAGCAGGCTTAGAGAGAGAATGGGTAACTACTAATGGAATCGGTGGTTATGCGGGAAGTTCAATAATCGGAGCAAATACTAGAAACCATCAGGGGCTTTTAGTGGCAAGCCTCAGAGCGCCTGTATCAAGATATGCCATTCTTACTAAAATAAATGAGAAAATTGATATAGGGGAAAAGGAATATTCATTATATACTAATCAGCATCCGGGCGGATGGAATGAAGAAGGACAGAAATATTTACAAAGATTTATATACGAAGAAAATCCTAAGTTTGTGTATCAGGCAGAAGAAGTATTTTTAACTAAGGAAATAGCATTTGAATGGGAGAAAAATACAATAGCTGTAGCTTATGAGATTACAAATGGAAGTAAACAGACAAAATTATCGCTTACACCTTTATTTACTTATAGAGAACATGATAATAACAAAGAAAGAGCAGCGCTTAAATTCGAATATAAAAAGAGCAAAGATACAATGTATCTTATTCCGGAAGAGAATAAGGAACTCCTTATAAAGGCTTATGTGGATGCAGGAAATATTGTTAACAGCGAGGAAATGTTTGTTAGAGACCTTGAGTATCAGACAGAAATTGCAACAGGAGGTAACTGTATCGACAATGCATTTACACCATACACAGTAGAAATAGACGTTGCACCTTATGAAACAAGGAAAATTTCATTTATTTGCTCAATAGAAGAGGACTATGAAAAGGATGCATTTAAGATTATAAATGCTTCAAGAGAGAGAATTCGTGGACTTGTTAAGACTGCAGACCTTAAGGATGAATTTGCAGATACGCTTGTTAAGGCAGCAGACCAGTTTATAGTGCAGAGAAGGTCAACTGGCTATAAGACAGTAATGGCAGGTTATCCTTGGTTTACTGACTGGGGCAGAGATACAATGATTGCTCTTCAGGGACTTACTCTTGTTACTAAGAGATATGAAGATGCAAAGGGAATATTAAGAACATTTGCAAAATATATTAAAAATGGACTTGTTCCAAATATGTTTCCGGATGAGGGCGTTGACCCTATTTACAATACAGTAGATGCAGCTATGTGGTATTTCTATTCTGTGGACAAGTATCTCGAATACACAGATGATTATAAGTTTATTGAAGAGGAAATTTATCCAAAGCTTGAGGAAATCATTGAAGGTTACAAGAACGGAACAGAATTTTCAATTTATATGGATAAGGATTATCTTATTCATGCAGGTGGTGGATTTGACCAGGTTACATGGATGGATGTAAGAGTTGGTGAATGGGTCGTTACACCAAGACATGGTAAGCCTGTAGAAATTAGTGCTCTTTGGTATAATGCACTTAGAGTAATGGAAAAGCTTGCTAAGAAATTTGGAAAAAATGATAAGGAATACGGCGAGCTTGCAGAGAAGGTTAAGAAATCATTTAATGAGAAGTTCTGGAATGAAGAGAAGGGCTGTCTGTATGATGTTGTGGACGATACAGAAAATGATCCTAAAATCAGACCTAACCAGATTTATGCAGTATCACTTCCATACACAATGCTTGATGATGAAAAGTCAAAGAAAATTGTTAATACGGTTATGGAGCATTTATATGCAAGTTATGGATTACGTTCTTTGTCGCCGGAGGATGCAGAATATATAGGGCAGTACAAGGGCAAGCTTCACGACAGGGATGCTGCATATCATCAGGGAACTACATGGGCATTCCCGCTTGGTGGATTTATTACTGCATATGTAAAGGTTAATGGAAGAACTGAGGAAGCTAAGAAGCGTGCAAGAATGATGATTGAGCCGGTAGAAGATCATTTGAGAGATGGTTGTATTGGTTCGATTGCTGAAATATTTGACGGAAATGAACCAATTATTTCAAGAGGCTGTTATGCACAGGCGTGGAGTGTTGGTGAAATTCTCAGAGCATATGTAGAGGATGTAATGTAATGAATATTCATGAATGTTTGGTTGAAAATTTAAACGAGAATCTTGCCTCGTTAGTTGTAAGCGGTCCAAAAGGAAATGCAGTTGTAAGTAAGATAAAGGTTCGTCCTGTAAGAATCAAGAGTGAAATTAAATTTCAGGCAACAGAGTATATTGGAACTAAGGTCATTCATAATAATTATGATTTAGAGGAAGCAATATCCTACCTTGAGGATAGAATAGTAAATAATTTCAAGCAGTGTCAGATTATTAATTCAGGAAAAACTACAACAATTCTTGTAAGCAAGAAAGGAAAGGTTAATATTTCTTCAAAGAAAACTCCTGAAAAATTGAAATTTGAAAAAGAAATTAATCTGGAACATAATAAGGCAAAGAAGTATTTACTTCCGGAAGGTGAGGCAGTGCCATTTCTTGTTGATCTGGGTGTTATGACAACAGATGGTAAGGTAATTAAGGCGAAGTATGATAAGTTCAGACAGATTAATAGATTTCTTGAATTTATTCAGGACATTTTACCCGCACTTCCAGGTGACAGGGAAATAACAATTCTTGACTTTGGTTGTGGTAAGAGTTATCTTACTTTTGCAGTATATTATTATCTCAGAGTTTTGAATGATTATGATGTAAAAATAATTGGACTAGATCTTAAGGAAGATGTTATCGATAAATGTAACAGATATGCGCAGAAATATGATTATGATAAACTAACATTTCTTAAGGGCGATATTGCAGATTATGAGGGTGTGTCACAGGTAGATATGGTTATTACTCTTCATGCCTGTGATACTGCAACTGATTATGCACTATTTAAGGCTATAAAATGGAATGCATCAGTTATTTTGTCGGTTCCATGCTGCCAGCATGAGCTTAATGCTCAAATTAGTAATAATATCCTTAAACCTGTTCTTAAATACGGAATTCTTAAGGAGAGAATATCAGCACTTTTAACAGATGGAATTAGGGCTGAACTTCTCGAAGAAAATGGATATAGGACAGATATTCTTGAATTTATTGATATGGAGCACACACCTAAAAATTTGCTTATAAGAGGTGTGAAAACATGTAAGAAGCATTTAACGGAAGAAAATAATGTCCATGCGTTATTAAATGAAATTAATGTAAATCAGACATTGGACAAATTATTGAAAGAGGAATTATGAGACATTTATTATTGAAATTTTTTATAATTATATTAGTATTTGTGGGAACGGTGGGATTATATCTCTATTTTAATGTGGAAAGAGAAGAAGAGAGCAATTCCATTATGGGAGAGGCTAAGTTACCCGTAATTTCGGCCACCGTATATAATAAAGAGAGTAATTTATTGTATGGATACACTCAGGAAATGGAAGCGATGTATTTAAGAGATTCATTAACATTAATTCCTGAGGATCACAAGCTTAATCTTAATATTTATCGTTATAATTCAGGAATTATGTCTGTGGCATTTGAGGTACGCTCCATGGATACAAACAGACTGATTGAGGATACGACAGTTGAAACATGGTCTGTAGACGGAGATAAGATAAATGCAGTATTAACTATTAATAATATGATAGAAGCTGGCGAAGAATATTTATTGATTATAAAGTTGTCTACAGAGGATTACGGAGAAATAAATTATTACACAAGAATTATGGAAAATGAAAATGCTCATTTTAAAGAGCAGGCAGATTTTGTACTTGATTTTTATAATGCTGTGTATAGTGATGAACCGGAAGCAATAATCAGTTATTTGGAGCCAAAGTCTACACAGGATAATTCGGATTTTGGAAATGCAAATATCCATTCAAGCTTCAGCCATATAACATGGGGAGGTCTTGAACCTGAAACAGTGACTGAGCCGGTATTGTCTTGTAAGGATATTATAGGTGATGTTGGCTTTTATGAGCTTAAATATATGATAAAGGCTAAGAATGATTATGATGAATTTCAGTATTATAATGTAGTGGAAAATTACCGTGTTAGATGGACTTCTAATGATATGTATTTACTTGATTTTGGAAGAACCACAAATCAGGAATTTGGAGCAAATAACCAGAATATATCAGGTAGCAGAATTAATCTCGGAATTAATAGTGAGGAAGAACCGGAAATTTTGTCAGCCGAAAGCAGAACATATATATCTTTTGTAAAAGAGAGGACACTCTGGCTGATGGATACAAAGGAAAATGATATTACTAAGGTGTTTTCATTTAAGGATGAAAATGACGACGATTTACGTGATATAAATGACAGTCATGATTTGGAAATAGTCAGTATTGATGACAGCGGTAATCTTAAGTTTATCGTATATGGATATATGAACAGAGGAAAGCATGAAGGAAGTGTGGGCGTTGCTTTATATAGCTATAGCACGGAGGAAAATGTATGTAGAGAGCTTTTGTTTATTCCTTTTACACGTTCATATCAGATTCTTAAGGAATCTATTGGTAAATTGTCTTATGTCAGAGACGATGTTATGTATATAATGATTAATGATTGTGTGTATTCTATTGACTTAAATGGTAACGAATATGTTCAGATTGTGTCAGGTTTGAATGATGAAAATTATTGTATTAATGAAGCAGGTGACATTCTTGCGTGGCAGACGGATGGCGGAAGTGAAGGAGCTAATAGAATCCGTGTGCTTAGTCTCAGAGATGGGAATGAGTACGATATAAGAATGGATGCGAAAAAGAGGGTGCGTGCACTTGGCTTTATAAACGATGATTTTATTTATGGTATTGCAAATGAGTCGGATATCTACGTTGATAATAATGGATATATATTTTTCCCTATGAATAAGTTAAGGGTCTTAGATGATAAGGGTCAGTTACTTAAAGAACATTCAAAAAAAGGAACATTTTTTACTGATGCAGAGATATCTGAAAATATGATTAATCTTAAGCAGGTGGTAAGAGGTGAAGATGGCGGGTATGTATCTGCAAATGATTATCAGATATTTGGAAATATTGAAGATAATGAAGATGAAATAAGTCTGGCTACAATAGTTACAGAGCGTAAAAAGACAGAATATGTAATTAATTTTGTATACAAGGTAACCACTTCTAATAAATTAAAGGTTAAGTATACCGAAGAGGTATTATTTGATGAAACTAATGCAATGAGTATCAGAGAACTGGCTTCTGCTGGAGAAGTGTATTATGTATATTCATATGGTAAGGTTACGGGTATTTATACGGAGGAAGCAGAAGCTATAAAAGCGGCATATAATCAGTCCGGTCTTGTAATGGATGATGAGGGCGGATATTTATGGAAGAGGATTTCAAGGCCTACAGAGCATATGATATCAGGAGTGAGTGTGGCACCTACAGATAATCCGGAAAGACATATTGCAGCATGTGTTAAGGGAATGCTTGCATACAATGGTGTCAACAAAAATGTAAATAAGCTTATGGGTAAAGGTAAATCTTCTGTAGAAATTATTGATGAAAGTCTTGATAATCGAGGTTTGGATTTGTCAGGTTGTACGCTTGAACAAGTGCTTTATTATGTGTGCAATGGTCAGCCGGTGCTAGGTATGATTAATGAAACAGAATGTGTACTCATTGTTGGATATGATTTCTATAACGCCGTTATGATAAATCCTTTGACAGGAGAAACCTACAAGTATGGTATAGAGGAAACTGCAGAGATGTTCGAGGAAGCAGGTAATAGATTTATAGGAATTGAGATTAGTTAACGAAATGGAGATAGTGTGAAATGGATGAAAGAAACAGAGTGCTTGCGCACAATCTTGTGAATTATTCGGTTAGAGTTCAGAAGGGTGAAAAGGTGTATGTTCAGCTTACAGGCAACAGTACTATGGAGCTTGGAAGAGAAATCGTTAAGGCTGTATATGAGGCTGGTGGTATGCCTTTTCTTCATATTAAGGAAATGAGCTTGCAGAGGGAGCTTATTAAGAACTGTACAGAGGAACAGCTTAAACTGATGGCAGAGGTTGATTGCCTTGAGATGAATAATATGGATTGCTATATTGGTATAAGCGGTAGCGATAATATGAATGAGTTGTCAGATGTGGATGGTAAGAAGATTGATTTGTATTCACGTCTTTATTCAAAGCCGGTGCATAGCGATATCAGAGTGAATAAAACTAAGTGGGTCATTGCAGGATATCCTAATAATGCTATGGCACAGCTTATGGGAACAAGTCTTGAGAGCTTTGAGGACTTCTATTACAAGGTATGTAATCTTGATTATTCCAAGATGGCAGAAGCGATGAAGCCACTTGTGGAGCTTATGAAAAAAACTGATAAGGTAAGAATAGTTGCAAAGGACACAGATATATCATTTTCAATTAAGGGCATAGGTGCTGTGCCTTGCGCAGGAGAATTTAACATTCCGGATGGCGAGGTATATTCTGCACCTGTCAAGGATTCCGTAAATGGTGTTATTACCTATAATACTCCTAGTGTTTATCGTGGGTTTACCTTTGAAAATGTGTCCCTTACCTTTGAAAACGGTAAAATAGTTAAGGCTACGGCTAATAACACTGAGAAACTCAATGAAATATTTGATACAGACGAGGGAGCAAGATACGTGGGAGAATTTGCCATTGGTGTGAACCCTTATGTGGTTAAGCCAATGAAGGATATATTATTTGATGAAAAGATAATGGGTTCGATTCATTTTACTCCCGGCAGCTGTTATGAGGATGCACCAAATGGAAATGATTCAGCAGTTCATTGGGATTTAGTTCAGATACAGACACCGGAATATGGTGGCGGCGAAATTTATTTTGATGATGTGCTAATTAGAAAGGATGGAAGGTTCGTGATACCTGAACTGGAGTGTCTTAATCCGGAGAATTTGGTTTAGTTCTGGAAAAATGTGCAAAACACCCCTTAAAACAAATGGAAAAATGTGCAAAACAAGGGTTATAATTGGTGGAATTTTGTGATATACTATGTTTGTACAGTATAGATTCAAGGTTTTGGGAGGTTTAGTAATGGAACGTCTTAGTAGAAAAATAGATAGTTTTTTGCTGGATTGGAAGTGCAATGGTGAGAAGCTTCCGCTCATTGTTAAAGGAGCGCGTCAGATTGGAAAAACTGAGGCGATTAAGACATTTGCGGATAAAAACTATCAATCCGTAATAGAGATAAATTTTGTTTTGCAAAAGCAATATAAGGATATATTTGATGAAGGTTTTGAAGTAGATACCATAGTGAAGAATATTTCCTTAAAGAATCCTAACATAGAGTTTATTCCCGGAGAGACACTTATATTTTTTGATGAAATTCAGGATTGTATAAATTGTGCTACAAGTCTTAAATCTTTTAAACTTGATGGAAGATATGACGTTATTTGTTCGGGTTCGCTTATGGGAATTAATTACAATGAAATAGAATCTAACAGTGTAGGGTACAAGGAAGATTACGAGATGTATTCGTTAGATTTTGAGGAGTATCTTTGGGCAAAGGGCTACAAAGCAGAGCAAATAGAAGATTTGTTTCAAAAAATGTTATCTATTACACCCCTATCACAAGTAGAGTATGATGTAATGCTTGATAATTTTAGAGAATATATGGTTCTTGGAGGAATGCCGGCTGTGGTATTTTCTTTTGTAACTAATAAAAATTACAGTGGTACCTTGAAATTACAGAAGCAATTACTCTTGGACTATGAAGAAGACATTACTAAATATGCAGGTGGACTTGATAAGGGTAAGATTCTTGATGTGTATAGAAAAATTCCTGTATTTCTTGGTAAGGACAATAAAAAGTTTCAAATATCAAAAATCAAAGACGGTGCAAGAAATCGAAATTATATAGGAGTTGTAGACTGGCTTAATAACGCGGGAATAATCAACGTATGTCACTGCATGACTATGCCTGAGTTACCTCTTAAGGGCAATTATAATCCTGATAATTTCAAGATATATTTTAGAGATACAGGGCTATTAATCGCATCAATTGATGAAGAAGCTCAGGAAGACCTTCGAAATAACAAGAATTTTAATATATATAAGGGCGCCATATATGAAAATATGGTGGGTGATATGCTGACAAAACAGGGTTATGAGTTGTATTTCTATAAGAATCAAAAAGGAACCATAGAAATGGATTTCTTTGTAAGGGATAAGAATTCGTTGATTCCTGTGGAGGTCAAGGTAAATGATGCATCAACACCGTCGCTTAATGCGTTGATAGAAAGAGATACTTATCAGGATATTAAATACGGTATTAAATTGGCAAATAAGAATATTGGATTTAATGGGAAGTTTTATACATTTCCGTATTTTATGACCTTTCTTTTGAAAAGGTTTTTGAAGGAGAAGTAAGAAATAAGTAGTTAAAAGCCGATAACAGTAGATTATAAATCTAGCTGTTGTCGGCTTTTAGTGTGTATATTTCTTTTGTTCTGCGAAGTGCGATTATCTTGGACACTCTATATATCTTACATAACTTTCTAATAATAGAAATACGCTTTCTTTTTTTTGCAGATTTAAAGTTATTTTCTGTTAAAAATTGATAGACCTTGTCAAGAGGCATTAATAGTGCAGCTGCAGTATAATCAGCTAGTTGTTCGGATTGTGACTTGTTATAACCTTCCGGACGAGTGACAGGAATTAAATCGCCATTTAATACATGTGCGATCTCGTGTGCAAAAATAAATCGTTCTTCTATATCAGATAATCCTGGTTTGAACAAAACTATTTTAGCATTAGTGGTACCTATTTCTTTCAAGACAGCTTGCTCGTGTAAATTGTAGTCTATGCCACCTTTTGTAATATTAAGGATTCCTGCGATGATTTCGATTGGTACATTAGAATCTAAATTATTTTCTTTAAAAAACTCTTTAATAATTTGTTCTGATTTTTTCATTTGCTCTATGTTCACATCTAATTTTATTTGTTGTCTGATTTCATTAGACATTGTCTTGTATGAAAAAAAGCCAGAGATAATTATTGTTGAAATAGAAACAACTATAAAGGTTGTTATGTAAATTTCTGCTGTCATAGATAATCCTCCTTCTAAGGTTCGTGAATTATAATATCATTTGTAAAGCAGTTTATTGCATCTACAAGAGATATTATTATGGCAAATATATAAGAAAATAATATCCAATCACATCTACAGTTAGTTGATTGGCTTATTAATATATACATTACAACATAAAAGCAATAGATAGTAATAATCAAATTAGATAACATAATAATAAAAAGCTTAAGGTTATAAACTGATCTAGTAGCTGAGTTCCATCTGTTAGCACTGTCATAAATGCTATTTAATGAACTGATTAAAATTGTTAAATAACAATATATTATTGAAATGTTATCCATAGGGAGGACTTGTAAGCTTATCCAAGTTATTATGACAGGTATTACAATATATAGAGATAAATAAGCAATACTGTCTCCTTTTCTAAAATTAAATATATTCGCGTTTATCCAAGATATATATGTCAAATAAGCAACCTCCTTTTTATAAGATATTTTTTATACTATGAATAGTGTAACATTAAAAAAAACGAATGTCAACACATAGGTATAGAAAATATTTTTTTTATAATAAATAAAAAATAGTTAATCTTTATTTCTCCACCTACCGTGAAGATAAAAATGAAATTACTAATATAAAAGTAGAATTACTTATTAAAAATTCATTGTCAGGGGCGAGCCTTATGTAGGTAATGCTAGGATATATGTAAGGAAACAATTTAAGGAGGATTAGGTTATGACAAGACATGAATTAATTAGCCAAAACAAAATACTAAGAGAGGAAAAACAGAAAATATATCAGCAGATAAATGATATAAAGCAAAAAATGGAGCCGGTATATATATTAGCAGTCGGTTTGGAGAGTGAAATTAAATATTATTCAAAGGATATTGCTCAGGATAAAGCATGGATTAGGTCAGAAACACAGAGTTTGAACAATATTAAAAATAAAATTTCCGAGGAATATAACTATTTAAGTGAGTTAAATGGTAAATTAGAAGGTTTGTATAGAGAAAAATCTTCTGCCTATGATTGTAAGAATTATGACCGAGTTAGCAGAATTAAGAGTCAAATAGAAAATGTAAAGGCGAGAAAAAGAAATACAGTTGATAGGATTGAGTCTTTGAAACGCGATAAAAAGCGACAGGCGGATTACATAAGTAGAATGATTAATGCTAATAAGGAGCGACAGAATAAGGTAAATGAATGTTATGAGAAGAGAAATCAATATTTAGCTTATATTTTTGTTTTGAAGGAAGAGAGAAATAATTTGTTTGAGAGACTTAAGGCTATAAAAAGTCAGATAGAGCAAAATGATAGGCTAATTAAGAACAGATAAGGGCGAAGAAAAAAATGAAAGGACTATATTTATGTATATAAGGAGGTGATTTTTATGTGGTCATGGTTTACGGACGCAACGAAGTGGTTCTCTGGCATTTGGTCTTTTATATTCGGCTAGTAATAATGAGAAGCTGGTAAGAATTCAAATTAATGAGAAAGGGGGTGATAAGTTATTTACCAATTCAAAAAACTTTATTACTCAAAAGGAGGTTGCGTATGAAAAAACGTATATTAAAAGTAATAACATGCTTAACAATTATAATATGTGTTGTTATAGGTGTTGTAGTTAGTATGTTGTATAGAAATGAAAGTAACAATGAGAAATATCTAATAGCAAGTTCTGGTGGTGTAAATATTTCAGAACAGCTATATGTATCAGGTAAGCAAATAAAAGCAGATATTGTTACGAGCAATGTTATTCAAGTACAAGGGAAGAGTATAAGTGAATTAAAGAGTATGTTTCCGGCAGGAAGATATTGGAATCATGAAGGAAGCCCTTCTAATACTGATCCATACAGTGTTACTTCCAGTCCGTGCCATTCTACATATTATGATACCAGTTGTTGCAATGTGTTTGAAGGCGGAGCACAGTGCCACGGCTATGCCTTGTTCCTAAGTTATCTGTATCATGGAGCTAATGTGTCAACGTATAAATATGGCATATCTCATAATATATCAGACTTGCAGGTGGGAGATGTGGTAAGATATAGAATTCCCGGCTCAAGCTATGATCATTCTATTTTTGTAACAGGTATAAATGGAAATACCGTATATTATAGTGATTGTAACAATGACCTTCGATGTGGAATTAGGTGGAATTTGCAAATATCAAAATCTGAATTAGCCAATCTGATAAGTGGCAGATTAAATAGCACATATGACTTTCCAGGGCAATATAGTGAAACTGGATTTATATTATCTTATTCGAAGAGAACAATTAACTACGACATATCTGAATGTGCAATCGAGGTATCAAATGTCAATAGATATAAAGGTGAGACAGAACCAAAGGTTACTGTAAAGCACGAGGGGAAAACACTTACTTGCGATACGGATTATGATTATTACTTTGCATCTAAAGGAAATGACGGCGGATACATAATGATTTGTGGTCAAGGGAAATTTGAAGGTGAAGTATTAAAGGAATACAAAATTATTAGAGAAGACTTGGCAAAGTGCAAGACTGTAAATTTTAAATCTCAGTATGAGTACAATGGAAAGGTAATTGAGCCAAAAGTAAAAATAGTTGATCAGTATGGTAGAGAATTGAAGACTAATGAATATGATGTCAGTTATCCTGTTTACCCTATAGAGCCCGGAAAATATAAAATACGAATAACACCAAGTGATACTTGTGACATATATGATGGTGAGTTGGAAATATCATACACGATAACTAAGAAGGATATAGGTAAATGTTCAATCAAATATGAAGATAAGGTGGAGTTTGTTGGAATTCCTTTATGTCCTAAAATAGAGATATATGATGGTGAAAAATGGTTATGCGAAGGAGTTCATTTTGAAGTATCCTACAGAAATAACTCTCGTAAGGGAAATGGAGAAATAATTGTAAAGGGTAAGGGAACTTTCTATAACGGTGAAATTTTAAAAAAATTCTCTATTATAGTAGAGGAACACGAAATCAAAGCACATTAGGAGGATGAACATATGAATGAAATGATTATTAACAGAGCAAGTAAGAATCTTTTAATTCAATCATTAGATGTTTATATGCTGATACAAAGATATGGCAACTTCGAAGTGGCGAAAAAGGATATATCGAATACAGACTTTAATATCAGATATACACCTTTTAAGGATTGCATATCAGATGTTAAGGACATCGTGGACAAGTTAACACTGTTGATAAAGTCTTATGAGATGGAAAATTCCATACTTAAGAAAATAGGAAAAGAAAAGATGTTGTCGTGTGTTAATAGCTATCTAAAAGAGAAGGATCTCGAAGAGTTAGATATTAGAGATAATATCTTAGAAATATGCATTTCTCAATATGTTCCAAATGATTTGACAGCAGAACAGAAAATGTATATTGATGAAGGCGTGTTGCTTTAAGTTACTATGTAGTCACTCAGAGGAATAAAGGAGGCATACCATGATGGGAAGAAAAAAGGTAGTTGTAATAATAGCTTTGATGCTTGTTATTCTAAGTATTGGTGGAGTTTTCGTTTATTGCAAATTGAATACAGTAGATAAAAAGTTATTTAATTACAAGGAAACTGATTTGATAGCAACTAACGAGTATTATGAAAAAGAATTAAAAGTTATCGAAGCCAGCTTAGATGGCGAGATAGCATATAGTATGGATTATTGTACTGATTTGCCGGGAGGAGACGGAAGCAGGCTTGAATATCAGGAGCATGCAGAAGGAGTCTTAGTGGCAACAATGCTTTATGGTTACCCTAATGTCTCCTTTGAAGAGTTAGGAGTTGAAGATGAAATGGAAGCGAGAATGGCAACACAGTTTGCTGTTTGGAGGATAGCAGAGGCATGTGCAGAAGAAAACAAGTACATATTCGATATGAAGAATCTAAAGCCATGTGAAGGGTATGAAGATAGTTTGGAGAGGATAAAAAAAGCAGCACGAGGAATAATCGATAAAGCTAAAGAGAATCCATACTATGCAAACCCTCAATTAGACATAGTGAGTGATGAATCTAAAATAGTAATAAAAGAAAGCGATAAACTTATAGTAGGACCATATAAGATAGATGCTGTTGGTTATGATATAACAGAGCTCAATGTTGGCTTAGAAGAAAAAGTTGATGATGTTATTCTTTGTGACCAAGATGGGAACAACAAGAATAAGTTTGAGAATGGTGAAAATATCTACATAAAATTACCGGCAAGTAAAGAGGAAACAAGAATTTCACTAATGGTAAATGCAAAGGGGGTTCATTATGGGGTATTAGAATATGGAAATTCAAAAAGCAGTCAAAGCTTTTGTGTAATGGAGAATTATGAGGACGACTTAACTTGTATTCAACCGATAGTGATTCCGTTTTTAAAAGGTGATATGAAAATAACCATAATTGATAATTATGAAGAACCTATGGAGAACATTCACATTCGCTTAAGTGATGCTGATAAAAATGAAATGAAGGTAGAAAAGACAGATTCAGATGGAATAGTAGTATTCGAGAATTTGCCAATAGGTGATTATTACATTGATCAAATAGATAAGCTTAGCGGATATCTTATGTATGATGAACTGGAAAAGATAACGGTAGAGTATGGTGATACTGCATCTTTAGTTATAAAAAATGCCCTAAAGGAAGGAAAGCTAAAGGTTAAGAGTGTGGGGGAAGATGGTATCACTCCAATAAAAGG
Source organism: Lachnospiraceae bacterium (assembly GCA_017396555.1). Lineage (GTDB taxonomy): Bacteria > Bacillota > Clostridia > Lachnospirales > Lachnospiraceae > RGIG1934. The sequence goes on along the minus strand of JAFQLS010000045.1, from coordinate 20,914 downwards.
AATAATATATGAGATTCTCGATAGAGATAAAAATGTTATACAAAAGCTAATATCAGATGAAAATGGAATAATACTATCTAAATATTTAAGAGAAGGCAATTACTATTTTAGAGAGGTAAAAGGTCCTTCAACTGTATATATAGACGATGAGGAGCATCCGTTTGAGATAGAAGGCTCCAATGTCACAGAGACATATACAATGAAGCATTATTATACTAGAAACTAGTAATATTTAAGGTTAGGAGGAATAATTATGACAAGAAAATTATTAGGTAAAATCTGGCTTGCATTAAGTACAATGGGTGTAATAGGGATGCTGATATGGTGTCAGATTTTATACAAGGACAAATCAGAAAATGGTACTTATAAGATTGATGAAGTAGTTGAATCAATTAGTGAGGATGTTGAGGTGGAAGTACTTGATGAAACAACTCAGATAACGGCAGCAGAGATACTAGATAAGTATACTAATGCTCTTGCGTATAGGATGAAGAATAATAGTAGCGTTTTTCCGAAATACTTAAGTCCTAGCAAAGTAATAGTTGATGCTTATGACACAATTATTCTTTGCTATCGAGAACAGGACAAGTTTCAAGAACAGTATAATATGCTGTTAGAGGATTCTAATACACTATTCGCAGAGGAAATCGAACTTGATGACATAGTGCTTGAAGATGTTAGTACCCAAAACTATTCAGGGACACTATCATATGCTCCAACAATGGTAAACTCCAGAGCTCAAGCTAAAAAGCTAGCGAAGAAGGGAATTAACAGAACAATTACAATAGGCATTGCTGATACCGGATTATATTCAGAAAATAGTGTTATTGCCAAGTATGTAGATATCAAGAATTCTTACGATTTTGTTAATGATGACAATAACGTATATGATAAGCGTGATGATCATGCAACCTGCGTTATTTCTAGTATGTTAGATGTATTAGGAGAAGATATAGCTACTAATAATGTAAGAATAATCAATGGTAAATGTCTTGAAGATGGAGTAGGTAGTAGCTATTCGCTATACCTAGCGATATGTGGACTAGCTGATAGAGGATGCGATATTATAAATATGTCACTGGGCGGAGAAGGTGCTAGTGAACTTGAGGAATTTGCTGTTAACTATGCGACTAAAAAAGGTTGTATATTAATCGCTTCTGCGGGTAATGAAGGAGGTGCTGTAGGATATCCTGCTGCATTTGAACAGGTAATAGGAGTGTCATCTATAAATAAAGCTAAGGAGATAAGTGATTTTTCGAATTTCGGTGAAATAGAAATTTGCGCCCCTGGTGAAAACATAGTCTGTGATAGCGTTGACTATACACAATGTGTTGCCAGTGGGACAAGCTTCTCAAGTCCAATAATTTCAGGTATTGTAACTCTTGCTATGCTTGAAGATGAGTCTATAGATACTAAAAGCGAAGCAATGAAAAAAATGAGAGCGATTTCCGAAGATTTGGGTAGTAAAGGTTGGGATAAGTACTATGGTTACGGATTACCTATATTTGTAGTTAATGAGGAAGAGCCAACAACGGAGGAGTCAACAACAAAGAAGCCAGTACCGACGACTGAGCAGCCGACAACAGAAAAGCCGGAGCCAACAACACCAAGAAAAGAGAATCCAACAACAGAAGAGCCAACAACGGAAAAGCCTGAGCCAATAACTACAAGACCAGAGGAACCAACTACCGAGGAGCCTACTACGAAGAAACCTGAACCAATAACTACAAGACCAGAAGAACCGACAACAGAAAAGCCTACAACCGAAGGACCGGATGTTGAAGAGCCAACAACTACGGTTCCAACATTGGATAAAGTTGTAAATATTGAGTATGAAGGATATTCCGAATATAGCGATTATAAGGTAGATGGACATTTACATCTTTATAATGCAGGAGAAGGAAAAGTACCTGCTAATAAAATAACGTTTGATGAAGTTGACAAAGCATCAGGATATGAAATATGGTATTCAGATTATAATGGAGAAGATAATCTTGAAAATCTTAATTGGTACAAAAAGGATACAATAAGATGGAATTATTATTATGATGAGGATTTATACTTTGGAATGGATGTATTAATTAAGATAAGAGCATATGACGAGCAGGGATGCTACGGAGAATTTTCAGAAGTATATGAAATAAAGTTGATTGATTTCAATGAATTTCAAAAGAACTTAGAGTTCAATACATTTAGAGGAAAGTATATATGGGAAAAAGAAGCTCCGTTCGAATATTATATGGCCATATTATACCGTTATAGAAAAGAAGACTGCGGTTGGGATATGATAGAGGATGTTAAGGTTACAAAGGATAATTATACATTTACCAAGATACAGGAAAAGACAAGTTATAAGGTACAGCTATTGTGCTATTACGAGGTTATTCTAAATGGTAAGAAAGAATTTATATCCATAGGAGATGATTTCTCTACAGCTTGGCGTGAGTGGTAATATTTAATGGGCAGGCGAAACGCCTGCCCGGAAAGGAAAGGTTATTATGAATAGGACTATTAAAATATTGGGTAAAGGGTCTATGTGTTTTACTACAGATCTTTTGAAACTGCAGATTACGCTCAAATCAGCAGATACATCATACAGGAAGGCAATGGAATATCATTGTGAAAAGATAGCTAAGCTTATAGATTGTCTTGAAGAATTGGGATTTGGCAAAGAGGATGTGGTTTCTGTTATGTTTACCACAGATAGAATATCAGATTTCAATTTAGTTGATAATGAAAGCTATAGTAAAGGAATTAAGGTTACACAAGAATTTAAGGTGTGTATGCCGTTTGATATACCGCGATTAGAGCAGGTAATACATAAAGTAATGGATTGTGGTATAGAACCTGAGATATGGATTGTACAGGCTGTATCGGATGTAGAAGGATTAAGAAAGAAACTTTTGCAAACTATAATTAAGGAGTCTGAAGAAAAGGCAAAGGTTATGGCTGAGGCAGCAGGTGCAAAGCTTGGTAATGTGGTCAATATGCAATATAAAATAAAAGAGTTTGATTACGAAGGTTATATATCAAATGATTACTTTGACAGTACCTTTATACCGATTACAGCAGGTTACTTGTTTGGCTATGATTTTATTCCGGATGAGTTATCGGCGCAGGAAGAAATAGAGATAGAGTGGGAATTGATATAAGGAGGGGATAGTTATGTATGATAATAAAGAGAATATCTGTTTTGTTCATAAGGGAGCAAATAGAGATAAATGTAAAGATGTGTATTTCTATAAAAAGAGTAAATATGTACGAGTAATAGGTCTGTGTGACGGAGTCTCGACACAAAAATTCTCAGATATAGGCGCATATGAAGTGCAAAAGTCTATATCAGATATGTTGGATGAAATTGAAGATTTTTCAGAAATTAACGAGATTGATTTAAAGTTTAAAATTGGATGCGTTATTAACGAAACAATTTTTGAGTTATCAAAAAAATATGACTGTGAAGAGGAAAGCTTTGCATCCACTCTTATGCTTGCAATTTTACCGGAAGGCAAGGATTTCTATTGGACTGTCCATATAGGTGACGGTGTTATAGGATTAGTAGATAATAATTATGAAGTGAGAATTTTATCTAATCCGGAAAATGGTATAACGAGACAGTATACATACACAACTGTATCTGGAAATTTTATGAAAAGACTTCGTGTCAAAAGACATGACGAAAGAGGTTTTATATTCTTGATGACAGATGGTATATCAAATGAGATAGAGGATAACCAAAGTTATTTGGATTATGTTAAAGGTATGGACTGGAAAGGCCTTGAGAATGACTTGTTATCAAAAAATATATCAGATGATATAGGGTTTAATGGAATAATGATTTAGTTGGTTACCGTTTGTGACATAAAATGAGCATTTCGTGACAATTATATTTATAAATTGTCGAATTAAGTATATAATAAAAGGAGTGATTGTGTATGGTTAAGTATTTAAAAGAAAGAGCAAATAATGCAGTAGTAGAAGCTAATTATGGATTAGTATGTGAGAGGGATATATTGGTTAAGAATTACACCTATCTCATTTCCAGATATTTGTGGAATAGGGATGTAAGTATTGACAATGTATCCTTTGAGGAACTACTCAATAAAGCTAAAGAAGAGTTTGTCTCTCAATTGCATGAGCTTAAAGAACAGGTCTTTAGAATATGTAAGGGTTCGATGTGTAAAGAGAATCCTATATTTCTCGTACAGTTGAACGAAATAGCAACATATATAGGTAGTCTTATTAATTTTGAAGTTAGTATGAAAGATATATCTGATACGGAGTTCAAATTTAGACACAAAATTGTAAATCAAGCTGAATGTAGAGGGATAGTTGATGTTGTAGACAAATTATCAGCTTGGATTGATTCATATGAGCGTGAGTTATATATAATAAGTTGTTTTGATGAAAGCGCAGTTAAAGAGTGTATTAAAGAGTTGATGGATAATGATGAGCTTTTTGATAATGTAGTACAGAAGCTTGTTGAGAAGTACATAGGAAAAAGCGAAGACGGTTTATCAAAAGAAGACTTTGCTAAGATGTGGGACTCGGGGAAAATTGATTTTAGTGAGGAACAAAAAGAATATTTGATTAGTAGTATGGTGTGGAAATGAGGAGGATGATAGTGTGAAAAATCACGCCGATGCGCTGATTTTTCACACGGCTATTTGTTTCTGAGCGAAAGCAAATAGCTTCTATGGCAGACGCAAATCTAAAATTTGCGTCGCCTCTTCGCAATAAATCGCTCAGAAATGAGGATTGGTATGGAGAAAATTAAGAATGAAATAATTGAACATTTTAGAAAGTATCTGTTATGGGAGACGGCTTTCTCTTATGCCGGATGGGAGGATATAGAGGTATACATTGGAAATACATTATCTGCTGCCTGGCTTAAAGGCAGACCGGAAGATGCATATAAATTTCAAGATATTAGATTCAAAAAAATGGTGAATTCTGCAAGAGGGAAATGGTTAGAGAAACAGTCGGTAAATGATACATACAAAGTAATTATAAGTACTGAGAGGTGCCATGATTTAAATGATATGGTTCGAACTTATGTGCATGAGTTAAGGCATTGCCTTGATTATCAAAATGCTGTTAGAGACTTGAGATTTGAGGAATATGAGCTTGGTAATAAATTTTATTTGGATTGGTCTGAATATAGAGCTTCTATGGCGGATACAAGATATGAATTCTATCAATTATTAAATGAGAATAAAGAGATATCTGACAATACGGTGTTTTATATTCTTTCTGGAATGCTTGGAAGAAGATCTGCTGATGCGGTTGTAGGATTAATGAATAACAAAGAGAATATCCGGAATATAAGATATTATATTAGTAGATATGTGGGTTCATCTAGGGCAATTAGAAATTTGAATATGGAGTTTGGTGAAATATCAGAGGTATTTCATTTATGGAATATGATGCCTGTTTACATTGATGAATTATATAATATGACATTTTATCTTGGAAATGAGTGGGATGAATTAGAGATATGCAAGCTAAACCAAGCACCTAGTACGTATTATTATGAAGAATTCTTAAAAACTATATCAACTACTCAACAAGGGTAGTAAAAGAACAACGGAACAAAGAGAAGGTTAAAATATATTGGGAAGGTGAAATAAATGGATAGACGAAAAAGTTTGTATGATGTTGGAGTAAAGAAAATAGAACTTGCAGAGGACAAAGTAGCAGTTCTGAAATATGATGAAGAAGGAGAGAAATGTTGGGTAGGCAGGGGTGGAACGTGCCTCGTATATCAGGCCTATATTTATAACAAAAAGGATGCACCAGAAAAACATAAATCTGGAGATGGAGGTCGAAGAGTAATTCTTAAAGAATTTTTTCCAGTTTTACAAGACAAAGAGGCAATAAATATTGTTAGAAATTCAAAAGGCGAGGTTATAATTCCTGAAGTGGCATATAATAAGTCGGAAGAATTTAAAAAGAAACTTGAAAGATTTAAAAATTCAGAAAAATTATTTAGAGACTTTGGTAGTGAAGAGACTACTAATAATTTCATAGTAAAGTCGTTGGGAGAGGTTGTTGAAGCAAATGGCACGGTATATATAATTATGGATTATATTAAAGCAGAGGGGATGGATGAATTTATTCTATCTAAGCCATCAATCCATGAATTTTTTGTGGTGTTAGCAAAAGCAGCAGAGGCTGTTAAGAGATTGCATACACTGGGGTATATACATTTAGATATAGTACCGCAAAATCTTCTGCATTGTTCTGAACACGCGTATGTCATGCTTATGGACATAGATGGAGTTATAAAGAAAGCAGATGTGGATGGTTGTACGCTTTCATATTCGGATGGTTACACAGCACCAGAAGTAAGACAGGGGAAAACAGCAATATTAAAGAAATATGGAGAAAGGGCGGATGTATTTTCTATTGGTGCAATTACATATAGATTTCTTATGGACAAAAGTTTAGAGAGTTTTAATGTTGCTGGAGAAATAAATTTAGAATTATTGCGTGATTTTGAATATGAAAAAGAGCTTGTAGACAAAATTGGAACGAAATATGATAAGTGCTCAAGATATGCTATAGATCTAATTAAAGATTTCCTTAGAAATACAATAACAGATAGTATACCTCGAAGATATGATAATATGGATGAAGTCATAGAAGCAATTGAAAAAATAACAAAGTATGTAAATGAGGACGAGCTAGTTATAAAAGATAATTTCTCGCCAAATAATGATATTATATTTGGTCGAGATAGGAAGTTAAGAGAGATTGAAGAAAAGTTTAAAAAACAAGAAGCAAAAGGTAAGAGTAGAATAGTGTGTATTTCAGGTATAGGCGGAATAGGCAAATCTAGTCTTGCAAGGCTTTATGCTGAGAAACACCAAAATGAATATACAAGTATTGTGGAGATACATGCAACAAGTGCAAGACAAGCTATAATAAGTACAGAAATAGTAAATGAGAATATAGTTATTGAAGACGAGAATGGTAATATTATAGAAGCTAAGGAATTTACAGAGCAATATTATGTTCAAAAGAAGAAATTACTTAAGGATATAATTAATAAAAGCGATAATGGTAAAAAGAAGAATAAGGTATTATATATAATACACGATTATAATGTCTCTAAGGAAGATACATTTGGTGTGTGGGACGAGCTTGGTTGTGATATTATTTTAACAAGTTGGAACGACTGGTCGAAAAGCGGTGTGGAAGTCGTAACTCTTAAATCATCAGATTTATCAAAGGATTATGCTGCTGCAAAGAGTATCTTTGAATATTACTATAAGGAGACAGCAGTTAAAGAAGGAAACAGCGAATGGATTAAAAGATTAGAAGCAATTGTTAGTACTGAAGAAGAAACAATTAAAAAGCTTATAGAACTAGTAGGTTATCATCCGTTATGCATAAAGGTGCTTGCAAAACAGATGTCATATTTGAATGGAATGGAAATGGAACCATCAGATATGTTAGTGGAATTAGAAGAACAAGGAATTGTCCGTCATATTGATGAAGAAGTTCAGAATAGAAAAGATGATGAAGCTATGGAGTACGGAGATGCATATCATCATTTGGAATGTATATTTGGTGCAGTGAGAACATTAGAAATATTAGAGGATAATGAAAAAGAAGCATTAAGAATAATGACACTTGTACCATCAGAAACAGGAATCAGTATGTCCAGATTTGCAGAATGGAGTGGTATGGGTAGAAATGGAGCGATACTTCTTCAGAAATTGCACAATAAAGGATGGCTGGAATATGAGTCGAATAGGAAGGATCTGTTGGCTGACAGTAAAGCGAAGAGCAAGGGAGTATATTGCTTGCCTATGGTATCGTCGGAAGTGTTATATAGACAGGAGGGGATGGAGAGTACAGTCGATAATGCAAAAAAGTATATATATAAATGTGTGCATTTTTACTTAAATGGTAAAGAATACAAGTTATTAAAAGAAATATATAGATGTGTAATAAAGCGTTTATCAGAATCGTTAACAGAAGAATATACAAATTTTATTTATATATATGGACAGATATTACTATGTGTACCTGAAAATATTAACGATATAGAAACTGGTAAAAAATATTTGTGGGTTGCTCTTGAGAAATTTGAAAAATTATATGTGAAAAAACCTGTGAAGTTAGCTGAGTATTATGTAGTTTTTGGTGCCCAAATATGTGCATTTGATAATATAGATAAGGCTCTTTGTTTACTTAAAAAAGCCCTAAAAATATATGAAGATAATAATATAAAGGAGAGCTTAGATGTAGCTGAATATTACAAAGTTCTAGGTGATATAAATGTGATGTGTGGTCATTATGAAAATGGAATAAGCAATATTAAAAGAGCTATTGATATAATAAAAAAGTTTAGTATGGAAAGTACAGACTATATTCGTTATTATACAAGTTTAAATATAGCATATATAATGAGCTCGCAAACATATAAAAGCATTGGGATGTATGAAGAACTTATAGCATTAATGCAAAAAGATAAAAAAGTAAGTAGTAAAGAAAGAGGAAATATATATTATGAATTAGGAATTGCATATTGTTATTTGTATATAGATAATAAAAAAGATGAAGACATACAAAACGGGATTAGGTATATGCAAGAGGCATTTGAATTATTGGATTCAATTAAAATTAAAGATGATATAGATAAGAGTTTTATTGCAAGAATTTGTGCATCTTTAGTAGAAGAATACAAATATGTAGGAGATTATGAAAATGCATTAAAATATTTTAAAATAGGAATAGGAATTGCAAAAGATATTTATCCAGAATGTGGGAAATCAATTATGGATTGGTATTCTAGAGCTGTTGATTTATATCAAAAAATAGGAGATAAAGACAAAGAGAATGAATATAGTATGATATTGCATGTTGTATCAGAGAAGTGGTGGGGGAGTTCAAATGGTGACAACGATATTTTGCAATTTTTAAAACAGAAAGTGAGGAAAAGTACATGAGTAAAAAGGAAAACAAACAATCTAAAACAACAAAAAGAGGGAAAAATAGGTATTTGATATTAGATCAAGACACGGAGGGGTTCGTTATTAAAGAGCCTACAGATAAAGAACTACAGGCAATAATAGAGGAAGAGTTATTAAGCGATGAGTCGGAAATGGAAGAGGAAAACATAAGATTTGAAGCTGACGATTTCTTAGAAGGAGTTGGACTAGATGATTCTGTCAGAATGTATTTAAAAGAAATTGGAAAGGTTCCGCTTTTATCGGCAGAGGAGGTAGTAGAACTTTCTATAAAAAAGACAGAGGGAGATGAGGAGGCTGGAAAAAGATTGGCAGAAGCCAATCTTCGTCTGGTTGTAAGTATAGCGAAAAAGTATGTTGGAATGGGTATGTTGTACCTTGATTTGATTCAGGAAGGAAATCTTGGACTTATTAAAGCTGTAGAAAAGTTTGATTATAAGAAAGGATTTAAGTTTAGTACTTATGCAACATGGTGGATAAGGGCTGCTATTACAAGAGCTATGGCAGATCAGGCAAGAACTATACGAATTCCTAAACATAATCTCGAATTAATTAACAGAATGAATAAAATAAAAAAATTGCTTGTACAGAAACTAGGAAGAGAACCATCAGTAGGGGAAATCGCAAAAGAAATGAATTGCTCGGAAGAAAGAGTGAAATTTTTGATGGAGATTTCACAGGAGCCGGTATCGCTGGGGACGCTAATTGGTGATAAAGATGAAAATATGTCCGTTGAAGAAACTGTAATAGATAAAATGAGCACGCAATTAAATGATGAAGATATTCATGATATATTTGACCAATATCTTAATGAGCGGGAAAAGGAAGTAATGCTTTTACTATATGACAAGAAGATGACTGAGGAAGAGGTTAGTAAGAAATTAAATCTTCCAGAAGTGTATGTGTGGGAGTTAAAAGAAAGAGTAATAAAAAAATTAGAAGGCAATAAATTGTGTAAATTTGAAATATTTTAATGTACGGAGGATTAATTATGATAAATAGTTTTGAAGATGCAAAAGAAGCCAGAGATATAACTAATTTAATAATGCAAGATATAGATGCGCATAAAAAAGCCAATGAGAAAACAAATGAAAGCGTGCAAAATGAGAATGTAGAGGAATTAATAAAGGTATTAGTAAAAATACTAAATGAAAAGGTTTCTTTGAGATATTATATCGAGCAATATATTAAAAAAATGTTGGGCAAAGAATTAGATAGTGCTCAAATTGATGATACAATCAAACAAGGATTTGAACAGGTAGGTTTTTCAATTAAGGAAAAAAATGAATTATTAAAAAAGCTGACTTATTCAACAGATAGCTTAAAAAGAGAAGACTTATGTTTATATGCAATAGGTCTTGATATTTCTGATGAATACTTATCTATGCTAATGCAAAAAGTTTTACATCAAAGAGGTTTTAATCCTAGAAGTTATAAGGAAATTATTTATAGATGGTGTAATTTTAATTACAGAAATAAAAGAAGAGTAATAAAGGAAAAAGCAGATGCACTAATTAATTTATATGAAAGTGAGGATTTTTGTATAGATAATGAAGATTCATGTGACTTGGAGTCTGGTAAAACATTGGTTTGTCCTCAGAAAAGCGATTTAGATAGGTTATTGGATATGAAAGAGGAGGAGCTAAAAAAGTATCTGTCTGGTTTAAAAGCAGAAAAATTGTGTGAAGATAAAAGTTCTCTAATTCAACAAAAATATCTTGAATTGATGAATAATCTTTGTAGTATAAATTTCAATTATTTGTCAGATGGGAAAAGTCTTGATTTAAATAAAGTGAAAAAGCAAAAAGATGGAACCATTAAAAATCTAAGTGTAGATTTATTGGAAATAAATATTAATAGGTATTTAAAAGTATTGTACAATGATGAAACAAAAGTTGTTAATTTGAATAATAACCAGTGGGAGGAGATTTTTAAGGGAATTGATATTACAAATTCGAAATATATCCAAAGAACAGAATATCAGGGGGATGATATTATAAAGTTTGAGTATAAAAAAGATAATGCTGTGGAATTTGAAAAATACGCAAGAGAAGAAATTAGTAAAAAACTTGACAATAAAGAAACTGTTAGTGAGGTAAACTATAGATATAGAAAGCCAGAAGAATGTGAAGCGATATTAGTTAAATTGAAATCTGTTAATTCTAACAGTATTAATATGTATAGAACAATATGCCTTCTCAAAGGTAAAAAAGAAGGGGAAGATGGAACTGTATTTTATAGAGAAGTAAAAGAACCTAATGCTAGTAACAGAAAAGAATTGATATTATTAAAGTTTTTGACTTTTGCCAATGGGTATGATGATAGATATTTTGAACATATGTCGAAATTTGGAAAAGCTGAACGAGGAGTAGTTGATTTTGTTTTTTTTGAGGATGAAGTAAATAAAATGCTTAAATCCTTAAATATGTCAGAATGGTATGTACATGATCCGTATGAATTATTTATTACCATTTGTTTTTTACAAAAAAAGATGAGTCCGTTTGATTATTTTATGAAAGGCTGGGCAATATACAAATATGAGGTATATAAAAAGGTGGAGCCTCAAATAGATGATAGGATTCGTAATTTACTAAAAAAAGAAAGCAAAATAAAAGAGTATGTAATGGTTCTGTTCAATAAAACAGAGAGAGATAAAGAAAGGCCAATTAATCATATCGAAACTATTTTAGCATATATGTTGGGCGACAAGATAATTAAAGAAAAAAATGCTGAATTGAATGGATTAGTTAGTAATAATTTAGATGATAAAGCAAAAGAAAAATTTGCAGAATATGACAAAGAGGTGATTAAAAAAATAGAAGAACTAAAAGTTATATGTGGTATGATGTGTGATATATATAGTGATATATATAGTGAAAAAGAAAAAATAGCCATATATAAGAAAGAAAATAAAGAGAAGTACATATTTAAGAAAAAAGAAATTGAAGAATGTTTAAAATTTTGGAGACAAAAGACAAATGCATATACGCTGATCTTTTATATATACGATAATGATATATATATGCAAGAAGAAATAAAGGAGTCAAATTTGTTTAAGAGGCTGATAAATGTTCTGAAAAATAATTGGAAAGAATATAAAAGTTCTATTGAGGGATATGGAGATAGCACAAGTGGTGAAGCCAAGAAAGGACGTTTAGAAAGATTCAAAGAAATAGCAGATAAAGAAAGTGAATAATATTGTTGCCGGGATAAAACATTATGAGCACCTTAATAAGGAACTCAAAATTATGTTATTATGTTTTATAATTAATCCATAGGCTGATGAATATTTGTGAGAGTCGTTTAAGATTTCTGTATTGCAATAACTCTAGTTTTAGATATATATGTTTATAGGTCCATTTGGTTAATCAGAAATGAGTTTGACTTTTTGAAGCTGAAAAGTTGAACTCATTAAAAAAAGGGGTAAATATCAGCCAAAAAAGAAAATGAAATACACTTTATGGGTGGAATTGTATATATTATAAAAGATAAAAGGTAGGACTACTAGCTTTAAATAGCGGGTAGCCCTACCTTTTTACGGTGAAGAAATATTTGTTTAGAATATAATTTGTATGTAAGCCTTTATGGAATGAAATTAACGTATTTGCGTTATGGAAAGAAACGATTTAAGGAGGCTGTATATAGGTGCTATTGCAAACCCTGAAGTCATTTTTAATAGTCCTATAATAATACTATAAAATAAATCACGAAAGGAGTCTTTTTTATGAACATCACATTAAGAAAAAGTATGATTGAGGGAGTTTCAAAGTCACTAGAAATGCTTAGCAGAGTAATGGGGGTAACATCAGAAGAACTCGGGGAATTAACAGGTATCGGCGAGAGCGGAATAACCGATATTAAAGCTGGTAAAAGATTATTAACTACCTGTGAATACATTAGCTTATGCGCTATAATTGACAATTTTGTAACTAAAGATGCTGTTATGGAGCGTACAGTTCATGCAATTATTGCTATTAATATGGATAATGTCAATTGGGTTCAGATTAAGTCGGGTAATCTAGTCACTAAGTGGATTTCAACATTTTGTGAAGATAACAATAGTCGTCAAGTTGAGTGTGTTAGTGATTTGAATGCTCATAATGATAACGAAGTAGTGTTGCCGGATAGAAGTGTTCAGAAAGCCAATAATAACTACATAGATTTATTCGATAGGCTTAAGGCAAGCGCTGTTGATTGGAAAGAAGTTTAGTGTTGGGAGGGATTTAGTATGTTGTATTTTGATGATAATAAAAATGTAGAGAAAACTATGGTAAGCTCACCATTAGCATACCAAAAGGGTGAAGAAGTATTTGAGTATGTAACACAGGTTGGCAAGGCTTTTAAATTAAGTCAATTACAGGAGGAGATAATCCTTACTCTTAACACTATGATTTTAGCCACAGCGGAGATGATTAGTAAGTATATAAATATGACACAAAGTTATGTTGACATAGAATCGATAGCGTGGGAGGTAGAGGTCTTATCTAAGGATTTGTACCTTAATAAATATGACTTTGTTGATGAGAATGGTAATCATAGCAAGGACAAGTTATATGCAGTAGGTTTTAGGGGAAAGGGATGGCTTAATACTCAATCAAAGAGACCATATATGACAGGCTTTTTGGCTCAAAAAAATGTTTTATCTTTTAAGAAGATACTTGCCACAAATAAACTTCTTCTTGAACTGGAACTATATAAAGATTACGAGTGTAATATGTGTAAGATGATTTACGATACGGAGGAAATATCTAATTTTGCATTTAGAGCTCATTGTCTGGTAAACAGAAAAGAGAATCCACTAATAATAGAAGTTATACGAGGTGAAAATAATTATGCGGATAAAGCTGTAACAAAATTAAAGAGAATAAGTAATACATTAGCTAATAGTGATTCAAGTGAGTTACATAATGTGGAAGTGTTGTATATAGCCGAAAATGAGGAACAAATGTTAGCGTTGCTTAGAGCTATCAATGATAACTGTAAAGAGGATATACAACTATGGTTTACGCATGATGAGTTGATTGTTGAGAAGCATGACCATAGGCTTTACAAACTATAAAGAGGTTAAATCTATTGGAGGAGGGATTTTATGCTAAAAGCAAGCTCTGAGTTTACTAATAAGCTTAAGAATATGGCAGCAGTTAAGAAGTTTTCGGAGAAGCTTCATTGTAGAAATAATTTGCTGGCTTTGCTTCTTGTGGATACTTCTCTGGTACCTGACAGTGATATTGTCAGGTATCAGATTTACAAAGATATTTCCAAGGAACTTACGGGTAAACAGGATATACATATATACAGACTTACAGATTCTTCGCCAAGAGCTCAGGTAGGCACACTTATCAGAGAATTATCATACAGGTCTCAAAATCAATCAGAGTATACAGGCATTGTAGTGGTGGAAGTGCCGGATGATATTTTAAATATTGAGGAGTATAGTTTGATATTTGAGTTTCTTGAGGAGCAGAGCTGGTATACAATAATTTCTTCGTCAAAAGATGTAGAGAAAATATATAAGGCATTAGCTCAATCTATATTTGTAGATGTATACAAGTTAAATTTTGAGGACATGGAGCGGGATGCTTTATCTGAAATTTTTAAGGAGCAATATAATATTTGTCTTAGTAAGGACAAAGAAAAAAAGATTTATGAATATCTTTCATCGTTGCGAACAAACGATTCGGATATTAAGTATGAACATATCTATATTCATCAGATGGCATACAATATGGTGTTGAATGCAATTGAGAATGAAAATAAATCATTAAAGATTAACGATATTGCTGAACTGATGAAAGGATTTAGGCTGGATGCGCTTAATAATGATGATAAGGTGAAGATGGGTTTTAGCGGTTGTGATATATCCAGATAAGGAGGCAAATTATGATAAAGATTAATGATATTAATAACAAATATGGTCTTAATAATTGCAATAGGTGGGCAACAGTTAATGAGATTAAAAATGCAAGTGAAAGAATTAAATTTGGCGATAAAGATATGAAAACTGCAGCAGGTATTCCATTGTTGTTTGATGGGGAAAATATATATGTTGATAATACGGATTCTCACACTATTATATTTGGTAACACCGGGGCAAAGAAAAGCCGTCTTCTGGCTATGCCTCTGATACATATATTAGCCCAAGGAGATGAGAGTCTTATTATCGCTGATCCAAAAGGTGAGTTGTATGAAAGGACAAGCCCATATCTTAATAAAAACGGTTATGATATTAGTTGTATTAACCTTAGAGATATTGGGCTAGGTCAGGTTTGGAATCCTCTAACCAATATGTACAACTTATACAAGACTAATAAAGACAAAGGTATGGAAATGGCAAGTGACTTCGTATCATTACTTATAGATAATGGAAATGACAAGAAAACTACTGTTGCATACGATAATTTTTGGGACTCTATGTCAGGTCAATTAATTCTTGCGAATTTGCAACTTTTATTTGAAACGGGTTTAAAAGAAGAGATAAATATAAAATCTTTAACAAGACTTACAAATGAATATGGCGAAGGAGATAGTCTTCGTAAGAATCGCTTATATGAGATTGCGCAGAATATCAATAGGGAAAGTTTGGCGTATATGCAATACTCTGGTTTGTTTAATGTTGCTGAAAGAACCAGATTTTCAATACAAGCCAGTTTGTATGCTATTTTATCTATATTTATGTTGAATTCTAGTCTTACTAATTATTTATCACAACCAAATGAAATTGATGTGAGAAAACTAAAATATAAAAAATCGGCTGTATTTATTATCTTTCCGGATGAAAAAAGTACATATAATAAATTAGTGTCCATTTTCTTAAAGGAAGCATATGTGATGCTGATTAATGAATCACAGATTATGCAACGAAATGGGGAAAAACAAATACGTTGCAATTTCGTATTGGATGAGTTTGCAAATCTCCCTGCTATAACAGAATTCAACTCGATGATATCAGCAAGTCGTTCTCGGGAGATAAGGTTTTTCCTCTTTGCTCAAAGCTTAAATCAGTTGATGAGCAAGTATGATACAGATGCAGATACTATCATAGGTAACTGTAATAATTTGGTGTATCTTCATTCTAAGGAATATAAGTTATTAGAACACATAGAAAGGTTGTGTGGAGAGGTTACCTATTATGGCGAGAAGGAAAGTGTTGAACCACTAATATCCACAACACAGCTCCAGCATTTTTCGAAGGAAGATGGTGAGGCTTTGATGTTGATTGGAAGAAACAATCCATTTGTTACCAGGTTAAAAGATATAGATGAGTACAAATTTCCAAGGTATAAAGGGTTTGTTCAAAGAAGAATAATTGATAGAAAAGCCCCTATTTTAGATTGCGATAAAATTTTATCAAGATTTACTCCGGAACAATTGTCGAATTTGTTTTAGCAAAGGAGGTTGGACGAAAATGTACATTTTCCTATGTCTTATTCTTGAAATGATTTGTATGTTAAGTTTACAGCTAAAATTGTGTAGATATATTTCAGGAATAATATTGCTATATGGTTTGTTTAAAGTGTTCCAAGTATTCATTACATGGATATATAAAAAAAGGAACAAAAAGCAGTTCCGTTTTAAATGTGTTTTTAAAAGGGTATGTACAGATGTGTTTTATGCTTTAAAAAGATTTGTAATTATAGCGTTTATTCTAATTGTGTTTATTCTATTAATGCCCTCGAATAATAAATTAGAGAGTCCTAGTGCATTGCTATTACTTCAAGAGGATGCGGGAGACTGGCAAGAATTAGAGGGTAAAATTTCGCCTAGGATTTATTCATTTGCAAATATAGACGAACAAGATAAATTGAAGTTAATGCAGGATATAGTGAATTATGAAATGTCGTATCTGGGAGTAGATTATGAAGTGAATTTGATTTTGACTGAGCGTAATGAAGAGGGCTGGAGTGGTTCTTATAAATACATATCAAGAGAAATATACATAGATAAATCTTTACTAGAAGAAGATGTAGAGACTGTGTTGGCTGTGATTTTTCATGAGTGTTATCATGCATATCAGTTATATTGTGTTGATATATATGAGAAAATGCAAGCTACAGATTATTCATTGAGAATGAATAAGCAAATATTGGTATGGAGATATGAAAACAGTAACTACAAGACGGTGAATGCTAACGGATATGAAGGATATTCAAATCAAAGTATTGAAAGGGATGCAAGAGGATATGCAAAATGTGAGTTAGACAGGTTTATAGAGTTATTGGAAAAAGACTGAAGATTTTTTTGAAGGTTCTACAATGTATATATAGGAACTTAATTACAAATGTGAATGTTATATTGTCGAAGAAAGGATGATGGATTATGCAAGAAGCTATTGCTAAGTATGTTATATCTAATGACAAGGATATTTTTGTTAAGTTTTGTAAAGATTACAAAATATTTGTAGACACCTGCAGTCTTATGCATTCGGATATTAAGGATTTTTATTTCCGAATAAGAAAGTATCTATTTAAGTTTGACTCTAAGATTAATGTTCCGTTGAAGGTGTTAGAAGAGTTATATAAAAATCTTAGGTTGGAAGATAGAAGAGAAAGAGTAATTGATGCACTTACATTCCTTGATACAATAAAGTCGGATGGGTTACTGAGAATAGTAGGTGACAAGTCAGATGATAACTTTGTTGATAATCTTTTTTTGGCTAATTTTACTAGAATGGTGATGAAGCAAAAGGTATTGCTGATAACCCAGGATAAAAAATTGGCTACGGATGTTCTTGACCTCAATAGACGCCAAAGTGTTCGAAATGTAAATGACATTTCAGTGTGTAGGATTAATCAAAATGGGTACTTAAGTGAATTTTATCTCTAACAAATCGTGAAGTTAGTTAATTAATACATCAAACAAAGTTACGGGGGGATATAAATTAAGTGACTATTTAAAGAAGTGATAAAATGAGTCTTAATATATAACATTTCCTGCTAAGGTTATACCAAGGCTGAAGATTTTTTATTTAGAACTATACTTTGTATATGAACTTAAGATTAAGTAACATTTACAAAGGAGTGGTTGAAATGTGTAAGTACGCAGTGGTTGATTTAGAAATGTGTAGAGTTCCACGTAAAATAAGGAGCGAAGGAGTACGTTTGGGAAATGAGACAATCCAAATAGGAGCAGTATTATTGAATGAATCCTTAGAGGTTGTCGATAAATTTGTTACATATGTAGCACCACAGTATGGATATATTGATTCGTTTATTAATAGTCTTACAGGTATTAGCAGACGCGATGTGGCTAATGCTCCGGTAATGCAAGATGCACTTAAGGCTTTTGTCGAATGGTTGCCGGTTGATACGAAAGTGGTATCATGGAGTAACAATGACGCGGCTCAGATTAAACATGAAATAAGTGCAAAGGGCATTATAATTGATGAATTAAATGAGATTTTGAGAGAATGGATTGACTGCCAAAAGACATTTTCTGAAAAAATGAATAACTCAAAATGTTATAAGCTATCAGAGGCGTTGATTGCAGCAGATATAATATATGAAGACGGTGCTCATGATGGTTTGGTAGATGCTTATAATACAGCACTTCTTTTTGCAAAGATGGAAAGAGAAGAGGAATTAGTTCTGAATCCTTATTATAAGCGAGCTATCGTGAATGATGACGCTGAGTGTGGATTTTCGTTTGGTAGTTTGTTTGCAGGAATAGACTTATTGGAGTTTGTAATGGTATAAAAGAATTATTATAATAAGTCACAAGTAACTTTTCATAAAAACATAGAAAGTGGGCGATGATATGGATTTTATTTTAAAAATGATATTTTATATAATTGAATTTTTTGTTGTTTTGACAGTAGAGTTTATAAGGTGTATATTTAGTATATTGTATTCTAATCCAATAACTGGCATATTAACAACGATATTTTTGATATGGGGAGCTATAGTGTTCATTCATGACTTTGTAGGTGATTGTGGTTCGTATGCTGGAGGGTATAGTTCAAGCAAAAAGAACAAGCCGTCGTTAAATGATACAGTTAGGGGAGAAGCAGGTATTTTTCATGATGAAGTATATTATGATAAGGACTATAATAAAGTGGGTTATTGTGATACAGATATATTTGGAGATAAGATTATTTACGATAATGACCATAATGTAGTGTTCAAGGGAAGACAAAATGTGTTTGGAGACTGGGAGTATTACGATAACAACTATAATAGAGTATTTAAAACGGAGCAGGACTTATTATTCAGTGACACTATTAATTATTATGATAATGCCCATAATAAGGTGGCAGAAGCAGAATATGACTTGTTGTTTGACAACAAGAATTATAAAAAGAAGTAATGACGGAAAGGACGTGTAATTTATGAATTACAACAATTATTTAATGAAAGGAAATGACACTTTAACTTTCGAAAAGGCATGCGAGCTTATGCAAATGATACAGGAAGAATTAGATGTTCGTGATGAGATTGCCAAGGATATATACAGAGAACTTGTAGAAGCTTGTATTGAGTATGCTAATACCAGAAGTAAATGGTTACTTCTATCAAAAGAGCAGAAGATGGATACTGATAAGAGTAGAACCTTGAAACATGATTCGGCAATAGTTAAGTTCAATATGTTGGCTCGCTATTTTAGAAAAGAAGGTAAAAAGGCTTTATGGCGTGACGAACTGGGAGAATCTAGAAAAACAATAGGTGATTTTGCCTGTTATATAGCGTTGTTCTACGGATTGAATGCCAGATAAATGGTGTTTAAAAACAAACGGATTTTTAAAAAAATAGGTGGTATAATATTGAACAATTAATATATTAAACTCAAGTGAAACATTAGGACTTAAAGTTAGAAACCTAATATAAGGTACGGGGAATAGGTAAAATATGAATAAAATAGTTACAATAATAATGATTCTAACAATAGGCAGCATTTTCTTCGGAATACTATTGCTTAACACACTTTTCTATTTTAATTCAAACGAGATTGAAATAAAAGTTTCAGTGAGTGATAATCCGGCTCAGTTTATTTTGAAGGAAAAAAATCGTAGGCTAGGATATGAATATTGGTATACGGAATTTTCAACAAGTTCATCATTAGATGAATTAGAAGTGTTGATTAAGGAAACCTATCCTGACGATATTCTAGAAATGAACAATAACGAAATTAAAATAGTACACAATAATATAGTTATTAGGTTGGAAAAGGTATCTGAGGATAGATTTCTGTGGCAAAACAGAAATGTATACACACTGGAATCAGAATTTATAAGTGTTGATATTGTCGAAGGCGAATTTGTATTTATTCCATTTTCTAAAAAATATTTAGATATTGAGGGAGCATATACTACCCGAATGAAAATTAAATGCGATATGGACGAACTAAAAGAATACTATCAAGGCTTTACAAATATGGAATTTGAGGATGAAAGCATAATACTTGAGTTAGAAAAGCTGGTTAAATTAACAATTGAAGATGATGAATTAGTAATTAGTTATAAGTAATAATAAGCCGATAACAGCAGATGATGAATCTGGCTATTGTCGGCTTTTAGCGTGTAAATTTAATGTATTTTAATAGTAGACAAAATTTCCAACTTGTATTATAATACTAAAAATAAACTGATTATTTTATTGATATTTATTTAAAAGAGTACTATAATATGAGAAGGAGCGATGTTTATTGGGTAAAAATGATAGCATTACTAAGAAGTATATGAGGCAGAATGACAGATTTGCCGATGTATGCAATTATTATCTGTTTGATGGTAAGTCAGTAGTTAAAGCTGATGAATTAGAAGAGAAGGATATTACTGAGCTGGCGGTTATTAAGGATAAGGACAGTAAGGTGATAACAGCACAGAGGTTTAGAGATATTCTTAAGAATTGTGTTGTGAAGTCGGCAAATGGTGTTACATATATGCTTATAGGCATAGAGAATCAGACGGATATCCACTATGCAATGGTTATTAAGAATATGGT
>JAFQLS010000044.1 GCA_017396555.1 Lachnospiraceae bacterium | reverse complement strand
ATACCGGGAAACGTAAAGGAAATAGGGGCAAGTGCCTTTTGTGAGGTTCCTTTGGGAGTAGTCATAATAGAAGAAGGAGTAGAGAAAATAGGAAGAACAGCTTTTGAGGATTCCTATTTCAATGAAATACATATTCCGTCCTCTGTTAATTCAATAAGCAGTGATGCGTTCAGAATTAATGAGGGAAGATATGATGCTAAGATATATGTTAAGAAGGGGTCGTATGCAGAGAATTATTTTAAGGACAATTCAGATGGTAATGACTTTTTCGGGGCAGAGGTTATTGTGGAGGATTAACAGACATGCTTGTAATTAAATAATAATACTAAATAAACGGAGGAAAAATTTTATGAGATTTGTAAAAATAGGGATTATGGGATTAATGATGTTGTTGATTTCAAATATTATGACACTGAGAGTAGAGGCTACTACTAAGACGGATTCGGCTACAGGATATGTATATTCGACGGATGGAGACTATACATCAATGGACACACCTGATGGTGTAAATGATAATGTAGATCTTAAATTATATGAGGTAAGAGAGATGAACTCGTATACGGGAGAAGTAGATAAAAAACAAATGAGAAATTATTTAGTTGGAGGAGATTTGTTTTATACAATACCGGGTTTAACTAGTACAAATGTATTAGGGGAAAACTGTGAAACAATGGTGCCACAAGGTATATGTAGAATGGATAATTATATTTTAATTACAGCATATGATTCGGAGAAAACGTATAAATCGGTAATATATGTTCTTGATGTGGGAGGAGAACTGAAGGCAACACTTGTGTATGATAAGAAGTGTCATATGGGAGGAATAACATATGATGGTAAATTTGTTTGGATAGCAGAGGGCGGTAATTCAGATCCTAATGCACCAGACAATGGAATTGGTGCAATAAGTAAGAATACAATATTTGCGGCGGTAAATGTATCAAAAGTGAAAAAAGCAAAATCGGTTAAGTTAAAGAATATAATGTGGCAACAGGTTTCAGAAATAACTAGTACAAGTTATTGCACATATTTTGATAATAGATTGTGGATTGGAAAATTTAGTGATACAGGAAAAAGCCATATATATGGATATAAAATAGATTATGTATATAGTACACCTAAACTAACAGCTGAAAGATATATTGAAGCACCTAGGTATACTCAAGGTATGTGCTTCTATAAGTCACTTGGAACGGTATTTCTAGGTATATCTACATCCTATGGTAGAGATAAAGAGTCTGTCATAAGGTGTTATAGACCTACAGATTATTATGAGCCTAAGAAAAAATATAAGGGGATATTATTAATACATAAGGGAAATGCATATAGAACATTGGCTATGCCTTCAATGTCAGAGCAGATAAGTATACATGGAGTATTTATGTATTGTATATATGAGTCAGCTGCAAGTGAATATGTGACAAAAGCATTAAATCCAATAGGAAGTTTTTGTATATTTTCAGCAAATCAAATATTTAAATAAGGAGTGAAATGATAAATGAAAGCAATAGCAAAAAATTATGTATTAGCCATTATGGGTCTGATAGCAATTACATTAACAGCTTGTGGTAATGAAGAAGTAAGTAATAAAGAAACGAATAAACAAATTGAAAAAGTTACCGAGCAGTTTACACATATGCCTAATTCGATTATTGGTAAGTGGTACCAATGTAATGATGGAGAAAGGCTAAATATATGGGAATTTAGCGCTAATGGTGAATATTATTACGATAGAGAAGAAATGTTTGGAAAAGAAGATGAAACATATCATATATTAAGAGAGAAATATTCTATTGAGGGAAATTCAATAACTATGGATGGGCGAGAAGCAATTATAGAATATACAGATTATGGTTTATATATAAAAGAAGTGGATTCTGAATATGAATTAAAATTATACGAATATAGACAGGATGCACTCGAGTCTTCTGATAAATATTGGACGTCCGACAAATATTACGAAACATTAAAGGATGAAAATGGTTGCGTAATAGAAGATGGAGTTTTAATAAGATATTTCACAAATGACAAGGAGATAGTCATTCCGGATAATGTAACAGGGGTAGGAGGATTTGTAATAGCATCTGAACTGGAGGAAATAGACAAGCTTACAATACCGGGAAACGTAAAGGAAATAGGGGCAAGTGCCTTTTGTGAGGTTCCTTTGGGAGTAGTCATAATAGAAGAAGGAGTGGAAGAAATAGGGGAAAGTGCATTTGAGGATTCTTATTTTGATGAAATTCATATTCCTTCATCTGTCAAAACAATAAGTGATGATGCTTTTAGAAGTACTGAAGGAAATCATGGAAGTATGATATATGTTAAGAAGGGGTCGTATGCGGAGGAGTATTTTAATGAATATTTAAATGAAGATGATTATGACGGTGCAGAAATTATTGTAGAGAAGTAATCCTATTTAAGAGAAACATGATGAAAGGATATTAAAATGGATGAAGTAGTTAAAAAAATAAGAGAACTTGTGCTTAAAAATGCAGAAATAGAAGATAACAATCCAGACAGCTTATCGGGTATGAAATTAGTGGATGATCTTGGATATGATTCTATTGGACTTATACATTTAATATGTGAAATAGAAGAGGAGTTTGACATAAATTTTGATGGGCTAGATGAACTGATAGAAGAATTTGAGTCGTATGATTCCCTAGTTAATCTGGTAATAAGACTTGTGAAAGGAAATAGTAATGAATTTGTCAGATAAGGAATTTATTAAGCGGGCATATTCTTCTGTGCCTATGTATGTGGAATTGACAGGAGATTTGGATATAAATTTAGATAATATTACTGAAATTAAAGAATTACCAACAATAACTAAGGAAGAGGTAGTAAAGCAGGACTCGATTATAGCGGCAGATAGTATACCGTTGTTATATGGCAATAAATTAATAGTAAAGAAGACGTCCGGCTCAACGGGAAAATATATGGATGTATTCTGGAAAAATAAAGACTATGTTAAGTCAATGCTTCCATTATGGTTAATGAGAAAGAGGATGTACAATATTAGTCCTGATGACAGAATGTGTTTTTTCTATACGATGATGGAAATGGGAAAAGAGCAGGATACATATATGAATAAATCACAGTTGGGATTTAGTAAATCAAGGCTTGATGATGAGAATCTCCATAGAGTGTACAAGAAGATGAAAGAATTTGAACCCAAATGGTTATTATTACAGCCAAGCATCGGAGCATTACTATGCGAGTATATGGATAAATATAATGAGAAAGCAATAGAAAGTATCGAGTATATAGAAATGTCTGGAGAAATACTAAGTGAAAGTGTTAGAGCGGAAGTAGAGAGACATTTTAGATGCAATGTTGTGAACCAATATGGAGCAAATGAATTCAATTCAATAGCCTATGAATGCCCGAATGGAAATATGCACATTATGGAAAGTAATGTTATTGTTGAAGTCCTAAAAGATGGTAAAGGAGTTGAGGATGGTACAGAAGGTGAGGTATATATATCTACACGAACTAATAGTGCAATGCCACTTATCAGATACAGGATAGGAGATATAGGAAAGATATGTACTGGCAAATGTGACTGTGGATGTGAGTGGAAAATGTTTGAGCTTACCTCTGGCAGAGTTAGTGATTATATATTGTGTGCAGATGGAAGTAGGGTTACATCGTATACACTCGTAAGAGCGATAGAATCAGTTAATTACATATATGAAAATGTGATAAGACAATTTAGAATTATCCAAAAAAATATTGAAGAGTTCCATATTATATTAGTTGTGGATGAGGATGACTTGGATATGTGTGATGTGATAGAAAGAGTATTCAAGGAGTCAATAATGGAAACTAGATTAGCCGGTGTTGATTATACATTTGAATATAAGACAAGGTTGATTCCTAATGATGAAAATGGAAAATTTGCTTATTTTAAAAGGTTAGTAGGGTAGTCTTATAATAGGGAGATTACTTTATATAAAAAATATTATTAAAAGGAGTAAGACAATGAACAAGATGAAAAACAAATTGAGAAGAATAGGAGTAGCAAGTGTAGCTATGCTGGTTTTTATCGCAAGCTCAAATACTTGTATGATGAAAGTAAGGGCAACCGAACTGAGTGAGAATAATTATGCTACGGAAAAGCACTTCTCAGAAGAAAGGGATAACTATGGATATATTGATAAGAAAATAAGTAATGATATTGCTAATAATACAGGAGTAATTAGTCCTAAACTGGAAGAATATCTGAATAGTGAAGGATTTTTTGATGAAGATATAAATTGTCTTACAGATGAAGAAATACAATCCTTAAAAGATATAGAAAAAGAGGATATAGAGGTTTATACAGAGTATTATGCTGTTGTAGATGAAGGTAATACATCCATAACAGAAGATGAACTCATTCCATTAAATTCAGATGAAGTAAATGAATTAATAAAAGAGGAATATTATGGTAAAAAGAGTGATTTAAACAAAAAAATTCATAACAGAATGAATAGGAAAGAGTCTAAATCAAAGAAAGACTTTTTGGAATTAATAGGAATAAAGCCTATAGTAGTATATGCGTCAGATTCATATACCATAGGAGGAGTCAATGATAAGGTAAACTATAGCTATCTTAAAAAATCTTTATTTGCAGTGAAAAGTAAGTTTTACTATTATAATGCTGATAATGTTAAAAAATACTATTATCAAATAATTGCGACTATGACATGGAGCAAAATGCCAGAAAATCGTTTATGGGATATTTTCTCAATAGAGTGGGAAGGTATGTCTTACGAATATCCTAGCACAAGTGAGAGAAAAAACTGGACGGAACAAGGAGTGAATTTATCACCTCAAGTTATGAGGATATATGATACGGAGACTTTTTGGATAAATAAGAATAGTACGAATAAGGAACCATATAACTACACATATAAATATAATATAACTAAGGATATGACATGTAAAGCATATGGAAATGATAAAGAGGTAACTTTGAAGAATAATCAATATTATTTAAGAAGTGATAAGATGGTAGGTGTTGTGGATTTACTTGATGATAAATCTGTTGCTTATGATAGTGGTAAAATTAAGTATACAAATTATACTAATGAAGGTGTAAAGATAATAATGTATTTAAAGAAACAAGGGGATAATACGGGAAGAGTTTATTTGATGTGGAAACATACCCAAAAAAAAGTAAAATTAAATTTGGATATTAGTTTAGATAGAATAGTGTCATTAACAATATCTATAGCAGAAAGTAATCCGATTATGACAGTTCTAACATTGGCAGGTGGAGTAAATGGAAAAACATATTATACATATACAAATGCTGGTAAATCAACAAATAATTGGATAGTTAATTTTAAGTAGGGAGATAGAAAATGAAAAAAAAGAATTTTATTGAATTAATAACTAAATATTACGGACAAATATATCACATTACATATTTGTGCACAGAAGATATTGAACTTACAGATAATATAGTAAAAAGGGTTTTTGCAAGGCTCTACCATAATGATGTAAACTTTCGCGAAGAAATCAATTATCAAAGATGGTTAATTAAAAATACTTTAAGAATAATTGATAAAGTAAAAAAATGTCAGTGCAGGAAGAAATCGCTTATGTCTGATCAGCAGTATGCCATTTTGTACATGAAATATTATTTAAACGAGCCATTTGATTACATTTTAGCTATATTTGAAAGAAAAGATGGAAAAGTAAGCAGACAGATTGGCAAAACAAAGAATCTTTTATCTAATAAAGGTGTAACTAATATAGAAGAATACATATCAAATATATTAGTTAATGTGCCTGCTATAGATGAGGACAAAGAAAAGCTACTTGAAGATATAGTGCTAATAACAGATACAGAAGTTTGGGAAAATACTCTTAGAAAAAAATATCTGTATAGGAATATTAAACGCTACTGTGTAATACCAGCTATTACTATAATTACACTTCTATTTGTGGTTTTTATAGGTGCTAGTATAGCAACATATGTTAAATACAATAATTGGAATATATTTGAAGTAATGAATTATGGTGATCCAGGAGAGAAATTTGAAGCCAATGAGATTGCAGAGGACGATGGAAGAAGCTATACAGCAGGAAAAATGAATGTAACACTAGAAAAGTCGTGGTATAGTGAGAAGTGGAGAATGGGGTATTATTACTTTGTTATCACTTACGAAGGAAGAGATATGCGACTAGAGGATATAGATGCCAAGCAGATTGAATCAGAAATGTTATTTGGACCTGATAAGAACTATGCTCTTAAATTGATAAATTATAAAACATTTGCGGATATGTATTCTATTAAATATTATACAACCAAAGATGCTTTATATGTGGCATTTAAAACAGTAGCTGGAGATATAAAAAATGGAGAGAAATTTGCTATTTCTTTTGAGGACAAGCGTAATATGGAGGAAGTTGGAGTATTTGAATTTGGTGAGGTAAGTGATGATATAACAAATGATAAGCAGATAGAAAAAAATGTAAAATGATAAGTTTAGACACCTTTGAGGGGAGTGTAAATTGTCATTATTATGAGGAGAAATAATATGAGAAAAGATAAAAAATATAAGATACTAATTATATTATTTAGCATGTTAGTGGTGATATTTGTTGTTGCAAATGTTACGACATATGCTATTACAAAGAAAAATTTATTTAATTACTTTTTTTCAAGAGAAGGGAAGGAATTAGATGGAATATGGACTAGATTACAGAAAGACGGAGAACAATCAGTGGTAATCGATGATTATACCATTACATTAGAGGAGTATTTATATGATGGTGCTACATATAATGGACATGCTATTTTCTCTGTAAGAAAAGAAGGGAAAGACATGCGAGAGGAGATGGTAGAAGAAAATGTAGTTTACGGTATTAACAGTGTGTTTGGTGAAAATGGAAGATTCCTTTTTGATGTAAATGGAAGCATGACAAGTGAAAATATTTATAAAAAGGAAAAGGATGTAATGTATGTATATTACAAGTTCGATATTAGTGATGTATGGGGATTTAATAACAATATTTTAATTTACGATTATAAAACACATGGAAATGATTGGAAAAAAGAAGAAAATGCAATGTATGAATTCATTTTAAAGGATAATGTTGGTACTGAAATGTATGAAATAAATAATGATGGAGTTAAGAGTCATATGTATGTTTCTCCATTTGCGATAAAAATAATAAATTTTAATCTTGTTGATAATATAGAAAGTTTAGAACTCGTTTTTGAAGATGATAGCAAGGAAATTATAGTAGATAAAAATGAGATAAAAATAGATAAATATTATGGCAAATCCTCACAGAATGGAATTTATGCATATTATATATTGTTCGAAGAGGAATTAGATATAGAAAATATAAAAGAAGTTAATTTGAATGGTAGTCATTTAAAGAGGCTAAGCGATACTGAGAGAGGAAAAGTTGAAATGAATTACAATAAGATATATGAGGAGAAATAAGAATGAAGAGAATGTTTAAAATTATAGTAGCAATTCTATTAATTGTTATGGGTAATATGGTATATATACATGATATTACATGCGATGTATATGCAGATGTGCACATAGAGAAAGAAGAACCTGTTAATAAAAATATTTTTGTAAAAAAACATAAAAAATATAAAAATGTTACTAAAACAATTCAAAGAGAAGTTAATAAACATTCAACTGTTGCAAAAAAAGAAGTAGAGAAATATTTGAATGAACAAGGTGTTTTTGATGATGAAATAGCTGGATTATATACAGATGAGGATTTAAGAGATTTAAAGATTGATGATTTATATAATACAGATGTATATGTATCTTATTATGCAATTGTTGATAAAGAGGAATTAACGGGGTGCGTAGTTGAAGAGGAAGAAATGCTCGAGTTAACAGATGAACAGGTGGATAAAGTCATGGAATCTATAGGATTAAAACCTATAGAGACATATGCAGCAATAACAGAGTATGATGCTGTAGGGGGAATGGACGATAAAGAGACTCCTAGTATGTAAAAAAAGATTTGGATGGCAAAAAAGAGTTCGAGATATATTTTAGTTAATTTTGAAGCAGTTTGGACAAAAATGCCAAAGTATAGAAATTTAGATGCGATATATATCGATTGGGATTATGGTAAATATTATGAAGTTGAACCTTATGATGATGTTGAGGTTACTCATTTTTGGAATAAGCAATTAGTATATGTAAGTAATATGGGAGAACGTATAGCTGAGAATGTTGCATATAGAAAAACAATGAAATATGTACCGGAAAGTCAAAATCTTAAAAATAATCAATATAATATTAGGGAAGATTATCTGTGTGCAGCAATAAATTTACATGATGACTATGAAGGATATTCAAGTAAAACCATGGAGGATATTAGCAATAGATATGTTAATGAGGGAGTCAACTTTAAGTTTTATGTTAGACCAGAAGAAGGTATGAAAAAGATGACTTTTAATTTAAGATATATCCATACAATAGTTGATACAGACATAGCATCAATAGTTATATCTGCTATCACAGGAGGAAAATCAGGTTTGGTATCAGTGACTCTTGAATTATTAACAGGAGGGTATAAAACTATAAAAAGTGAACTTTTGGGGTTGATCATAAATTCACATTTAATTTTAAATAGATTTTTATGGTAAATATAATTGAGGAATAGTAGGGTGGAGAATTCAATGAATAGAGTAAGAAACGCAGTTATTTTATTTATAGGAGTTATTTCTATTATAGGCATTATAATAGCTATAATGCAGCATAGCGATAAAGAGATAGGACCTATAGAAAAGTATATCGCTTATAATGCACAAGAAAAGAACGAGATAATAATAGCAGAAAACTACAAAATATCTATACAGTCACTTATATTTGACCAAGGTACAAGAAGTGGATACTGTGAATTGATAGTAGAGTCGGCTAAAGATAATGATAAATTCGTAACGAAAAATTATTACAATAGCAATATAGATGGAATAGATTTTGGTATTAATTCCTATGAAGAAATGTCATCTGTTAAAGGAATAGAACCAAATATCGAAAGTCGTATTGATGGTGAGAAAACGCATGTATTTTTTAAATTTAAGGATGAAACCTATAATGATTCGAATAATGAAAATAAATTGCAAATTTATAGTAATGAGAATAAGGAGTTATTCGGTGATTATGTATTAGAGGATACAGACGGTGTGGTAAGGTACGTAGAATGTATAGATGGATCAAAGGTATACATAACAGATGATTGTATAAGAATAGACGGAGATACATGGACAGAGGTTATAAAGAATGATATATGTTTAGTTTATAAGGATGGAATCAAACAGGATGTAATTGAGAATCAAAAACTAAAGGCAATTTCAAGCTCTACTGATAAAGATAGTGAAAATGCTTCTACATTTATCGAATATGAACCAAATCAAGAGGTATCTAATATACATAGAATTCGGATTGACGAAGAGGAATATGAGATTATAGTAGAAAATGTAAAATGATAAGTTTAGACACCTTTGAGGGGAGTGTAAATTGTCATTATTATGAGGAGAAATATTAAAAAGATGAGTTGTCAAATATAAGGGATAAATACATAAAAATGTTACAAGTTATAAAGTATGGTGATAACTTTAGTGAGCAAATTGAAAAACTTAAGGAGAATATCAATAAAATATACACAAATTAAATATTAATATTAAATCAGGAGGAAAACCATATGTTGATGGTTCGGATGGAAAAGGTTTATCTGCAAATCCAATAGATAACTTCTGTATGTTTCCTGTTAACACGATTTTTAAGTAAAGAACGAGGAGAAGATAATTATGAAAACAACACATTTTATAGTATCCATTATATGCATATTAACATTACTAACAGGTTGTTCTAATAATAAGCCTTCACAAGAAAATACATCATTAGAGAATTCAACAAGAGTTGTTAATTCAGTTGTTGGAGACTGGTATGAATGTAACAAGTATGGAGAAGTGTATGTATGGACATTTAGAGAAGGCGCTATGTACAGTAGAGTGCCGGAAGAAGATTTTGGCAAAAAATTAAATTTGGCTAAATATACTGTAAAAGGAGTCAAAATAGAGTTTTTGAATAAAACAGTTACATTAGAATATACAGATTATGGGTTGGAGTTAGGTTATGAGGGTGACTTCGCAAGGCAGGTTAAGTTGTATGAACATAGGGAAGATGCCATAAATAATAGTGAGGAATATTGGACCACAGATGCATATTATGAGACCTTAAAGGATGAAAACGGTTATGTAATAATTGATGGAGTGTTAAAGAAATATTTTACAAATGATAAGGAAATAGTTATACCTGATAATGTAACGGAGATAGGTTCTTCCTTAATTGTAACTGAGTTAGAATATATAGATAAGGTTACAATACCAGGAAATGTAAAAAAAATAGATATAAGTGCATTTAATGAAACGCTTATAAAATGTGTAGTAATAGAGGAGGGGGTAGAGGAAATAGGAGAATATGCATTTGCAAATACATGTCCTTTTGAAATTTATATCCCTACATCCATTAAATTGATAGGTGATGCGGCTTTTATGAGTAGTGAAGGTAATCATGACGGGAAGATATATGTTAAGAAAGGTTCATATGCTGAAAAATATTTCAAAGAATATTTAATCGAAAATAATTATGATGGTGCAGAAATTATCGTAGAGGAATAACCTATGAATATAGCCCTAATATCCGAGAACAAATCCATTACATATAATCAATTAACTAAGCTCCAGAGGGACTATGTAAAAGACATAGCTCCAAGGAGTTTAGTTGTGATTATTTGTTCCAATACTCTGGACAGTATCATTTTCTATACAGGTTGTTTAAATAAGAAAATAGTGCCAATGCTTGTAGATGGTGATATAAGTGAGGAAAGGCTAAGGGATATAGTTGACAGATATCACCCCGGGTATATATTTCAACCTAAGTTTAACAAGGATATAGAGAATACTGTATGTATAAGAGAGTATGAGGATTACAAATTATATGAGACTAGTATGGCTGGAACAGATAACATAAATGAAGAACTTGCATTGTTATTATCTACCTCTGGCTCTACGGGCAGTAGTAAATTTGTACGAATAAGCTATGAGAATATTAGGAGTAATACGGAGTCCATAGTAGAGTATTTGAAGATAACGGATAAAGATATATCAATTACAACGCTACCTATGAGTTATACATATGGTTTGTCAATTATTAATACTTACCTCTATGTTGGTGGAACTATTATAGTAACTGAGAAGAAAATAATTGAACCGGAATTTTGGGAGTTAGTATATAAGAATCAAGTTACTTCCATATCAGGTGTTCCATTTACATATGAAGTTCTAAAGAGAATAGGTTTGGATAAGGTAAGAAATTCGAGTATTAGAACAATGACACAGGCTGGTGGAAGGCTATCAGAAGAACTTCAAAAATATTTTGGAGAATTTGCAAAAGAACAGGGAATAAATTTTTATATAATGTATGGTCAGACGGAGGCGACAGCCAGAATGACATATCTGCCGCCGGAGTATATTACTTCAAAGACAGGAAGTGTAGGTGTTGCCATACTTGAGGGAGAAGTTTTTATTGACAATGGAGAGATAATATATAAAGGCAAAAATGTAACAATGGGTTATGCAGAGAATTTTAAAGATTTAAAAAAGTCTGACGAATTTAATGGTATTTTGTATACAGGCGATATGGGTTATATGGATGATGAAGGTTTCTTATATGTAACCGGAAGAAAAGACAAGTTTGCTAAGTTATTTGGTAAAAGAATTAATCTTAACGAGGTTGAAAATTATTTAGAGAGAATATTTGCAGAGAAAATTATTTGCCAAGTTGATGAGAACAATTTATGTGTATATAGCGAAGATGAATTAGAGGAGGATTTGATTAAGGGGGCAATACATAAATATTTGAATATCTCATATAGGAATATAAGATATGAAAAGATAAGATTTAGGAGAAATAGCAGAGGAAAGGTAGTAGGAATCTATGAATAGGATAATACTTTCAAATGTGACAGAAAATGAAGATAGTTATAAGTGGAGTGAGCTAAATTGCTTTTACAAGGTGTTTGCCATAGCGTTAGGAGCATCGGATAAAAGCTTTTTTGATTACTTTGTGATGTATGTATCTGCTTATATTCTGTATGTAATACAAGGAAATGGACATTTGTCCTTTGATTCGGGTGATTGTGTGCTTGAGTATTATAGAAGAGAACTACAGCCTATATTTGGAAATGAACTTAATAAAATAGAATATGGTGGCTATAGAAGCTTTATTAAAAAAGTATATAATGAATTAAGTGAAAATAGGGTTGTAATTGTACCATGCGATTTGTTTTATTTACCATATTGTAAGAGTTATATGGAATTACACAAGAGACATTATATGGTTGTAAAAGGAATAGACACTGCAAAAGGAATTGTATATATACTTGATAATATGCATATAGAACTTGGTGCAAGCACTATATATAAGGATTTTATGTTGGATATAAGGGTGCTATATGATATGGCAGAAGCATTTAGAAAGAATTTTGAAAATATATGCAATAAGGGATTCTGTTGGAGCATAAGTAGCGAGAGAAATAAGAATTTTGAAATTGATAATGATAATTATTTTTTAAGACTTAAAGAAAATATTTTAAATAATGATGATTATGTGGAATTGAATATTTTGGACGAAAAATTATATTGTGATATGAGTATGGAAAAATATTTGTCATATGCAAACCTAAGGGTTGTATTTTACAATACTCTAAAAAAATTAACTACAGATGAAAATTGTAAAATACGATTAGACTCACTTTTAAAAGAGTGGAATATCCTTAAACTTGAAATGATATATAGAAATGGGAAAAATATTAAAGAAAAGGTAACAAAAACTATAGAGGAAGAAAAAGAATGTATAAGAGGATACGAATTTGCGAATAAGCTATTTATCAGTAGTGTGCTTAATAATTATGAAATATTTAATAGAAAGAATGCAGAAATATCTTATAACGAGAATATAATTAACATCAGATTGTCTGGAAATGAAATCTATGATATATGGGGAAATGCAGATAATGGAGTTATTATTTTAAAGGAATGTACTGAGAGAAAATGTAATGCAGTTATGGAAATAGATACGGAGTTTGGTAGTAGCTCTCATTGTGGAATATATATAGAATTTGAGGATGGTCGGAGAATATTATTTGGTAGTCTTGGTCGTTTGAATATGGCAGTGCATTCCATTGATGATATGGATAGGTACGAATTATGTATGTATCAGGAGATTGTAGAGGAAAAAATGAATATAGGAATTGAATATAATGATGAGTTTTGTTATTTTTATTCCGGATGTGACATGAAATGTAGGCACAAATTGTGTCTGGATTCGAAGATTGCTAAGGTTGGTTTTTTTGTAAAGACATGGGAAAATTGTGAGTGTAGTGTGACTATAGTGTATAGATAAGATATTTAAATAAAAGGAGATTAATCATGAAAAAAATAATTTTATTAATTATGTCAATGGTGTTATTAGTAGTAGACATTCTTTTAGCAGGGTTGTTCTGGAAGAATTACACCTACCATATAGGAGATATAGATGTATGGAGTATTGGATGGTTCATAGTTGCAGCTATTTTGATGGAAAGTCTTATAGTTTTGGTTCATTATACTAAAGAACAAGACTATCTTCTGCATAAAATAGTGATATCAGTATCATTGCTATTTATATTTATTACATGTACATATAAAATTTATAACGATTCTGTGCATTATGATTTGAAATATGAAAATGTGGAGCTTGTCAGAACAAGCGACAGAGATTTGGGAACTGAAGAAATAAAGGAATTTGTAGAGCTATTTAATAGTGCTAAATACATCAAAAGAAATAGTAGCTGTGAAGTGGAAGGAACACCAGATAAGACAATTACAGTGTTTTTATCAGATGAGGAAAGGATATCACTTCATAGATTTGGAGAACAAATAGCTGTTTGGGTTTCAGGTAGAAAAAACGAGGATAGTTATTATTGGATGGAGCAGAAGGATATAAGTAAGATGCTTAAAATAATGTATAAAAAGTAATTATCTAAACCTTAGAGGGGCTATGAAAAATGCATAGCCTACCTCTAAAATAATTTGGAAATCTATTCCTCACCTGTGCTATTTAGTGCATCAAGGGAATATTTTAAGATATTTCGTATCTCTTCTTCAGGCAACCCCATTCCATAGGCAAGTTCTTCAAGGGTGGCCTCTCTGCCATTTTCTTTGGCAAATTCTGTTGAAAATCTATCAAGTGCATTGGCTCTGTCTGCAAGATGCTTGCCAATTCTGCCGGCATCAATTTCCTCATCAATTACACTTTGGATAGCAAATTCATTTTCTATCTGTTTAGTCGTAAGTGTATTTGCATTGGCAGCAGCTAATTCTATAAGAGACGTAAGTGATGTATTAAATTCTAATTTTTTGTTCATTATGTCCTCCTGTATTACATTCACTACAATTTAAGCCGTCTATATGAGTTCTTTCTAGTATGTTGTGAATTACCTCTTTTACAATAATAGGTTTGAAAGGTTTAACGATATAATCATTATATCCGTATTTGGATACAAGTGACGGTATATCGTGTGTGTCTTTTTCCGTTACAATAATTATTGGTGTTCCGTATATTTTTTTGATAAGCTCTATTATCCTTGCCCCTTCTTTGTCAATTATACTCATATCAATTAAGATTAGTTTTATATATTTTTGTGCCACAAAATTAAGTGCCGATATTTGATTTTTTGCAACTGTAATTTCATAATTTGTTTCTTCAGCCAAAATATTTATAATCTCGTTATTAGAAGATTCATCATTACTTATTAGCAAAATGTTTCTGATTTGTGAATCATCCTGTTTAAGAGTGTATTCTGTATCGTTATCTATAATCTCAAGCATTATGTCTGCTATAACAGGGTCAAACTGTGTTCCTTTGCCTTTTTCTATTTCATCGCGTACAATTTGCTGAGGCAAGAGCTTACGATAGCTTCTGTTACTAGACATAGTATCGTATGAATCGGCAACTCCAATTATTCTCGCAATTTCAGGTATGTCTTCCCCAGATAAACCACTAGGATATCCCTTGCCATCATATCGCTCATGATGATGCTTTGATGCAAGTGCAATAAGATTATCCTCTGATAGTCCTCTTAAAATATGGAATCCGGTTACTGTATGAGTTTTCATAAATTCGTATTCTTCATTAGTAAGCTGGACAGGTTTGTTAATTATATCTATAGGAATACGTATTTTACCCACATCATGAAGAAGTCCGGCGCTATAAATAACTTCTTGTTCTTCCTGGCTTTTTCCAAGTTTTTCGGCTATTATGTGAGAGTAATGAGCAACTCTCTTAGAATGTCCACTAGTATATCTATCTTTGGCATCCACAGCATCTGTAAGAGCAGTAAGTGTCTTGATAAACATTTGTTCAGCAATTTTCTGCTGCTTTCTGATTTCTTCAGTCTGTTCAAGCACCTTCTGTTCAAGCTCTGCTTGGAACTTAACTTTTTCCATAGATTTCTTAATGATTTCAAATAAGCTACTACATATAGCGGTAAAAGGAATATATGTAATACATCTTGGTAATACATAAAATAAAGTGAGATTTAAGTATGGATTATTATTTACCTCTGTAAGAATAAATTTGTTGTCAACTATATAATCCTGTACCTTGTTAGCGGTAAGCAGAACCATATTGGCATCACAAAGTCCATAATAATAACCACCATATACAATAATGAAAGTGCTAATAACCATAAGTGCATATGTATAACGCAAAACCGATTTTGAAGTATAAAGTGTTGCATACAAAAGCAATAATACAGGCATCAATACCACATGATAGGTTATAAAAACACTACCTATTGTGACTACTATAGTAACAATAAATAATACATAGTATTTCGTTTTTCTACTTGTTAAAGGAATAAATTTTGTTGAGATAATAAAAGCTATATAGATAATCATTGATGGAATATATGCTTTTAACATTAAATCCTGCTCAATAACAAATATGTTGAGTAGATTCAGGATAAATGTTAAAGAAAATATGATCATCATTATAGTAAAGCATCTTATAACATATGAATTTGCAATATATTCATGTTGCTCTGAAAATGTATATTCATTATTTTTCTTCCTGTAATTCATTTATTTTCTCCGTAATTAAGTAATTATATTGTTTGAATATTTTAACATAATTTTTGTGAGTAGACAAATGTTATTGCAGGTTACACTAATAATTGAATATTTCAAGATATTATGATAAAATAAATTATTGTGAAACTTTATTATTATCATGGAGCTTGATATGAAGAAAATTGAGTTTAAGAAAATAAAATTTAAGAAGATAAAGATAAGTAAGAGATTTTTTATAGATGCTATTCAGAATATTGTTATTTTAGCATTTTTTGCATTTCTTGGAATATGGTTTGCATATGGTTCAAGGGCAGGAAGTTCGGAGCGATTTGCAATGAAGTATTTCGAATATTTTCTGACAGGCAATTACGAGAAAATGTATGAGATGACAGATATTACAGAGTCGATATTTGTTGATAAGGATCAGTACATAAATATATTTGAATGTAATGCAATCATGGGTGGAATTAAGGAATATGATATTTCTAAGCCTAAGAAAAAAGATGGTTTGTATGTATACACTATAAGCTACACAAGGAGAGATGGTGCAGAGGGCGAATTTGTAGTAAATCTTGAGAAGCAGCCTGAGAGAACTTACCTGTTTTTTAACACTTGGAAGGTAAATGTTGATGATCTAATTCTTGATAAATACACTATTGGTATTCCTTCTGATATGGAAGGTAAGATTGACGGGATGGATTTGAAGGATTATTACGACAATACATCTCTTGACGGAGGCATGAAGTATTATATATTATACAGAATGTTATCAGGAGAGCATTCATTTACAATAACAGGTGAAAATATTGATACATATAATACGACGATATATGTAGAGCCTGATGATAAGGAATTGGAATTTGCGCTGGATAGTTTTTCTATGGTTCCTGCTCAGGAGGATGAGGTGCTTGAATATTCAAAATATGCACTCAACCAGATGTATGAGCATGCATTGCAGGGAGCACCATTTACTGATATTGAAGATTTATTTGCAACCAGTGAGAGACGACGTGCAGCCCTTGGTTATTTATATGATAGTATTGTTGATTGGTCAGTAGGAGAGGATGGAGCCAAGCTACAGACATTTTCAATAGACAGGATATCTTCTACAATACAAAAGTATACATATGCAGAGGAAGTGGCTGTAAAGGTTTCTTATAAATATTCTTTTGAGGCATTGGCTGGAAGAACAATGGTTACTGCGAATCAGGATGTTATTACCGGAAATGGTAAAGCAGAGGCAGTCGTGTACTATAGAAGAGATAGCAAAAAGAATTGGAAAATAATTAGAATCGAAATGGAATTACCAAATTATACAGAGATTTCTGAGGAAGAATAAGGAGGATACAGATAATGGGATTATTGTCAAATATGTCAAGTGTAATGCGAAAGAATGAGCAGGTAACAATAGCAGGAGAAGATAAGAAAATTCTTCTTAACATTAATTCGCGTATTGAGGATCTTAAGCTTCAGAATATGGAAAATGCAAAGTTCTTAAGAGGACTAAGCAGAAAAATTGAGACAGAGCTTGAGCAGATTAAGGAAGCGGAGATTAACCGTTCAATAGAGGTTCATGATGAATCGTTAGTAATTAGTGGAATAGAGAGAGTGGAGAAGGCTCTTGAGGAAATTAATAATAACGATGTTATGGAGGAAATTGATAGAATTAATAAAGCGATTATAGATATTAATAATAATGATGTAATCGAAGAAATTGGAAGAATTAATAAGACCTTAGAGGATTCAGTGGTTAAGATTGATTCTTCAATGTCGAAGCTTGATACAGAGAAGGTTATGAACATAGTTGCAGTTGTAAATGAATTGCAAGACAAGGTTGACAAAGTATCAGCTGATTTGGCAGAGGTAACTAATAAAGTAAACGGCGTATTAACCTTGCCATCTAATATCAAGACAACAATGAATGAGCAGGGTAGTGAAATTTCAAATAAGGTTGAAGAAATAAGTAATCATTTAAGATATGAATTAAACGCTGCTATTTCGAGCAACAAGAAGATGACAGCGTTTAACCTGTGGTTATCATTTTTAAATGTTGCATTACTTATTGCATTTATACTTGGAATATTTAATTAGGTTAAAGATAAAGAGCAATCGGGTTTTTATGCCGGTTGCTCTATTATTATATCTTCACGTCTGTATAAAATCTTTATATCGTTCTTTTCTCGTGAAGTAATTATTTTGTATGCTTTTGAACTGTTAAAGCATATAGAAATCTTTTTAGTAAATCGTGGGTCTGTTGGTGTTGTTTCATCTATTGTAAGAGTCGCATCATATTTTTCCGTAAATTCATAGATTGAAGTTAATCCTATTCCCGTACCGGTTCCTTTGTGTGTTGTAATTCTTTTAAGACCAAGGTTAGCAAGAACATTAATATCAAATGGTGTGCCAGAGTCGTATACTTCTATAATAGGTTTATCGGCTATTATGACAACGTGTATATGATGACCGTTGTTACATTCGGTAGCAATTAGTGCATTTTCTATAAGGTCAGCAAGTATGGAGTTGAAGTCTGACTCGGCCACACTGTTTCCGACTGAATCAGTGAGGTTGCCGGATAGTATACAGGTGAAATCTATATTGCTTTCGGCAGCTTTTGCTTTGAAATAATTCAAAAGTGAGTCTGTTGCTATAAGGCCGGTGTTGTATATATCGGTAGGAGCAGATTTGTATATCACTTCTTTTCTTTCAGTTGAAAGATTTTGAAGCTGCAACAAAAGATTTTCACCTACGGTTTTATCTCCATTGCTATTCATATAAGTTCTTACAGACATTTCCAGAGCAGGAATTAATTTATTGTCTTTATGAATAAGCTTTGATAAGGTCTCGTTTTGCTCAATAAGTATAGACATTTCATGTTTGAGAAAATTATACTCACGTTTAGAAGTCATCGTATTGTAATACTGCTGAAATTTAAATTTATTCCATAAATAAAACAAAATGACAATAATAAATATTGATACTACAGGAACTATGTATATAAGGTCTGATGGGTTGTTGGACATAAACATAGTTAATATTATAATAGCAACACTTATTGTTGTGCCGAGGGTGGTATTTTTATCTTTTTTCAAGAATGATAATCCATTCTCGAGCCGTTTTAACCTAAATATGCAGAGGTGTATTATAAGTCTAATTATGGATGATATCATTCTTAATAATAAAATGCTATCAGAAAAGTTAGATAATATAGGAAATATTAAAAAGGCAGTAGTAATATTACAAATCATCAATACTGCATATGTCAATCCTATTGAAAATAGTGAGGAATTTATAGTTATCAATAAATCAACATTGTATATATATTTGAAAATAGCAACCATACTAGCGATTAAAATTGGAACGTGTAAATAGGGGATATTTACTTTGAATATATACAGAACAATAGGCATAAAAAATACATACATACAAAGCAAAACTTTAGATGTTTTTCTTCTTGGTAGTTTGTATGACAACAATTTAATAAAATTATATACAGATAATATAACGGTAAAATAAAAACCTATAAGAGTGTCTTGCATATATACCCTCCTTTATATGTTCCTAATAAACACAATAATCTACAAAAATCCACAAAAATCCACAATAATCTACAAAAATCCACAAAAATCTACAAAAATCTACAGAAATCCACAAAAATCCACATCAAAACTCCACAGTATTCTAGGTGCCTTAAATTATATCCTTTAAGAAATCAATCTTAAAGGAGGGAGAATGAATATGTTATCAAAGATGTGGAATGCTTTTTTGAATTTATATTGGTATTAAAGATTTCTAAATTTATCAGCATAATAGTGTACAAATTCGGTAATTGTTGGAACTCCAGTGTCGGGGTTAATATGGGCTGTGTATTCTTTGTATAATGTATCAAGACAACCACGTTTCCATACTTTGTCAATTGAAGTCTGCATAGCGCGGTCTACGCTAGTTGTACTTTTACTAAAAATGGCGGCGACCCTTTGGGTAATATAGGCGTCTGGTTCATTTATAACAATATATATTGCTTCAATTAGATACTTAAACCCCAATACTTTGTGCTGGAAACCTAATGTTTCTAACTGTTGAGTAATTAATCCCTTTAAATCAGTTTCATTAACTGATGAAGAAAATGACAGATTGTTACTTGTATTTGCTGAACTTATAATAATATCTTTAGTCATGCGCAAAAAGTCAATAGGTGTCTGATTGGTATAGTCGTCACTATGTTTATATAAAATAAAATC
Source organism: Lachnospiraceae bacterium (assembly GCA_017396555.1). Lineage (GTDB taxonomy): Bacteria > Bacillota > Clostridia > Lachnospirales > Lachnospiraceae > RGIG1934. Next base: position 62,207 of record JAFQLS010000044.1, on the reverse strand, counting down.
AGCACCTTTTCTTCTTGCATATTCATAAGTTTTTTGACTACAGTTGTTTGTAGTAATTAATATATAGGGATTAATTACTTTTGGCGCATTGTGCAAATCTGTTAGAAACTGTAAACCACTACCACCACCTTGCTGTAGTTCAAGGTCAAGTATTACAGCATCAGGTGCGTGTTCAACAACATATTTATAAGCTGAATGAGAGTTATTTGTAACTTCAGAAATATTTATGTCAGTGAATTTTTTTGCATATTCAGTTATTTGTTTGCAAGCATTTTGGTCATCTTCGACTAGCAAGACTGACAATGTTTGGTTCAAAGGTATCATCTCCTAAAATGGTATTTCTTTAATTATATTATGAATTAGTAAAAAAGTATATAAGAAATTTGTCGAAAACATAGTGTTAGCTGTCGTTAAAAAACTTCGACAAATTGTATGTTTGCTTATTGTACATATAGGGTGAGTATAAATACATAAAAATAGAAAAAATGGCATGTCATATTATCGTAGATGGAAAGGAAGGATTTTTTATGAGCAAGGTAAAGAAAATGGTGTTGTCGCTGGTATTAGTATGCACACTATTAACTACAGGAATAGTTGCTGAAGCTATAACGGGCGCTTTTATGACTACGGGTGGAACAACAAATAAAAGATGGGACTATTCATTATCATCAAGGGTCGTAGCAAATGCATTTTATAGACTAACAGGTTCTGCTGAACAGTATAATAACTTGAATTTTGATAGTGTTGGTATTGAAGTTATTCTTTATCGAAATCAGCTTGAAAATGTGGTAAAGACAGCTAGTAAGCAGAATACATATAACATTTCTGCGTATGCAGATGCGTCCATCGGTACTAGTGGTGGTTATGGTACTATGCTTTTAGTTGTAGTTGATGATACATATGGACATGGAACAAAGAGAGTTTATAATTAGCAGGAAGGTGTAAACAGATGAAAAAGATAATATGGTATGCCATTATAATATTATGTGTATTTTGTGCTTGTACAAGGAAAGAGAAGTATGATAAAATTGGTGAAACAGAGACAGGTACGGATGCAACTTCTCAATTAGAAAGTACAGGATATACACTATCGTATTTTACTAATTTTTTTGAGTATGTTATGGATGAAACTACGGGAAAATACAAATATGGAAGATTTTTAGGAGAGGATATTAAGTATAGGGGTGAAGATACTAATTTAGCTGTAGGTTTAAGCATTGATATGGGTAAGAGCGACTATAAAGATATATCCATGATGTGCATTATGCTATTGGATGGACAACTTATACCATTTTCCATGAATGGTGAGAGTAAGCAGTTAGTTAATTATATTACTCAGGAAAATGGCAAGGAAATTAAATATCACTTAGATTTTACGCCTTATGGAATAAGTATGGAAGAAGAAAAGGAACTGATTTTTGCTGCTATTCCATTTTATGATAATGAAAAGGTTGAGATATATGAAAATGGTGTTTTATACCATAGTAAGAAAATTATTTCAGAATCAGAAGAAATAAGCAGAGATGAATATAAAGAAGGGGTGGGATATTTATTTGATGAGGTTGAAAATATGTATGGAAAGCCTATATGGGAAATCTCTGAATATAATGGAGAATTAAGTGACTACATAATTCAAAAAGATGATGGAAAAATCTATTATATGGCAGATTATATGGATGGAGAGTTTGTGACGTTCCTGTTTTGTGATGGAAAGCTATTTAATGGCTTTGATGGGGAATATTATTTAAAATGGAGCGAGAATGGTCAGAGTTATTTAAATAAAGAACTTGATGTTAGTTCTCTTGATAAGGGTCAGCATAATATATTTGCTGTGACAGTGGATATCACTGAAGATAATATATTGTTTGCTGTTAACAAATCAATGAATATGGAGGTAATGATTAATGATTAAAAAAATTATGTGTCTTGCTTTGCTTGGAGCCATGTTTGTTATGGCAACGGGATGTAGCAACGGTGAAAACAAAACTAATTATTTGGGTGGAAAAGGTGAAATTAAAAACTCAGAAAGAGAAAACGGATTATGGGCAGTATATGATGATGAATATAAGTATTTCACTTCATATGACAAAGCATTATTAAGATTAGATAAGAATGGAAATCTAACTGTTAATTGTGATGTTGCTACCTGTGGTCATAGTCTTGAATCCTGCAAGGGGAATGCTAAAGATATAGAATATTTTGTGTTTAACGATAGACTGTATAAAAGCTATAATGAACCTAGAGAAGTGGGAGGTATGGTAGAATATAAGGGTTCTATAATAGATTGTGAGAGCGGAAAGGTTGTGTTTGATAATCCTATTCCGGAAGATATGTCAGAGGAAGATTCTATAGATGATAGTACAGAAGTTAGTTATGTTAGAGTTCTTAATGATGATATTGTAAAGGTAGAGGGTCCAAGGCACGCATATCTTTTAGATAAAGATTTTAATGTGTTATATTGGCACTCAGATACTGGAAAATTCCCATGGGGCACTATATATGATAATACATATTATTATATTAATGATTTATATCAATTAATAGCTGTAGATATGAATACATACGAAAGTTCACCAGTTGAACTTGACACAAAAATATTTATGTGTGACAGAAACGGTGATTATTTATATTTTACAGATAAATTTGAAGAATTATACAGATATTCCTTGAAGGATGGAAGCAAGCAAAAGCTAGGGGAGGGTATAATAGTATTCTCTTTACTGGGTGATTACATTTATTGGTGCAATAATGATATAAGGAATATACTAGACTTGGACGGTAAACTGGTATGCGATTGTTCAGATTATACCAAGATGGAATTTGACTGTCTGATTAGAATAGAAGACAAGGTTTATACCATAGTAGAAAACGGTGTTGCAGAAATGGATTTGGATGGCAAGAATTATAAAGAATACACATATAAGTAAATCTACATAGGGAGAAGATGTTTATGAGATATGAACTTAAAAAGATGCTTGAAAATAAAATACTTCTATGTGGAGTTATTCTTTCAGTTGTTTTTACATTATATTCTTCCTATATGGTTTATTATAAGAATAAATTAAATGAAAAAGATGTAAAAATGAATGATAACTACTATAAGTGTATGGGTGAATATTCGGAAAAAAGAGTTAAATTAATATCTGAAGAATATGAAAAGAGTAAATTGGCATATGAAAAGTATAAGGAAGAATGTGAGTTAGAAAGTGGAGAGAAGCTGGAAGATGATACATTGTTTCAGCAGTTTTTAAAATATGGAAATTTGAATTCGCAAATAAGTAACGTTGCTGAGGTTAATCAATATAGAGAAACTGTAAAAAATAATGCATCAAGACTCAAAATTTCAGACAAAAAATATATAGCAAATGTTAATAGCAAAATAGAGAAAATGTATGCGCGTGAATTGGAATTTTTCATCACAGATGGAACACAAGCAAAGGACATAACTAGTATGCTGGATATGATGAGCTATATTGATATTATAAATATCTGCCTTTTGATTTTTGTAGCTTCTAGTATATTTACAAACGAACATAAAAAGAATACCTATCCTATAATATATAGCTCATATGCAGGCAGGAGAAAAATATACATAAGGAAAATTTTATGTGTGTGTATCTTTGCAGTTATGATGTCACTTATAGCAGGCATATTTAGCATAATGTTTACATTTTTCTATGGAAGTACTAACGAAATTAATCAAGTAATTCAGAGTGTTTTGGAATTTAGCCAATCGCCATATGATTTGAACATATGGCAGCTATGGATATTAGTTACATTGCTAAGGATGTTAGGCTATGTAACTATTATATGCATTGCGACTATGGTGGCAGTATGTTTTAAAATGTCCATCCTGCCATTTGCAATTAATGTATTGTTGTTAGTTGGTGGTTTTAGTGTAAGCTTTTATCTGGAAGAAATAAGTTTTTCTGCATTAGGTGTCATCAGAGATAAATATGAAGTGTATCAGATATTTAGAAAATATACGCCTTTTGGCATTGTTTTAGATGGGCAGGGCTTTTTCAAGGTATATGAACCGATAAACATATTTGGATATCCGATATCTACATTAACTATAACCTGTCTGATTAATGTATTATTATCTTGTATAGTTGTTGTTGTTGGATACAAATTGTATGTAAGCGTACATAGAAAGAGTGGTGTATAAATGTTAGAATTAAAAAATATTAGTAAAATATACGGAAATAAAAAAGCGCTCGATAATATTGAAATGACTCTGGAGCCGGGAATATATGGGCTGCTTGGTCCTAATGGAGCTGGTAAATCAACACTTATGAATATCATAGCCGATGTAATAGACTCAACTTCAGGAGAAGTTCTTTATGATGGAGAACCTATTAAGAAATTAGGTGATGATTACAGAAGACATATAGGGTATCTTCCACAGAAAGTAGGTTATTATGGGAATTTTACGGCTGCAAATACACTCGAATATTTTGCGTTATTAAAAGGGCTTGAAAAGACTAAAATCAAAGAAAGTGTAAAAGAAATATTAGAAAAAGTGAATTTGCAGGCTTCCATCAATGACAAGGTAAAAACCTTTTCAGGTGGAATGAAGCAAAGGTTAGGTATAGCAATAGCACTTATTGGAAATCCGGATATATTAATTCTTGATGAACCGACAGTTGGACTTGACCCTAAGGAAAGAATAAATTTTAGAAATGTAATAAGTGAGCTGGCAAAGGACAAAATAATTATTCTTTCTACACACATTGTATCGGATGTGGATATGATAGCACAATATATTATACTGATTAAAAAAGGCGAACTGATTGGCATGGATACAAAAGATGGTATTCTAAAATTAGTCAGTGAAGATGAAAATATAACTTTGGAAGATGTGTATATGCATTTTTATAAGGATGAAGAACAATAAGGTGATGCCTATGCTAAAATATGAATTTTTTAAAATATTTTCCAACAAAAAGAATTTTATTATTATAGCTATTTGCCTCGTATTGAAAATAGTCTTTTCCATGCAATTGGATATAGATATGCCTGAGGGATTCAATGCAGATGTTTATGAATATTATTCAGAAAAACTGGAGGGAGAATATACAAAGGAAAAACACGTCTTTATTGTTTCTGAATATAATAGATTTCAAGAATTGTTAGAAAATGCACAAGTATATGAGGAAGAATTCAAAAATGATAAAATAGATGCAAAAGAGTATAAGGTTATATCGGATGATATAAAGTCAGCAAAGAATAGACTAAAGACTGTTGAATATATAGTCCAAAAATCAGAATATTACGAAAAGCAAGATGAACAGGTTGAATACTTTTTTGACTTATATCATATAGACTATATTTCAAATATGAAGGTAGATATATTTTTGATTATAGTTATGTTAGTTCTGATTACTTCTATATATACGGATGATTATTATTCAGGAACAGTAAATATGATTAAGAGTTCCAAGAATGGAAGAAAAAAATTGTTTATTTGCAGATTGATTTGTAATATAAGTATTTCTATGTTTTTTGCATTGTTATTTTCTTTAATTGAATTTACGGTAAAATATCTCAAATTTGGAATATCGCATATGGATGCATCAATAAAAAGCCTGCTGATTATGGAGAATATGGAATATAACCTAACTATTGGTCAGTATGTGTTAGCGACTATTGCTTTGAGATGCTTTTTTGCAGTTATTGTTGGATTTATAATTATGTTTGTTGCAGAGAAAGTACATACAAATATGGGTACATATTTAATTGTTATGGCACTTGTATTTATACCTGAGTTTATATATGACTCATTGGGTGTAGTTATCGGAGATTTAGCATTGGCACAGGGGCTTGGCGCATATCGGTGTTTTAATGGCTATCATACAGTATGTGGAGTTCCTAATATTTTATTTAGTGTTTTGGTGTATGTTGTTATTGGCAATATGATATTGTTTGTTCGCTTAAAAGGAAAAAATAACTTATACTAAAAAAGTAAACAATAATTTTTAGTTATCCGTCACTTTTTGAGTGTTCAATTAGAAAGTAATTTGTAAAAAAATATTAAGTATATTCAAAAGGAGAAAGGCTATGGAATATTTTGTATATATGACAAATGACTGTAATTTAATGTGTGAATATTGCTCAGTTTTATTAGACTGCGAAAAAAATAAATTGCCTATAAAACCTACATATTCATATGAAAATCTTATAGATTTCATTAAAAGAACTCAGAAACAAACCAATGATGATGAAATTTCAATTTATTTTTTTGGTGGCGAACCTTCATTGGAATACGATGATATAGAAGCTCTTATTAACATTGCAAAAAAGCAACTATCGACTTACTCTTTAAAATTTGTTCTTCATACTAATGGATTACGTCTGGATGTTTTACCAGAAAATATTTTAAATGATTTATCACTTATTATGTTTTCTATAAATTATGAAAAAATTCCACACCATATATTATATCCAAGCTATTTTTCTACAATTGTTGATAATGCTTTGGCTATAAAAACAAGGAGAGATATCCCTATTATTGCCCGCTTGACTGTGACAGAAAAAACAAGTATATTTACAGAACTTTTGCAAGTAAGTAATTTCTTTGATTTTGTATATTGGCAAATAGAAAATTGCCCTGAATTCAACAATACAAAAATATTTAAAAATACCTATATATATGAAATACAAAGGACTTTTGAATATTGGATAAATTATCTCGAACAAGGAATTATGTTTAAATATATTCCATTTATGGCTGTATTAAAATTTATGTTTTTCCATGATCGTGATGACAATGAATTTTCGTGTGGCTATAGTCGAGGTATGGTTTATGTACAAACGGATGGAAAATGTTATGCATGTAGTGATAACGTTGAAGGGAATGCCCATTATATGGGAGATATTAGTAAGGGCATAACTTTACCCCATCATAAACTGGAAGAATTTAAGTGTAGGGACTGTATTTATCGTTCAATATGTATGGGAAGATGTGGTCGAATGCATATTGAATTCTCAAGAGAACATATTAATGATTACTGTCAAATGAACCAAGCTATGTTTAAATTATTTTTAGATAATAAATCACGATTAGAACAAATAATTAATCAAAACGCCTCTTTTCGAAAAGAGTTGGAACATTGGATATTGGAATATACGGAATTTACACCATGATTTGAGGAGGTAATTATGAAAGATTTAATTCTTGGTTCTATCATAAGCGCAATCATTGGTTTACTATTACCTTATACTATAAAAGTCATAAAATACATATATCAGCGAACAAAACATGATAATTTGTGTAGCCAATGGTATTCTTATTCTTTAATGACAGATAATTCCTGTCCTAAAATATTTGAAGGATTAGTTGAAATTAATAAAGGTATATTTTCTCTTTACAAAACCACATTATATGAAAATGGATTAACATATAGAGGTACAATTCAAATAGAAAATAATCATCTTTTAATGATTCAAAGTACATCAATTGAATCAAGAAAAGAAACATCTTGCATTCGATTAGATTACAGTGCATATAACATGAGGAATAAACTTCATGGATATTGGTTGTCATACGATTCAGATAACCAAATAAGTTGTGCTACTATCATATTGTCTAAAGACAAATTAACCCAAGAAGAGGCGATGCAAGAAATGAAATCTGTATCCGTTAACTTTGAAAATTTATTGTTAAGACTCTCAAGGGGTAGATGATGTAAATATCCAATAAACAAAGCGGTATCAGATTTCGAAATCTGATACCGCTTTGTTATTTTAGAAAAGTTCTTTTAATTCCTCGTATTTTTCTTTATAATACTTCATCAATTTACTTCCAAAAGAAGATCTAAGCTGCCAAGAGGGTGGTAATAATGTTGCACCATATATTTTTGTATCAATTTGTGTATTAAGTAAACGCTTTAAACCTAATATCTTACAAAATTTTTCACCTTGTAAGGTGGATGCTTCTGTAATAATATTAGTAACATATATCTCCCTTTCAACTGCTAATTCCATCATCATTTTAAGTAATGCATTATATAATTTATTAAAAGCAGTAGTGTTTTGATAATCTGGATGTATGCAAACACAGGCAATATATAATTTATAAAAATCTGGTACATCATATTTTCGTAAATTATCCGTAGTCAAATCATTATCTTTAAAGTATCCTGATTGAATTTCTAAATAAAGCTGATCCGTAACCGGAAGAACAGTAAAGTAACCAACAATTTTATTTGTTATAGTACTACGGATTGCAATATGAGTATAATTGTTGTATTGATACCACGCATATGTAATTTGTGGTGGGGCAATTAAATCTTCTCTAAGTACAAGCTTATCAATTTCATACATTGTGACAAAATCGTTATACGTTAATTCATCTGACCATACAATTTCAAAACTGTCACGTGGAATTATTTTATTATGCAATAAATATTTTGAATACCATTCAAGAACTGCTGTAATGCTCATTTCTGCAAGTTTTTTTCTGTCGCTATCATTAGTAAGCAAGGACATACTTGTATCTAATGCAGGCGTACTCAAAAGTTTTAAATGTTCATATATGTTTTCATTTAACCCTATGGAAGATGCCTTTATCATGTTTAATTTGTCAATTATTGTATCAACAGATGTTTCTTTAATCGGCAATCGCTCATATAGGTCGCTAATAATGGTATTAGAGATTTGAGATGCATGTAAAACAGCAGCACGAACATTAATCTCAACTATTTGTTCGTATTCACTTACTAATATGCTTACAGTATTAGCAGCAGGCGTATCGCAAGAATTAAACTTTTTGACCGCTTTTTTAAATGAGATTTCCGTATAGTTTGCAAGTTTTTTTTCCTTTATTTTAATAATATTATTACATAACTCCTCTGCGCATTTATGAATGTTATAAGTATCAAGTTTAAGATATTTTAAAGTTAATAGCATAGGAAATTTTTGTGCAATATCTGCTTCGGCTACATTACACAAAATCGGAATGATAATATGTTCACTGTGTTTATTTAAAGTAAGACCAATTTCTATCGGGGTCCAAAAACTTTCAAAAAAAGCAGGCGTAATAATAAGAACTGTACATAGTGCCGATGATATTCCCTTTTCAACGGCACTCAATATTGTGTCGCCAGCTAATATTTCATTTGCATCTAACCATACATTTATATTTCGTCGCTCTAATTGCTGGACTAATTGATATACTATTTCTTCTTTATCTTTTGACGAATGAGATATAAAAACATCAAACATATCTTGAACCTCTTATTTCTTCTTTCTAATTGAACACTCAAAAAGTGACGGATAACTAAAAATTATCCGTCACTTCTTACCCTAAATCCCTTCCTAGGATGTTTAGTACTCAGAATATCAATCTGCTTTGAAAGTGCAACATGCGTATATATTTCCGTGACATTAATAGAACTGTGTCCTAGCATTTCTTGAATATAGCGAATGTCCACATCAGCTTCAAGGAGGCTTGTGGCGAAGGTGTGTCTAAACATATGAGGTGTAATACGCATATCAATTGATGCAAGAGAGGAATATTTACGTATCATACGACGAACACTCTGGTCTGACAGAGGCAAACCGGATGTGTTTGCAAAAAAATGTCTACATAGATTAATCTCTGTAAAAAACTCTTCATAATACTCATTTAATATCTTGAAAACATCATCATTTCCTATATGTAGTAATCGCTCCTTTTTTCCTTTACCGAATATCAAGATGCTTCTTGTCTGAAGATTTACATCCTCTATTTTAAGTGAACATAATTCGGATATTCTAATTCCTGTAGCAAATAGAAGTTCAATGACTGCAATATCTCTTAGACAAGTTCTTTGCTTGTGAAGGGTAGTAGATGAATAAAATTGTTTATACATAGTTGATAAAAGAATTTCGATAGTGGATAGAGGTATTGTTTTTGGCAAAATAATTGGCTCTCTAAACTTTATATTGAGCTTGTTAAAAGGATTAATAATAATAATGTCCTTATATTCCAGATATTTAAAAAATGCTTTTATTGATGCTATTTTTCGTTTAGAAGTTTTGGGTTTGTAGCTTTGATGAAGTAATGCTATATATTGTTCAAGAACATCCGAAGATATATCTTGAATACTATTTGAGGATAAATGGTCAATAAATTGATAGAGGTCGGCTTTATATGCTTTTATCGTTTTATCATCAAGCCTTTTTTGATTTTTACAATAGCAAAGATAAGATTTTGTAGTTTTTTTTACATCGTTCATTGTATATTGCTCTCCTTTATAAATGATATTTATTTTAATAATATCATCTTAATAAAATCTTAAACGTTTGTGTAATTGAATCTAAATAATTAAATCCCTACAATAGAATACAACAAAAAGTGTTAGGAGGAGGCAAGTATGTACGTTATTAAAAAGAATTTCATGGATTTTTTTACAACTTCAAGAGATATTTTCTTTGTCTTTATTTTTCTCCAGATTTTATCAGCATTTTCAGTATTCTTTGTATATGGTCTGCTTCGAAATTATCAGGAGGAGAGGGCAGATATGTCGCTGGATACTTATGTTTTTAGCACAGGTTTTATTGTTGAGGATAAAACAAGAGATGTTAATAATATGAGAAAAGTTATTGGTAAAGTTATGGAGAAGTCAGACGATAAGATAGAGGGCATATCTATCTTGGGTTTCGGGGAGGATTTTGGAGTTATATCCTATAATGGATATGAAAATGGTAAGATTACGATTCCAGAGTACTTGGGTAGTGATACTCAATCAAAAATATTTACTCATGAGGATTATATTAGCGGAGAAGCTATAGCCGTTGGTACTTCGAATTTTGAAATTGGACAAAAGGTTACAATAAGTGGGAAAGAATATGAAATAATAGGTATTGATCCAGATATTCCTGGCGGAACAGATATAGTATATGTTCCACTTAATTCAATGCCGGATAAAATTAAAAGCATAGTACATCTGGGTGTCTGTTTTAGCAAAAGACCAACAGAAAGTGATTACAAACATTTCGTTGAGAGTCTGAAAAGTGTATATGGAGAAGAATTACTTGAGCTAGAAGAGATATATCTTGATAAGGCATCTAGAAAGAAAGAGATTAATTCTATGAATATTGTGGTGATATTAATAGGGTTAGTGTCCTCGCTTAATATATGTATTGTATACAATAGCATTATAGAAAAGAGAAGAAGGAAAAATGCCATTATACAGATATGTGGCTGTTCATATAGAAGTATGTGCGTATACCTGTTTGCAGAAATATTTATTTTAACAACCGTTTCTTATATGCTGGGTGGTGGAATATTTTACATAAGCAAAAAATTGTGGTTTGATGAGGCGTTCACATATTTTAATATGGTATTCAATGTCACTACTATTGCAAAATTAACCCTCGCCTATTTTGCAACTATAACCATATCTTCCATAATATTGTCAATGGTTATAAACAAAAAAGAGCCGGTTGCTTTGTTAAGGAGGTCGTATTATGTTTAGGTTGGCGATTTATGAGTATATACATAGTTTCAGAAGAAATGTTATTACAGTGTTGCAGCTTATTTTTATTATGGTTCTCATTATTGTATTATCCTCCACATTGTTTTCTCAAACAGGTCTGTATAATCTGTTTTGTGAAAGAGAGGCTAATGCAAAGGGTGTTCTTGCACTTAATATATCGGAGGAAGTAATAGATAGCTTGTCGGGAGTGGAGAAAGCCATTTATGGAAAAACAACATTTATGAGCTATATAAAAGAAGATCGTACATTGCAGATTCATATATACGATGAAGCTATGTCAAGATATATACAGCCCGTTGTAGAAGAGGGAGTGTGGGTTGATAGCATATTTGCAAATAATGAATATCCCTGCTTCGTCATATTTCCAAATAAGTTAGGGATTAAGCCGGGAGATACAATTACAATTGATGATTATAATGGTAATACTAGTGAAATATTTATTTCAGGAATATTGTCTCCTGATCAATATATTTATGCGGGAAATAAGGCGCGGGGATTAAATCCTAGGGAGACGGATTATACTACTTTGGTTAATAAATATCCTGATGCTAATAATCCCGATGACATAGTGTTAGTTACCACAGAGAAAGAAATGGCAAAGATAAATGGGGAGATTTATTATACATGTGGTAATGGAGTAATAAAGTATAAGAATGATATTACCAATGAAGAAATGGAGAGTAATGAGAAGTTAATCAAGGATTATGTGAGTAATAACATGGGTGTGAATAGTGGTTCTATAAAATTGTGTACTTTGCAGCAGTTTTATGATAATTCTCTAAAAAGAGTAAATGCGGTTTTAATTACATATATACCAATTATGATTGCTGTGGTTGGGCTAATAATGAGTTCTATTCTTGGTTATGAATATCTGTGTAATCAGAAGGCTATATGTAACTACAGCATTTATTACATGTTAGGAGTGCGTTGGGAGAGGATATCTATGATTTCATCGGTAAGAAATATAATTAATTTTTTAATTAGTTATGCTATTTCTTTTGGAATATTCTATATAGTTGAATTATTAAACATAAATAAATATATATTTATTACATTTAGGGTTTCACAACATTTATTGATAATTTTAATAGGTATAGTATTTATTTTGTTTGGTGCCTTTATACCATATAGAATGTTAAAGAAGGTAACTCCGGATGAAGTAATAAGAAATGTAAGAATGCAGTAGAGGAGGATGAAAGTTATGGATATATTAATTAAAGATTTAAAAAAGATATACAATCCTAAGAAATCAAATGAATTTGTAGCATTGAAGGGCATTAATGTGGAAATAAAGAAGGGGGAACTGGTGGCAATAATAGGTAAGTCCGGTTCCGGTAAAAGTACCCTGCTTAATATTATTGCCGGAATATCAGGATATAGCTCAGGCAGCTATAAGGTTGGAGATAAGGAAATAGGTGATATGAATGATAAGCAGATAGCCGGATTTAGAAATAAAGATGTGGGGTTAGTAATGCAGGATTTTGCATTGATTGAGAACTACACCATTATGGAAAATGTAATGCTTCCGATGATTATTTCTAAGGAAAAACATTCCCTGACTGTTAGAAAGGCGGAAGAAGCTATAAAAAGTGTGGATTTATACAATATTAAGAATAAGAAAGTAAATGAGCTGTCCGGTGGTCAGAAACAAAGGGTTGCAATCGCAAGAGCAATTATAAATGAACCACAGATTTTACTTGCGGATGAGCCTACAGGAGCACTGGATTCCAAAACATCCAAGGAAATTATGGATATATTTGTGAAGCTTAATAAAGAAGGAAAGACTGTGCTTATAGTTACACATGATGAGGAGGTTGCAAATAATTGTTCAAGAATAATTACCATAAGTGATGGTTTGGTTGTGGCTTAAATAAAAAATAGCGTCGCAGGGTGCGGCGCTATTTTTTCGTCAGCTTCTTAGCAATAGCTAATTCTGAATTAGATATAACATTATTTCCGTATCTGGCAGCTTCGTATATAACCGTTAAATCCCGTAGGTTGTCTCCGGATTTATTATGGATTTTATCTTGTAAATCCTTTGGAGTGTCAGCATCGTCGATATTAATAAATGTTTTGTTGTAGCTTAAAATCTTTTTTTTGTATAGGCGTCTGACCTTATCGTTATTGTTTTTGGCTTTGAACAGATTAAAGCTGCGTGTGGTCTTTTTTGATTTTTCAGAAATAACCTTTTCTACTTTTTCAACCACATCATTACCAGATGAATTCTTTCTAAAATACATAGAAATAAATTTAAAAATTAAATATAAAACTAATATTACTATAGCAAGCAAAACAACCATAGAAAGAATTCTTGATATCTCTGCTATTATAGGATTGGCTGTGAGTGAATCACCAATATCAGTTTCAAGCTGGTTTCCGGGTGCTGTAGTTGTCTCTTCTTCAGTATAGTCAGCACCGCCCATTTCGAATTTGGTTACAAGGTTGCCAAATCCCGAAATCAATTTGCCAAATAATAAGGCTAAAGACATTAACAAATTTAGTATTATTCCGTCGCCATATGTAAAATCAGATATTGCAAATATTACTAAGCCTGCAATAAGCAATACCATCATAATAGATGATAAATTGGTAGCAAATACTTTATTTAATGGAAATATACTTCCGGAAGGAATGCTTAACGTATATGTGAGCAGTTTCTCCATAAACTGGTCTACAAAATTTAATGCTACAAATATAAGAGATAAAACAAATATATATGTAGTTACACGGTCGGACATTCTGTACAAACTGTGAAAATATATTGGAAGTATTATTACTATCAGTTCGGTAGGAAATACTACCACACATTTCATTTTTGAGGTTTCTTCTGAAATCCAGAATTTAATCGCTAAAAACACTGTTAATGCAAGATATATTCCGAGTACTATCTTTTCGCTTGAACTGACCGGAAGTAAAAACATTAAAATAATCATTGCTATATACATAGATAAAAACAATAATATGTTTTTACAACGTTTTCTTGCAAAGTAATCCAGGAAGCAGGTAGCAATTATAAATATAATACTAATGTATCCGGTCACGGGTGTTTGAGCAAGAATTTCACTAAAGTACACAAAAAACACTATCATTACACAGGCGCGGGATATGGTATTTGTTATATCCCTTGATATAGATAAAAGAGATAAATTGTTATTCATTTAAGCATCCACCTCCCATGTATATACATCCGGTTGTGAAACATCAACAGGTGTAATTTTGAATTCAGGAACTATAAAATAGCAGGCTAAGCCAAGCGATTTTAGAGTACCGTAATAATCCATCAAATTATCATGTCGATAGTTGGAAATAAATATGTAAAATGAATTAGTACTTATTCCTCCGGTAGATATCTTGGATTCGAAGTAATCCTTTATCATAGTTGTAAAATCATCATAAGGCTGGTTCAAATCTATTCGTGACAATGAATGATCTATTGCTTCAATATGATTTGGACCTGAACCGGATTTTCTACAAATCTGTTCTTTGGTAAAAATGTCATGACCATTTGTCTCAAGGGCAACAGGAATTCTTTGTGCTACAAATTTATCCGCTAATGTTCCGGCAATTTGTATTCCTGCTTCCTGTAAACGTTCGCTTTTTGTAAATACCTCAGAGTCAAGGTTTAGGAATATTACAACCTCTTGAGAAGCTGTTGTAAAAAATGTATTTACCTGCAGTTTGTTCTGTCTTGCAGAAATTTTCCAATTAATACTTCGCATAGTATCATATGGCTGATATTCGCGAATTCCTCTGAATTCAAACGGGTCATCAATGGTATGCTTCTGTGTAACATAATTTCCGATTATTGTTTTAAATGGTATTTCAAAAGGAGTAATATCTACTCGTCTTGGATATACATGTATAACAGTGTTACACACAAATTTCGTTGACAGCGATTGTCTCATAAGAAGGTCGCTTGTAATGATTGAAATATCATTAATATTAAAGCAACCTCGACGCATACATCTAAAATTCAAAGTTCTCTTTATTGTCTGTCTGTTTAATAACGTAAATACATCGTTTCTGTAGTAATAATCCGTTATAGAGGAATTATCTTCGTTTTCAAATACAAATGAACGTGGCGTTGAAAATTTTACATTTACCATTGGCAGGGGGAGTAATTTATTATTCGTAACAGTTTCTGTTAATGAATTTCTATCCCCTTCGCGACATGTATGTGATTCGAAAGAAATTCCTGCGCTAAATCCCTTTTTCCATGAAGTTTTATAAATAATGGCCTGTAATCTAAAGAATATATATATACAGACAAGGGCAATTATTAGCTGCATGGGCACCTCCTGTTATTTGTCCCATTCTTCTGTAGGAACAGGGATTTGACTTACTATATCGTTAATTATATTTTCTTTTCCGGCTGTCTGTGAAAGACTTGTATATGAAACAATTCTATGAGCAAGTACAGGTATTGCCAATGCCTTGATATCCTCAGGAATCACATAGCTTCTTCCATTAATTGCTGCATATGCCTGAGATGCTTTAAGCAATGCAAGAGTTCCTCTTGGACTTACTCCGGATGATATTGATGAATTGCTTCTTGTAGCATGAATAATATCAGCAATGTATTTACGAAGGGTAGGATGCACATGTACATTGCAGATAGCTGACTGCATATTAACAATATCCTCTGCACTACATACAGCTTCGATTTGTTCTAATGGATTATTTGCAATAAATCTGTCCATAATAGCAAGTTCTTCGTCTTTGCTAGGAGTTCCCATTGATAACTGCATCATAAATCTATCCATCTGAGCCTCCGGCAATGAAAATGTACCGGCCGTCTCAATTGGATTCTGTGTTGCGATTACAAGAAATGGCTTGTTAAGAATTCTTGTGTCTCCATCAACTGTAACCTGACGTTCTTCCATACATTCAAGAAGACTTGACTGAGTTCTTGGTGTTGCACGATTTATTTCGTCGGCAAGAAGTATATTTGTAAAAATTGGACCCGGAATAAAAGTAAATTCCTGTTCCTTCTGATTATAGATGTTAAGACCTGTTATATCAGAAGGCAAAAGGTCAGGCGTAAACTGTATTCTTGAAAAATCTGCTGTTATAGATTTGGCAAGAGACTTGGCCAACATAGTTTTACCGGTTCCCGGTGTATCCTCTAACAATATATGTCCGCCGCTAATAAGAGCTGCTAACATAAAGTCGATAGTTTGAGACTTTCCAATAATGATTTTACCGATATTATTTTTAATGTCGGTTGCTAATAGATGTATCTTTTCGATTTCCATTAATTATTCCTCCATATACATTAATTATAGTTTGTACTATTATAAAACATTTTAATGGTGTTGTCACAATATTTATGAAATTAATTTGAATAATCATTTGAGTAATTAAGCTTGTATATTTTTGATATATAGTATAGAATGGTATAGAAGGAAGGTTGACTAAAATGGCAAAGATTTCTATTAAAGAGGAAGAATTAAGGGAAAAGAAATTTTATAAGCAGTTATATATTTTTTTAGGCTTTGGCTGTGTACTTTATTATTTGTTTCCGTTTGTATTCAATGTTAGTTACGCGGATAAGTTAGAGTTATGGGAAGCTGTTATGAGGATGTTGCTTGTAGGAGTATATCCATTTTATACATTTATAGCATGTTTTTTAAGCACCAGAAAATATGGTTTCAGATGGTATATAGCCATTATTTTAGGTGTGTATTTTATGCCGGCGGCGATGCTTATGTTTGGATATACAGCACTTGTGTATGTACCGGTGTATATCGTGTTTGGATATTTCGGTTCTTTAAGTGCAACTATGTTATTGAAAAGACTTGAGAAATTTAGAAATAAAGGGAGACGTAAAAATGAAAAAAGAAAGTAAGAATCAAGTAAAAGATGTGGAAAGCGCTAGAGCAAAAAAATATATTCTAATTCTGTTTATTTATACATTTATTATGATAGCTATTGTGGTGTTAGGTTTTTTGTTTCCAAAGAAAAATGATAATGCCCTTCCACAAAGAGAAGATTTAACAGAAAACTTTTCATCCACACTAATTATGTAGTGGGTGAAAAGTTTTTCTGTTATTAAATAAAAAGGAGAGGGTTGACAGATATGCCATTAAGAAATGAAGAGATAAGTGTTATAGGTCATAGAAATCCCGATACAGATAGTATCTGTTCGGCGATAGCATATGCAACATTAAAGAATCTGAGCGAAAATACAGATATATATGTTCCTAAGATGGCAGGACAGCCAAATGAGGAGACACGATATGTACTTAAGAAATTTGACGTAAAATTTCCGGTTTATGTAAATGATATAAGGTCAAAAATTCATGATATTAAGATAGGAGAGACTGCCGGAGTAGATAGAGGTATTTCACTAAAAAAAGCCTGGAATCTAATGAAAGAGCTTAATGTGGTAACCTTGCCTATTACTAAGAATGACAGACTTGAAGGGGTGATTACAACTGATGACATAGCAGAGTCTTATATGGATGTGTATGATAATAATATTTTGTCGACAGCCCATACAAAGTATAAGAATATAGCAGAAACTATTGATGGTGAGATAATCCTCGGTAATCCGGAAAGCTATTATATTGAGGGTAAAGTACATATTGCGGCGGCTGCACCGGAGCTTATGGAACAGCGAATTAAGAAAAATGACTTGGTTATTTTAAGTAACAGAATTGAGTCGCAGTTATGTGCCATTAAGATGCAGGCAGGATGTATTGTTGCCTGTAATAATGCACAGATTCAGGATGATGTTCTTGAAGAAGCCAAGAAGATTAATTGTACAATTATTATTACGCCACATGATACATTTACAACGGCAAGGCTTATTAATCAGAGTATGCCTATCAGCTATTTTATGACAAGAGAAAATATTATCAAATTTCATACGAGTGAATTTGTTGATGATATTAGAAACGTTATGGCTAAGAAGAGATTTAGAAATTTTCCTGTGCTTGACAGCAAGGATAGGTATGTGGGAATGATTTCCAGAAGAGATTTACTCGATACGGATAAGAAAAAAGTTATTCTTGTAGACCACAATGAGAAAAGTCAGGCTGTGGAGGGTATAGACAGTACAGAGATTCTTGAGATAATAGACCATCATAGAATTGCGGCAATTGAAACTATTTCGCCAGTGTATTTTAGAAATCAGCCGCTTGGCTGTACTGCTACGATAGTTTATCAGATGTATCTTGAAAAAGGAATTGAGGTACCTAAGAAGATAGCAGGAATTTTGTGTGCGGCAATACTTTCGGATACGCTTTTGTATAAGTCACCTACCTGTACGGCAATTGACAAGATGGCAGCAGAGCAATTGGCCAGAATTGCAGATATAGATACGGAAACATTTGCAAAGGAAATGTTTAATGCGGGAAGCAACCTTAAGAAGAAATCTTCGGAGGCGATATTCTATCAGGATTTCAAAAAGTTTTCATCCGATGGTCTGGATTTTGGAGTCGGCCAGATTAATGCAATGACGGCAGAGGATTTGGATGCGATAAGAGACAGACTGATAAAATATCTTGATAAGGCGTATAAGGAGCATGGAGAAATGGATATTTTCTTTATGCTTACAAATATTTTAGAAGAGTCCACAGAGCTCTTGTATGTAGGTGACAATGCAGGTCAGCTCATAGAAGAAGCATTTGGAATAGTTCCTGACATTAATTCGGCAGTAATAAAGGGAATGGTGTCGCGTAAGAAACAATTAATACCTGCCCTTATGGCAGCAATATCAAATTAAATGGAGGCTAGTGTTAAAATGAAACAGACTTGGAAACCGGGTAATATGGTATATCCATTACCTGTAGTATTGGTAACAGTAACAGATGGAGAGGGAAATGATAATGTTGTAACAATTGCATGGACAGGAACGATTTGTACAAATCCTGCGCTTGCGTATATTTCTGTGAGAAAGGAAAGACATTCTTATGATATGCTAAAGAAGACAGGTGAGTTTGTTATTAACCTTACTACTGAGGAGCTTGTGTATGCAACAGATTTTTGTGGTGTGCGTTCAGGCAGAGATATGGATAAGTTCAAAGAAATGAATCTGACTAAAGAGGAAGCGACATATGTAAAGGCTCCTATGATTAAGGAAAGCCCTGTCAACATAGAATGTAGAGTTATTGAGGTAAAGGAATATGGCTCTCACGATATGTTTGTGGCAGAAGTATTAGCTGTACATGCCGATGAAAAATATATGGATGAGACAGGCAAATTTGATTTATCATTGGCTAATCCAATTGTGTATTCGCATGGGGAATATTTCACAATGGGAAAGAAAATCGGCAAATTCGGATATAGCATAAAGAAGTAAGCTGAAACGTAAATCGCTTCGGAAATGGAGGCAGTATGAAAATTAGTTCAATAAGTATTGATAATTTTAAGTCGATAAGACATCTTGAGATTACAGAAGTTGATAGTGCCTGTATTCTTGTAGGTAAAAATAATGCCGGTAAGACGGTTGTTCTTGATGCTATTAAGGCTGTTGCAGGAATGAGCCAAATTAAGCCGGAGCAGTTTAATGAATATGGTAAGAATATTGAAATTGCAATGACTCTTGAGTATGACGAAAATGATATGGAGATTTTGCATAGCAATGGTGCGGTGTCAAAATATAAGAGAAGAGAATTGTGGGAAAGTGATTTCAAAAGCAAGCTTCCATCATTTGTTGATGGCAGATTAAGCTTTACATTCATTATGAATAAAGACGGGAAGATTAGGTATGATGATGGTGTTAAGAGAAATAATAATTATATAAAGGAAGTTTTCCCAAAGGTTTATTTTATTGATTCAGCGAGAAATATAAAGGAATTTCAAGATGCGTTATTAAGCTTTCAGGGCGATGGTGAGTTATATAAAATGCATGAGAATAAATGTATGTTTGACACTGCAAAAAGCTGTAATAAGTGCTTTAGCTGTATAGGAGCAATTAATAAGAAATCACCGGCTGACCTTGATATAATGGAAACTGCTAAGCTTCTCGAGTATAAAGTGTTTAGCAAGAAAATGGATAATTTTGAAGGGCTTGTTAATAAATACCTTCGAAACAATGGATATCCTATGCACCATGTTAAATATCAGGTTATTTGTAATCCGGATGAAATGTTCAAATTATATGGTACTGTTCATAATGAAGAGAGAAATGTTACACTTAATTTATCTACAATGAGTGCAGGTATGCGAAGTATGTATTTGCTTTCGCTGCTGGAAGCATACATAAGTGAAGAAAATAGTGTTCCGAGTATAATTATGATTGAAGACCCGGAAATTTATCTCCATCCTCAATTACAGAAAACTGCGAGTGAGATTTTATTTAGACTGTCAAAGAAAAATCAGATTTGGTTTTCAACACATTCACCAAATTTAATATTTAATTTCTCTTCAAAGCAGATTAAACAGATTTATCTGGATGAAGAATTTTATACAATTGTTAAGGAGAATCCGGACATAGATGCAATTCTTGACGACCTTGGATATACTGCAAATGATTTGATGAATGTTAGCTTTGTATTCATTGTAGAGGGTAAGCAGGATAGTAACAGACTTCCGTTACTTTTGGAAAAATATTACTCTGAAATATATGATGATAAAGGAATGTTGCAGAGAATATCAATTATTCCAACAAATAGCTGTACAAATATTAAGACATATGCAAATCTTAAATATATTAATAAGCTCTATCTTAAGGATCAGTTTCTTATGATAAGAGATTCTGATGGAAAGAATCCGAAGCATCTTGTAAAACAGCTTTGTAGCTACTATGAGCAAAGAAGTAAAGAGGATATAGCAAATCTTCCTAAGGTAACACCTAAGAATGTACTTGTATTAAAGTACTATTCATTTGAAAACTATTTTCTTGATCCAAAGGTAATGGCTAAAATTGGTGTTATTAAAAATGAAGAAGAATTTTATAATATCCTTTGGCAGAAATATAAGGACTACCTTTCAAGACTGCCAAGTATGAAAAGAATGTGCAAATTTAAAAATGTAAGAATTAATAGCAAACAGGATCTTAAGGATAATATGGAAAATATCAGAATATTTGTAAGAGGTCATAATCTATTTGATATATTTTATGGAAAATATAAGCGTGACAGGGAAATAGAAATACTTAAGAAATATATTGATGTTGCGCCTAGAGAAAATTTTGCTAATATTCTTGATGCTATAGACAGATTTGTATATTTTGAAAACAGAAGGAAAGATGAAGAAAATGAATAACATTATATTGGTAGGAATGCCGGGAGTAGGAAAAAGTACAATAGGTGTTATATTGGCAAAAATGTTAGGGTATACATTTGTAGATGCTGATATTATAATTCAAAATCAGGAGAAACGCCTTCTTAAAGAGATAATTTTGCAAGAGGGCGTGGAGGGTTTTATTGAGATTGAAAATAGAATTAATGCTTCGATTGATGGAGATAAATGTATAATTGCTACCGGCGGAAGTGCTATATATGGCAAAGAAGCTATGGAACATTATAAAAATATAGGTAAGATTTTATATCTCAAAATAGGGTATGAAACTTTATCAGGAAGACTTCACGATATAAAAGGACGAGGCGTAGTTCTTAAAGAAGGACAGGATTTGAAGGATATTTATGAGGAGCGATGTCCGCTTTATGAGAAGTATGCAGACTACATTGTGTCTGAGGATGGATTAAATGTTGAAGAAACTATAGAGAAAATATTGGAAATATTATAATTATGCTTTACAAAACCTCTTTTTATTGCTAAAATAAGTTTGTTACAGAAATGTTAAATTTTTTTTAAATTTAAAAAGAGGTTTATTTTTATGAAAAAGATAACTAAAAGAAGTAAAAAAATTAGGATAACTTATATTGCAGCAGCTATATCAAGCTGTTTTATTATGCTTTTGGCTTCTCCTTGGGTGTATACAGCAAAGGCTAACCAGAGTGAGGGGTATTTTGTGGCTGAACTTAATGGTGAAAAGGTTGGAGCAGCAAGAACTGAAGAGGAAATTAATGAGGCTTTTAAGGAAGCAAGACGTAAGATGAATTCTGAGAGTGAGACACTTACTTTTGCGGATACTGAGCTTAAGATATACAAACAGAATAAGGTTACAGGGATAATAGATAGTAATGACAAGCTTGTGGAATCAATGTATGCCGTGTTATCAGATGCTACTATAGATGTTAAGAGTGAAGCATATATGGTAAATATTGATGGATTTACAGTTACACTTGCGAGCAAAGAGGATGTAGTTGCGTTGTTTGATGCTGCTACGGCTAAGTATAATAAGAATAACAAATTTACGGTTGACATTGTGTCACTTGGAGATTCTGATTCTACACTTACATCCCAGATGGTTTCTGCTGATATTGAAGCAGCAGATAAGAATACAGTAGCTTCAAGTGAGGATGAAAAAGGAAATTCCACAGATAAGAAGAATGACAAAGAGGAAGAGAAGGAAATTAAGCTTGGAATGTCAGGGATTACATTTGAGGAAAATGTTGAGATTACTCAGTGTTATGTAGACAGCTCCAAGGTGATTTCTGTTGAAGAAGCTATTGAGCAGGTTACCAAAGAAAAGGAAAAGAACCAGATATATGTAGTTGAATCAGGAGATTGTTTATCAGTAATAGCTGATAAATTTGATTTAAGACTTGCAGAATTGTTGGCAATGAATGAAGGTCTTAAAGAGGACAGTTTTATTGGTGTGGGTGATGAACTTATCGTAACTGTTCCGGAACCGGAGTTGTCTGTACTTGTTAGTAAGATTAAGAATTTTGACGAGGATTTTAATCTACCTGTAGAATATGTATATAATGATAATGAATACACAAATTATGAAAATGTACTTAATGAAGGTAAAACCGGATATAGAAATGTTACAGCCGAGATAACATATAAGAACGGTGTTGAGATTAACAGGGAGATTCTCGAGGAAAAGGTTATTACAGAAGCAGTGGCTAAGGTTGTAGAGGTTGGTACTCTTACACCACCAACATATGTAAAACCGATATATGGAGGATATTTATCATCAGATTATGGAGCAAGATGGGGAACTGTCCATAAAGGTATAGACTGGGCTTGCCCAATTGGAACGTCTGTATTTGCTTCATGTGGTGGTACAGTTGTCAGTGCCGGTTGGAGAAATGGCTATGGATACTGTGTTGAAATTGCACATCCGGATGGTAAGCACACCAGATATGCACACCTTAACGAAGTGTTAGTATATCCTGGTCAGACAGTTGCTCAGTATGAACAGATTGCAAGAAGCGGTAATACAGGTAATAGTACAGGCCCTCATGTACATTTTGAGATATTAGTATGGGGAGTACAGCAAAATCCTAATAATTATTTACAATAAATTGCTTGTATTTCGTAATAAAATTGTAAAATATAATGCATTTACAAATTATGGATTCGTGATATAATCAATGGGAATGTATTAAATTACATTTTTGAGAAAGAATATTTACAGTTGTTTATATATAATAATTTGATAGAGGTGCAATATGGAGCAATACATTATTAAGGGTGGTACCCCTTTAGATGGCGAAGTAGAAGTAAGTGGTGCAAAGAATGCAGCACTTGCTCTTATTGCGGCTGCAGTTATGACAGATGAAACTGTGGTTATAGATAATCTTCCGGATGTTAGAGACATTAATGTTTTATTGGAAGCAATAAAGGAAATAGGAGCGATAGTTGACAGAGTTGACAGACACTGTGTAAGAATTAATGGTGGAACTGTTAATTCTGTTATTGTTGATAATGAATATATTAGAAAGATTAGAGCGTCGTACTATTTAATTGGTGCACTGTTAGGGCGTTTTGGTCATGCCGAGGTAGCGTTGCCTGGTGGGTGTAATATTGGTAGCAGACCGATTGATCAGCATATCAAGGGATTTAAAGCTCTTGGAACAGAGGTTGATATTGAATACGGAAAGATTATAACTAAAGCGGAAAACCTTATGGGTAATCACATTTATATGGATGTTGTATCTGTTGGTGCAACAATTAATGTTATGCTTGCGGCTACACTTGCTGAGGGTAGAACAATTATTGAAAATGCAGCTAAAGAGCCACATGTTGTTGATGTTGCTAATATGCTTAACAGTATGGGTGCTAATATCAAGGGCGCAGGTACTGATGTTATCAGAATTAAAGGAGTTAAGAAACTCCATAAGACTGAATATTCAGTAATTCCCGACCAGATAGAAGCTGGAACATTTATGCTTGCGGCGGCCGCTACAAGAGGAAATGTTTTAGTTAAGAATGTTATTCCTAAGCATTTAGAAGCTATTACAGCGAAGTTATTAGAAATTGGATGTCGTATAGAAGAATATGATGATGCTGTTCGAGTTGTTGGTGTAGAGGAAATGAACAATACTCACGTTAAGACTCTTCCGTATCCGGGCTTTCCTACGGATATGCAGCCACAGATGGTTGTTGCACTTGCACTTGCAAATGGAACAAGTGTTGTAACAGAAAGTATATTTGAAAATCGTTTTAAATATGTAGATGAGCTTGCTGGAATGGGAGCAGAGATTAAAGTAGAAGGTAATACTGCAATAATCAATGGTGTTAATATGTTCACCGGTGCACAGGTTAATGCACCTGATTTAAGAGCAGGGGCAGCACTTGTAATTGCGGGACTTGCAGCAGACGGATTTACAACTGTATCTGATATTGTGTATATTCAGAGAGGATATGAGAACTTTGAAAAGAAGCTTCAAGGACTTGGAGCAACTATTGATAAGGTTTCCTCAGATAAGGATATTCAGAAATTTAAGTTAAAAGTGGGTTAATTAACCATTGACATATAGGATACAATAATGTATCTTATCATATAGAAAAGTTCATATAGAATATTTCTCTTATTCAGAGTGGTGGAGATACAAGGATCTGTGAAACCACGGCAACCCCCGGAATGGAAAGGTGCCAGCCTGAGCGAGTAATCGATCAATAAGAGGATTTGATACCTTGAATTCAAGTCCGCAAAATGTGGACTTTTTTCTATTTATAAAACTATAAAATTCTAAAGTACAGAAAGGAAGATGAATATGGAAAAGTTACTATTTACATCTGAGTCAGTAACAGAGGGACATCCTGATAAAATTTGCGACCAGATATCTGATGCGGTGTTAGATGCGATGCTTGAGCAGGATCCAATGAGCAGAGTAGCATGTGAAACATGTACTACAACAGGTATGGTTCTTGTAATGGGAGAAATTACATCGAAGGCAAATGTTAATATACAGAAGATAGTAAGAGACACTATTCGTGAAATAGGATATGATGACTCCGCAAAAGGCTTTGATGCAAATACATGTGCAGTTATGGTTGCACTTGATGAGCAGTCAACAGATATTGCTATGGGTGTTAATAAGGCACTCGAGGCAAAAGAAAATAATATGTCTGATGAGGAAATAGAAGCTATTGGAGCAGGAGATCAGGGTATGATGTTTGGTTATGCTTCAAATGAAACAGAAGAGTATATGCCATATCCTATAGCACTTGCTCATAAGCTTGCCCTTAAGCTGACAGAGGTTAGAAAGAATGGAACACTTACATACCTTCGTCCGGATGGAAAGACACAGGTTTCTGTTGAATATGATGAAAATGGTGTGCCAAAGCATTTGGATGCGGTGGTATTATCTACACAGCATGATGCTTGCGTAACACAGGAGCAGATACATGAAGATATTAAGAAATATGTATTCGAGCCTGTTCTTCCAAAGGAACTCATTGATGAAAATACAAAGTTCTTTATTAACCCAACAGGAAGATTTGTAATTGGTGGACCAAATGGTGATAGTGGGCTTACAGGTAGAAAGATAATTGTTGATACTTATGGTGGATATGCCCGTCATGGTGGTGGAGCATTTTCTGGTAAGGATTGTACAAAGGTTGACCGTTCAGCAGCATATGCTGCAAGATATGTTGCTAAGAATATTGTAGCAGCAGGACTAGCAGATAAATGTGAAATTCAGTTATCTTATGCAATAGGTGTGGCTCATCCTACATCAATTATGATTGATACATTTGGAACCGGAAAGTTAAGAGATGAAAAACTAGTTGAAATTGTTAGGGAAAATTTTGATTTAAGACCGGCAGGAATAATTAAGATGCTTGATCTTAGAAGACCAATCTATAAGCAGACAGCAGCTTATGGACATTTTGGAAGAAATGACCTTGACCTTCCATGGGAAAAGCTTGACAAGGTTGAAGAACTTAAAAAGTATTTATAGTTTGTTTACTAAGCTTCGCAGATGCTAATTGGCAGATTTGTAATTTTATTTTCAAATTTGTCTTAATATAGCTTTTGCGAAGCTCTATTTTTGTGGAAATAAGTTAATAAATTGTTTAGTGGTTATATGAAATAATGTATGTTAGAATTGATATTAGATTATTTGAAAGGTCTGATACTATATGAAGCTAAAAAACAAGCTAAAGATTTCATATGTAATAATTACTATAATACCTATTATTATGATGTATGCATTTATAGTTTTTGTTAGTAAAGTTCAGCTCAAGACTAAGAGTGAACAATATGGAGAACAGATACGAAATATGCTTAGAGAAAATATGGTTGTAATGCTTATTATTATAGTAATAACGGGAACTGTTCTCGTGTTATGGATTTACAAAAGTGTAATGAGTCCGCTTAGAAAGCTTAGTGAGGCAGCTAGAAATATTGCAGATGGGAATCTGGAATTTGAATTAAAATATGATAAGAATGATGAGTTTGGAGGTATATACAAAGATTTTGAAAACATGAGACTGCGTCTTAAGGAATTTGTAGAACAAAAGCTTATGCATGATAATGAGAATAAAATTCTTATAAGTAATATTTCTCATGATTTGAAGACACCAATCACAACTATAAAGGGATATGTAGAAGGAATAATGGATGGTGTTGCAGATACACCGGAAAAAATGGAGAGATATATCAAGACCATTTATAATAAAACAAATGATATGGATAAGTTGATTGCAGAACTCACAGTATATTCAAATATTGACAATAATAGAATACCATATAACTTTTTGAAAATTAATGTGGCAGAATATTTTGGAGATTGTGCAGACGAGCTTAGAATAGATTTAGAGCAAAGAGGAATTGAATTTAATTATACTAATTTGGTTAATGAAGATGTTTTAATTATTGCTGATGCAGAACAATTAAAAAGAGTAATTGATAACATTGTAAGTAATTCAATTAAATATATAGGCAATAAAAAAGGAATAATTAATTTAAAAATAAATGATGAAAATGATTTTATTCATATAGAGCTGGAAGATAATGGAAAAGGAATTGCTGTTAAGGATCTGCCTTTAATATTTGATAGATTTTACAGAACAGATGCTTCAAGAAATAGTAAACAGGGTGGAAGTGGCATCGGTTTATCAATAGCCAAGAAGATTATTGAGGAACATAGCGGTAGAATATGGGCGACAAGCAAAATTAATGAAGGAACGACATTGCATATTGTAATAAGAAAATATATTTAAAGTACGGAGGTTGTCAATGAATAGAATACTAATTATAGAAGATGAATTAAGCATAGCAGAACTTGAAAAGGATTATCTGGAACTTAGCGGATTTGAAGTAGAGATTGAAACCAGTGGAGCTAATGGATTAGAGAAAGCTTTAAACGAAGAATTTGACTTTTATATATTGGATCTTATGCTTCCGGAAGTGGATGGATTTGAGATATGTAGAAAAATAAGAGAGGTTAAGGATGTTCCAATACTTATGATTTCTGCTAAAAAAGAGGATATAGATAAGATACATGGTCTTGGTTTAGGAGCAGATGATTATATAACCAAGCCTTTTAGTCCGGGGGAAATGGTTGCACGTGTGAAGGCTCATTTAGCAAGATATGAAAGACTTATAGGAAGTAGTATTAACACTAATAATATTGTAGAGATAAGAGGATTGAAGATAGATAAAACTGCAAGACGTGTAGAGGTCAATGGAGAAGAAAAATTTCTTACGGCAAAGGAATTTGATTTGCTTACATTTTTAGCAGAAAATCCTAACAAAGTGTTTAGTAAAGAGGAGTTGTTTAGACGTATCTGGGATATGGATTCTATTGGAGATATTGCTACTGTAACAGTACATATAAAGAAGATTAGAGAGAAGATAGAATACTCGTCTTCAAAGCCACAATATATAGAAACAATTTGGGGCATGGGCTATAGATTTAAGGTGTAAAATATATTGGAAAATGATAACTGTGTAATTGAAAAAAATGTCGAAATATAGTAAAATTTTTATATAAGACTATATAAAGTGAAAGGGTGACAAAAATGAAAAAGACAAGTATTAAGAGTTTGCTTTTTTCTATTGCAACAAAATTAGTATTAACAGTGCAGACTACAGTTATTTTGGTTGTAATGATAACAATTGCATTATTGATGCCGGTTGTTGAAAAATATGTTCCGAAGGAACGTTTTGGAGAAGTCAATGGTACTATCACTACTATAATTATCATAGGAATTATAGGTGGTGCGGTTCTCGGAATATTAGTTTCGTTATTGATTGTGGCTCCTATAAAGAAGTTGAATAAGGGAATAGCCAATCTTTCCAATCTTGATTTTAGAGCAACTGGTAATGAACAAAAACTTGCAAAACGTAACGATGAGACGGGTGAAATAGCACGCTCTGTTTTTGCGATGCGTGAATCACTTCTTAATATGATAGGTCAGATTAAAGATGAAGCTGACTTTATAAATGACACAGCAGAAGGATTTAGCTTAAGTGCTAATCAGACAACTGAGGCTATAGGTCAGGTTGAGAAAGCTGTTGGAGAAATTTCAGAAGGTGCTAATTCTCAGGCTGAGGAAACACAGAAGGCTACAGAGAATGTTATTCTTATTGGTGAGATGGTAGAAGAGGCTGTAGGACAGGTAGAGAAGCTTTCAACTAATGCACATGCTATGCAGAAGGCCGGTGAAGAAGCAATTGACACATTACAGCAGTTATATGTTACTAATGGTAAGACTAAAGAAGAAATTGAAAGAATATATGAACAGACTCATACTACAAATGAATCTGCACTTAAAATTAAGGAAGCTACCTTAATGATTGCAAGCATTGCAAAAGAAACAAACTTGCTTTCACTTAATGCTTCGATAGAAGCAGCAAGAGCCGGCGAGCAGGGTCGTGGCTTTGCAGTAGTAGCTGCACAGATTCAGAAGCTTGCTGACCAGTCTAATCAGTCGGCTAGTCAGATTGAGGAGATTACTGATTTGTTAATCCGTGATTCAGAAGAGGCAGTTGCAACTATGGAAGAGGTTCGTAACATTATTGATGCGCAAAGTATTAATGTAGAGAAGACAGGTTCCGGTTTCTCAGATGTTAAGGCTGGTATTGATAATTCGATTGAAAGTGTTGAACTTCTTGCGAACAGTATTGATAAGTTAGATGATGCACGAGTTAAGGTAATAGATGTAGTGCAGAATCTTACAGCTATTGCAGAAGAGAACGCAGCAAGCTCTCAGGAGACATTAGCGTCAGTTACAGAGGTAACAGCAACAGTTGAAAATGTTTCGGAACAGGCTTCAAGTCTTAAAGAAGTATCTTATAAGCTTGAAAGAAATGTTGAGAAATTTCAATTTTAAAATTAATTTAATAAAAGCAAGGAGCCTTGGTGTGAAGCCAAGGCTTTTTGCATAGAAAAATTCTCTTTTGTAAATAATAATTATATTATTATTTTGGGGAGAATGATTGATGCAGAATACAAAATATGCTTTTCTAATTAAATTAATAATTGTGACAGGATCAGTTTATTTGGTTATGAAATATCTGTTACCATTATTTTTGCCATTTCTTCTGGCATTTTTGATTTCAGGTTGTATAAGTCCGGTTGTAAAATTTTTAAATTTGAAATTGAAGATAAATGAAACCGTTTCCATAATTTTTGT
This sequence comes from Lachnospiraceae bacterium, assembly GCA_017396555.1. GTDB lineage: Bacteria > Bacillota > Clostridia > Lachnospirales > Lachnospiraceae > RGIG1934. The sequence continues at coordinate 31,833 of JAFQLS010000044.1, read as the reverse complement.
GATTGTTGTATTTGTAAGTCTGGTAGTGGCAGGATTTGGATATTTAACATATCAGATATATTTACAGGGAAGTGATTTGATTGAGGGGTTGCCAAATGAGTTGGGTAACAGATGTAGAAATTTTGTTATGGATAATAAAGAGAAGCTGGTGTCATATGCTATGGATGGTACAATGAAAACGGTGACGACAATTGTAAATGCAGCAGTATTTATTGTTACCATGCTTGTATCAGCATATTTTTTAACAAAGGACAGAAAAAAGATACATGAGTATAGAAAGACAATGCCTTATGCAGACGAAGTAAATAGAATAATTGCAAAGCTTAATCAGGTATTTTCGGCATATATCAAAGCACAACTTATAGTGATGAGTGTAACAGCAATTGTATGTGTAACAGGATTATATATTATAAAAAATAAATATGCACTGTTATTAGGCATAATAATAGGATTTTTAGATGCATTTCCCATGATTGGAGCAGGGATTATACTATTGCCATGGTCGGTGTATTATTTTTTTGTGGGAAATTTTCAAAATGGTGCTATTATTTTTTTTGTTTTTGTAGTATGCTATATAGCTAGAGAGGTTTTAGAACCTAGAATTATGGGACATAATATAGGTTTATCACCTATTATGTCTATAATAAGTTTATATATAGGGTATGCTCTGTTTGGTATAATTGGTGTGATTCTTGGACCGGTTGGCTATGTTATTATAGAGCAGCTTATGATGAAGGAGGAAAAACAATGGCAAAGGACAAAAAAGTAGAAGCGATAACATCTATGGATGTTGATTTTGCACAATGGTATACCGATGTGGTAATTAAGTCAGAACTTGTAGACTATTCGAGTGTTAAGGGATGTATGATTATTAAGCCCGCAGGTTATGCCATATGGGAAAACATTCAGAGTGAACTTGATAGAAGATTTAAGGAAACCGGTGTGCAGAATGTTTATATGCCTATGTTTATTCCGGAGAGCCTTTTAGAGAGAGAGAAGGATCATGTAGAAGGATTTGCACCAGAGGTTGCATGGGTAACTCATGGTGGACTTAATCCATTGCAGGAGAGATTATGTGTAAGACCTACCTCAGAGACTCTTTTCTGTGATTTTTATGCAAATGATGTAGAATCATATAGAGATTTACCAAAGGTTTATAATCAGTGGTGTTCAGTGGTTAGATGGGAAAAGGAAACAAGACCATTCCTTCGTTCGAGAGAATTTTTATGGCAGGAGGGTCATACAGCCCATGCTACAGCAGAAGAGGCAGAAGAAAGAACACAGCAGATGTTAAATGTATATGCTGATTTTTGTGAAGAATATCTTGCTATGCCTGTTGTAAGAGGCAGAAAGACAGATAAAGAAAAATTTGCAGGAGCTGAGGCTACATATACAATTGAAGCACTTATGCATGATGGTAAGGCATTACAGTCAGGTACAAGCCATAACTTTGGTGATGGATTTGCTAAAGCATTTAATATTCAGTATACAGATAAAGAAAATAAGCTACAGTATGTGCATCAGACTTCGTGGGGAATGACAACAAGACTTATAGGAGCTATTATTATGGTTCATGGTGATGATAATGGTCTTGTTCTTCCACCAAAGGTTGCGCCTACACAGGTTATGATTGTTCCTATTATGCAGAAGAAGGAAGGCGTGCTTGAAAAGGCAGCAGAGCTTAAGGAAAGACTATCTAATTTCAGAGTCAAGGTTGATGATTCTGATAAGAGTCCGGGATGGAAATTTGCTGAATGTGAAATGAGAGGTATTCCGGTCAGAGTTGAGATTGGTCCTAAGGATATTGAAGCTAATCAGGCAGTTCTTGTAAGAAGAGATACAGGAGAGAAGATTAGTATAGCTCTTGATGATTTGGAAGAGAAGGTTGCAGAACTTCTTGAAAATATGCAGAGGGAAATGCTTGAAAGAGCGAGAGAGCATAGAGATGCTCATACATCTATAGCTATAAATTATGAAGAATTTAAGGATGCAATTGCAAATAAACCTGGATTTGTCAAAGCTATGTGGTGTGGAAATCAGGAGTGCGAGGATAAGATAAAAGAAGAGACAACGGCAACATCACGCTGTATGCCATTTAATCAGGAAAAGCTTTCAGATACATGTGTGTGCTGTGGAAAGCCTGCTAAATCTATGGTATATTGGGGTAAAGCGTACTAAAATTAAGGTTTAAAAATATGAAAGGAGTGCATTTATGCTTAGGATTATTCTCCCAAAATCCGTAAAATTAATCATTGATATTCTTGAGAAAAATGGTTTTGAAGCATATGCAGTTGGCGGTTGTGTAAGAGATGCTATGCTTGGTAGAGAACCTCAGGATTGGGATATAACAACTAATGCACTTCCATTTCAGGTAAAAGAATTATTTACCAGAACAATTGACACAGGAATACAGCATGGTACGGTTACGGTTATGATGAATCATATTGGTTATGAGGTAACCACCTACAGAATAGATGGTGAATATGAAGACGGACGACATCCAAATGATGTAGAGTTTACTTCTAATCTCGTGGAGGATTTAAAGCGGAGAGATTTTACCATTAACGCGATGGCTTATAATGATAGAACAGGCCTCGTAGATGAATTTGATGGAATCGGAGATTTACAACGTAAGGTAATAAGGTGTGTAGGTAATCCGGAGGACAGATTTAATGAAGACGCACTTAGAATAATGCGTGCTGTGAGGTTTGCGGCACAGCTTGGTTTTGGTATTGAAGAAAATACAAGAAATGCCATAGTTAAACTGGCAGAAAATCTTAAAATGATAAGCAAAGAGAGGATTCATACAGAACTAATTAAGCTGTTGGTTTCAAAAAATCCGCAAATGATATTGGAGATGTATAATACGGGGATAACCGGATATATATTGCCAGAGTTTGATGATATGATGAATACACCACAGAATTCAATATATCATATATATAATGTTGGTGAGCATACGATAAAAGTGCTTACAAGCATAGAAGATAATCAGTATTTAAGGTGGGCAGCTTTATTGCATGATGTTGGTAAGCCGTCAACCAGAACAACAGATGAAAAAGGGATTGATCATTTTCACGGACATGAAGAAATAGGAAGCGAAATAGCAAGAAAAATCCTTAAGAACCTCAAGATGGATAATAAGACAATTGATATTGTTACAAGACTTGTAAGGTATCATGATTATCCATTGACAGATGGAAAGAAATCTATAAGAAGAAGTATGAATAAGGTTGGAGAGGATATATATCCTATGTTTTTGAAGCTTAAAAGGGCAGATATAGAAGGGAAAAGTCCGTTAAGCATAGAAAAAAATATTCCTATACTTCAGAACGCAGAGCTCCTTTATGAAGAGATTTGTAGAGCGAATGAGTGCGTGACAATAAGAAATCTAGATATAAGCGGAAAGGATTTGCTTGAACTGGGAATTTTGCGTGGAGAAATGGTTGGAAAAACTTTGGAAAAATTACTTGAAATAGTACTTGATGAGCCTGAAAAAAATAAAAAAGAAATATTACTTGAAGAAGCAAAAAAATATCTATAATAATTCCCCCTTATCATTCATAAACATAGAATGGTAAGGGGGGATTTTTTTGATAGATAGAGAATTAGATGTTTTACAGGAATATGATTTGAATATAACATCTACCGGAAAAGTTAGAGGTGGAATTCTTCTGATAGAAAATGATAAAAGATATATACTGAAAGAGTGTGCTAAATCAGAACAAAGACTTAATTTTGAAGGTCAGATTCATGAAATGTTAAAAAATGAAGGAAGTATTCTGTCAGATTACATAATTATGAATAATGAAAATAGTTATATTACAAAGGATAGTATGCAGAACTCTTTTATAATAAAAAGATGGTACGATGCGTTAGAATGTCAGTTTTCGGATAAAGATAGTATGTGCAATGCAGTAAGACTTCTTGGAAAGTTTCATAGAATGACCTCGGGAAAAATTGACATTAAGGATATTGTTCCTGATAAAAGTCTTATAGAAAATTACAAAAGATATAACATAGAGCTAAAGAGAGTTAGAAATTTTATAAGAAAAAAAAGACATAAATCTGATTTTGAGATAAAGTTGTTGTCTGAATTTGATTCGTTTTATGGAAAATGTGAAGACACCGTGAAGCTGTTAACAGAGTCTAATTACGAAAGTATGTATCAGGCGGCTATAACCAAGGGTGAAATTATTCATGGTGAATTTAATCATCATAATGTGATGAAAAATAAAAAAGACGGTAAGGATATTATAGTAAATTTTGATTTTGCAGGTGTGAATCTAAAAATAGTTGATGTATATTATTTTCTTAGAAAGATTATGGAAAAAAATAATTGGGATGTAGACTTAGGGCTGCTGTTACTTGAAAGCTATGAAAAGGAAAATAGTATTTCAAAGGATGAAAGGAAGTTATTAAAGATTCTTATAATGTATCCTGAGAAGTTTCGTAAGATTGTTAATCATTATTATAATGCTAATAAAGCATGGACGCACAGCAAAAATATGGAGAAATTGATTTTGGTTCATAAGCAGATGGAGCAAAGAGAGAAATTTGTCAATTTTTTGTAAAAAAAAATTAATGACAATATTTTTATGTTGGTATATAATATAATGGTTAATGTGTAAAAATAACTCTCAGATGGAGATGAGGAACACAGATGAGAAAAATTTATAAAAGTACATTGGCATTGATTGCTTTGTCTATATTCCTATTAACAGGATGTTCAAGTGAGAAGGAACCATCTATACATAGTGGAAATGATATTCCGAGATTACCAACTACCTCGGTTGAAGAGAAAGAATCTTCGGAAAATGCTGATTATGATGTAAAGGATACTGCACTTGTATTGAATGTTGATACAGAGAATATGCAGGTTGTTTTGAAAAGCTTTACTGATGATGAAAAGTATATACTTACATATACAGGTGGTTGCGATGTGCAGAATGAATATGGTGAGATAATTGCTATGTCTCAGATTGAGATAGGAGAAATTGTCGATGCTTATTATGTTAATAGTAAGAACAAGCTAACAAGGTTGTACATATCGTCAGAGGCATTTGAATACAACAGGGTAACCGCGTTTGAATACAACGAAACTGATATGACATGTGAAATAAAAGGAGAGTTGTATACATTTGATGATAGTCTTATTGTTATGTCAAATGGAGTTCAGATTGAATTGTCTGATATAGAGTCAGTCGATGTATTAACGCTCAAAGGTATTGACAAAAGGTTAAATTCTATTATAGTTACAAGTGGTCATGGATATATTAATCTTACCAATACAGATTATTTTGAAGGTGGAATAATAGAAATTGGTAAAAAGATGATGGTGGTAATTACAGAAGATATGCAAATTGTTGCACCGGAGGGAACCTATAATGTTATGGCAACCTATAATGGTCAGGGAGGATTTAAAGAAGTTACTGTTAAGAGAGACTCTGAGATAAGTCTGAGTCTTACCGAATTTCAGGATGAAGCAGAGAGATATGGTAACTACAGTTTTGATATTTTTCCGTCAGAGGCTACATTGAAGGTTGATGGAAATGTAACATCACATGATGATTTTGTAGAAATGACTTATGGAACACATAAAATTCAGGTTTTAGCAGATGGATATGAGACTTACAATGCAACAATAGTTGTAGATTCTGTGTATGAATCCTTAACAATAGATTTATCAATGCAGAGTGAAGCTGATGACGAAACCGAAAATGATGAAGATGAAGATGACGGCGACGAAACCTCAGAGGCTCAGATAAGAGTTGATTCGCCGGTTGATGCAGAAGTATATTTTGATGGAGTTTATAAGGGAGTCGTACCGGTAAGCTTTAAAAAAGAATCCGGTACACGCGTAATTACTCTTAGACGTTCAGGATACGAGGCTAAAATGTATACACTTGAAATAACAGATGATAACAATGATGTAAACATTGTCTTACCTGAATTAGAAAAAATTGAAGAATAGGTCAAAGATATGACCCTGACATGATAAACAATCATGGGAGAAAGGAGAACTACAATGAATTATATGGAACAATACGAGGAATGGCTTAGTAATCCACATTTTGATGAGACAACTAAAGCAGAGCTTGAGAGTATAAGAGGGAATGATAAGGAAATTAAAGAAAGATTCTATCAGGAGCTTGAATTTGGTACAGCTGGATTGAGAGGTATCATCGGTGCCGGGCTTAATCGTATGAATATATATACAGTAGGGAAAGCATCTCAAGGTCTTGCTAACTATATTAATAAGGTTGGCGGAAGTGAAAGAGGTGTTGTTATAGCATTTGACTCAAGAAGAATGTCACCGGAATTTGCTAATGAGGCAGCAGTATGTCTTGCAGCAAACGGAATTAAGGCTTATATATTTGAGAGTTTGAGACCGACTCCTGAATTATCATTTGCAGTTAGAGAACTTGGATGTATAGCCGGTATTAATATAACAGCGAGCCATAATCCGCCTGAATATAATGGATATAAGGTTTATTGGGAGGATGGTGCACAGATAACACCGCCTCATGATGTGAATATTATGGATGAGGTTAAGGCAGTAAAGGATTTTGCTACTGTAAAAACTATCTCTAAAGAGGAAGCTATGGCAGCCGGTTTATATGAAGTTATCGGTTCTAAGGTAGATGACAGATATATTGAAGAGTTAAAGAAGCTGGTTAAGAATCCTGAGGCAATCAAGGAAGCACAGAAGGATATTAAGATTGTATATACACCTTTACATGGAACAGGAAATCTTCCGGCAAGAAGAATTCTTAGGGAAATTGGTTTTGAGAATGTATATGTTGTTCCGGAACAGGAGTTACCGGATGGAGAATTTCCAACTGTAAGCTATCCTAATCCGGAAGCAGCAGAAGCATTTGAACTTGCGCTTAAGCTTGCAAAGGAAAAGGATGCCGATATAGTACTTGCAACTGACCCTGATGCCGATAGACTTGGTGTGTATGTGAAGGATTCTAAAACAGGTGAATATATTACACTTACAGGTAATATGTCTGGATGTCTTATTGCAGATTATGAGATTTCACAGATAAAGGAAAAGATGGGTGTGCCAGAAGATGGTGCATTGATAAAGACTATAGTTACTACTAATATGGCAGATGCTATTGCAGAATATTATGGTGCAAAGCTTATAGAAGTTCTTACAGGTTTTAAATTCATCGGCCAACAGATTTTGGGATTTGAAGAGTCTGGTAAGGGAACATATCTTTTTGGTTTTGAAGAGAGCTATGGATGTCTTGTTGGTACTCATGCACGTGATAAGGATGCAATTGTTGCAACTATGGCACTTTGTGAAGCAGCAGCATATTACAAAACAAAGAATATGACTCTTTGGGATGCTATGTTAGCTATGTATGAAAGATATGGTTATTATAAGGATGATATTAAGACAATTACTTTAAAAGGAATTGAAGGTTTACAGAAGATACAGGAAATATTAGAGACTCTTAGAAATAATACACCAACAGAGTTTGGTGGATATAAGGTTCTTTCAGTAAGAGATTATAAGAAGGGTACAATCACAGAACTTTCAACAGGTGAAGTAAAACCAACAGGTCTTCCTTCTTCAAATGTATTGTATTATGATATGGAAGATGGTGTGTGGTTATGTGTAAGACCATCGGGAACAGAGCCTAAGGTTAAGTTCTACTTTGGTGTTAAGGGTACATCGCTTGAGGATGCTAATACTAAATCAGCAGAACTTGGTAAGGAAGTAGTTGATATGATTAACAATATGATTAAATAATATCATACAAGGGAGGTTTACTTATGAGTGAAGTAAAAGAGACACAGTATGTATGGACTGAGAGAAAAAGAACCATATTTGGTTTACCTTGGTCATTTACGAAGTACAAGCTTACAGAAGAAAAGTTGATGATTAAATCGGGATTGTTTAATATCAATGAAGAAGAAATTCGTTTGTACAGAATTATGGATATGACACTTGAGAGAAGTCTCGAGCAGAGATTATTTGGACTTGGAACTATAAAATGTAACTCTGCAGATAAGTCCACACCTATTTTTTACATAAAAAGAATTAAAAATTCTGAAAATGTAAAAAATATGTTGTCTGATATGGTTGAGCAACAACGAGAAAGAAAACGTGTATCCGGTCGAGAATTTATGTCAGATGGTTTGATGGATGATGATATAATGTAGTAGCTGTTTTACAAATGAAAGGTATAGTTTAGTATAGGATAAAGTTATGGAAACAATTTTGATGATTATTAAGCTTCTCGGTGGTCTTGCTATGTTTTTGTATGGTATGGAGATTATGGGAGATGGACTTAAGCAAAGTTCGGGTAATACCCTCAAAAATGTACTTGGTAAATTAACACAAAATGCACTATTAGGGGTATTAACAGGTGCTCTTGTAACCGCAGTTATTCAAAGTTCGACAGCAACTATAGTATTAACAGTTGGTTTGATTGGTGCAGGTATATTAAATCTTCGTCAGGCTGTAAGTATTGTTCTTGGTGCTAATATTGGAACAACTGTAACAGCACAAATTATTCGTCTGATGGATATTGAATCCTCAGGAGACTCAATTCTTACATTTTTTAAGCCGGATACATTGGCACCGATAGCTTTGATTATTGGTATCATTTGTGTTATGTTTATAAAAAGAGAGAGCAGTAAAAATGTTGGTATGATTGCACTTGGATTTGGAATTCTCTTTATGGGACTTCTGGCTATGACGGATGCAGTAGAGCCACTTTCCAGCTCTCAGGCATTTGCAGATGCACTCAGTCATTTTTCTGATATGCCAGTTCTTGGAATATTTATGGGTCTTGTACTTACAGTTATCGTACAGAGTTCGTCTGCTATGGTTGGTATTTTGCAGGCACTTTCTTCTACAGGTGCTATGACGTTTGAATTGGTTTATCCGATAATAATGGGTATTAATCTTGGTACTTGTGTAACAACCGCTATTGTATGTTCAATTGGTTCATCTAAGGATGCAAAACGTACAGGTGTTGTACATATTGTATTTAACACAATAGGAACTATTGTATTTATGATTGTTATGACTATTCTGCGTAGAGTAGGATTTATGCCTGATTTATGGACAGGTGTAGTGGATAGTGGAACCATTGCTGATTTCCAGACAATATTCAATTTAGCAACAGCTGTTGTACTTCTTCCGTTTACAGGTCTGCTTGTTAAGATTGCATGTGCAATTGTTAAGGATGATTCAGATGAGAAGGCAGAGAGAAAGAAGTATCCGGAGCTTGCTGCCCTTGATACAAAGCTTATGATTACGCCGCCACTTGCACTTGCAGAGGTTAATAAAATTGCAATTAATATGGCACAAATAGCACAGGAAAATGTTGAACTTAGTATGCAGCAGTTTGAAAAATATGATTCAGACAGAGCAAAGAGAATATATTCGTTAGAAGAAAAGCTGGACTGTTTTACGGATAAGGCTGACAATTATTTGATAGAGCTTTCGGGTCACATAAAAAATGCAGTGGACAAGCGTTATAATAATATGCTTATGCAATGTATCAGTGACATTGAACGTATTGGTGATTATGCTACTAACTTTGATGAGCTTGCTAAGAAAAAGGCGGATACAGATGTTAGTTTTTCGGAAGTGGCTGTAAAAGAATTTTCTATTATTAATGATGCTGTATCTGAGATTTTAAGACTTACAATTGAGGCTATGACTGATGAAAATGATTATGTTGCAAGACGTATTGAACCATTGGAAGAGGTAATTGATGATATGGTCTTGCTTCTTAAGAATCGTCATAGAGATCGTTTATGTGAAGGTATATGTTCTGTTAATGGCGGACTTATTTTCCTTGATGTACTTACTTATCTTGAACGTGCAGCAGACCAGTGTTCAAGCATAGCAATGCTTTTACTTGGTAAAAATAACGAAGAGATTTCGCAAAATCATCATTTATATATGCAGGAGCTTCATTCTTCTGCCGATCAGTCTTATCTGGCTGAACAGGAGAATCGTAGAGCACAGTATTTGGTACCGCTTAAGAATATGTAGAATAATGAAATAGTTTCGGGACTTATGTCTTGGAACTATTTTTTTCTTTATAATTGAGCGTCTTATATAAATCACATCCGACACGCTCTCGCTCTCGGCAAAGGAAACAGCGGGACTAATGTCGCTAGGCGTTTGCTTAGATACGGTTGGATATTGCACCTGCGGTGCATTACGCCTATTCACAGCGGCTTAGAAGCTAAGCAAGCTTGCTCTAAGCCACTGCGAATATCCGTATATGCTTCGCATACATATCCAACCTTAATTCTACTGATTCTCACGCGACAAAGTACCGGTATTTGCCGAAGGTTGTCTGGTGATTTTATAAGACGCTATGTATTTGGTTGTAATTACCTTCTGTATATTATATTGTGCTTGGATGAGGTCATACTTTTAGTTAGATTTATCTATATAGAATGACTTGCTTACCTAATTTCAAGAAGAAATTGTTGTGTAGTGGATAAAAATGATGTAGTTGTAGTATCATTATTAACAATTAAAGTAGTTTCGAGATTATCTTTAGAAAAGATAAAGAATGTAGTAAATAAAATTGATATGATTGCGATAAATCCAGTACCTAGTAAAATAAACTTCTTATTCATTTCTAACTATTATATATTTTTTTAAAGATTGTCAACAGTGCGTGCTAAATATTATTTCAAATTTCGTTCATACTATTAACATATCAAGACGAAACGGAGATAAATATGTTAGCAGAGGAAATATTGCAAGAGGCAAGTTCATACGAAAACGAAATTATATCCATAAGACGTACACTACATGAATATGCGGAAGTTGGATTTGATTTAAAACAAACAAAAGCGTTTGTTGCCGAACAATTAACAGAACTTGGTTATATACCACAAAATTGTGGAAAAGCAGGAATTGTAGCAACAATAGGTGAGAATAACAATAGTAATAAAGTATTTCTCCTTAGAGCGGATATGGATGCTTTGCCTATACAGGAGGAGTCGGGCGAGAACTTTGCTTGCACAAACGGAAATATGCATGGCTGTGGGCATGATATGCACACAGCCATGCTTCTTGGTGCAGCTAAGCTATTAAAAAAATGTGAAGATAAATTACAGGGAACTGTTAAGCTTATGTTTCAGCCGGCAGAGGAATTGTTGGCCGGCTCTCGGGATATGATTGAAAATGGAGTGCTTGATAATCCTAAGGTAGATGCAGGTATGATGCTTCATGTATTAAGTGGATTATCAATAAAAGAAGGAACTGTAATAGTGTCTGAGCCCGGGGTAAGCGCGCCATCGGCAGATTATTTTACAATTAATGTAAAGGGAAAGGGTTGTCATGGTTCAATGCCACAGGATGGAATAGATGCGTTAATAGTGGCGGCACATATACTAATTGGTTTGCAGGAGCTGTCGGCAAGAGAAATGTCAATAGCTGATAAGGCAATAATAACAATTGGTTCGCTAAAGGCCGGTGAGGCATCAAATGTAATATCTGATACCGCTATTATGAAAGGAAGTATCAGAGCCTATGATGAGAATTTAAGAGAATATTTAAAAAACAGAATATGTGATATATCTAATGGAATAGCGAGAGCATACAGAGCAACTGCATACACAGAATTTGACAGTGGGGCACCGACACTTATAAATGATAAGCATTTATCGGAAAGTGCCCGAAAATATCTTGCAGAATTAACCACAGTTATGAGTCCGTCAGGAAAGGTTTCGGGCGGTGGTTCAGAGGATTTTGCTTATGTAAGCCATAAAATACCTACTATTATGGTTGCCCTTGCAGCAGGAAGCAGGGAAAACGGATATGAATATCCGTTGCATCATCCAAAGGTAAAGTTTGATGAAAATGTTTTGTCAATAGGAAGCGCAGTATACGCATATATGGCAATTAAATACTTGAGTGAAGAATAATTTAATGGCGGTTTATTGAAACCGTCATTTTTGTATTGATAAATGCATATAAATTAAAAAAAGAATTATGGTGGGATATTGAAGAAGCTATATATTGTCCTGGTGCTAATTTTTTTATGTACAACATATGGATGCAGTATAGAAAAGACCAGTAATAAAAAAATAAGAGACGTAGAATATACGATAGTGGAGGATGAAGATGTACCAGAGGAATTGATGAAATTAATTAATGACAGCAAGGAAGAAATATTTAATTTAAACTATGAAGATAAGGGATATTTGTATATGGTTAAGGGATATGGACCACAACCTACAACGGGATATGGAATTACACTTGAGGATATATATGAAACAGATACTTCTATTTGTGTAAAAACCATGTTAAAGGGGCCTGTAAAAACAGAGAAGGTAAATGATGTAATAACTTATCCATATATAGTGATAAAGGTTGAAAATATCGATAAAACAGTATTATTTGAATAGGAAGGCAGAATATGGAATTAGTAAAATCAAATGTTCACATGAGCAGGATAAAAGACAATAAAATGATACAGATTACTCTGGATGATGATTTCATAGTACAGGATGTTAAACCGGATATAGACAGAATTGTTGGAAATAAAACATGGATTACAATAGACAGTGTTAAATTACTTGATGGCAAGGTGTTGGTGAAAGGAAAGCTTACATATAAAATTTTATACGTTTCATTAGAGTCGGTAGCAGTGAGCTGTATGGAGGGGAATATTCCGTTTGACGAGGTTATCAATGTTGAAGGTATAGAAGAAAATGATGTAATAAATGTTGATTATGCTCTTGAAGATGTAAGTATTTCCATAATTAATTCAAGAAAAATAAATGTAAGAGCGATAGTGACATTTATGGCGTCAGCAGAAGATATTTATGATGAGGATGCGATTATAGATATTAGTGGAAATGAAGATACAGATTATATAAAAAGACCACTTCAGGTTATGAAAATGATAGTAAGTAAGAAAGATGTATTTCGTGTAAAGGAAGAGACGGAAGTACCAATGGGTAAACCTAATATTGGTAAGCTTATATGGAGTAATATGGATGCCAGAAATGTTCAGACAAAGCTACAGGAAGAAAAGATAAATGTTAGTGGCGAGCTTTTGATGTTCATTATGTATGAACCGGAAGAGGAGCATATGCCATTACAGTGGTTTGAGAAAACAATACCATTTAATGGGAGCTTGGATGTAGCAGGTGTATCTTCCGATATGATACCTAATATAGATTTGAAGCTTGTAAATACTCAACCGGAAATTTACAAAGATTATGATGGAGAAAACAGATTAATTCGTACAGATGCATCGCTTGATATGGATATAAAAGTGTACAACGAAGAAAAGATAGAAATTATTACCGATATATATTCTCCATATGTCAATTATAAAATACAGGAAAAACAAGGCTGTTTTGAAAATTTACTCACAAAAAATCAGTCTAAATACAAGCTGGCTGAAAGAATAAGAATGGAAATTGATGAAAATCATATTTTACAGATTTGCAATGTAAGTGGAAATGTAAAGATAGATGATACGATAGTTGTTCAAAATGGCATAAATATAAGTGGTATTTTAGAAGTGAATATTGTGTATGCATCATCTAATGATAAGCAACCTATTGGAAATGAAACGGTAATAATTCCGTTTGAACATAACATTGAAGTAATGGGAATAGATGAGAATTCGAAATATTATATTAAGACATATTTGGAACAGCTTACCGCTGATATGGTTAGCTCAGATGAAATAGAAATTAGGGCATCAATTATGTTAGATACTCTGGTAGTAAATCCTATTTATGAAAATGTAATAGTTGACATTAAAGAGGAACCGCTGGATATGGATATAATAAAAAACATGCCGGGTATGGTGGTTCATATAGTGGAAGAGGGAGACACTTTGTGGAATATAGCAAAGAGCTTTTATACGACCGTGGATAACATTAAGAAAATAAATAATTTACAAAGTGATTTGATATATCCCGGTGATAAATTGCTAGTGGTAAAACAGGTTGCATTTGGAGGGGCAATATAGTACACTTAGATAAGATTGTAAATTAATTTATTAATGTGGAATGGGATAAAATGAACGAAATTGGATTAAAAGCATACGGAAAAATAAATCTTGCACTGGATGTTGTTCGTAAGCGAGAGGACGGATATCACGAAGTAAGAATGATAATGCAGACAGTGAAAATGTACGATTATATTAAGATTAAAAAAAGTAAGGAGAAGGGCATAAGAGTGTACACTAATCTTAGCTTTCTCCCTACTGATGAAAATAATCTTGTGTATAAGGCGGCTAAGCTTCTTATGGATGAATTTAATATAGAGCAGGGGATTGAAATTAAGCTTGATAAATTTATCCCTGTTGCAGCGGGTATGGGTGGCGGAAGCAGTGATGCGGCAACCGTTATGATTGGAATTAATAAGATGTTTGAACTTGGTCTTAAAAAGAATGAGTTAATGGATAGAGGAGTAAAAATTGGTGCTGATGTTCCATACTGCATTCTTAGAGGTACATGCCTTGCAGAGGGAATTGGTGAGAAGTTGACTACACTTAAGCCTATGCCAAATTGCTACGTGGTTGTTATTAAGCCGTCAATCAGTGTATCGACTAAGTTTGTGTATGAGAATCTTAGAGCTAACGAGCTTACCTATCATCCTGATATAGATGGAATGATAGCTGATATTGGAGCAGGAGATTTACATGCAGTTGCAGGTAAGCTTGGAAATGTCTTAGAAACAGTTACCCAGGAGGAATATCCTGTAATAGGAGAAATTAAAAGAAGCCTTATAAATGATGGAGCTATAAATGCTCTTATGAGCGGAAGTGGTCCCACAGTTTTTGGCCTCTTTGAAGATAAAGATGTGGCAGAAAATGCACTTCAGAATGTAAAGTCATCAGGACTTGGAAAGCAGTTTTTTGTAACAGAAATGTACAATATAGATAGAAGGTAGGGATTTATTGTGAATACTAGTGGAATGTTAAATGAGTATTTACCACTTAGAGAGGTAGTGTTTAATACTTTAAGAGAAGCAATATTAACAGGTGAGTTGGCACCGGGCGAAAGACTTATGGAGATTCAGTTAGCAGACAAGTTGGGAGTTAGCAGAACACCCGTAAGAGAAGCTATAAGAAAGCTTGAACTCGAAGGACTTGCTATAATGTTGCCAAGAAGAGGTGCTATTGTTGCATCGATAACGATAAGTGATCTTCAGGATGTATTGGAGGTACGAAGAGTACTTGAGGGACTTACAATTGAACTTGCATGCAAGAGAATGAATGCAGAAGAATTGGAACAGTTAAAACAGAGTGCAAAGGCATTTGAAAAAGCAGCTCACGCAAATGATTTGACAGAGATAGCAAAGAAGGATGAAGCCTTTCATGATGTAATTTATAAGGCAAGCAAGAATAACCGACTTATCCAGATACTTAATAATCTTCGTGAGCAGATGTACAGATACAGACTTGAGTACATAAAGGACGAGGCTAAGAGAGAGATTTTAGTTGAAGAGCATAAAATGATTGTTGAAGCCATAGAAGCAAATGATGTTACACTTGCTAAGAAGGCTCTCAAGAAACATATATCTAATCAGGAAAAGACAATTATAGAAAATTTAACAGAAGAAGCATAGAATAGTAAATAAAACCCACTGAAAGTATGTAATAAAACATATATTATTACTTTCAGCGGGTTTGTTTTAGTTTAGAAAAGTAAGGAATTTGAATTTGATTTTAACATTATAAGCTTCATCATTTACTCCGTAAATTAATGCCTTATAATCCTCGTAACCAAGAATGGTTTCCAGTTCTTTTTTTGATTCATCCGGAACTACTGAGTGAATGGCATCTACAAAGCATAGAGGAGGATAAAGAACGCACCACCAGTTTTTTCCGTTATGCTCGCCGATACGAATATTGAAGGCATTGTAATTTCCGGGAGGAAAAGTAATATCACCATAGGTCTTAGCAGGGAAATAACAATTTTCATAAGTTATAGTTGTTGAATAATCATATCCATTTTCACGAATAACATTATCTGCAATTTCAAGTATTTGTTTTTTGTGTTCATTTATTATTTTGCAGGTTTCTTCAAGGCTTTTGCTGTCCTTAAGTAGTTTTTGTGTATATGTAATAACGGAATCCTTTACCTTTAGCTTAAGCTTCTGGTCTTCTTCGTTGTCGCTGTTAGCAATTATGTGAAATCTAACAATTTTTGAAGCTATATTTTCTTGCAATTGTTTGGTGTTGTCTTCGCCTTTAACTATGCTGATGCAGGATACTATGTATACAATAGCTATGGATAAAATAAGTAGTGTAAAATTTTTCATTTAAAATAATCTCCTTGTTTTTGATAATAAAATTCTTACCAAAGTTGCAAAAAGTTATTCAATAGAGTAGAATATAATAAAATATTTTTATAAGGAAATGAAGAAATGAATATAAATAAAGATTCGCTTGCTCCAATTGGAGTGTTTGATTCGGGTGTTGGCGGACTGACGGTTGCACGCGAAATAATCAGACAGTTGCCAAATGAAAAAATCGTTTATTTCGGTGATACGGCAAGAGTTCCATACGGTAGTAAGTCAAAAGAAAATATAATAAGATATTCAAGGCAGATTATAAGGTTTTTAAAGAGTAAAAATGTTAAGGCTATAGTGGTTGCATGTAATACAGCCAGTGCCATTGCACTTGAGGAAATCAGAGATGAAATAGACATTCCTATAATCGGAGTAGTTAAGCCGGGAGCAAAGGTAGCAGCAGCTAATACTAAGAATAAGCGTGTTGGTATAATTGCAACTGAGGCAACCATTAACAGTAATATATATACGAATGTTATACATGAGAATGACAAGGATATAACTGTATTTGGCAAGGCTTGTCCGTTATTCGTTCCATTAGTTGAAGAGGGCTTGTTAGAAGATTCTGTAACAGATGAGATTGCAAAAAGATATCTTGAAGAGTTGAAGACAAAGGATATTGATACACTGATTCTTGGATGTACGCACTATCCTCTTATTAGAAAGACTGTAGGCAGGATTATTGGAGATAACGTTAATCTTGTTAATCCGGCATATGAGACGGCACTAAGCCTTAAGGAATTGTTAATTGAAAAAGGTATAGCAGCCGGTGATGAACATCAGTATGAAAATGAAATGTATGAATTTTATGTAAGTGATATAGCAGAAAAATTCAAAAAATTTGCCAATTCTATAATGCCATTTAACATTGATTACATACATCAGATAAATATTGAGGAATATTAATTTAGATAGGAGGCAGTATGCAAAAGGATATTATTATTTCTATAAATGGTTTGCACAATTCAGATTCGCAGGAAGATTCAGTGGAAATGATTGCCCCGGGAAAATATTACAACAAAAATGGTAAGCATTATATTATGTATGAAGAAGTATCAGAGGAAGCGAATGAGGTTTACAAAAGTACCATTAAAGTAAATGATAACGTTATTGAGGTTATTAGAAATGGCTCCACTAATGAGCATTTGGTATTTGAAGAGGGCAAAAAAAATATAAGCTATTACAATACGCCATTTGGAAATATGCTTATTGGTATAACAACAAATAAGATTGATATAAATGATAATAGTGACGAAATGAATCTTTCTATAGATTACTCTTTGGAGGTTAATTATGAACCATTATCAGACTGTAATATGACAATTAATATTAAATCAAAAGAAGGTGCCGGAATTACATTGATGTAATGGGCACCTTCTTAAATATTACTTATTTTGAAGCTTTTTGTTTTGCTTTCATAGCTTTTTCTTTTTCCTTAGCCTTCTGAGCCTTCTTCTCAGCTCTAAGCTCTTTCTTTGTTTTCTTTGGTTCAGGAAGTGGACCACGAATACGTCTTGCAGATGTTACATAAATACCACTGACCTGTGCTTTAACTTCCTGCTTAGGTAAAATTGTTTTAAAAACTTCTTCTTCACATACAAGAGACATAACTCTTGGTCCAACCTTAACCTTAATTATTGGAAGCTTTGCTCTTCTAAGATATTTAGGTGTTTGTTCAAGAACTATTTTTGGAAGTCCTGCTTCTTTAAGTTTAACACGCTTCTTATCAATTACATAGAAGGACATAGTCTGTGAAGACTGCTCCATCAATTCCTTTTGCTCAGCCTGTTTCTTTTCAGCCTTTTTACCAAGTATGTATAATACTATAATAGCAACAACTAAAATTGCTAAGATAATTAGCATTACGGTTCCAAATGTACCAAGATCTAATGTTATCATAGTGTTCCTCCTCTTTGTTTTGCATTACATAAACTTCATTCTAACATTTATTTAAATAAAATACAATTATTTTTATTAAATTGAGTAAAATATGTTATACTTATAAAAATGGAGGAATGAAATGTTAGATAATGTAATTAATGTTATTTCAGTTGTATGGGAATGGATATGGAATAACAGTATTAGCATTAATATAATACTCGCAATAGTTATTGTGTTTTTTGAACGCCGTGATCCAAAGAATATATGGACATGGCTTCTTGTGTTGTATTTTATTCCTGTAGTGGGATTCTTTTTATACATTGTAATAGGGCAGGATTATCATAAGAAAAAGATGTTTAGAACCAAGGAAATTGAAGATGAATTAAATGGAGCTATAAAAAAGCAGGAAGATATAATATTTAAAAATGAATTTAAGCTTGAGGATGACAGACTTAAGGAGTATTCGGATTTGGTTTTATATAACCTGGAGAGCGCAGGAAGTGTATTTTCAGAAAATAATTCTGTAGATATTTTCAACGATGGAAATGCAAAATTTGACGACCTGATAAATGAAATTAATAATGCTAAAAATTTTATTCATATTCAGTACTATATAATTCGTACAGATGAGCTCTTTAACAGGATGCTGGAACCACTTAAGGAGAAGGCTAAAAAAGGTGTTGAAGTAAGAGTCTTATATGACGGAATGGGTGGTAGCAGCTTAAAAAAGAGCACAATAAGGGAAATGAAAAAGGCAGGAATTAAGGTAGCAGTATTTTTTCCTGCATACCTTGGAAGATTTCAGTTTAGATTTAACTACCGTAATCATAGAAAGATTGCAGTTATTGATGGAAAATGTGCATATGTTGGTGGATTTAACATAGGAAGAGAGTATCTTGGTGTGGATAAAAAGTACGGATATTGGAGAGATACTCACCTTAAGATTAAGGGAGATGCAGTAAATGATTTGCAATTAAGATTTATGCTTGATTGGAATTATGCATCAAAGGAAAATTTGTTTAAGAATCCTAAATATTTTGGATATAAATATCACAGATCACAAGGTAAGATAGGTATGCAGATTATATCAAGTGGTCCTGACTCTAAGTACCAGACTATTAGGGATAATTATCTTCGTCTCATTAATAAGGCTAAGAAAACGATATATATTCACTCGCCATATTTTATACCGGATGAGGCCGTGTTTAATTCACTTAAGATCGCAGCTCTCTCTGGCGTTGAGATTAAAATAATTATTCCGTGTAAGCCTGACCATCCGTTTGTATACTGGGTAACACATTCCTATGCGGGAGATTTACTAGGTTCAGGTGTTAAGGTATATACCTACCAAAATGGTTTTTTACATGCGAAGGGAATGATGGTTGATGGAATAGTATGCAGCTATGGAACAGCGAATATGGATATGCGAAGCTTTGCACTTAATTTTGAAGTAAATGCTGTTATATACAATGCAGATATTACAAGTAAGCTTGAAACTCAGTTCCTTGAGGATTTAAGTAGCTGTAAGGAGTTAACCAAGTATAATTATGAGAGAAGAGGTCTTTTTGTGAGGTTCAAGGAGCAGATATCGAGATTATTTGCGCCGTTAATGTAAATAAAAGGGGACAGCCGTGTTATGGCTGTCCTTAATACATTATTTATATACTATCTGTGTTAACATATTAAATTCCTTGATTTCCATATAGCTATAATCGTTTTGAAGGTTATAGTCGCTGGTGTATAGATACATATTTCCTAGAAAATTATTAATGATATAATAGTCTTCGTTATTAGTGTTAACAAGCTGTTGATTTTTTAAGTCAACTTCTGTATTTTCAAGAATTCTTTTACTAAGGTTTTTATTATTTATTGCAATAAGACGCATACTCATGCAGACATATGCTTTGTCGTCTGAAATATCAACCTTCTCCCAATATTTTTCATATTCGTCAGGAGATACAATATATAATAATTTTCCGAAATTATAATTATCTGTAGAAATTTCTTTTGGGTAGTTATTTAAATCTATTTCATTAGGAATCTCTATTTCCATAGTGCGACCTTCATAACTTGGCTCGTATGCATCGTAGTCGCTATAAATGATATATCCTGATAATATGAATATAAGGACGAAGATATCTAACAAATATACAATAAAGTTTTTAGGTGGCGAAATAGTGTTTTTCCATGTCTTTGTTAAGAATGTTGCTGCTACGCCTATTATGAATAAGCAAGTATTTACTATAAATGCATGTAATACAAGTTTGTCTATTCCCATACCTAATTTAAAATGAAAATCAAAAATATTATTAAGTAATGTATCTACGCAAAATACTTCAAATCTTCCGGCAAGAAATATAACCATTGTAATAATAATACTAATTATGTGTGGTAAAACTTCGGCAAAGGTATTAATTACGGCAATTAGTAAATATACCAATGTTCCTAATGATACATATACTGCGAATGCAATTAGCCAGTATTTAATATCAAATAAAAACACGGTTCCAACATTTTGACCGGTAAGTCTAAGTAAATAAATAAATCCTTCAGAAATAATATTTATTCCAAGTAGTATAAAATAGATAGAACAAATTAAAAAAATATCAGTTAGTATTCGACTTATATAACGGGTTCTTATGGTGCCCGGATACATAGTAAGTTCTTCGTTTCTCAAAATATTACTGCTGGATATTGCTAGTATTGGTATGAATATTACGGAAAGAAAAATGTTGTTTTGTCCTATGTCTGTAATAAAATTAAAGTTATTGTTTATACATAAAAACAACAATGTAATAAATTTTATGAAACCAAGAAAATAGGCATAGTAAATTAGTAGTTTGTATTTTTGTTTAAATTGAACTTTGATTAGGTTTAATGTATTTTTTATTGCCATAGACATTCTAAATCACTCTCCTTATTTTTAGTGGTAAGATATATACATAAATCTTCGGGTGATACAGGACTTATCTTAAATCCGTCAGCTGACATTTCTTGTGCGAGTTTTGAATTTATGCTTCCTTTAGCAATAAGATAATTACCAAGTTCGCCCGTCTTTTTTATTATTATATCCTCACTAATATAATTTTCTATGTTGTCACCATCGGCTCTAAACATCATTTCGCGAACAGTATCTATGTCCTCGTAGAAAATAGTAGAACCATCATCAATTAGTATTATTTCAGATAATAAACCTTCTATTTCGGTAAGATTATGGCTTGATATTATGAATGTGCGTGGATATTCGATGAAGTCTCTTAATATAATTTCATAACACAATTTTCTACTCTCGATATCGATGCCTATAAAAGGTTCATCCAAGCAGGTTATTTTAGCTCTTGTTGATAAAGCACAAATAAGGTGCAACAAGCTTTTCTTTCCCTTAGAAAGTGAAGCAACAGTAGATTTGTTAGAAAGCTTAAATAAATCTAATAATTTATTTGCAAATTCTTTATCAAAATGTGGATATGTAATATTGTAAAAATCTAAGATTTGTTTGAGTTTATAATGCTCTCCTACTGTAAGGGTGGAATTAGAGTAGATAAGTTCACCATTGAGGGCTATATTGTTATTAGGTTTTTCGCCCAGGATAGTTAATTTTCCGGATTTAGGAATAAGTGATCCGTTACAAATGTTAAAAAATGTAGTTTTGCCACTTCCGTTTGCACCTATTAAGCCTATTATTTCATTTTCATTTAGAGAGAAACTTAGGTTGTTAAGTGCCTGTTTTTTCTTATATGAAAAACAGATATTGTCTGCAACTATTGAATAATTACTCATTATTTAAGCCTCCTTATTGTAACTATTTGATATTTTATTTAATAGTTCATCCTTCGTGATTCCTAGTTTGTTGGATTCTTCTATTAGGTTTTCTATAAGCTTTGTTATCGTGTCAGTGCTTTTTCTTTCTTTTATAATTTTGATAGCTCCTTCACTTATTGTCATTGCTTGTCCTCTTACTTTATCAAGAACTCCTCTGTCAACTAATAATCGTATGCCTTTGGCTGCGGTTGCCGGATTAATGTTAAGTTCCTTTGCAATAACAATTTGTGAATAACATTTATCACCTTCTTTTAGCTTGCCGGATAATATGTCATCTTCAATGGCATCTGCTATCTGGATGTATATTGGAATGACATCACTAAAATCTATTTTCATTATTACAGAAACCTCCTTTCTGTTAAAAATCATTACCACATTACATAACTAATGTAGTAATGATAGCATGATGGATATTAATTGTCAACAATAAAGCAAAAAATCACCTACGAAAAACGTAGATGATTTTTATAATTAATTTTTAGCTTCTAATTCTTTATCAATTACTTCTAAAAGTTCCTGTACTTTCTTCTGTGAGTAAGCACCGAGATGTTTTTTTTCTTCTGCTTCAAGCTCTTTAATGTGAATTGGATTTCCGACTCTTATTGTAACAGTTCCTTTTCTAATTTTTGGAAACTGGTCATCGAACCTTTCACCGCTTCCCCGTATACCGATAGGTATGATAGGACAATTAGCTTTCTCAGCCATTTTTAGACTTCCTTCTTTAAATGGAAGCATATTACCGTCTTTGGAACGTGTTCCTTCAGGGAAAATAAATACCGATACACCACTTTTAAGCTGTTCAATTCCTTTTATAATTGTTTTAAGACTTTCCTTCATGTTTTTTCTGTCGATGAACAGACAGTTGATAAAGTGCATCCATAAATTTAACCCCGGAACCTTCATGATTTCTTTTTTTGCAACGTAACCAAATATGGTAGGTATGTATGGATATGTGGCTACTATATCAAAGAAACCTCTATGGTTGGCTACGAATAATACCGCCTGATCCTTAGGGATATTTTCAAGACCTTTTATATCAACTTTGACACTACTTACAAATAAACAGAATTTAAATCCGTTACCTACAATTACCTTGGCAATTTTATTAGCTACCTTCATGTGTCCTGTTTTTCTAAGGAGCCATTCAATAATATACAATGGAATACTCAGTATAAAAAATATAACTAAAAAAATAATAATTAATATGAATCTGATCATAGGAACAAACCTCCATTCAGATTTCAGTATACATAATAACCGGAATTTTTACAAGGAAAAAATAAGTGCCATGGCTCATATGCGTAACCTGTTTTTTCATATGAGTTTTCGGGATAGGATATGATGAAGCCATATTTTGGGGCATTTTCTTTTAGCCATATTCCCTCCGGAGTTAGTGCAAATTCTTCTACAAGCTCGTAATCTACTCTAGGACAGCTTACATCAAGCGCGAGCCCTGTCTGATGCTCACTGGTGCCTGGTGCAGCAATGTATTTTAATGTGTGAGCAAGCCCTTTCTTAATAACGCTTTCGAGATATATTTCCTGTTGCCTGTAATAAGAACGATAGCCGGAAATGCCATATATACTAAGTCCCGCTTTTAGACTGTCACTATGCATTTTTGAAAGAGAATCAAATACAGTTCTGCACATCAGATGCTTTGGTGAGTCAATGGTACAGGTAAATGGGATTGGAGCAATATCCAAATCGTATGGTACATAGTCCTCTGGCAGAGGATGATATTTATCAACCAGATAATGTCTGTTATCCATAAAGAACCTCGCAAAAGTGGAATTAATATATAGTTTATGTTTGATTTTATGGAATGATGACACTTGTAAAATACATTTATAGTGGTATAATCAATCTAATAGTGTAAAAAAAGGATGGTGTTTTACAAATGGCTAGAAGTTTAACTTTATTAACCGATTTATATGAGTTAACAATGATGCAGGGATATTTTAAAAATAATTCAAATGAAATTGTTGTTTTTGATGCATTTCACCGTAAGAATCCAAATGACGGTGGATATGCCATTGCTGCAGGTCTTGAGCAGGTGATTGAGTATATAAAAAATCTTAAGTTTTCGTATGATGATATTGCTTACCTTAGAGGACTTGGAATCTTTGATGAAGATTTTTTAGATTATCTTAGCTCATTTCATTTTACGGGAAATATTTATGCCATTCCGGAAGGAACGGTTATGTTTCCGATGGAACCATTTGTAAAGGTTGTTGCTCCAATTATGGAGGCACAGCTAGTTGAGACAGCAATCCTTAATATCATTAATCATCAGTCTTTAATAGCAACTAAAGCATCAAGAGTTGTATATGTTGCGGGTGGTGATGGAGTAATGGAATTTGGTCTTAGACGTGCTCAGGGACCTGATGCGGGTATTTATGGTGCAAGAGCGGCGATGATTGGTGGCTGTATAGGAACTTCAAATGTGTTGGCAGGTCAGACGTTTGATGTCCCTGTTAAGGGTACACATGCACATAGCTGGATTATGAGTTTCCCTGATGAGTATACAGCATTTAAAAAATATGCAGACCTTTATCCTAGTGCTTGTATTTTACTTGTTGACACATATGATACCTTGCGTTCAGGAGTTCCAAATGCGATAAGGGTATTTAAAGAAATGCGAGAAGCCGGAATTCCTCTTACCTTCTATGGTATAAGACTAGATAGTGGAGATCTTGCATATCTTTCTAAAAAAGCAAGAAAAATGTTGGATGAAGCAGGCTTTGAAGATGCTGTTATTTCTGCATCAAGTGACCTTGATGAATATCTTATTGATACACTTAAGGCTCAGGGGGCGAAAATTACTTCATGGGGTGTAGGAACAAACCTTATTACTTCTAAGGATTGTCCGGCATTTGGTGGTGTATATAAGCTTGCTGCAATATGGAATGAAGAAAAGAAGGAATTCGTTCCAAAGATTAAATTATCTGAGAATACAGTTAAAATTACAAATCCCGGTAATAAAACAGTATTTCGTATGTATGATAAAGAAAATGGAAAGATTCTTGCAGATATTATTGCACTTGAAGGCGAGACATTTAATGAAAATGAAGATTTATTGATTTTTGACCCTATAGAAACTTGGAAGAAGACCTTGCTTGAAGGTGGAACATACACAGTCAGAGAAATTATGGTGCCTGTATTCGAGAGAGGTGTATGTGTATACGAAACACCAAGTGTTATGGAAATTAAGGAATATTGTAGAAAGGAACTTGATACACTGTGGGATGAAACAAGGCGTCTGGTTAATCCTAATAAGGTGTATGTGGATCTTTCGGATAAGCTTTATGATGTTAAGAAAGGCTTACTTGATAATTATTATGTGGGCAGAAAGGAAAGAAAATAAAATGGAAGAAAATAAAATAGAAGATACTAAAAAGGTTAGAAAAAAGGGAAGAAATCTTGCGATTGTAGCACTGATAGTGGGCATTGCTTCATACCCTTTGTTTTGCTTTAATTATGTTGGACTCATTGTAGCTGTGGTTGGTACAATACTTTCTCTTGTGTCAATACCTAATACATTGGAGGGGCGCAAAGATGTATCGCTCGTATCTAATATTGCGTTGGCAGTAAATTTAGTGTCTTTGATGGGTGGATTTACAATTATGCTTATTATCTGGTATGATATGAAACAGGAGTTGGCTGAGGGAGCATTATTCTTTTTGCGTAATTTTGTATAAAATAGAAAATAGTTGTAATACTAGATTATTATAACTATTTTTGGAGGTTTATTATGTTACAGCAAAAAGAAATTGACACAATTAAGGATTTACAAACACAGGAACAGTCATGCATGCAGAAGTATGAGAAGTATGCAAATGAAGCTAAGGATAATGTTCTTAAGGATTTATTTAACCGTTTAAAACAGAGTGAACAAAAGCATTATGATTCGCTTAGTCAGGTTTTAGCCGGAAATGTTCCGGAGTGTGATTGCAATGATACAAGTGGAAGAGATTATGCACCAACTGCTACGTATACATCTGAATCAGAAGATAAGAAGGCGGATTGTTTTCTTGCAACAGATTGTATCGGTACAGAGAAAATGGTTTCTCATGAATATGACAACAAGGTATTTTTATTTGGGGATACAAGAATAAGAAAGCTCCTTGCTGATATTCAGATTGAAGAACAGAATCATGCAGAAATGCTATATAAATATAAAGTTGTAAATGGTATGGCTTAAAATGTAGACCAGAGGCTGTTGCTATAACGATTAAATTCGTTAGGTTATAGCCTCTTTTTTTAAAAGAACAAATAAAAAATATTGCAATGTCAAACAGTTGTGCTATAATAAATTTTGTTTTTATAATATATGAAAGAGGTTGAGAATATGAGAATAGGAATCTTAGGTTATGGTAATCTCGGTAGAGGTATTGAATGTGCTATTAAGCAGAATCCTGATATGGAGCTTGTAGCCGTATTTACAAGAAGAAAACCAGATACAGTAAACATTTTGACGGAAGGTGTGCCTGTATATTCTATAGATGATATTTTAAATTATAAGGATGATATTGATGTACTTATTCTTTGTGGAGGAAGTGCTACTGATCTTCCGGAGCAGACACCGGAATATGCTAAATACTTTAATGTAATTGACAGCTTTGACACGCATGCAAGAATACCGGAGCATTTTGAAAATGTTGATAAGACAGCTAAAGAGAGTAATCACACAGCTATTATTTCAAGTGGTTGGGATCCTGGTATGTTTTCACTTAACAGATTATACGCAAATGCTATTTTGCCACAGGGAAATGATTATACATTCTGGGGTAAAGGCGTAAGCCAGGGACATTCTGATGCAATCAGAAGAGTTGAAGGTGTAAAGGATGGTAAGCAGTATACAATTCCTATGGAGGATGCTTTGGAGGCTGTAAGAAGTGGTTCTAATCCGGAGCTTACTACAAGACAGAAGCATCTTAGAGAGTGTTTCGTAGTAGCAGAGGAAGGTGCAGACCTTGCTAAGATTGAAGAGACAATCAAGAACATGCCAAATTATTTTGCAGATTATAATACAGTAGTTCATTTCATTTCTGAGGAAGAGTTAAAGGCTAATCACAGTGGAATTCCACATGGTGGATTTGTGTTTAGAACAGGTGTTACAGGCTGGAATGGTGAACATAAGCATGTTATCGAATATAGCTTAAAGCTTGATTCTAACCCTGAATTTACAGCATCTGTTATTGTTGCTTATGCAAGAGCGGTATACAGATTAAGTAATGAGGGTGTATATGGATGTAAGACAGTATTTGATATTGCACCAGCATATCTTAGTTCAGTAGATGGCGCAGAGCTAAGAGCACATTTGCTATAATGTAGAATTTAAAAGTCGGTTATGGAGGTTTCTGTAATCGACTTTTTCTGAATATACAGTTAGGAGTATTAAGATGACAGAACAATTTTCAAGAACAGAATTACTTATTGGCGAGGATGGTATGAAGAAGCTTGCTAACGCTAAGGTGGCAGTATTTGGCATAGGCGGAGTGGGTGGATATACTGTGGAAGCTCTTGTAAGAAGTGGAGTAGGCTCTCTGGTGCTTATAGATAATGATGATGTATGTGAAAGTAATCTTAATAGGCAGATAATAGCTACAAGAGATGCTATTGG
Source organism: Lachnospiraceae bacterium (assembly GCA_017396555.1). Taxonomy (GTDB): domain Bacteria; phylum Bacillota; class Clostridia; order Lachnospirales; family Lachnospiraceae; genus RGIG1934. The sequence continues at coordinate 4,189 of JAFQLS010000044.1, read as the reverse complement.
ACGTGACAAGGTAGATGTAATGAAGGAGAGAATTCATAGCATTAATCCGGATTGTAATGTTGAGGTTCATAAATGTTTCTTTCTTCCTGAAACGAAGAATGAATTTGACTTTAGTGAGTACACATATGTGGTAGATGCGGTTGATACTGTAACGGCAAAGATACAATTAGTGGTACAGGCTGGTGAAGCAGGTGTACCTATAATAAGCAGTATGGGAGCAGGTAATAAGCTTAATCCGGCAGAATTTGAAGTGGCGGATATATACAAGACTTCTGTGTGTCCTCTTGCTAAGGTAATGCGTAGAGAATTAAAAAATAGGGGAATAAAGAAACTAAAGGTAGTGTATTCAAAAGAAGAACCTAGAAAGCTAAGTCGGAATATTATAGGAGATAAAGGAAAGGTTATTCCTGGCTCTATAGCATTTGTTCCATCAGTGGTAGGATTAATAATTGCCTCGGAGGTAGTGAAGGATATAATAAAATAATCGTAATGTATATAAGGAATGTATAGAAAAGATGTGACGGATAATAGTTGCATCTTTTTTTGGGGTAAAAAAATCTGACAAACAAAAGAGGTATATTTATAAAATATGATATAACAATAGTGGATGTACGATTATTTGAAATAATAATAACGACACACATCACTACGTTTATCGAAAAATTGCCTACGTTCATCGAAATTGGATTGAAAAGTTAAGAGATTTATGTATCATTTTGGTATAAAATGCCTTTATTATCTTAAAAGACATTTTATTAAACTGAACTCAGATGTTACTGCGCAAGCATTGGAGTTCTATTTTGAAAGCTTATAGGTTAGTAATACATACAGTCAAAGATAATTACAAATTAGGAGAAATAAGAATGATACGTATAAATAAAAATCAGGTCTTTTTAGTAAAAGGTACAAAGGTTATGTCAACTGATAATATCTATATACCAGAAAATGAACAGGGCTATTTTATTCTTAATTTTTGGGAACAATGCAGTTATTCAGATATTAATGTATTACCCGTTGCATTTGTTAGGTGTGAAGGAGAAAAGGAACTTTATAATATCAGAAAAACCAATATTATATTAGGGGACGAGAAGGATATATGTTTAATTTAAATTTCAGCAATAATTACAAAGTGGTACATATTAATAACGAACTTGGAAAATGTCTGGTCGGAGGAGCAGGTACATATATGAATGAGATGTATAGATATAGGAATTCTGATACAGGATTTGTATATATGAACCTTGATGGACAGGTGCAGGATTTTTATGCTACAGATTTCATGGAACAAAGGGATATATTGATAATGAACAGAGATGAAGCGTATAAGTTAGATGCTCTTAAATGTGATATATTGGTTGTTCAATTTTTTGAATTGGCGTTCTGTCTTACCGAGGATATTATTAAAAATAAGAAAATTGTATACGTTATGCATTCTGTACCTACACCAGAGCCACCACCTAAAGATGACCCGTTTGGAGGTCATTATGATATACGCGAAAAATTCGAAAGACTATGTGATATATCAGATGTGCTTGTATGCGTATCAAAGGCAGAAAAGATGAAGTTATCATCTATGTATCCCGAGTATGAAGAAAAAATAGTTGTTATATATGATGGGATAACATACAAAAGACACAGCAAATTAAATACTAACTACGAAAATAGTAGGAAAATATTCGGATATATTGGAAGAATGGATTATAGAAAAGGTATTCTTGAATGTGTTAGGGAATTTAAAAATATTGATGCTGAGTTACGAATAGCCTGTCCTAAAAACGATGATTTGTATCTGGAGAAAATTTTGGCATATATAGAAGGCGCAGGAATGCAAGATAGAGTTAAATTCTATGGGTGGTGTGTGGGAGAAAGAAAAGAGAATTTCCTAGATTCACTAGACGCGCTAATTGTGCCATCGCTATATGAACCATTTGGATATGTTGCATTGGAAGCAATGCAAAGGGGATTGCCCGTGATTAGTTCAAATAATGGTGGCTTAGATGAAATATTAGAGGGCTACAAGTATAAGTATAATCCATATAATAGCGGTAAATTAGCAGAGAAGATAAATAATTTTATCAGTGATAGTAATGATGAAGTAAAGAGACAACAGGACATATTAATGAATAATATGGACAGGTTCTCCGCTAATGTCATGGTAAGCGAATACGAGAAATTATGGAGTAGTATTTTAGAGGATAAATAATTATGAGATACGAGTTTGAAGAGAGTTTCTATGGAATAGAGGATGTGCAGTTATTATCCTATGGTATAGATAAGAAGCAAATGTTTCGTATGATGATTTATGATGAAGTTAGGGATGTTTGGTATTGCGAGAGTGAAAAGGATATTATCAGATATAAGTATGTAGTAAATGGAAATATTCGCTTGAATGATTTTAGGGCTTTAGAGTATATACAGGATGAAAATGGTGAAATCTGGTCTGTACCAAATAATAGTAATGAGATTTGTAATGATGTAAAAATAGAGGATTATTATATTTTAGATGGCAAGTGTAGAAAGGACTTTATATATGATAAGTATGTTGATATACGTGTTGGTGTGAAGCTTTTAAAAGTTAGTAATCTACACGCTCTAACATATATATTATTTCAGCCGGATGGAAGAATACATTATCTTGAGGAATGTGTGATTGGAGAATTGGATATATATTCTTCATGTATGGAGATAGTATTTGGTAATCGAGTAAGTGGTATGAGTATAAACACAGTAGAAGGCATGTGGCAGGTTAGGATATATCTGGATGGCAGATGCGTTATAAAAGACTATTTGGTTATAAAGAGACATTTAAATAGAAAAATGATAATGTTTGATTATAAAGTTTGATTTAGTAATAAATAGAGATATAATAAAGGGAGGACAAAAGAATGACAGTAAACACAGTTGGCAGCACAACTACGTTATATCCAGTAACAAGTTCTTTGGCTGCAAGTACAAGCACAGGTACAATAGGTAGTAATACTACATCAAGTACAAGTGCAGGAGCAAGGACTACAAGTGTAGTTGCAAAATCATCATCAGCTACCGCAAATATAACATCAAGCACAACCCTGGTATATGGGAGTGCATCATCGACAGCAAAGACAGTTGTAAGTTGCACAACACCATCGGCGTGTGTAACGCCGTCATCATGTACTACGCCGTCATCATGTACTACACCGTCGGCGTGTACAACGCCGTATGCGTATTTACTTCATATGGGAACGGATGCACAAAAAGAAGTAGAGCAAGCTTTGGTGAATTTGGGATTTGATGATAAAGTTGATAGTAATTTTGTTGGTGCATTTGATAATTTTAGAAAATTTGTAGGAATGAATAAATATGATCCATATGGAGTGGAGGTTGTTAATAAGTTAAGAGAAATAAATGATGAAATAAGTGGTTATCCAAACTTAAAAAAGCGTTTAAGTGATTTGGGATTCTATAACAGCAAAAGTGATTTAAATGTGGATGAAAAATCGGTAGAAGCAAATTCTGCACCAGGCAATATATTAAAGGCTATGGAAAATTTTTGTAGGGTATATAATAAGGAATTTGATATTAGTGATTTGAAAAAAACTGTAGGTCAAATAAAAAATATACATATTAAGTATAAAGAAGTTTTGAATAGTGAGAAAACAGATGATGCAATGGAAGAATTAGGCGTACTGTATAGTATTCAAAAAGTTAATTTTGCAAAATCGTGGGTGTTTTTAAAAGAAGGAATGGGATTTAGTGATAAATTAGCTTCGGCGGTAATGGCTAATTGGTATAAGGAAGGAGGATTTTCGGAATCTAATTTGCAGGACACAGGTGAAGATAATGATTTGATTGATTTAGATTACGATTATCAAACTTATGATGCAAAAGGCTTTGGAATTATGCAGTGGACTCTATCATCAAGAAAAGATAATCTGTTAAATATTGCAAAAGATATGGATTCGGGAGTGGGAAATATTAATGTACAATTTGCAACATTTAGAGATGAAATAGGAGAAGGTGGTCTTATTAATTCTGCATGGAAAGACGTAGAAGAAGAAAATAACCTTAGAGATTATACAACAGAATTTATGCTTAAAATAGAAATTCCAGCAGATCAAAGTCCGGCTGCACAACAAGAAAGAGTAGATGTTGCAAAAACTATATATGAATATATGGAGGGTATACTATGAGAAAATTAATAAAATTTACT
>JAFQLS010000003.1 GCA_017396555.1 Lachnospiraceae bacterium | reverse complement strand
GATATCAGACACGATATTGCCCCTGCAGCGTCTCCCTCCCATGCATACAGTCCTGCATTTATAAGGTCTGCCGCTGTTCCTAGTAACCCAGGTGCCATTCCTGCAAAATTCAGTATTGCATGACACAGATTCATTACTGTATTTTTCAATGGAAATAATCCAAATGGGTCTGTCATACTTACAGGATTTCCCTGTACATAACAGTATCTGTTAAGACTCTGGCTGTTCCCTATGCTTCCTGTTATTATGTCCTGATTGATAAAACGTTTGATCTCAGGGTTATAGTAACGCTGACGCATATAGTAAAGGCTGTTGTCTTCGGTTGATACTCCGTACTGTATTTTTAGTTAAACATTTCGTTATTATTAGTTACAAATAGAATATATTATCATTTTTACTACTATTAAATATTTATAAATAGTATCCTCTATCCTCCTTGGCTTTCCTTTAATATTATTAGTAATTTTTCGGCTTTATCCATTTCTATTAACATTGGATTCATATAATCACTAAAACTATCAAGATATGCTCTGCATCCTCCCTTAATTAAAATATTATTAACATCTTCATTATTTAATAATATCTGTTTTGCTTTAACATATCTGTTATATAAAGTTCTTATAACAAGTTTATCTGGTTCTTTCTTTAAACGCTCTTCTAAAATAGCAATAACTTTATCCAATTGCAACATAAAATCTTGCTCTATCATGCATCCTCCTAATGTCCTACTTCCTTTAACTCTTTCTCCAATTTAAATCCCAATTTTCCAGCATAAGAAATTGATCTGATCCACCTGCTAATTTTGTTCCACTCATAGTTATCTGTGGCTCCACCTTACCTGTATTTAACACAGTTCCTATAGGTATAACTATTTCCGCTTCATATTTTAAAGAATTTTTCCATTCTGGCAAAATAGCACTATCCATCTTTACTTGAGTTCTATTTATAGCAGGTCTACTGGTTACAAACATCTGCATTAAATCCAAAAACTCTATATACCGTTATATCTTCATTAGTTATAACTGTTCGATAATTGCCATCTTTATTACCCCAGCCTATCATTTCTCTTTTTTAATAATTCACCTAACTTTTCTAAATTTTTTAATAACGGAGCTGAATATCCCTTTTCATCCGCATATCTTCTACTTAACCCCAATACATCCATACATATTTTATTATCCCCTTTTATAAGTTTATTTTTTACAACTATACATTTTGTGTAGATAACTTTTTCAATTGACTGAGGAGCAATATTCGCAATTATCTGAGTCTGATTAATAATAACATTTAACTCCTGCATTAAATCATTATCCATAAAGCTATTTACCTCCTAATTTTAATTCTCTAACATTTTGTATCCAAGTCGCATCATCCCACCCCTGTGGAAGCATAATTTGGTCTGCTCCACCCGTTAAAATGTTTCCACTTAGAGTCTTTTGCGGAGCAACTTTTCCAATCTGCAATACTGTTCCTTTAGGTACTTTTATTTCTGCCTCATATTGTAATGTATTTTTCCATTCTAACAAAATAGCACTATCATTTCTGACCTGTATTGAATTTTCTGCTGGCATTGTTGTAGCAAACACACCATTTGACTTTGCTTTATACCCAAACACTCTATATACTGTTATATCCTCATTAGTTATAACTGTTCGATAATCGCCATCTTCAAATGTATCCACTAACCAGCTTGGTAATTCTTGTTTTTCTATTACTGATACTTTATCATCAATTGCTGTGCTATATTTACCAGTTGAAAAATCACTATCAACACTATTCGTTTTGAATATCGTTCTACCAAAAGTTTTCCTAAACTTATTTGCTACATTTGATTCCGATGCCATCTTTCTTAATGCACTTGCACTACTTAAGGCATTTTTTCCTGATATTACCGCAGTGGCTCCGTTTAGAATTACGGCGGCTACATCTTCCTTTCTTATTTCCCCTGTTTCTTTGTAGTTTTGTATCAGACCTGATAGTCCGCTGATAAATTCTCCGCCACTTCGCAGGAAGGTTACTCCGTTTCCTATTAGATGTGCACTCCATCTTACTATCTTTCCTGTCTTAACCCATTTTCCACCTTTAGCTATAAGCCTTGCTCCTGCCACATCTCCTATGTATGGTAGTGAAGATATCAGACACGATATTGCCCCTGCAGCGTCTCCCTCCCATGCATACAGTCCTGCATTTATAAGGTCTGCCGCTGTTCCTAGTAACCCAGGTGCCATTCCT
>JAFQLS010000043.1 GCA_017396555.1 Lachnospiraceae bacterium | reverse complement strand
CGCCGCTACAGGTGCCGAAATAACCGTTTCGACTGCAGGAGTAGGTGTTATTGTCGGTGGTCCGGCAGTCGCTGTTGGAGCGGAAATAGCTGGTGCCGGTGCTGCAACAGCAGTTACTGGAACCATGCTTGTCATGAATTCTTCTAAGAACAAGAGTGACGGGTATGAGAGAGGGAATACATCGTCTGGAAACAAGAATATGAAACATGCTAACCCAAAAGCAAGAGAAGCGGCCGCTCAAAAATATGCTGAGGCGAAATCAAAGTACAATGAGTTGAAAAATAAAAGAAATAAATCAAAAGAAGACAATAAGTTAAAGAAGATACTTGAGAAACAGATGTATCATTGGAAGCTGCATATGGACTTCCCTGGTGAGAATCACAGTCAAACAGGAAAGGGTAATTAATCATGAGAACATTTGGTTTTATCGCTGAATTTAAAAATAAGATTCACATATCTTTAATTAATGGCAAAGATCATTTAAATGCTTTTAGTGAATGGGTTAAATATTTCATATCTCAACCAAATATTAGTCGGATGCAAGGTAGAGATATTTATCAAGTTTCATTGGATAAGGATTTTGAACCTTCTCCTTTAAGAGACGTCACTGGCATATGGTGTTGGTGGATTTCAGCATGGGGCAAATCGCTTCTTCTTAACTTCATGGAAATTCTGAATTGGAGTGATAATAAGCATCCATTCGTTTATACATTTATTGTTATATTTAATGGTGGAACCTATATCAGTCAACATAAAGATGTTGATTTTATTAGTTCCTATCATTTATGGCTTAAAGATTTTACAGACAGCCCATATGTGAATAAAAATCAATCAGAATTACTCAGTGCATATTCTTCTGATATTAATGAAGATAATCTCACAGAGGAGTGTAATATAAAATCTATTGATATTGATATGCAAGGAGAGAAGTTCAGGTTATATATTGCAAAAACAAAAGTCTAATCTTACAAAAAAGCAGTGCTTTAATATTTATATAGCCTTATATTTTTCTAATACATAAGCTACTAGTCATGCATTGAAGTATTTCCATTTAAAATTTGGACACTTTATGCGCTATAGAGATTTAAATTGGAAAAATCTCAGTATTAACATGAGTCCCGAAAGTTTTATCTAACTTTCGGGACTCTGCTATGTATAAAAAGAGCAAGAAGCATAGTTGTTCTGGATAATTCAATTATGTATTTCCGGCTCAGTGGCCTCATTCACCGGCAACATCTCCGAATGGGAATGGACCCGCGGCAATTCAACTGACACTTATTCGCTGGAATACGATGCTCTATCCCGAATTGTTGATAGCCGTCTGTTCAGGAACGACAACCCTGTCGATGCACTCTCTGAAAGCGGCATCAGCTATGACTCCAACGGAAACATCCTTTCTCTTACCAGGACAGGAGAAGACGGTTCGGCAGTCAATGACCTTGTCTATAGCTATGACGGCAACCGCCTTGCAAGCTTCTCTGACGGTGATTTCCAGTCGCAGAACTAT
>JAFQLS010000042.1 GCA_017396555.1 Lachnospiraceae bacterium | reverse complement strand
TCAGCAAAGAAGACGTGAGTTTGTTCAGTATATGTCCATCGGTATGACAGAGGCGAACATCCGTAAAATGTTTGGTATAGAAGCATTGGTTATTGCCGGACGTCCACTGTTAATTACATTACCATTAACCGTTGTCTTTGTAGGCTTTATGATAACAGCGAGTTACTTAGACCCTATGGAGTTCTTGGTAGAGGCTCCTATTTTGGAGATTTCAATGTTTATAGTAGCTATATTTGTATTTGTCGGACTGGCTTACTATCTCGGTGGTAAGAAAATCTTAAAATCTGATATGGCAGAAACATTGCGTAATGATACTTTGGTATAGAAGTTCAAATGTTTATGCTTCATACGGTTAATCAAAGGTAACTATATTCCGATATATGTTATAGCTAAGGATGGCGTCTGTTTTCAAAGGATTGAATATGAAAATAGACGCTGTTTTTATAATAAAATATAACCACTTGGACCTTTCGGGAAGTGGTACGGCTTTGACTGAAAGTATTCTTAGTATTTTATGAAGGGAGAATTACATATGAGAATAAGTACAAGTTCAAGTCTGATGAGCCTATTTCAAAATCAGAGAATAGAACATAAACAATCAATAAAAAAAGCTACCATATTATTGAGTAATAGAGACAGTTATGTCAAGGGTGGTGATAATACTTCTTGTGTCTACTCTGCGAAGGTTGGATTAAAGCTAGGTAGTGCTACTTCTTCTGTTCTGGATATGATTAATTTCAATTATCTGGATATTATGAAACAGAAGTGTGACAAACAATTCAGCATTATTATAGGTGGTAAGGAGTATCTTAAAAGCGAGTTGCCTACAGTTAGTGCAGATAAATGTAAAGAAATAAAAGCGGTCAATAATATTATAGATTTCACTAATGGTCAGTATTATAAGTATACTGAGAAGGATGGGAGAGTGCATACATTTACATGCACAAATGACCATGTGGATCAGCCTTATTCAGAACTTGTTTCCGGGAGACAGAGTGATGCCAGTTATCAGGTTGCCAAGTTTTGGAATATGCTTTCCAGAGATGGAACATATATAAGTCTGTATTATTCCAAAGAGAAACAGGAGCAACTTCTGAATGATGCTGGAATTACGGAAGGCTTCTTTACAGTAAAATCGGGAAAGCATCAGCAGGAGTATTTTTATTCACAAGGGAGTGCTGGGGTTGCTGTTCGTAAATTTGAATATGATTCGACATATGAGATGTTTACAAGAGGCTCTGCTCTTTTTAACAAGTATAATGTTGGGGACAAATTCATGATAGGCGGAAAAGAATATACTCTAACTGAAGAACGGAAATTCGATATACCATATGGGGATGATATTTTTGACATAGAGTTTCCAGATCATTTCCATGGAGAAATTACAGAATAGATGATGAACAGATAATGAATGGAAAAGGGGCATAATCATATATATTTTGTTTGACAAAGGAGTGATTGTATGAAAAAGACTTGGATTATTAGAGCCGTACTGTTAGTTGCTTATTGTGTTCCATTTGCGTTTCTTTCTGTAAATGGTGATGCGACTTTGGGAACAATGCTGTTCTACGGAATGATGATTG
>JAFQLS010000041.1 GCA_017396555.1 Lachnospiraceae bacterium | reverse complement strand
CACATATGTACTGTTGTTTCCATCTGTTCCTGATATGAGTCTGTGCTGTTCGTCATAGGTGAAGGTGCGTCTGTTACCATTTTCATCCGTGATAGTGCTTATGCAACCGTCTGTGTATGCAATTGATGCACTTCTGCCGGCGCCGGTTATTCCTGTTATCAGTCCCTCTTCGTTGTAATTAATTATCAGTTCTTTTCCCGATATGTCATCAGTTACTACGCTCTGACGTTCTGTATGGGTAAGGCTTACACTCTTCCCTTCGTTGTCAGTTATCCTGATAAGTCTGCCTTCTTTGTCAAAGATATATTCATCTGCGTTTTCAGCAGATACCTTATAGCCTTTTTCATCCTTTACAAGAGTATAGTCATCCATTCCTCCTGATACACATTTGTAGGTTCCATATGTATCTTCTTCCTTTGCTGACAATACGATTTTGTCATCTGCCACTGTTCCGTATACTGTACCCTCAAGCGATTCTTCCTTTACGAAGGTTGCTGATGATGAATCATCAAAATACATCTTTATCCGACCGGAATTTTCTTCTATATGGCTTGCATAGTTATAAGTCCAGCCGTAACCTGTTCTTCCCATAACACCTGTATTCAATGAATTATAGCTTAAGTTAATCCCAAGGGTTGTTCCTCCTGTTATTTTAAGCAACTCCATTTCTTCGGTGAATGCTCCTGTAGTTGTGTCAACAGGGTCACCATACTGATTCGGTATGTCTAAATATTCTTTTCTTCTTGCATTTTTATGACCTTTTTTAGGAATTACCTGACAACGTACTCCTGTTATATTATCAATTACTTTATCCGAAAAGAATTCTACCAGTTCATAATAATTACCTGTTTCGTACCATGCCCCTTCTTTTCCGTTTGAAAACCTTATACGCATAGTGCCACTAAATGTACCGCCCGGATATAGCACAGGAAAATATACTATATCTCCTTCGTACAGTATCGGTGCCATAGTTTTGCCGCTTCCCTCTAAACTTGATACAACATATACTTCCTGCTTTTTCTCCACATATTCTATCTCGCCGTTTTCGTTTACTACTTTTATTGTTTCTGTTCCGGTAACGTTAGAAGAACCCATACCTACATTTACGTTGTACAGTATTTTATTTGACTTATTTACTACACTGTATTCTATATAGTAATAGTCCCCTATATATGCCTCTTCTTCCGGATAGAAGATTAACCACACATCATCTCCGCTTGTTACGGTGAATTCTGCATCGCTCTTGAAGATTTTATGTATCTCCTTTTCAAACGGCATAAGAGTTCCTGTGTAGTCTGCCGTTATGGTATATGTTCCCCTTCTGTCTCCCTTTATTACCCATGATGCGCAAGCCTGTGTCTGTCCTTCTATATCTCCCATGTCTATTTCAAGACTCTGTCCTTTTCCCGTCTTTGCTAAAGATACGCCCTCCGGTAAATTAAGCACTGCCTTCGAATTCTCTAACACATATTTTGTGTCTGCCTGATTAAATACTCCAAGACTTACATTGTACATGTCTTTTAACCAGCTTATACTACGGCTCTGACTTAAATATACATATACAGGTTCTTCTCCTACACTGCTTATAATAATTTCTCTTCCTCCGCCGCCATTGTCCGGTTTGTCTTCTTCCGGTTTTTCCTGATTTCCTCCCGGTGTCTTTTCCTCTATTTTGGTTGTTTTTCCTTCTACCAATACATACTCTACAGGTATTGGTTTTTCTTCAAATATCAGGTTTACTGTAAATACAGACCTATTATAGTTTTCCGGATCACTTAAATCCACTCCTGCATCTACCAGTTCCTGCATTGTCATTCGTCTTACGGAAAGATTTCCGGTTACTACCTCACCTTTTTTAAGAGTTAATGTATATTCAGGTGTGTCATATTTTGATATGGCAATACCTATATCTGCCGGAAGGTATCCGTCTTTCATTGCAGCTACCGTGTAGGTGTCGTATTTTCCGGCTATTGTTACCATACCTTTTTCGTCAGATGTAAGGTTCATTATCTCATCGTTACTGCTTCTTACATATAATGATGCATATGGTATAGGATTGCCGGCTGTGTCCGCTACCTTTATAAACGCTTGTCCGCTGTCGCTGTCATCATGTATATGTACTGTTGCCGTTGCGGTATCTGAGTTGCCGTTTTCATCTGTTACCTTTAGGGTTATGGTGTATACTCCCTCTTCTTCATACACATACACTGCCTGTCTTCCTGTTACTCTGTCACCATTTCCCATGTTCCACTCATAGGTTTTTATTCTATGGTTATCTGTTGACATTCCACCATCAAGTGCTATTTCAAGCCCAGCTATACCTGTCAGGTTTTCTGAAATTACTGCTATTGGTGCTATTGTATCATTGTCGGTTACATATATGCCTTTCGCTTCTGTTTCTGAATAGTTTCCACAATCATCATAGACTCTCAGCATGTAATCATAGAATTCCCTCGTCTCTACTGTTGCATCTGTATAGCTTTCTTCTTTTATATCCGATGCTATTATTTCGTATTCTTTACCACTACTTTTTCTTGACAGCTCGTAGTGCGAAAAATCCTCTGCCTCTGATTTGCCAAATGACATTTTCACCATATAGTCAGCATTTTCCACACTTATTTCTACCTTCCTTGGTGCGGTCTTATCAAGCACATAGTTTACATCCATCGGTTCACTTATATTTCCATTCAAGTCTGTTGCCTGTGCTCTTATAACATACTCACCCTCATTTAATCCCGCTGTATTAAATGTGAATTCTACAAGTCCGTCCATTGTGGTTATGGTTTTTGTTTCGAGGTCTTTATATAGGCTTCCGCTCTCACTTAAGCCCTTGTATTTAAGGCTTACATGGCTTAATGCTGCATTGTCTGATACTAATACCTTTATTACCTCGTTATCCTTAATACGTTCTCCGTCATATGGTGACATACTTATTATCTTTGGTTTTTCTTTGTCTTCTTCTATTGTTATACTTACCGGTTCTGATAATTCACCCTCATTTCCTGCTATGTCCACTGCACATATTCTGTAACTGTAGCTTGTCTGATTTTTTACGCCGTTATCATAGTAATTTAATGTGGTTACATTTCCATTTATAAGGGTGTATTCTCCTTCTGTGTCTGATTTTCTGTATATTTTGTAGTATTTTATGTCGTCACTTCCATGCTTCCAGTTAAGGGATGCATAACCGCCGCCACCTGTTACCATTAGGTTTTTTACCTTTTGCGGTGGTGTCCTGTCTATTACATACTCTACTATTATGTCGTCTTCTTCTGTAGTGAGAACATTTTTATTTCCTGCCTTATCATAGGCTTCGAATTTTATATAAATGCTTCCTTCTTCAAATCCCGTTATGTCATATGGATACGACAGAGTCGCTTCTGATACCTCACCTTTAGCCTCTACCTTTGCTATTTGTGTGAAGTTTTTATTGTCTAACGAGTACGAAAATACACCATAAGCTACATTTGCATTGTCACTTATGCTCATACTTAGGTCTATTTTATCGTTATAGTACGAGGATACAGGGAGTACTGTTTTGATGGTTGGTGCTATGGTATCACTTGAGGTTGTGGCAGTGTATACATCTGATTCCTCGCCTCTGTTGCCAAGAAGGTCATAGCCGGCTACACGGAAGCAGTACTCTGTGTCAGGCTTTAAGTTATTTACAACAAAACCAAGCTGTGCACTTTCCTTACCCACAACCTTGTATATATTATTTTCTAGCATTTCTATCTGGAAGTATGAGAAGTCTTCATCCTCTACATCATTCCAGTGTAACTGTATATAGCTTGAGCCTGCGGTGTGTTTAGAAATCTCTATTTTGCTTATTCCTGTGTTGTCTACTTCGTATCTTCTTGTAAATTCCTCTGTACTTACATTTCCACTTGTGTCCACTGCCCAGGCTCCGATATGGTAGACCTTATCCTCTAATTCAGTGGTATTCCACAAATACTCTGCCTTTTCGTTGTTATATTCTACTGTTGCAAGCTCTGTCCATTCTTCTTCATTTTCTTCCTTGTATTTAAGAATTATTTCTTTTACGGCTTTGTTATCTGATGCCTGTATTCTTATTCTGGTATTTTTGTTTATCTTTCCTGCATCAGGTGTAATGGCTTTTACAACAGGTGCTTCTTTGTCAGGTTCTACCATTGCTTTCGTTTCTTCTGACAGCTCACTTGTATTACTGCATTCATCCTTTACTTTTATGGAGTAGGCATAGGTTTTATTAACCTCTACGTCACTGTCTGTAAATGATGTGTTAAGTCTTCCCTGTATAGTCTTTACAAGTGTTCTCTCTTCCTCGTCTTCGGCTCTCTTATATATCTCGTATACCGCGCAGTCAGCACTATAGGATGCCTGCCAGCTTAACTTTATTGTTCCGTTATCTGAGGTTGCCATTATGTCAGCAGGCAGCTTTGGTGCCTCTCTGTCTATGTTGTATACCACTTCCCTCACATCTGTATTGCCATCTGCATCCGTGAGAGTAAATCTTACCTGATATTCCTTATCTCCCGACATACCTGAAATATCCCAGCTACATGATGAATATAGTGTGTTGTTGTCATAGGTCATCTGGGCAAGGGTTGTCTTTGGTATAATCTGCCACTCACCCTTGTCATTTAAGTATTCTATGTTTACCTTGTTTCCTGTACTGTTTAGTATATTTTTATATTTTACTATTAGTGTTACATTTTCTGTGTTAAGACTTTGATAGTCCTTTGGTGTTACTTCCGTTATTTTTGGTACTGCTACTGACAGTGTGACTGCGTCTGACATTTCAGAACAGTTACCTGATGTATCATACGCCTTAACCGAGTAATTGTATTCTACTCCTTCCTTTAGTCCGACATCCTTATATTCATTTTTGTCTGTTGTAGCTATTGCTTCGTTATCTCTGTAGATTATGTAGCCTGCTACTCCCACGTTATCATCAGGCTTATTAAATATAAGTGTAATGGCTGAACCTGTAAGTGTTTTGGCTCCTAATTCCATTACCTTTTCAGGCGCTGTCGTATCCTTTAAGGTTGATGCCTTGCATTCCACTGATACAGGCGAAAGGTTAAGGTCTTCATCATATGCATACACTGTATATGTATACTCAGTTCCCGGTGTAAGGTTACTGTCCTTATATTTTTTCTCAGTTGTCCTTCCAATATATTCATTATCCCTATATATTTCGTATCCGGCTATTCCTATATTGTCTTCCGCTCCGTCATAGCTTATTTCTATCTCTGTAAAGGCGGTGGCTTTTACAATTAGCTGTGTCACGGCACTTGGCGGTGTTAAATCGTCTATGTCTATCAACACTTCTACTGCATAATCTTCTATATCCCTGTTATTTTCCCAACTGTATTCTTCCTTGTTTTTCTTAAGGATTACCCTGTTAAAATATTGTCCATTATTTCCTGCTCCAAAGGAAATATTCTGCTTTACTTCTTTTCCGAATGCATTGGTCTTCTTGCCAAAGGTTACGGTGTGGTTTTCTGTTGAAGTAAATATTTTGTTATAATAGATATTAAAGTCACCATTTACATACAAGTTTCCCTCTGTTAATAAGCCTGTCTGATTTACCTTTGTTCTTGATATGAAGCTGCTATTTACTTTTACATATCCTTCACTTTTCTGCATCACAAGATAACCTGTATCATTAATACATAGATTATTTTCACATATTAATTGATACTGGTTTATGTATAAGCCCTTATCTAACTGAATTCCACCTGCTTTAAGGTCCGAATTCAATCTGGTATCTCCACAGAGTATAAGCTTACCTGCTATGATTAATGGTTCTGTTACTGTTATGTCTTCTTTTACTTTGAGTCCAACATTCCATTCTTTTGCCTGTATTGCTTCAAGGTTGCTTATCTCTACAATTCCATTTCCTGTTAAGGTTTTTGTATTGTCGAGTGCTTTTTCTGTAACACTTATATTTGTATTTAATTTTGTTCTTTTTGTGTTTTCATTAATTAAGTTTTTAACTGTTATTTTGCTTACATATTCTTCACTGTCCGATGCCTGACTAGAGCTTATTTTCTGTGAGTCTTCTCCTGAGAATTTAAGCGTGTTAGCTGTATTTAAGCCTGCACTTCCATTAAGTGTAAGATTTCCTTTTAGCTCTATGGTTCCAGCCTTTGCCATCTCGTAGCATTCATCTGCTGTTTCTATAAATGTATTACCCTCAACAAGTATTTTTGCTTCTTCATCACTCATTATTATTTTGCCTGCTTTGTGTATGAAGTCGCCTTTTATGGTTAAGGTATAGCCGTTTAGATTAAGCTCACCTCCTATGAGCACCATATCACCATCAATTACATAATCGTTATCAAGAGCGAAGCCTAATATTGCCTCCGGATACTTTTCGTAGGTTATTTTGTTGCCGTTTGTGATTAGGTTGGTGATGGCAAGTGAGTCATCTAATATTACTACGCCTTCGCTGCTTGTATTTCTAGTCTCAAGTGTGTTTATTGTTGCCGGTGCTGGAATATTTATAGCCTGCTTGTTGCTGCCGGTTAGGAGTAGCTTATTAATTTTTTCTTCTGTCACACTTTGACCGGCATTTATTATGTCAATATTTCCTTTTATTTCAAGTGTTCCTGTGCTAAGATTCAGACTATTCTCCGTAATAACATCTGATATATAGTCACCATTTACAATCATATGTCCATTAGAAATATTAAGTGCACCTGCACAGTGAATGAAATTACCATTAACAGTCATAGTATGCCCATTAAGATCAAGATATCCTCCTATAAGAGCATATGCCCCATCAATAGTTATATCTTCTGTAAGAGTATCTCCTGTATATCCTTCTGCTTCTCCATAATATATCATCGAACCATTATTTACTATACTATATGCATCAAATGCCGTATTAACATATATCCCTTCTTTGCTTGTATTATTTAATACTATTTTTCCAAACCTTGATAAACGTGTCTCATCTTTATTAATAAATACATCCTGTCTGCTATCTCCGCTAAAGATGAATTGCGAATTACGAGTCGTATTGACATATTTAAACGTAACATCCTCCTTGATTTCTAATGTTCCACCGGAATATAGATAGTTTACTCCTAAAATGGCTTCTCCGTAGGTTGTCAGATATGAGTTGGAATCATTAAAGCTAAATATAATATCACATTTTCCATAAACATTTATATTGGAACCACCTATTATTATAGAACCACTATCCGTTATCAAATCTCCTTTAATCGTTACATTACTATCTAAATATGCAGTTCCTGTTACTAATACACTACCATCTATTGTTGTATCTGATAACGGAATATCATAACTTTCAAATTTTAAATCTCCCTTATAACTTCCGTTTGTGAATATAACATCCTCACAAGATATGTAGCCTGTCTTGTTACAGCCATTATCTGTTACGTTTCCTTTAATAGCAGGGGTGTTTTTAAACTCTATTCCTTCACTACTTGTATTAGCAAACTCCACATTTACAAGTCGTATAGATTCCTCCCCTCCTGCATTTACAGTCTGTTTTCTGTTACCGCTTAGTTTGACAGTATGATTATTACTGGTATATATATCATTATAAGATTCGTTTTGAACATTAATTAAGTCTCCCTTTATTTCGAGAATTCCATTACTTAATTTGTCAGAACTCTGATTATATGTTTCACAAATATAATCTCCTTCAATGCACACATAATCATTAGAATTAGTCATAACAAGAGTACCTGCTGACATAGAATATACATATTCCTTATCAGCAAGTTTTCTTGATTGCTGTCTGTAATCTCCTTCTACTATAAGCTTTCCGCCATTAACCTTTATAATGCCTCCACTATGTATAAAGTCACCCTTTATTGTCAAGGTATGTCCGTTAAGGTCTAGAGTATCTCCTATTAGCACAAGGTCTTCTTCTATAGTCTCATCTGCTTCAAGTGTGTAGCCAAATGTTCCCTCTATTCCTTCGTACGAAAACTTACTGTCATTCTTTATAAGCTTCTCATAGCCAAACAGAGATGTGCACACAACACCTTCACTGCTTGTGTTTTTTAATTCTATTGTTCCAAAGGATGACGAAGTATGTGCCGTTATTATCTGCTTTTTATTGCCATTTAGCACTACTACATTACTACTTCCTGCATTAAAATATTCCCATACTTCAATATCTCCTGATACATTTAAGGTTCCTGCTCCAAGATAATATGAATGGCATATAAAATCCTTAACACTTACTGTATATCCATTAAATTCTATTGTACCGGTCTCAATTACATATATATTTCCATTTATAACCAAATCATTTTTAAGACTTAGTGTGTCAAATATCTTAATATCATAATCATAGCTGTCATCTTCTAATGCTGTACTATTGCATATACCTATATATCCCTCTACAGGATTACCATTTGTTTTTATACTGCCCTTTACTACCAGATTCCCCTCTATCTTAACTCCCTGTTTGTTAGTAATATCAAGATTGTTAAACTCATAATGCTCTGTATCATCTGATGAATTAATTATTATATTCTGTTTTGTTTCTCCGCTCAAAACTATAGTATGTTCACTTCCAGAATTAAAATATGTGCATTTACACAGGCTGTTTAGGCTGATATCTCCCTTTATCTCAAGTGTTCCTGCGCTGAAGCTATTGTTTTCCATACTGTTATCATAATAATCACCATACACACATACATAATCAGACTCATAATACATCTGTATTATGCCTGTTGATTTTCCATAGGTTGTATTTTCACCATTTCCTATTACGGACTGTCCCCTGTAATCTCCCTTTATAATCAACCTACCACCATTTATGTTGATTAATCCGGCAACATTTATCAAGTCTCCATTTACAGCTAAAGTATGTCCGTTAAGGTTAAGCTCTCCTTCTGACAGGATAAAATCCCCTTCTATTTCTTCATCAGACGTAAGGGTATAGCCTTCTCTTCCATTTTCGCCCGCTGTACCTATTAAATCCTCACCGCTATATACTACATTTCCATTTGTAATAAGGTTATTAAAGCTAAATCCCTCTTCAAAATGTACTCCTTCCTTACTCTTGTTAAGAAGCTCTACATTTTCAAATGTGAATTCTCTATTCTCACTTCCTGATGATATATAATCGTCTTCATTCTCTTTTTCATAAAAATATATGTCCTGCTTTTTATCCCCTGAGAATATGAACTTGTTATAAAAGCTGTATGCTGCCAAAGTACCGGCCTTAAAATCGCCCTTAACTTCTACTGTACCATTATTCATTTGGTGCCAAAATCTGTCGCTATTGATATATAAATCTCCACCTACATATAGATAATCAGACTCATAATCCATAATAAATGAATCTATTATCGTGAAGTCACCCATACACATGAGACTTCCACCATTAAAATGTACTTCATTATCTGTATAAACATCTCTGTATACCAAGAGATTATATCCGTTAAGGTCTATATAGCCTCCTTCATTATCTATATTAACAGAGAATACTACTGTGTCCTCCGTAAGATAAATACCATCAGTAACAATCGCTGGTGTTTCTATAAACGCCTCATTACTCGTATACCTTAGATTACCTTTATCATCAAACGCTTCAACCCTGTACTCGTATTCATTTTCTCCCTCTATATCTGCATCAGAATAACTGCTTTCACCGTTAACTAACGATACAAGTGGTTCATCATTTCTATATATTTTGTACTCACTCGCATCCTCACTTCGGTTAAAGCTTAACTCTGTTACACCATAGTTATTAAGCTCTGCCTTTAAATTAATATTTTCTAATACAGGCTCTATATTAATATTTGTTTCGGCTGTGTTTTTATCTGCCAGGTCTGTTGTTACAGTCTCTGCTGCCACTGGCATTGTACCTGCAAAATCACTAAACGGTAGCATTGTTATTGCTAATATTATAGCAATTATCTTTTTAGTACTTTTCATTTTAATCCTCCCTAGAATAATCCTTCAAAAAATTCCTTTATCGTTGTAAATATCGTATTAAAAAATTCTATTATGGTATTAAATACTGTTACATAAAACCCTATAATAGTATCTATTATCATTTCAAAGAACCCTGTTATTGCGTCAACTATTTTTTCTATTAGACTTTTTTCATCTTCACTATCTGAAGAATCGCCTTCCTTCTCAGTAGTTTTTTCATCCGTTGCTTCTTCTAATTCTTTTTCAGTGGTTTCATCATCCGAATATTCTGATTGAACTTCCTTTGTTTCCGTTTCTATTTTTTCTGTAGTTAAATTCTCTGTTTTCTGTGTCTCTGTTTGTGACTCTGTATCTTGCGACTCTGTTGTTTCTGCGTCTGTTGTTTGTGACTCTGTTGTTTGTGACTCTGTTGTTTGTAACTCTGTAATTTGTGACTCCGTAGTTTGTATTTCTACATCCTTACCCGTTTCTTTGTTGTTATTTTTCTTCGTTGTCTCTTTATTCTCTTTATTGTCATTTTTCTTCGTTGTCTCTTCCGGCTCTTTATTGTTATCTTTTGATGTCTCTTCCATATGAGTTACTATATTTGTTATATTTCCATTTTTATCGTACTCATACTCTATATAACTTCCATCTTCATATATTACCTTTACTACTCGGTCAAGATCGTCATATTCGTACTGTTCTGCATTTACTGTACACAGTGTTCCCATAATCAGTATGAATGTTAATATGTATTTTGCTATTTGTTTTTTCATAGTAATCCTCTCTTCAAATAGTTTATATTAGCTTATATCGATTTTCATCTCCATTTTACCCATCTCACTTCCCCTAAACAACCCAACACGCACAAACGTATGTGTTTTTTCGACAAACGTTGTGTTTTCAAACATGTAAAATAGGAAGCCACCGTACATACGGTGACTTCCTATGCATTACCACATTCATATTGTCTACTAAGATAAGCCCGTTTAAAAGCCGGCACTTTTCGTCTAGCTATATCTACGTCATCTCCATTATTCAAATAAATAATATAATTTTCTATCCTTTCAATCTCATCTAGATTCACTATAAATGACTTATGACATCTATAAAACCATCTATTTGCAAGAATATGCTCTATATCTGACATATTATCTCTACATTTTATTCTTTTGCTATTAGTATGTACTATTATCCAATGTTTCTCCGTTTCAATGTATATTATATCCTTCAAACATATTTCACGTTTCCCCTCACCTATAACATTAAGAAGAATCTTTTCTTTTCGATTCAGTAGTATTTCAACTGAATCAAGTGATTCCCTTATTTCCTCAACTATTCTTAACTTGTCTATGTATCTAAATGCGTTTACAAGATAACCTTTTCTACTCATTTCCGTATGTGTAGTTAGTATAATAAATATTCCGTCCTTGTTATATTCCCTAGCTCTTTCAATGGTCATAAATCCATCTAATATTGGCATCTCAATATCTACAAATGACACATCATACTTGGTTTGTTTTTCAAGATATTGCAAACCATCTTGAAATACATCAATTTGTATTTCATCATCATTAAAATATTGACAAATTATTTTCTCTGCCTTTTCCCGCCATTTCATATCATCATCAATAATCGCTATTTTCATTTATATCATTCCATTCTCAAATAATTAAATAAAATTTTGACAATAAATTCATTATCCTTTTCTTCTATATCCCATACACCGCTATATTTCAAAATACTATCCTTTACATTATCAAGACCATATCCATGATTTCCTTTATCGTCCTTAGTAGTCTTTAATTTACCCCTTTCATATCTAATGCCAATTGAATTCTTAACTAATACAATAATATTATTTTCTGTGTACCTACATTCAATAGTTATCCATTTATCTTCTGCATTTGTAGTTCCCTCTAAAGCATTACTTAATAAATTTGAAAATATTGTACACAAATCATATGCTTCTATTGCACAGTCACTTGGAAATCTCCCCTTTACTTCCATTTTGATATTTTTACTAAGTGCATCTGAATAATATCTGTTAATAATAGCATCAACTATACCATTTTGAACCGTAATCACATTGCCAAATCTATCTATTTTCATATTGATTTTCTCTAAATACTTGTCAAATTCATCGTATTTATGCTCCTTTGCCAAATCCGACAACATTTGCATATGATTCCTAAGATCATGACGGAATTTTTTAGTCTGTATTTCTCTTTTTTCAAGATATTCATAGTGGCTCTTTTGTTCATTCAGATATTTCTCTGTAATTAATTTCTTTTCTTTGTAAACATTACTCTGCAACAACAATAATATTACTGCGCCTAATTGAATGAATAAACCTAATATCACAAGAACAAACACTATTGTATAACCCATTTTAAGCTTATTATTCTTCTCATCTACAACAACAATTGCTAATAATGTTACCAAAACAGTGTCTATAATATTTAATGCTGTAAATGTAATAAGATTCCACTTTCCAATCTTTCCCACACACGCACTATACCTTCTATTATATAACTTACCCAATATACACACATATGTAAGTGATATGAACGAACAAAATAATCTAGACAGTTCATCATTATTAAAACTAATTATATTTCCTACTAATTCAAAAAGTACTATAGACATATTGTCAAACAATGCCATAATAACCATAATCCAAAGCGAACATATAACATTAACATATATTTTCTCTTTGTACACGATACATAAAGTTATACATACCACAGATATATATACTACAAATTCAACAATCTCATTATTTCCAATATATAATCCAATAGATGCAGCAACTATAAAAATCATTAACGCTAACTGTACAAATTTATTATAAATTATTTCTCTTTTTTCAAATCTAAAAAACATCTCGCATAATAACACAATGCCTAGCATATGCACTACATCCATTATCGTATACAAAAAAAGTGACATTTTTCTCCTCCGTAACTATTTCAGTATTCACTATAAACATACTATAACAAATACTTTATAATTACGGAAGATGAAAAAAATAGTATATTCTACTTCGACTTATCCAAATAAGTATCTGAAAAAGTCATAAAATCTACCTACCACTACTTGTCCTTTCCGTATATACTAAATGTATTGTCCGGACAAGTTTATGATAACTTCTTTTCTAAAAAAGTAAATAGAATACGCACGAACGTAGTTGTTTTTTCGATAAACGTTATTTATACTTCACCTTTATCCCTGCAAGACGATTACTGTAATATGTTTTATCTCCAATTTTTCTGTACGCCTTTACCGAGTAGTAATAAGTCTTTTTAGCTTTAACATTTTTATCTGTAAATGTTACTTTTGTCTTAGATTTTATCGTAGCAACCTTTTTGTATGATTTACTATTTCCTACCGAGCGATAAATAATATAACCAGTTGCATAATTATTTTTATTCCATTTTATTTTGATAGTATTTTTTTTGTTTGACACTACACTTACCTTCGGCGCTGCCAAGGCTATTACTTTTACTTTATTACTTTTATCACTTTCACAAATCACATTTGATTTATATGCTGTGATTTTATAATAATACATCTTATTTCGCTTAACTGTTTTATCTGTATAGCTTACTTTGTCTGTTTTTGCAATCTTCTTATATGTACCATCCGCCGCTTCGCTTCTATACACAATGTAATAGGTCGCATCTGTAGATTTTTTCCAACTAATTTTTATATACATTGATGCTTTTGCACCTTTTCCAACTACTACATTTGATGCTTTTACATTAATAGGTGCTTTATTACGAACATATACATAGTAGGACGCACTTTTTCCTGTTTTTGTATCCGTGACAATTATTTTAGCTCTTCCCGGTGCAAGGGCAGTAACAACTCCCTTTGAATCTACCTTAGCAACATTTTTTCCTGAAACTGACCATCTTATTTTATTATCCCTTAACATGATACTTACCTGCGGAATCACCATAAGTTTCTCGCCTATCTCAAGTACATGCTTGCTATTTATAAATGAAATACCCTTTGATTTTATATTTGCATCTTCAACAGTTACACAACAAACCGCCTGAGAACCCGAGCTCGTCCTGCCTACTATTACTGTTGAACCTTTTCCTTTTGCAGTAATCACTCCATCCTTAACCGTTGCTACTGTATTATCCAAAGAGCTCCAACTAATTTTTTCCTCAGTGTCAGCTTCAAATACGGCAGTTAATTGGTAGGCTTCACCTTCACCCAACACCTTGTATGCCTCCTTGAAGCTTAAGGTATTGTAAGAAATGTTTGCTATATTTTGCTGTTCCTCGCCTGTAAGCTCCAGAATATCAATCGGATTATCTTCTACATTTGGCTGTTCACCATAAATCTGTCTGTAAAAGCTACACGCCATAGAATAAAATGTAGTATATAGCGGATGTTTATTGTCTTCGTTATACCACCGTATTTCCGGAAATGCTTTTAAGCATCTGTAGAAACCGACTCCTGCCATCACTACCTTTAAATCTAATTTCTTTCCTGCATACACATAGGCAGCCTGAGTATATGTAAGTCTTTCAGGAGTAGAAAGAATTACTTCCTGATTATCTATCTCCAAAGTTGCTCCATCTTCAAATGGATGTGTCATGTACAATAAAATCTCCGCATCCGCCTGATAATATTGAACATAATCCCTTATTTTATCTATGGCTTCTATCATACCCTCCGTATCTTCGATACATCCGAAACTACTCTCCTGAAGCACAACATAGTCATATTCATTATCCCTAAGAGCATTGATTAATTCCACATGATATTCAAAATATTTATTGTATGAATTTGTGTAGTAGGATAAATAAAAACCCGGATTTTTTATAACATCTGTTTCTAAGTTTTTATTTTGAGAAACAGCTATTTTCTCAAGCATCTCTCCAATATCAGTTCCGCCACTTCTAGTAAAACTATTTCCTACAAACAGAACTCTTACAGTTTTTTCCGGCTCCGGTTCCTCCGTTGTCGGTTCCTCCGATGTCGGTTCCTCCGTTGTCGGTTCCTCTGATGTCGGTTCCTCTGATGTCGGTTCCTCTGATGTCGGTTCCTCTGATGTCGGTTCCTCCGTTGTTGATTCCTCCTGCGTTGTAATTTCTTCTGTTGTTTCTTCTCCAAATGTTGTATTGCTTGCACCTATAATTATTACAAATGCAAATATAAAACTAAATAATAACTTCTTCATGACCAAACTCTTTCCTCTTAGTACATTTTTAAAACTTCCTCTATTTTTTTTCTCTTAGGCGCTTCCTTTTCCACATCTCCATAACCAAGAGCTATTACCGATACAATTATTTCTTCCTCATCAATATTTAACAGTTCTCTTATTCTGACCTCATCTCTTATTCCCATAACAAGGGTATCCAATCCCATCTCTTTAGCCTTGAGTAATAGATTCTGATTCTGCAGCCCAAGGTCATATATTCCCCAGCCATTGCCAAGTTCATTTGTAGGCGTTCCATCTGCATTAAATCCTGACTGATTCTTTACAAATGCTGTTACTATTATTGCACATGCATTGTTAGAATTATTTCTATTATACTCAGCCAGACATTCATTTCTAAATTTTAATAACATTTCATCTGAAAGGATTACATGATATCTTCCCGTCTCTGAATTTTTCCATGAAGGGGCAAAAAGTGCAGCCTTAATAAGTTCTTCAATAAGCGACTTATCTACCGTTTTGCCTTCCTTATATTTTCTCATACTTCTTCTGTTTTCTATTACTTTTTGAAATTCCATATTAATCTCCATTCTGAAGCGTTTATACGTAGGATTTGCTCGTAGCAACAGGGCATATTTGTGATGCTTCGACACAAATTGCCGTTTTTACAATTAAGAATACCATTTAAACCTTTTTTTGTAAATACAATCCTATCAGCCGGAAGTTTTTTCCAACCGATAGGACTGTTTTAATACTATATTTCTGTGGTTATAGTGCCCTCTACTACCTGACTACAGCATTCATCTTTTTTACAACAGTTTGAACAACTAGGAAGTCCCAATTCCAAAGGCTTTATTGCCAAATTTAGTAACTCACCTTTAACAAATTGTATACAGTCAGTATTATCCGCATTAAGTGTGCAACCTTTTGGTGTATCAATCTTGCCTTCTGTCGCAACCATATATCCTGCATAATATAAACTCTGCAATACAATAGTTACTCCTATGGTTACAGTACTGTCATTAACATTAAAACCTAGCAGTTTAGGAATTCCGTACAGGTTCAAGCCTTGTGTCACTACATTAGTAGTTGTTGTAAATGAAATATTAGTTACAACAGGTGTAGGTGTATCCCCTGTTACATCATAACTCAAACCATACGGTGCAAATATTTCAAGTTCTACTGATGATGGGTTAGTATCTTCATCATAAGCCGGATCTGCTTCTGGTGGTAAATAAGTCGCTGTCGGATAAATAGTATCTACCAGCCTGCATGAAGAATCATATAATTTCACCGCAAATGTTATGAGAAGATTAGATAATGTTACAAGGTAACAATGTTTTCTTCCTGCAATTGCTTCAACTGTTACTCCACCCTCTCCATTTTCATAACTAATATTAACTATCTGAACAGATGCATTAGTAACTGTAGGATAGGTCGTAGGAATATCAACTCCCAAATCAATACTCGTACAGAGATTTATACCTATTTCATCATATATCAATGGTGCAAGAATATTAAGAACTCCGGGTGTACCACATATAGGATTATTGCACACATCTACACACGAGTTATCATTCATTTGCTTTATCAATCTGCTGACATAATGACTTTTACATCCACATTTTGAAGATTTGCATGCCATAATAAACATCCTTTTTATTTTATTTAATATAGTATATGTTCTATTTCCTCAAGTGTCACAATATAATTTTAAAAAGTCTTATATGCGAGATTATATGGGAAATTCATACACAATTGATTCAGAACGTCAGATGATTATCTATGAAAGTAACAACAATATATGTCTTAGAACCATCAACTCACTTAGTATCGGACGCCCTGCAATTTTATGTAATGATTACTTTGCCAGCATGTCCTCAACCATTGTAAACAATATGCTCTATTATTCATATATTAATATTGAAAATGATATTGTAATAAAAAATGTAACCGACACCACTATTCTTTATAGTTTAGAATGCAAGGATTGCCTTACCATACAAAATCCCTTTATATTTAATTATAATGAACGCCTGGTACTTGCTTATTCTGTTAAAACTCCTCTTGACACTAACTATTCTGTTAAGATTATGTATCCTTTTGAGAATGAGCCTGTAACAGAAATCGATAATATTTATACAGAAGCTCCCCTGATTAATTATATTGTTTTGCGTGATTCCATAATCTTTGTTATATCTTCTTCTAACACACATAATATATGGTGTCTAAATAACGATGGAATTCTGTGTGAATTAACCAGCGAAAAAATCCTGACAAAAAAAATTTCCTCATACTATGATGAGGAAATCAAAAACAAAGAGCTCATAATATCTAACATTAGAACTCAATATAACGAATTAATGACTACTGCCATAAGCTACAAAAACGAAGCTAAGAAATGGCATGATAAATATTTTGAAAATAGCGACTGATGTAAGGCTAAAAGTTTCTTCCATTCCATCCCCAGTCATTTACTCCATGATAGGTAACATATACCTTGGAACCCGGGATGCCAAGCTCTTCTTCATATATCTTACATATTTCTGCTGTCATTTTGTTATATGCATCAGGCGATGCATTTCCGTACAGGCTAACAGATACATATACACCTTTGTCAAGCTTGTCGCCACCCATATACAGGTCGTAGTTATCTGCGATACCTACCATAAGAAATCCCTCTGACTTATTTAAAATAGCTACTGCTTTACCAAGTCTTGACTTAATGGCTTCCTTCTTTTCCTCTGTTAAACTTAATGTTACTTTTGAATCAATAAATGGCATAATTTTTTCCTCCTTAACATATTTCTGCCGAATCTAAAATTATAGTAAATGGTCCATCATTATTTAATGAAACCTTCATATCAGCACCAAAAATTCCATGCTGAACATTTTCAACCTGTTTATCACATTCTTCTATAATATATTCATACATGTCTTCTGCCATATCCGGCTTACCGGCTCTTATGAATGACGGTCTGTTACCTTTTTTGCAGTCCGCATATAATGTGAATTGTGACACCAGCAAAAGAGAACCTTCAACATCTGCCAAAGACAGATTTGTTTTTCCGTTCTCATCTTCAAATATTCTAAGACCAATAAGCTTCTTTATAAGCTTGTCTGCAATTTCCTTAGTATCTTCATCTGATACCCCTATTAGCACCATAAATCCCTTGCCTATTTCGCCTACCGCATTTCCATCTACTGTCACGCTTGCATGTGTGACCCTTTGTACTACAAATCTCATTCATTTCTCCATTTCTTTAGATTATTCTAAGTTCATTTTCCGTAACTACACATTTAAGATTAAGAACCTTCACACCTGCATTCCTAGCTTCCTCAAGTGCATCGGCAAATTCCTTATGTGTAATTTCATTTGCATAAACTTCACTCACACCCTCCATAGCTATTACAAATGCCACATAACACTCGTATCCTTCCCTTGTTGCTTTGATAAGTTCCTTAAGATGCTTTACTCCTCTTATAGTAGGTGCATCCGGAAAATAACCCTTTCCCTCTATTTCAAGAGTACAACCCTTAACTTCTATTAATATTTTTCTTTCGCCCTGTTCTAAATAGAAATCAATCCTTGAATTACCATATACATACTCTGGCTTTATAAATGTTATATCTTTAAATATTTTATTATTATTTTTAAGCCATTCGTTTACAACCTTATTAGGTGCCTGACTATCAATGTTAACCCAACCAAGATTTTCCTTATACACACAAATAAGATCATAGGCTGTCTTTCTATTCTTATTGTCAGAACATTCAAGAATTACCTGCACACCTTCCCTTAGAAGTTCCTTGCATCTGCCAGTGTTTTTAACATGAACAACTTCTTCCCCACCATCCACGAGTACGTGTGCTACAAATCTATTTGGTCTGTCAATAAAAGTTGCCTTTTTTATTTTCTTATATATCATTCTAATTCCTCAGCAAATTCTTCAAGTCTTCTCTGATTCATTGAAAACTTAACATTATTTGCATTATCAATAACCTTTTCCCTATAATATTGAGCCTTTTCGATACTTCCTGGTAATTTATCTTCATCACAATTACTCCACTGTCTATACTGACAATAGTCAAAATAACCATTTACCATTTCCCAGTAAATATCAAATTCCTCTTCCTTGCAATCATCCAGCACAAGCCAGTTATACAGTTCTCCATAATTTTTCTCATAATACTCTCCATCGCATCTTTCAATTCGTGAAACCATATCATCTCCCTCAGAGTATTCATCTCCCTCTGCATATAGCTTGATAATATTTGGAATCATTACGATAAGGAATAATCCCGAAAAGGCAATAAAAAAACTGCTAATTATTATTGTTATAATATGCTTACTCATTGCTTTATTCCCCTTTCAATTATTTTTGCCGTTAATTCCTGTTCATCGGTAAAATACAGATAATTTTCTTTATCAGAAATCCATTCTATCTCTTCCTCTGTAAGTCCTAATGTTCCTACCCAGAATGACATTATCTCTTCTCTATACATATCATATATTGCCTGATTTTCCGATACTTCTTCATCATATACACCGACATCCACCTTATATATCTCAATAGATTCTGAAAGCGTGTACGAAACATAATAATCATCATCCATAACACCGTCTTCTAATTCTTTTAGCATAGACATCTTTTTTGACTGATATAAATGGTATTTATTCGTCAATAACGCAGCCTGCGAATACACATAATATTCTTCATCAAACAAATCCTTCTCTGACATATAAAAATATAATTCCAGATACTCTCCGTTATTGTAATATTTCTCCATCTGTTCAAGAGCCTCTGACCTACTTACGTATCCGACAGACTTGAATTCTTCCCTAATAAAAAATGCTACCACAGCTAAAAAGCTTATAACGGAAAATGTTACCATAGTAATTGCTATATACATTATAATTCTACTTACTATATATGGTGTTCCCTTGTTTATTACATTAATTCTTTCTCTTTTATATTTATTTTCCGCTTTATTACGTTCTTTTAGCCATTCCCTTCCCTTCGGATTAGGAGCATGACAATATGGACATTCTAATTCCATGGTCTTATAATTTGCACCACAATGAATACATTTCATTATTTACTCCCTCCTTCAATCATCCTCCTGGCTAATTCTTTACAGGTATCTTTATATGTATCTAAACTACCTTCATACATATTTATAGCTTCGTCTATTTCTTCTTCCGTCATCTTAAGGTGATTAGACATTACATATTTAAATTTCTTTTCAAAATCCTTTGCTACTTCTTCCTCACCATATACATATCCATTTTCTCTAAATTCTTTAAGCTTGTTAAGATTGTCACAACACAGATACAAAGAATATACTAAGTTCTCTCCATCATTTTCATACCTAAACTCTTCATATAACCGAGCACAATCTGCTGCCTGCTCATCAACAAATATATAATCATCATACATCCTGTATATTATATAATATTTCTCATAGGAGTCAGAATATCTATTATCCATTCCTTCCATATAATCATATAATTTCTGATATTCCATCTGATTGTAATATTCTTCAAGCACTGCAACATCTTCTTTATGCTTACTTAAATTTTTATCATCTCCCGTCCTTTCCCTAATTACAGCAGCTACAGCTAATGCAATCAAAAACAAAGTGAGTATAACGACAAAAATCAGTAATATTATTTTCCCACTAAACCTTGCAAGCCTCTTAGGCTCCTTCTTTAATTCTTTAGTTTTTTTCTTATAATCTTCTATGTAGTCCTGTTGTTCATCAAATGCCTGCTCATAATTTTCAAAACCACAATACGGACATACAAGCTCATCTTTATCAAATTTTCCACCACAATTTTTACAAATTATTTCCATCTTTAAATACCTTATCACATAATTTCTTATATTCTTTCCATGCTTCTGTATCTTTAAGTTCCTTCGTGTTTTCGAGAATTCCATTCTGATACCATTCATGCTTTTTCTTATCCTTTTGGTTGAATTTAAGCCATACATCATCTCCAACCAAAGAATAGTCACGCATAGTATCTCGCATATTTGACAGTTTATCTGCAAGTGCAATCATTTTAACCTCAAGTGAAGCTGTTTTTAGATGCTTTATAGTTGCTTCTTTTCTTGCACTCCACGACTCGGCTGCCGAAATATGTCTCATCTTATCTTCACTCTCGTCAGCTACTAACCTTGCAACTCTATCACCGAATTCTCTTCTTATATCCTCTTCAGAAAATTCTGTATCCTCTATAACATCATGCAATACAGCCGCCGCTATAACCTCTACATCATCTGTCATATCATATACTATCAAAGAAGTCTCTATAGGATGATTAATATACGGGACATCTGAACCTTTTCGCTTAGCTCCCTTATGCGCAGCCTTAGCAAATTCTATTGCTTTTTCATAATAGGCAATATCCTCTTCTTTCCAGTTGCTATGAATTTTTTTTGAACCTAAAATATCACTCTTCATATGTACCTCTATTCAGCCTCTTTTTTATATGTAACTTCGAACACTTCCCACTTTATCAGATATATATCATAATCATCATCCACTGATTTACATAACATATCACCCGGCTCACCCTGAATATATCTGTCATGCTCCCATTTAGTAAATACCTTCGTAGTCTTTTCAATAGGTTTAGCTAAAATTTTTGCTCCATCACAGCATATACATTCCTTTGCGTAAGGAATCAATTCATTTGTTTCATCAGTTTTCATACTTCTAACCGATGGATTATATTCAAATTCTTTAGTATAAGCATTGTTAGTTTCTCTATATTTTTGTAAAAATTTATCTCTCTTAATAGGATAAGCTTCTCCATAGTATCCGAGCATTATGTATAAATCTTCACCTGCTACAACATATACGTCTACACCTTCTAAAGACCTCATTCTGAATTCTTCACCTTTTTCAAATATATCCGTACTCTTTATGTATCCGTATGAATAAGGTAACTTCGTATATAATTCGAAATCTGTATTATCATGAATTCCATCTTTTGCATATATAGTATCATAACTCTCATAATAAGCATTTACTCTTTCAAAGAAATACAACTCAATTCCCATATCGCCATATTTATTTTCGTAATTCTTCTTACTTATATATCCTCCCGCTTTATCATTATGTCCTCCTCCGTTTCCTATACCTTCCGTAAGATATTTAGCAACATCATTTGCTGCAACATCAGTCACACAGCTGCGTACAGATAATTTATATCCTCCGTTACATTCATTATAAATAACACATACGTTAATACTATCTACCTGCAATACTAAATCTCCAATAAGCCCCAATATATTGGGATCACATGGTTTTGATTTAATAATGGACACCCCTCTATTTTCATCGAAGCTATATCTGATTAATGCAATACCGGCTGTTTCGAGTTCCTGTATTGTAAAGTTTGAATGTACCATTTTCTTGATAAGTCCCTTATCTATAATAAGTTCGTCTATCATATCTCTTTCCAGTGAATGTCTAAGTTCTCCGAAGCCGTTACTATCCATGTATAAGCCATAATATAAAGCTGTGGATAATGCCACATCTGACTTAAGATCGTAACCTTCTTTTCTCAACATATCAAAGCAGATTGTAGAACAACTAACCAAATGACTGCGTATTTCTGCCATATCATCAGATAGTTTTCCTGTATTATGATGATCTATAACCGCCACATTTTGTGCTTCAAAATATTTGACATTGCCTTCACCGTACTGGCAGTCAACGGTTATTAATAGCTCCGGATTATCAAGCGACGTTATATATTCAACCGGAAGTTTAAGTTCTTTTATTAAAATCTTAATATTACTTTTGGTTATAATATAATCACCGCTATACACAAGACGAGGACTTTTTCCTTTTGACTGTAAATATCTATAAATCGCATACCCCGAGCCTATAGCATCTGCATCCGGATTATCATGCATCTGAATAACTATATCATTATAATTTTCTAATGTACTAAGTTTCATAAAATTTCACCTTCTTAACAATTTATCCTTATATATTATCATATCACTGAATTATTGACTATTATTTTTCTTGATTTTAATGTATAATTTTTATATAAAACAAACAGAAAGAAGTGATTCTATGAAAAACAAATTAAGATTAATTATAACTATATTACTATTTTTTATATGCAAAACGTTTAACTATACATATGCCTCTGAAAACAATACCTTAACATCAGGTACTCCCTATTCCCTTGTCATTCCTGCGACATCCTATACGGCTTATGTGTATTATCCTGAATATACAGGTGACTACATTATAAATGTTGAATCAGAAAATGATTTTGAATGTGATTTTTTAAGCTCCTGTTATTATGAGGAATACTCATCATCATTTTCTATTACACATATACTTTATGAAAACGAGGTGTGCTGCTTTTCATTTTATAATGCCAATAACTTCGATATTACAATTACAGTTTCAATTTATCCTGACTTCCTTCCCGAAATAGACATGGACGCAGATGGCATTTCAATAAGAAAAAACACCAGCACCACTCTAAATCTTACTGTACCTAACATAGTAGAAACTGTCAACTGGACCACTTCTGATAGTAAGGTTGCCACCGTTGATTCAAACGGTGTAGTAAAAGGTATTTCTTACGGACAAGCCACCATTACGGTATCAGGTACAACGACCTCTGAAAAAACATTTTCTGATTCCTATACCGTATACATTTCAGACCCCAAGTTAAGTACAAAAAATCTTTGCATTAACGTATATGGTTTAAAAAAGGAAAATGGCTGCTATTATCCTGGCAACAATACAATTGAAATAACAGGAATCAACCAATATAGCATAATAGAAACAACCTATTCAAACAAAAGATTTCAGATATACGATTACTCTAGTTATGATTATACATACCTCACTAAGTATATCAATCCAACCAAAAAAGGAAAAGGAACGATTACATTAATAATAGATGGCAAAAAAATAAAATGTACCGTCAATGTATTTAGCGCATATTTTTCCAGAAATTCAAAAACTGTCGGCGACTATTTCAGTAAAAAATGGGTTCCTTACCAAAGTACACTTGCATTATATAAAGGCGAATCAACAACCCTCAAAGCTAAGGGATTTGGTAACAGTAAAATAAAATGGTCAAGTAGCAATAAAAAGGTAGCTATTGTAAAAAAGGGCAAGGTCACTGCTAAAGGATATGGTTCAGCAGTAATTACAGCAAAGGTAGGTGCACTAGAGATATATTATCCTATAAATGTTTCTTACAAAAAAGCTATCAAAGCCATCCGATACGCAAATAAAAATCATAATGCAACTTATTCTCAAGCCAAACGAATGGAAGATGGTTATTACGATTGCAGTTCATATGCATGGCGCTCATATAACAGTGCCGGAATGAATGTAGGCCCGCTTCCTAACTGGGCACCTACAGCTGCTGATATGGCAGCCTGGTGTACTGAAAAGGGATATATGATTGCCAGTGGTATTGTTGATACGAGTGACCTGCTTCCCGGAGATTTAATTTTCTTATGCGGAGAAGATAACGGACGTTACAACGGAATTTACCATGTTGATTTGTACCATGGTAATTATACATCTATTACCGTAGAGGATGTGTATAACTGTTCACCATATATGTACAATGTTATGGTTGCAAGACCATGTGTCAAAAACAAAACCTCAATCAAGTCATTTTCCCCTGCGCTAACTTCAACTAAGAGTACTAAAAATAGTATAACTCTTAAATGGAGTCTAATGCATGATGCAGACGGATATGTAATTTACCGCAAAATCGGTGAAAACGGAAAATATAAGGCTATTAAAACCATTAATGGTGAAGGAAATATTACCTATACTAACAAAGCACTTAAGGGCAACAAAAATTATTCTTACAAGGTTCGTGCATTTAGAGTTGAAAATGGTAAAAGGATATATAGTCAATACTCTGAGGAGTTCTATTTTTCAACAATTTTCAACCAGAATTTATATAAAAAAACAAAAAATAAACAATAAAAAATATTGCAAAGTTAAAGACATATATGTATAATGTACCTTGTTGGAAAAATGACATCCAACAAGGTTTCTTATAAACTATGAGTAAATAAGAGGTAAAAAACTATGGAAAGAAAAGTAGGTACAATTTCAAGAGGTATACGTTGCCCTATCATCAGAGAAGGCGACGATTTGGTGGAAATGACTGTTACTAGCGTAATGGAAGCTGCCGAAAGTGATAATTTTTCACTTAGAGACAGAGACGTTATTGCTCTTACAGAATCCATTGTAGCACGTTCTCAAGGCAATTATGCAACTGTTCAGAATATTGCAGATGATGTTCGTGCAAAGTTAGGCGGAGAAACAATCGGTGTTATTCTTCCTATCTTATCACGTAACCGTTTTGCTATATGTCTTAAGGGTATAGCAATGGGAGCAAAGAAGGTTGTGTTAATGTTAAGTTATCCAAGTGACGAGGTTGGAAATGCATTATTAACTTATGACCAGTTAGATGAAGCTGGTATCAACCCATATAGCGATGTATTAACACTTGAAAGATATCGCGAATTATTTGGTGATAACAAGCATGAATTTACCGGAATTGATTATGTAGATTACTATTCAAATATAATAACTGATGCAGGAGCAGAGGTTGAAATTATCTTTGCTAATCAGGCAAAGACTATCCTTAACTACACAGATTGTGTGTTAACATGTGATATTCATACAAGACAGAGAACAAAACGTCTCTTAAAAGAAGCCGGTGCAAAGGTTGTATGCGGTCTCGATGATATCCTTACTTCTTCTGTTAACGGAAGTGGATATAATGAAAAATACGGTTTACTTGGTTCTAACAAGTCAACTGAAGACCAGATTAAGTTATTCCCTAAAGAATGTCAATCACTAGTTGAGGATATTCAGGCTGAGATACTTAAATTAACAGGAAAGCATGTTGAAGTTATGGTTTATGGTGATGGTGCATTCAAGGATCCTCAGGGAAAAATTTGGGAATTAGCAGACCCTGTCGTATCACCGGCATTTACAAATGGGCTTATTGGTACACCAAACGAATTAAAATTAAAATATCTTGCAGATAATGATTTTAAGAATTTAAGCGGTAATGAATTAAAGGAAGCTATCTCTAAGAGTATTAAGGAAAAGAACAACAACTTAGTTGGTAATATGGCTTCACAGGGTACAACCCCTAGACAGTTAACAGACTTACTTGGTTCATTATGCGACTTAACAAGTGGTTCAGGCGATAAGGGAACTCCTGTAATATTAATTCAGGGTTACTTTGACAATTTTACAGATTAATTAAATAGTAAAGGAGACTATGGCTATGAAGAAGATTTATGAAGGTAAGACAAAGGATGTATTTGAACTTGAAAATGGCAATGTAATGTTGAAGTTCAAAGATGACTGTACAGGAAAAGACGGAGTATTTGATCCGGGCGAAAATAGTGTTGGTTTAACAATCGAAGGTATTGGTAAAGCTAACTTACAGACATCTATCTACTACTTCGAATTATTAAAGGAAGCTGGTATCAAGACACACTATGTTAGCGCTAACATTGATGATGCTACAATGGAAGTTCTTCCTGGCAAAGTATTTGGACATGGTCTTGAGGTAATCTGCCGTTTAGTTGCTACAGGCAGCTTTATCCGCAGATATGGCGAATATATTGAAGATGGCACTGTTCTTGAAGGTGGTTATGTAGAATGTACATTCAAAAATGATGCTTTAGGCGATCCACTTGTAACAGGCGAAGGACTTGCTGCTTTAGGTGTTATGAGTCCTGAGATGTTCGAAAGCATGAAGGAACAGACATTAAAGATTACTAAGATTATTGCAGACGACTTAAAGACTCTTGGTCTTGATCTTTGGGATATCAAATTTGAATTCGGTTATAACAATGACGAAGTAATTCTTATTGACGAAATTGCTTCCGGTAACATGAGAGTATACAAAGATGGCAAGATTGTAGATCCTGTAGAATTAACAAAGATTATTAATAACAGATAATTATAATGATAAGAACCTTGGCAAATGCCAAGGTTCTCTTTTATTTCTCCATAGGTTCATATGTTTGTCTGAAAATTTCGCCCTGAATTATATACACATCACACAAATCGTCTGCCCTTACAGCAAGATAATCACCCGGTCTTCCCAAAAAATATTCCTGTTCCCGTATTACCGAAAATACCTTTGTTCTGTTCTCCAGTTCTTTTGCATAAATACCCGTTCCCAGCTTTGGGTAACATAAGTGTGCTATCTCGTCCAGACTTATAAATTTACCATCAGATTCTCTCTCAACCTCAGGCAAAAAATCAAGCATTTGTTCAAATATATCTAATTTGCCATCTGTTTCATCATATGTCTTTTCAAACTTATTTCTTTCTATATCATAGACTTCGCCTCTTGCACCTATCATTATATATACATCTTTGTCGGCTGTTAATTGAAGGCCTGATTCATTTTCCAAAGACTTGATACGAAGCACCTCTCCTTGTGCTACAATGTCTGTACTCTTTACAAATGCCCAAGGAATCTTTTTCTTATGATATCTCTCCATTTTTTTAATCGACTCTTCCATACGAATTCCATAATCTGCTGCAATAATCAACTCACAATCTTCAAAATAAGAATTAGACATCTTCAAAAAATATTCCATAGTTGTTTCAATATCATTTTCAGACATCTTTACCCGTAATATTGCTGACGAAATTCTACCTCCTGCTGCCTTTTCATTCCCTCTTACAAGTCCAAATTCCGGCATAAGATAATCAATAAACTCTAGTGCTCTCACTCTCTTAGATTCACTCATAAAATATAATCTTTCTTCTTCATGCTCATGCCAAATAAGAAGCAAAAAATTACATTTTAATTCTTTCATAAAATTTCGATATTCGAGCACATCTTCTCTTTGCATTTTGACATCCATCATTAGCGAGGACAATTTATGGAATACATCCTCTGTAACTTCAACTATAGCAAAGGATTCCCTTACATATTTATATGTGCTGATTATACCAGGTAATTCTATATTCCTTTCTTTAATAAAACCATACAATTTATTTTCCACTTTTATCACCCTCTGTTATTAATAACCTTTTCTGCGTACACCTTAAAGCTATGATTTATATGTGTAAAATGTAGTGTTACATTATTATCTTTCTTATCAATTATTTTAGCATATATATCATCAAAAATAACTCTACCGTCCTCCATTACAGCCTCTACCTGTACATCTGTAAAAATCGGCAACCCTTCATCCTTAAGTTCTACAATCGCCCTTTTTTCCGATATTCTCCTAAGTTCGGCTACAATAGCTTCATCTTCTACAACTTTATTTTCAACCGGATATAACATAATTTTCACTTTGTCCGTTATATCAGTACCATTATTATTTTCTATATTCTCAATGCAAACGTTATATTTTCCACCTATACCGGTTACATCGCATATACTTATTGCTCGGAGTAATCCTTTAGCATTTACTTTTATTTTGTTATTTATTGTAATCGGAACAGAAATATTTTCAAGCGAATCCTCCGAAATCAAAATCTGACCTCCAACACTTAAGCCTTCAATTCGCGAACATTCATTTACCACGCTGCCCACAACATTATATCTCATCATTCGCTCAGAACCTACATTTCCAATAAACGCCTCACCTCTATGAAGTCCCACTCCTATCTCTAAGTGTGGATATCCATATTCCTCGCAATATATATTTATATCACTCATTGCATTCTGCATTTCTATAGCTGTTGCAATAGCATTCGCCGTATGCTCCTCATTTGGCAAAGGTGCACCAAACACTGCTAAAATACAATCCCCTAACAGTTCTATAACTGTCCCCCCATATTTTCTTATAATTTCAATCATTCTGTCGAAAAACACATTAAGAACAGTTGTAACAACTTCCGGCTCTAATTGGGTTGACAACGAAGTGAAACCTCTCAAATCAACCATCATAACAGTCATATCTGCCTTTTTTCCACCAATCGAGACACCCTCCGGATGCTCTAAAATAACTTCTACCACACTATCCGAGAAATAACGTCCAAACACCTTATATAACAATTCGTTCCTTGCTTCAAGCTGCTTATTAAGTCTCATAATTTCTCTTGCTGCCTGCAAATCCATAGCCTGCTTCTGCAGAGTTTTCTCATAGTTTTTTGTAACCTCATACTGCCATGCTATTCTTTCGATTCTGAGTATTCCCGATTTCGAAAATGGTTTGGTAAGCACTACCATAGCCCCCAGAGAGTAACACTCTTCATCCAGTTCCCTCGTCCTCTTATCCATCATAATAAATAGTGGAACACCTGCTACATATTTCTGATTTTTAATAATAGATAATAAGTTACAATTATCTTTAACTGCCATTTCGTAATCAATTATTATAAGTGACGGAAAACTAATTCTGGACGCAAGATTTTCCTGTATGGTTATAATAGCTTTTTCAAGTGCTTCTATTGATAGCATACAAAGCGCACGCATACTGCCAATAGAATTAATCCTACGTTGCGCTTCTATCATTTCATCACGTTTATCTCCAATTGTCCAAATTATCTTCTCCATACCCAAATTCCTATATACTAAAAATTGCTCTTTTTACCTTCAAATAAATAGCCTTCTTTAAGACAATTATCTATTATTCTTCTTGGAATTCCCGTTTCTCTTTCTATCTCAAGATAAGAAGCCCGACCTTTTTGCTCTATGTATTTTCTTATAGTCTGGTAATCATCATAGTTTTCCCCATTACAACGAATACATTTATAAGTACCAAGCGATGTATGTTCCAATTCCTTGCATCCGCAAAACCTGCACACAACAGGAATCCTATTCATACGAAGTGCATTAACATCTGCACTTTTTCTTCTCGAACCCGTACCTTTATTGACTTCAAATATCTGCGCCTGCGGCTCTATGTCTTTTCTGATCTCTTCCTCTGCTGCAATAGGTGCAAGCTTTGCTCTCAACATCTTAAATGCTTCTTCTTTATCATTATAATACATAACTGTCTGTACATTATTAAGATAAAACTTAAAGGTATCATTAAGCTCCATTTCCTCTATTTGGAAAGGAATAATTACCTTCCTGTTACAAATAGCACTGTCTATCTCCTTCTCAACCCAGATAGATTCCTGTGAAGCCTTAGACAATACAAGTAAGACTATCTGACAATTTTGGATTGCTTTTGGAATCTCTTTCGCATAGCTTGAACCTGCCGGTATCATTTCTGGAGCTTTCCAATATGAAATATTTAATTTTTGCAGTCTACTAACTATATAATTGGCAACGTCTATATTCTTTGAACTATAGCTAACAAAAACAGTACTTTGTTCCATATTGTTTCCTCCTGATTGCAAATTATTTTACATTTGCTTGTAATAACTAAAGAAGTCTGCCAGCTTTGCTGCCGCATCTTCTAACACTTCAACCCTAGGCAAATATACTACTCTGAAATGGTCAGGCTGTTTCCAGTTGAATCCTCCACCATGTATAAGAAGTATCTTTTTCTCCCTTAATAAATCAAGTGCAAATTTCTCATCATTTGTTATATTGAACTTTTTAATATCTATTTTAGGGAAAATGTAAAATGCTGCTTTAGGCTTTACAGCACTAATTCCCGGTATATCATTTAACGCCTTATAAATAAATTCTCTCTGCTCATATATTCTTCCACCCGGAACAATATAATTCTGTACACTCTGATATCCTCCTAATGAAGTCTGTACAATTGACTGTGCAGGTACGTTAGAACAAAGACGCATATTAGAGAGCATATTTAACCCCTGTATATAATCGTAGGCACCCCTTTTATTTCCACTTAAAATCATCCAGCCAACTCTAAAGCCTGCAACCATATGTGATTTTGACAATCCGCTATATGTAACACAGAATACATCGGGCGCCATAGAAGCAATGGAAATATGTTCCTCACCATCCATAACAAGCCTGTCATATATTTCATCCGAAAAAATAATCAACTGATGTTCTCTTGCAATATTTACAATTTCTTGTAACACCTCTCTCGGATACAATGCTCCCGTAGGATTATTAGGGTTAATCAATACAATTGCCTTAGTTCTTGAATTTACTTTTTTTCTAATATCAGCCATATCAGGATACCACTCTGACTGTTCATCACATACATAATGAACCGCTTTTCCTCCTGCAAGAGTTACGCAGGCTGTCCATAACGGATAATCAGGTGATGGCACTAACACCTCATCACCATCATCGAGAAGTGCCGACATACTAAGATTAATCAGTTCACTAACACCATTTCCAATATAAATGTCATCAATAGTTACACTTGGTATACCTTTTAACTGTGCATACTGCATTATAGCCTTTCTCGCCGAAAACAAGCCTTTAGAATCCGAATAGCCCTCACATTCTATAAGCTGACTTCTCATATCACATATAACTTCATCAGGTGCACGGAATCCAAATGGAGCAGGGTTACCAATATTTAACTTAAGAACCTGCATTCCTGACTGTTCCATTCTTGATGCTTCTTCAACAACTGGTCCTCTAACATCATATAATACATTATCTAATTTTAACGATTTTTTAAATTCGCGCATAGCCTTTCCTCCTGAAATATCAATATCGTGTGTGTTCGGTATATTCTTCTGTTTTCCCATAAGCCATGCTTCATCTACTGACAATGCTCCTGCAAGAAAATGAATCATGTCTGTTCGTGGAACTGTTTTACCGCTAACATACTGGCTAATATGACTCTTCCCGAGCTTTATCCCCTGTTCCTCAGCAATACGAATCAAATCTACCTGTTTCATACCACTATCTTCCATAGCTTTTTTTAAACGCTGTGAAAAATCTCGCATATCTTCCTCAACTCCTTATTCAAGTTCAATTTATTTTACAAAGTTCAATTTTAAAGATATAATACCACACAAAGTTCAATATTTCAACGCATTTAAGTTCAATTTACTTTTTATTTTTTTCCAGCACATAATTTATCTCATGTAAAATCATTGGTTCTGTATCTTCTGTGACTTTTTCCTTCAATTTCTCAGCTTCTTCCACTGTAATTAATTCTCTTAATTTAACCTTATGACCTACTGCCGGTACATATGCAGTTTTTCCTTTTTCATATAAAGAGTTCAATTTGTAGTATAATACGGGTTCTGTTTTGCCTGATGACAACTTTGTTACCTCCGCCACTACACACACTCCTAATGAATCACTAAATATAACCTGTTTTTTCTCATATATCGTTGTATTTTCTTCCATATTTTCACCATCTATTCGTAGGATTTTACATACATATATCCTACCATATTTTAGGCAAACTTTCAATTTTAAACATTTTTATCGTTTATCATTAAAAAATTGTTGACAAACATTATTTTATGTTGTAATATGCATTTAGATTTATCGATAAACATTAATTTTTTAACGAAAAACGGAGGATGATTATATGAAGGAACAAGCCATTAAAAAAATCAACAATATCGGCAATATATGTCATGTATTTGCTATTATTTCAAAGATATTATTAATCATTAGTTTTGTAGCATTAATGGGAACAGGTATTATTATCGCAATACTACCAAACAATTTTATCACTACTACTATCAGTGGAAAAGCAGCTTTCAGTCTCAATGTTGATGAGCTTGATATTAAATTTTCTGACGAAGAGCGCGCCAATATCACAGAGGCTTTATTAGGAGATGATAATTCTAATATCAAACTAAATAATTCTGATTATGGAATAATTGAATCCGAGGTAGGTGATTCATATGTAGATATATATACTGAAACTCCTGAAATCATTATATTTTTCAAGGATTTTCTAATTGTTGTATTTGCCGCATCTCTAACAGTAATAATGTCCTTTATAACTGTAATTTTTGTAGATAGATTATGCGTAGCAATAAAAAATTGCTCATCGCCATTTGAGGAAAACGTTATAAACAAACTGCAGCAATTTGCATTTTCTCTTATTCCCTGGTCAATTATTTCTTCTATATCAAACAGCGTTATAAATAGTTTCTTCTCCGGAAATATCAGGATTTCTATTAATCTTAACCTCGAAATTGTATTTTTAATTTTGATAATTCTATTTATCGCATATATCTTTAAATATGGAGCAATTTTGCAGCAGGAATCCGATGAAACTTTATAGGGAATGGTGATAATATGGGAAAAATAATATTAAGATTAGACCGCATTATGGCAGATAGAAAAATGTCTCTTAACGAGCTTTCAGAAAAAGTCGGGATATCTAACGTGAATTTATCAAAAATGAAAACCGGAAAAATAAGTGCGATAAGATTTTCTACTTTGGAAGCAATTTGTGAGGTGTTAGATTGTCAACCGGGCGATATACTGGAATATGATAAAAATCAAGAATAGTCTTTAGAGAAATAGAGCTGGCAAGGGTAGTTTTGCCAGCTCTATTTTTCTATATTTTTCTTTTATATCTAATATATTTTATAGCAAATGATAGCATAATAATCAAGTATAAAGCATCAACTGTTCCAAGAATTCCTAATCTGATATAATATCTATGTCTTTGTCCTCATGATTAATTTTTCTCCTTTGAATTTCTATATAATCGTTCAATCCTCTTTAACTCCAGCTCAAGCACTTTATTTCCTAATTCTGTTATCTGATATATCTTTCTCTTCTCTTCTTCTTTTACAAATCTAATAAGTTTATCCTTCTCCATCTTTGACAAGCTTCCGTACATTGTTCCCGGAGCAAGCTTAACTTCCCCACCTGTCATATTGTCTACCAGTTGAACTATTCCATATCCATGATTTGGCTTTCTTAAACATAATAGTATGTAAAACCCTGTTTCAGTCATTGGAACATATACTTTCTTAATATGTGCATCCATAGCCAGTCTCCTTTTCAATATTGTGCCTCGATACATTGCACTTCAATATATCGTACCTCGATATATTTGTATTGTATATCGTACTTCGATATATGTCAACATTTTTTAATATTTTTTTATTTTATGGTTATACTAAAAATAAAAATATGGAGGT
The DNA here is from genome assembly GCA_017396555.1 of Lachnospiraceae bacterium. Taxonomy (GTDB): domain Bacteria; phylum Bacillota; class Clostridia; order Lachnospirales; family Lachnospiraceae; genus RGIG1934. The sequence continues at coordinate 792 of JAFQLS010000041.1, read as the reverse complement.
AAATATGGAAAATCAAGATACTATTCATTTACTTAAGGAGTGCGACGCCGGCACTAAAATGGCTATATCTTCAATAGATGACATTCTTGAAAAGGTAAAAGATGAAAAACTTAAAAATATTCTTAGCAAAAGCAAGGAAGAACATACAAAAATCGAAGATGAAATCAAGGTTCTTCTAAACGAATATGATAGCGACGAGAAAGAGCCAAATGCAATGGCAAAAGGAATGTCATGGCTTAAAACCAATTTTAAAATGAGTATGGATGAGTCAGATGCAACTGTTGCTGATTTAATAACGGACGGCTGCAATATGGGGGTAAAATCCCTAAATGAATACTTTAACAAATATGAAGCCGCCAATTCAAAGGTTAAGGATATTTGTACACAACTTATCAAATTGGAAGAACAACTTTGTAAAGATATCAAGGGATATCTATAAGAACATTACAGGAGGATGCACCTGCTAGTGTACATCCTCCTTCTTATTGGTATTATTCTGCATTTACTTAGTTAATAGTTTCTCTTGCTTTTTCAATCAATTCAGGTGATACACCTAACTCGATAAGTTCATCAATCAGTTTCCTGTTTTTCTCCTCGCCAATCTGGATTCCTCGCTCCTCGCCAATCTGGATTCCAGCATCCTTGCCCTCGTCATAGCTCATTTTCTTTTCATAATACAATGTAGTTCCAAGAGTCATATACCTTTCACCCACCTTCGCATCACCTTTAATGGTCTTAACAATATTTTGAATGTCCAAAAGTTCTGTGTCCGTCACTTCTTTGTCTGTATCT
>JAFQLS010000040.1 GCA_017396555.1 Lachnospiraceae bacterium | reverse complement strand
GGCAGTAGGAAACATAATAGCCGGAGGAATGTTGGCAGTCAAGGGAGGAAAGGCCTTAAAGACAGCCAACTATGTACGAAATATATGTGGTCTGATAGGAAATGGAGCAACCTTCCTAAGAAGTGGAGCGGCAGCGATAAGTGGAGCGGTGGATGTAGTTCAGCATTACATTGAGACCGGAGATGTAGACTGGGCTGGAATCGGAGCTGTTGGGCTTAATATGTTTGCAGCAAAATTATCGGCATCTGCAGTGTTATCAAACGGAAATAGCCTAAGGAAGATGTTATCGGAAGATAATGTGGCTGGGAAGATAAAGAAGAGTTTTGGTAATGCTGTAGGGAAGTTTAAAGGTAAAAGTAAAACTAATATAGCTTCGTCTTCATTCGGAGAAACAAGATTAGAAATGAACTTGCAGTATTTTGCAAGTGAGAGTGGTTTTTCAGATAAAGTATTAGGAGGTCGTTTTAAAGATGTTGATGCTAGTAGAGGTGTTGATGAAGTTGGACATCATATGCCGCAGAATGCATACGATAAAATAATTGGTATTAGCCGTAGCGATGGACCTGCATTATTGATGTCAAAGGAAGATCATGCATTAACTCGTACATTTGCAGGTCGTGGAAAAGCAACTATGAGAGAAGACATAGGCTTATCGGCTAGACAACGTATGGCGAAAGATTTATGGGATATAAAAAACAAGTTTGGCAAAAAGTATAATGAAGGTATAAAACAAATGTTAGATTATGCCAAAACATTGCCAGAGTTTCAGAAACAGTAGAAAGGACGAAGAATATGATATATGATGAAGAGGTAATTGGAAAATGCGCAATTATAGAATGGGAACAATACAAAAAGGAAAATATTAATTCATTTGTACTTGATGATAAAATGCAAATTGAACAATTAGAGAAAGTATTTTCAGAAATTAATAGATTTGATCATGATGTGAAGATATATGTTTCTACATATCCCATTGAGAAAAATAAAAATGGAATTATAATGTATTCAGATATGTTGTGGATAAAGACTAAACTTTCATGTGTTCAGTTAGAAGCGATTTTTTCTAATTATTGTCAGATTGAACCTTCTTCTATATTTGGTTTAACAGAAGAAGAAAAAAATTATAGTGAGTTGTATTTTGATGCCAAATTTAAGTACAAAGAATTTACTATGGTATCTAACTTATTTAGTTTAGATGAGATTAAGGTACTATATTGGGATTAACTGTTCGTATTTGTAAATTATAACATTTTATGAAAAAAATGTCTCAAACCTAATAGGAAACGGAGTAACCTTCCTGCGATGCACCACAGAGGCAATAAGCGGAGCTATAGATGTAGTAAGTAACTATATCGAAACCGGTGAAATGTACTGGGACGGATTAGGTGCAGTAGGACCGAACAGTATAACAGCAGCAATGTCAGGAAGAGCAGCATTATCAAGTGGAAATGCATTAAGGAAGGCATTGTCAGAGGATAATGTGGCAGGAAAGATAAAGAATAGTCTTGGGAATGCTGCTGGGAAGGCGAAGAGCGGTGCAAGTAAAGGAGGAAGTTCTTTAGATAGCTCAACGATAAAATATGACCCATATACTGGTGTTAAGAAAGCATCTCAATATTTAATAGAACAAGGAGTTCCAAGAGAGTATAGAAAGAAAATATTGGAATCTTTTAATATTGAAACTATAAAACTTGAAAAAGCAGGAGATAGTACTTATGGATTCCTTTTCAATAAGCAAGTTTACATAAGGGGAAGACATTTTTAATGAGGAAATTAAGAAGATTAGTAGCAATTACAATAACATTTTCGCTGATGATAACCAGTATAACCGGAGCCGGCAGAAGTGCATCAATTGCATACACAGACGGTTGCATAAGCACTATCACGGATGAAAATGGTAACAGACGCACCTTCACCTATGACGAACAGCACAGACTCATATCAGGAACAGATGGAAACAACAGTACATATGTG
>JAFQLS010000002.1 GCA_017396555.1 Lachnospiraceae bacterium | reverse complement strand
GTATTAAGGTGGAGATACAATTACAGAATGCGGACAAATCTCGCAGATTTCTTAACTGAAATCATTATATCATTGTTGGGTGAATTAGCTAATAATATGAAAAAATCATAATTTTAACTTTTTTTAACTTTACAAACAAAGTTAAAAAAGTTAAAATAGACGTGTAAGGAGGGTTGCGTATGACTAACGAAGAGTATAGCAAGATTATAGCTGAGATTGAAACTTTGCCAACAGGCGGTATTACTTATAAAAAGATAAATGGAAAAGAGTATGCATATTACCAATGGCGTGAGGATGGAAAGCAACACAGCAGAAGGATAAAGGATGAAGAATTAGAACAACTTTCCAGACAAATTGAGCGAAGGAAAAAACTTCAAAATTTAATAAAAGACATGGATAATCAGGAAGTAAATGAAGAAAAGACGTCTTCTTTGCTTCGATGCACAGTAAGAATTGGTGAGGACCTGGAGCGTTTTGTAAAACCGGTGACAAAGTGGGTAAAACGTGAATGTTATCAGCAACTTCATGATTATGTTTATGGAGATATACATGATAGAGTGTATATTCTGTATGGTCTTAGGAGAACAGGAAAAACGACACTGATTCGTCAGTTGATATCTGAAATGGATGCATCAATGAGAAGTAAAACAGTGTTCATTCAGATACAGGATAGTAAGACCTTGGATGATGTGAATCAGGATTTAAAGGTTTTGGAAGAAAAAGGCTATCGGTATGTGTTTATCGATGAGGTTACACTGCTGAACGATTTTATCGAAGGTGCAGCATTGTTTTCTGATGTGTTTGCGGCAAGTGGCATGAAGATAGTATTTTCCGGTACAGATTCCTTAGGCTTTATGTTTACAGAGGATGAGGAGTTGTATGACAGATGCATTATGTGTCATACAACATTTATTCCATATCGCGAGTTTGAAAGAGTGCTGGGGATTGTAGGTATTGATGATTTTATACGATATGGCGGAACAATGAGCCTTGGTGGAAAACAGTATAATGATAATGCTATGATTTTTGCCACTAAGAAAAGCACGGATGAGTATGTTGACAGTGCCATTGCACGAAATATTCAGCATTCTTTGAAGAATTATAAGTACGAAGGTCATTTCCGTTCTTTACGGGATTTATATGAGAAAAATGAATTAACAAATGCAATTAACAGAATTGTAGAGGATATGAATCATCGATTCACTATGGAGGTATTGACCAGAGATTTCAAATCAAACGATTTTAGAATTTCAGCAAGCAATTTACGAAAGGATAGAGAAGAACCTACAGACATTCTCGATCGTATTGATATTCTTAAAGTAAATGAAACACTGAAATCTTTGTTGGAAATCAAAGATAAGGAAGAACAAAAGGTTGAAATTCAAGATGCACATCGTTATGAAATAAAAGAATATTTAGACTTGCTTGACTTGACTGTGGAAATAGAAAGCAGATGGATGTCTGACTATAATCGCAGAGAATCCAGAACGGCATTTTCGCAGCCTGGTATGCGTTATTCCCAAGCAGAGGCGCTAATCAAATCGCTTATGCAGGATGATATGTTCAGAGGTTTATCTTTTGAAGAGCGAAAGAGAGTAACTGAAAGAATAATAGATGAAATCAAAGGCAGAATGATGGAGGATATTGTTCTTTTGGAAACAAAACTTTCTAAAAAGAATTGTGAAGTTTTCCGATTACAGTTTGCGATTGGCGAATTCGATATGGTGGTGTTTAATCCGGATGAGGGAACTTGTGAAATCTATGAAATTAAACATAGTAAAGAAGTTGTTCCGCAGCAATGTAAGCATTTGTTAGATGAACAAAAATGTAAGGACACGGAATTTAGATACGGTACAATTACCGGGAAATATGTGATTTATCGTGGCACCACAACATCCCTTGTGCAGGTCGGAGTAGAGACACAGGAGGATGTGACTTATCTGAATGTGGAAGAGTATTTGAAGAATTTATAGAGTGTAGTTTGGATAAATGGAAAGGATGATGCAATGAGTAAAAATACTTTTAGCATATCAGGGGATAAAATATATATAACAAGACCTGAATGGAATTATATGGCATGTGCTACGGTAAGGGACGATTATGCAGAAGAAATACAGAATGCTACTTGGGGATTGAATAACGAAAGATACCTTTATAATCAAAAGCTAGGGTATTTTCATGCTTATATAATGAAAAAGTGGTATGGCGAAGAAGTTTGTCAAAGCATGAAGGAACAGGATTTTGTTATTGATCATATACAGTGAGAAATTTGTTGTGAAGGGTGGAATGTAGATAGCGGCTATTGTCGGATTGGACACCAGATCTACGATGGATTTAGACACCACGCTTCGTAATCTGCCGTTGACGGAAGAAAAAATAACAGAAGCAATTGATGCAATCTGTAAAATCGATATGAAAGATGATGTTGTATTTACAGTAAAGTCTATTGAACCAATTCGTAAGGATGATATTTATGGCGGGTATTGTGTTCGATTGGACGCAGTATATGATACAATAATTACTCCATTATTCATTGATGTTTCTACAGGAGATGTGATTATCCCGGACGCAGTAAAGTATGAGTTTGGTGGTATTTTCGATGAAGATATTCGAATTAGGTTATGGGGGTATAATATAGAGACGGTTATTGCAGAGAAGGTCGAGACAATTCTGCGCAGAGGTGTTTTTAACACAAGACCAAGAGATTATTATGATGTTTACATACTTGGAACAACACAGGAATACGATAAGGAAATCTATAAGGAAGCTTTGAAAGCTACAGCAGAACATCGAGGAAGTACAGAACAGATTTCTGATGTAGAGGGTATTTTGAAACAAATTTCAGAGAGTGATGATCTTAAGGATATGTGGAGAAAGTATCAGAAGAAGTTCGCGTATGCCAGTGACATTTCGTATGAGAATATTTTGGAAGTGATGAGAATGATTGTAGTTTAAAATCTTTAGTAGTAGAAAATTTTGTTTTACAACGATTTTTACTACTATTAGGTAGTCACAACCTGCTAAATTATGCTATAATTCTTGATAACCAAACAACAATTTAACCATAATCTCGGAATGCCTGTAAAATACGGAATTTCCGAGCATTTTAAGGAGTTTGATAAACATGATAAAAATAGCATTTTGTTGCCACGGCAGGAAGTTGCTTTTTGAAAGAAAGTTCGTAAAATCAAGGGTTGTGGGAGTTTAGAAGGAGATTTTTATACCAGATTTAAGCCAATTTTTTAGGATTTAGGGTTGTGACGTGGTGGAGAAAAATGAACAGACAATTGGTAAGAATATTATTTATGGTGAGTAGACTACAATATCAGAAATACTTGATGTGGTTTTCTTTAGATTGCTAATATGCTATACTGAAACAGTGTATTGGCGGTTATATTACATGTTTATATAGGTGAAAAAATGATTAATGAAGTACTTCAGAAAAACAAAATTAATACAGATGCAGATGCTAGCATTAAAGGATTGGGACTACAAAAGGTGCGTGCGGCTCAACGATTACTTGAGGCCGTTATACAAGAAAAAAAAGCTTTATATTGCATGATAGAGCATGTTGATGATGTTTTGCAAGGAGATTGGCAAGAAGAAGTTGTAAAATATACAGCTGAGCAAAACAAGTCATATTCTACAGGCTTTTCGATGAATAGTCACGAGATAAAAAATTCTTTAAGAATATTTTTTGATGCATGGTTAGGAACAGTAGAAATGTCTGAAAGTATTCAATTTGTTTTTTACACTAATACAAATATAAAGAAAGAAAATAAAGTAGGTATATTCAAAGATATAGAGGTTACATTTCCGGAAGAACCAATGCTTCAGTTACTGAAAGAAAAAAGATACAGTGAAGCATTTCCGTTTGTGTTACCATGTTTTAAACAATATTATATTGAACAACATGGAAAGCATCTTAAAGATACGGAGGAGATAAGGCAATTTCAAGAAATATTGGACTCTATGACAGAAGAAAAGTGGAAGAAATTCTTTGATCTAATTGAATGGAATTTTGGAGAACCTGACGAAGTGGAGGTTAGAAAAAATATAGAGAATTTAGTGGAACAATTATGCGTTAAATTTGATGTCAACGGAAAGTATGTGGGGTTAATTACAGCTAAAATTCTAGATATGATTGAAGCTAGAAAATTTGAAAAAGATTTTTTGCGCAGTATTGTGCACGTAGCAGAAGTAGAAAAACTGTTTTTATTATTTGCACAGGAAGCTCGTGTAGAAGAAAAACTTGATCCAATGCATGGAAAATGGGATGAAATTTCATGTAATGATGTAAGAAATTTAAATGAAAAATTTCTGAGCGTGTGTGCTGAGTTTGAAAAAGACTTGTTAGATGAATTAGAAGAAGAATATGTTGAGGGAGCATATGAACAGAGACATCATCAAAATCATAGACAGGTGAAGGCATATAACTATAGAGTATATAAAACTTGTAAAAAAATAATAGATAAGTTTTTAAAGACACATGGTGAAAAAATTACACAGGTAGAAATAGAAGCGTTAATGGATAATCTTACAGTGGAAGCAAATAAAGTTATTCAAGATAAAGCAAAGACGTATAATGTAGCATTTGAAGATGAGGATATGATAAGAAAAACAATTATTTTGCTGTTTCAAGAATGCTACTTGGCGTTAGATGAAGGGGGGAAAACAGATGAATAGTAAAAAAAGAATGATGTTTATTCTTGAAGAAGATTACTATTTTATTACTATTAAACTTCTTTCTGTTTTAGTGGCACTTGAGTGTGATAAAAAAAATTTTGAAGACTACAGAAAATTAGGAATCATATTTGAATTTGTAAAAAGTCAGGAAAACATATCTTTTTTCGAAAAACTAGTAAGTCAAAAAGCAGATAGTATATTTGACAATGAGAGAGCAATAAAATTATTTTGTGATTCTAAGTTAAATATATCCGTAGTAAAAAGAGTACTTTTTTTCTTGGAAAAGCAGGGGATGGTAGAGTTACAGAAAAGTAAAAAGGGTGGTAATATTGATGTTTTATTAGTCGTAAATAAAGAAATAGAAGGACTAATAAAAGGAGATATCCTAAATGAAGATATTAGGAGGTCTTTGATAGTAAAAAAGGCGTTACCTAAAATTAGAAGTATGAAGTTAAGTACATTACAGGACAAGATATTTGGATATAACGAGGTGACAAAATGGGACGATTAGCGGTCAGGAGAGTTGTTTATAGTGGAGACAAATATATTTTTGAATCACCTTACTTGGACGACGGATTAGTAATAATGGAAGGTATAAATGGGCATGGGAAAAGCACATTTATGAATTTGATATATTATGGTTTGGGAGGAAGAGTAAAGGCCTTTAATAAAAGTGATGACGGTGAGAGGAACAAGCACTTCGAGGTATGCAGTGATAAAAATAATTATGTAGAATTACTAATAGAAATCAATGATAGTAAATATGAATTGACTAGATATATAGGAGACAACAGGATTTTTGTGGTTGGCGAAGATGAGGAAGTGCTTCAAACTTATGTATATAGAAACCAAGGTGATGAAGACGCTATTATTTTTTCGGATTGGATATTAAGTAAATTAAGCATTGAGGTTTTTGATATCGTACAAGGCACAAAAAATTTTAAACTAAATTTTACTGATTTGTTACGTTTGATATATCATGACCAAGCAACAGAGGTTGATAAGATATATAAAGAAGCAGATAATTCTAATTTTTTATCGGATTCCTTAGAGATTAGAAAAGCTATATTCGAAGTGTTACTTGGAAAGAATTATAATGAGTACTATTACACATTAGGTCAGTACAAGTTAAAACTAAAAGAACTAGAAAAGGCACAGGCTATTATGGATAGCTATGATGATTTTTTAGGAGAAGTATTGGATTATGATTTGGAAAATGTATTACATATTCATGCAATGATATCAGAAAATCAGGAGATGGTCGAAAGGGTACAGCTTGAACGCAATGTGGCGATGTGTAAAGAGTCTAATGCAGACGAAGTTTTGCAATTAATCAATCAGCAGAAGGCAGTACTTCTTTCACAACAGAGTGAGTTAGAACATTGGGAAAGAGTAAAAGTTTTAACTGCTCAATCTATTGACAAGATAATATACTTAATTGAAGAAGCAGAAAAAGAATTGGAGGAAATTGAAAAAATAAGATTAGTTAATAAAACATTGAAATTATTCAATCCGAATACATGCCCATATTGTTTGAGAGAAGTTGAACGTAAAGCAGGGAAATGTATATGCGGTAGTGATGTTACAGAAGAGCAATATGAAAAGTTTTTCTATACGGATGAGGAATATTTAGATATATTAAAAGTAAGAAAGAAAGCCATTCAGTCAATGAAGGAGTTGCTGGATAGAAAAAATGAAAGAATGAAAACAGTGCTTTCAAATATTGAGAATTTTACAAATGAGATTGAAAGGATACGACTTTACATTGTAGAATTGTCGAAAACTGTTACCTCTAATTATAATTCAGCATATATAAGGAAACTTGATGAGAGAGAAAGAGAATTAAATGCTAGAATATTAGAATTACAGCAAGCGGAGGAGTTGTCGAAAAAGAGAGATGCTCTTGTTGCAGAGGTTACACGCTTAAGAGGTCAGGTTGAAAAATTGAAAATAAATGTGGATGGATTTTTGAATAGTGCAAAGGATGATATGCTAAAGAAGAAAAACGAATTTGATGAGGTATATTCGATTTTTATGCAGCGTGCAGATGCGCAATGCTATTCAGCTTATATAGGAGAGGACTATTTACCGCATATTAACATGGGACAGTATAGAGAACGTAGTGCGGCAGTTCCTAAGAGACTAATGTATTTCTTGACCTTATTAATTGAGAGCATCAGGAATGATATTAATTTTCCAAGGTTTTTATTGATTGATACACCTAATAAGGAAGGAATAGATAAAGACAATTTGATAAAGAATATTGCTTTATTAGCAAAGGCGGATGAGTACAATAATGAAAATGCACGTCCCTATCAAATTATTTTAACTACCGGTATTGATACTTATCCGGAGGAATTTAAACCGTATGTATTTTATGAGTTGGATAACGATAAATATTTATTGAAAGAGAATGCATGTGAGGAGTGATTCTGAAATATAAATTGCGTAGGAAAAACATAGTTCAAATAAATATGTTTACTGTAGGAGACTGCTGTGCTAGGCTGTCTTGCCAATAAGGCACTAATTACTGGAATGAGTCCGGTGGTTAGTGCCTTCCTTTTTGCCTTACAAGCACAGCTGTGGGTGCCTGCAGTCAACATATAGTTTGTTTTATATTAAACAACAATTTACGCGAACGCATAATAACTTGCGCGAATTTTGTTGATCATGCTGGATGGATCAACTATACTAATCATAAGACAAAAGTAATAATTGTGCTAATTGAAAGAGGAAAAGTTATTATGGCAGTAAATTACAAGAAATTGTGGAAGTTGCTAATTGATAAAGATATGAAGAAAAAGGATCTTGCACAGTTGGCAAAGATAAGCAACACTTCTATCGCAAAAATGGGTAGAAATGAGAATGTAACAATGGATGTACTTGTAAAGATATGTACAGCATTACACTGTGAAATAGGAGATATTGTAGAAATCACTCCGGATGAACAATAATAAAGAACTGAGGAAACGAATGTGAAAATAGCAATTATTGATGCAGATCTTTTGGGAAGAACAAAACATCGCTTTCCAAACCTAGTATGTGAGAAATTGTCTGCCTATTGGAAAGAAAGAGACGCAGAAGTAGAGTTAAAATTGGATTATGAAGATTTGGATAAGTACGATAGAGTATATATTTCTAAAGTATTCACAGATACTTGGGTGCCGGATTGGATTGCCAATGGCGTGAATATGGATACGTGTGAAGTTACTCTTCCGGAGAACATTTTTGTAGGTGGTACAGGTTTCTTCTTTGAAAAAGCACCAGACCTTGACCCTGAAATAGAACATCATATGCCAGACTATCATTTATATGATGATTGGATTGCAAGTGAAGTAAAAAGAGCGGAAGAAGAACGCAAAAAAGCGGGGAAGAAATTTAATAGAACTTCTTTTATGGTTAAGTTTAAAGAATATACCGATTATAGTATAGGATTTGTTACGAGAGGATGTTTTCGTAAATGTCCATTCTGCGTAAATCAGAAATATGATCATGTGTTTTGTCATAGCCCATTAGAGGAGTTTTATGATCCATCTAGGAAAAAGATATGTTTATTAGATGATAATGTATTAGGATGTCCGTCATGGAAGAAAATTTTAGAAAAATTAATAGCTATGAAAAAACCATTTAAGTTCAAACAAGGAATGGATGAAAGGTTATTAACAGAAGAAAAGTGTGAGATGCTATTTAATGCATCATATGACGGGGATTATACATTTGCTTTTGATAATATCGAAGATTATGATTTGATACATCGCAAATTGAAACTAATTAGAAAGTATTCAAAAGTAACGAACATCAAATTTTACGTATTGGTAGGATTTAAAAGTACTGATGCGGAAGATATTGAAAATATGTGGAAGAGAGTTGAATTATTGATGAGATATCAATGCTTGCCATATATTATGAGATATCGTAATAAAAATGAGACTCCATGGAAAGAGTCAAAATATCGTGGTATGTATGTGGCTATGGCTCGTTGGTGTAATCAACCAAGTTTCTTTAAGAAAAAGAGTTTCAGGCAATATTGTGAAGCTAATCAGGCATTGGTAAAAACGGAAGGGCATGTTTGTTCTTCAATGAAGGCACTGCTTGATTTTGAACAAGAATTTCCAGAAATTGCAAAGAAGTACTTTGATTTAAGATTTGATGAATTCGATGGAAAGTGGTGATAAAATGGTTAACTCTATAGTGTGTGTGTATTATGAAACGGGTAAATATAATAATGCGGATGAATTGATAGATTCGTTGTTAGAGTGCTCAAACGAAAATATATGTTACTTAATTTCTGGACTAGAGCAAAAAGAGATAGTTACATACAGTATTCCGCAATACAGTTCCTTTGTAGATGGGACAACAAACATGATTAAATATTTACGAATGGCTGGTGATTTCGGACCTTCTTTTTTAGAAGTGGGTCAACATTATATAGACAGTGGAAGTGATGAACGTGCTTACGTAAAATATGGAGAAAATCATGCTAAGCTTGCAGAAATTTTAGGTGTTGTGGAAATAAGGCAGGAAAGTAGAAAGCGTGTATATTTAAATGAGCTAGGAAAGTCTCTTGAAAAAAGAAGCGAAGCAGAACAGGAAGATTGTTTTGTAAAACTATCCGGTCGAGTTCCAATTGTTCAGTATGCGATTAAACATGGAACGCCAGATGCAAAGGCATTAGAAGAAGTAATGCGTATGTATCTTTCGAAAAGTACTGCGGAGCGAAGACGAAGAAATACATGGGATATGGTAGTAAAGTTAAGAGAGGGATAAAAATTGGGATTAAAAGATTTGCCAGAAATTAAAAGTGGATATGATTCGGGATTTGATGATATTTTGAATGATTTTTATATTCCGGTTTTAAAAGAAACAAAATATTATAAGCGAATTGCAGGATTTTTTTCGTCATCTAGTTTATCGGTTGCAGCTAGGGGGATAGCAGGATTGATTGCGAATGGTGGGCATATGGATTTGTTGGTGTCTCCAAGATTATCACCGGAAGATGTTGATATCATGAAAAAGGCGTCTAGTGACCCACAAGAGATTATCTCAAAGGTTATGCTTTTGGAGATGGATAACTTAGAGTCGTTGCTACAACGAAGAAGAATAGAAGCTTTGGGCTGGTTGATGGCAAATGGTTATCTTACAATAAAAGTGGCTACTGTATATGATGATAAAGGAAATATTATGGATTATGAAAAAGTTGAAGAATCAGGACTTTTTCATATTAAGGTAGGAATCCTTGAAGATGAAGATGGAAACATAATTACTTTTAGTGGCTCGGTAAATGAAACGGCAAGTGCATGGGTTCGAAACGTTGAGGAGTTTAAAGTTTTTCGCTATTGGGATGAAGGTAAAAGAGATTCCGCACAAATTGATATTGATAAATTTAACAATTATTGGAACCAAAATGTTTCGAAAGTTAAAATTACTGATTTGCCGGTCGCAGTATCTGAAAAATTGATTCAGAAAGCACCAAAGAATTTTGAAAAACTAGAAGAACAAATTGTACAAGAGGAATTAAAAGAGAAAAAGGTTGTTAAGTTAAGTTTTACTCCGTTTGTGTATCAGGAAGAAGCATTGAAAGTGTGGAAAGAACATCATAAGGCTATTTTTGAGATGGCAACAGGAACGGGGAAAACAAAAACAGCACAGTTATGTATTGTAGATTTTTTTAATGAGTGTGAAACCCCAGCAGTTGTTTTTATAATTTGTCCGCAGGACACATTGGCAAGACAATGGTTAGATGATATTAAGAAAAGTGGCTTGGAATGGGATAATTATATTATTGCAGACTCTTCTTCGAAAGGATGGAAAGAAGAGTTGGCTTACAAGTTACTAGAAGTTAGTGTAGAGCGAGCGGGTAGGAAAAACACTTTGTTTGTGTATTCTACATTTGATACATACTATAGAGATGCTTTTACGACGATTGTTAAGCAATACAAAAATAATACAACCTATTTTCTCATAGGGGATGAGGTTCATGGATTAGGTTCGGCACGTAGAGCGAGAGGTTTTTTAGAAGAGTATGACTATAGATTGGGATTGAGCGCTACACCTGATCGTTGGTTTGATGAATATGGAACGCGTGTTATTACAGACTATTTCGGAAGTGATAGATATTGTTTTACTATAGCGGAAGCGTTGCACAAGAAGAATCCAATTACGGGAAAAACGTATTTGACACCATATGAATACATTCCAAGATTCATTTCGTTAGAGACTGATGAATTAGTTGAGTATAAAAAGTTGACAGAAAGTATTATCAGAGGCTTGAGTAAAGCGAAAAACGACAGTGATATGGCTGAAAAAATTGAGAACTTAATGTTTATGCGAGCGGACCTTCATAAGAGTGCAAGAAATAAGCTTGTTGAATTCGAAAGAATACTTGATGAAATAGGAAATGACTTAAGTGATACAATTATTTTTACTTCTCCGAACCAAATAGATGAAGTTGAGAGCATTTTAAAAAGTCGAGGTGTTTTTGCGAAAAGAATCACAAAGGACCAAGGCAATACTCCATTAAAGCAATATGGAAATTTGTCTGAAAGGCAGCATATCATAGAGATGTTTGTAAATGGAGATTGTAAAACCTTAATTGCAATTAAATGTTTAGATGAAGGAATAGATATTCCGTCTGCTAAAAGGGCGATTATCCTTGCTAGTTCTACTAATCCGAGAGAATATGTTCAGAGGATAGGGCGTATTATAAGACGTAGTGAGGGAAAGGAAAAAGCAGTTTTATATGATGTGATTGTCGAACCGTCATTTGATCAGTTGGAAGGTGAGTTAAAGAAATATGAGCGAAAGATATTCGAGAAAGAAATGGTACGAATTAGTGAAATATCGGAGAATGCATTGAATCGTTTAGACATTATTGATGAAGTATATTCCAGATTACCATAGGAGGATAAAATGAGTACGAGTAGAATTGGAAAAGCAATCAAAGAAAGTTGTGCAGATGACAAAGAGATGCAGGGATTATTGATGGATTTATTGGATTTTAACCTTACAGGGCGGCAGTGGTATAAAGAGGAATATACAAAAATAATCGAGAAATATGCGAAAGAAATGGAGGGACAACATGAAGATTAAGAAAATAGATATAAAAAACTATAGACAGTATAGAGATGTTGTTTTGACATTCCCTAATGCATCTACGTATGATTTGAATTATGTACTGGCCGAAAACGGAATAGGTAAAACTACACTTCTAAATGCAATCACTTGGTGTCTTTATGGTAGAGAGTTGCATGTAACAGAAGGATTAAAGGACAAAACCTTACCGCTATTTACATTGAAGACATTAAGAGAAATGGAAACAGGCCAAGAAGAAAATACAATGGTTAGCATCACATTAGAGGATTCGGATGGAGAAGTAACTTTTGTTAGATGGATAACTTTTCGTAAAAATGAAGAAGGAGATGCTTACGAGAAAGTAAAGAGTCAAAAAGTTGTCATAGTGCCAAGTGTTGGAGAACCTGATGTATTGAATGGTGAGGAAGAATTTAAGATAGAGGTAAATAAAAGGTTGCCTTTTAAAATCCAACAATTCTTTTTCTTTGATGGTGAACAATTGGATACATACTTAGCAAATACAGCAGGAAAGAATGTTGAACAGGCAGTTTTAGAGATCTCGCAAATTGATCTTTTGGTAACGATGGAAAAGAATTTGGTAAGGGTTGCAGACGACTTGAGAAGAGAGGCTTCTAGAGGAAATTCTCAATCTGCCAAACTTAATTCTGAGTATGAAGCAAAAGTAGAAGAGGAGAGAACATTAAAAGAAAAAGTCCAAAAAGATTCAGAGGATTTGTCTAGAGCAAAGAAAGAATTAGAAAGAATTAATATGGAACTAGGCGATGATCCGGATGTTTCAGAATTAGAATTAGAAAGAGATACATTGGATGAAAAACTGCGTAAGGAATTAAAAGTTGAGCAGGAAGAAAATGCTTATGCCATTAAGCAATTCTTAAAAAAATATTTGACTTTATTGACAGCATTACCTAGATTGAAGAGAATGTATGACATAATTGTTGAAAAAGAACGTAATAAGGAATTGCCACCTAAGTATGACAAAAAAGAACTGGAAGAAATGCTTTCGGAGCATACTTGTCATGTGTGTGGACGTACTTTAGATACAGATGCAACCATTTATGTCGCTGAGTTGATTAAAAGATATGAACTAGGACAAGATACAGGAACATTGCTAACTCGTATGTTAGGTCCACTTCAAATGCAAATCCAGGAAGCTAAGAAATACGAAGTGGAAAGAGATAGACTGTTTAAGGCGAAAGACCGTATTAAGCACGATATTGATACTGTGTTGGCTAGAATTAGTGAACTCGATAGTACAATTGACAAATATACAGATAAAGATCACATTAAGACGCTTTACGCTAAACGAAGCGAACTTGAAAAGTTCATAGAAGACACAAATCGTAGAGTTATTCGTGAAGAAATCGAGTTGGCTACATTAATGAGAAGATTGGAAGAACTGAAAACGGAGTTAAATAAGGCATTACAAAAAGATGAGAAAAATGCCAAAGTTCGAAAAGAGGCGCAACTTGCTGAAAAAGCAAGAAATAAAGTGAGCGAGATTATTGCTGATATAAAAGGCGATATTCGAGACAAAATTAGTGAAGAAATGAGCCTGAAGTTTTTTGAACTTATGTGGAAACGTAAATTTAGCAAAGTTGAGTTAACGGATAACTATTCGACGTCTGTTATCAATAATGATGGTTTTGAATGTCTAGGTTCCTGCTCTGCTGCAGAAAGAGAGTTATTGGTGTTAGCATTTACACTTGCCTTGCATAAAGAGTCTGGATTTGACGGACCGCTTGTAATTGATACTCCAATTTCGCGTATTTCAGGAGAATTAAGAGTTGCATTTGCGAAGGTATTGCGTGAAGTAAGCAAAAATAAACAAATTATTTTATTTGTAACAGAGGATGAATACTCAATTAATGTAAGAGATGTTTTTGAACCATATGCAAATAGAAAATATCGATTTGAGTTAGTTGATGAAGATTTTGTAAAGGCAGGTGACTTATAATGGATCAAGATAGAATTTATATTGATAAAACTAGACAAAAAGAAATTCGTGGAATAAAAGATGCTGGTTACCTTGCGTTTGATAATCAGAAAGATGTTTTTATGTTTGCATTAGCCATGGGCATGGATTGTTATAATGGTGGAGTTATTGAAAATGCTAAAGATGGTTTTTTCAATGATAGAGATTTAAATGAAGCAGATAAGGCAATGATTTATGCGCTACTTGCTCCAGAGTTAGAGCAATTAGAAGATATTACAGAAAGATCTCTGGTGTTAAAGAAGGCAGAAGGAATGGCGGACAAGGGTTTTACGGTGATTCTAAGTGAAATGGCAGATAAAAGTGCAGAAGTTTATTCGCTTTTAATGCTGAATAAAGCGAATGCATTGTATGAAGAAGCAAAAGCAAAGGGATATTTAGAAGTTTAGAATGTAAATATTTTAAAGAACTTTTGGTCATGATGACCAAAAGTTCCAAACCAGCATTTCAAGCCAACATTTTAAGCCACTTTTGGTCATTGTGACCAAAAGTGGCTTTTCCTTTGTTGACCAATATTCGGGTTGTAGGGGAACCCTACTATGAACGCCCTGGGCGTGAAGTTGCTGGCGTAAAGTATACAACTTTATGCGTATCCTGTTTCTTTCGCAGTCCAATTACGTAGACAGATTCTACAGTTTTGGAATTTTAGACAGAGCCTCTGAAACCATTGATTTTGCTGGGTTTCTCCGTCCGGAGACACTGGAAAATGTCCGGCGACGTTGGATTCTTTTTAGAGATGCTGGACAAGTCAGTCTCATTTTTTGAGACTATTTGTCCGAGATTTTCGGAATTTGAGAAAATGCCACTTATGAGAAGATAAAAGTAAATATTGTTGAAGTTTAGAGTCATCAGCAGAAATGTTGGTGACTTTCTTCTTTTTTGCCGGATTTTTTTGTCATCAGCTTTTTTTGACTCCAAGTAATAACTGACAGGAGAAAAAAAGTTGAAGAAAATTATCGCGTTTTTTGCAATCAGCTTTTTTTGACCCTAAGTACTAAACAGAAGGAGGAAAAGAAAATGCAGAAACAGTGGTTAGAGCATTTTTGTAAGTACAGACACATTTGTGAGTTCCTTGGCAGTGAGGGCAAGGAGAGAGAGGAAATCAAGGAGTATTTGATGCAGGAGTTGGGATTGCCGGAGGCAACAGCCAGATATCAGATGACACGGGCTTTGGAGGATGAGGATGGAATTGTCAAAAGCTTTGGCTGGAAGTTTTATTTGGATGAGGAAAAATTTAAGGCAGTCATAGAGGATTTGCGTTCCATCTATCCTATCAGGTTAAAGCCTTATCCATATCCGCCTAAAGAAGAGACAGAAGCGAGGGATGGATTGATTGAGATGAAGAAAAAATATGCAGCTCTTCAGCTGGAATATGATTTACTTCGTTATCGTTATCTGGATGTAAAGGCCAGCTATTATGATGCGAAATCGGACTTGGCAGAAGCCAAAGGGGATGAAATCGGATCATGTAGATACTTTGAAAAGATGGATGAAACGTTAGGGTTGGTAATAGACTTACGACGGAGATTAAAAGAAAGGGGAGTGGATGTAGATGAAGCATAGTCAGAATGTTCCTTTGTGGGAGAAGTACACTTTAACAGTGGAGGAAGCAGCGGCTTATTTTCGTATCGGAGAACATAAATTGCGTAGACACATCAATGAGAATAAGAACGCAGATTACCTTCTTTGGAATGGGAATCGTGTTCAAATTAAGCGAGAAAAATTTGAAAAATTCGTAGATACATTAGAAGCAATATAGAAAAAATGAACGGGTTGTGATATATTAACACTAAGCCATGTCACAGCTCTTTGAAAGGAGAATGATTATGAGTAATACAAAGAGACGTGACAATAAAGGAAGAGTGCTTCAGACAGGCGAGTGGCAACAAGATGATGGACGTTATGTGTATCGTTACACTACACCGTTTGGACAGAGAAAATCAGTATACAGTTGGCGATTGACTGCTTCGGATCCAACTCCGGCAGGAAAGCGTAAGGAGAAATCTTTGAGAGAGAAAATCAAAGAAGTCGAGAAACAACTGAGATTGGAACTCTGTTGTGAAGATATTACGGTTTGCGAATTAGTTGAAAAGTATCTAATGACCAAGACCGGAGTAAAGCACAGTACTCGTACCGGCTACAAATTTGTGCAAAACATCTTGGAAAAAGAACCCTTTGGACAAAGAAAGATTGCGAGTATCAAAACATCAGATGCAAAGGTTTTTCTGATTAAAATGCAGGAAGAAGGCAGAGGATATAGCACCATTTGTACGGTGCGTGGCGTTCTTCGCCCGGCATTTCA
Organism: Lachnospiraceae bacterium; assembly: GCA_017396555.1. Classification (GTDB taxonomy): domain Bacteria; phylum Bacillota; class Clostridia; order Lachnospirales; family Lachnospiraceae; genus RGIG1934. The sequence goes on along the minus strand of JAFQLS010000002.1, from coordinate 80,308 downwards.
GATGGCGGCAGATGATGATATGATAGTCAAGAATCCATTTCAGTTTGAACTTCACACAGTTGTTGTGAATGATAGTGTCAAAAGGGATGCACTCACAAGAGAACAGGAGAGAAAGTTTCTGCAGTTTATTGCGGAAGACGCACATTATAAGAGATATTATGATGCGTTTTATATCTTGTTCAAGACAGGGCTTCGTATCAGTGAGTTTTGTGGTTTGACGATAAAGGACATTGATTTTAGAAAGAAAGTCATCAAAGTCAATCATCAGCTCCAACGTACGAGCGAAATGAAATATATTTGTGAGACAACCAAGACAGATAATGGAGTTCGCGAGGTTCCGATGAATCCGGATGTAGTGGATGCTTTCAAACGAATCATTAAGAATCGTCCGAAGCCAAAAATTGAGCCGATTGTAGACGGGTATTCAGGATTTCTATTTTTAGACAAGAACGGTAAACCAAGGGTAGCATTGCATTGGGAGAAATACTTCCAGCTTTCCGTTGAAAAATACAATAGCATTTATCGCGTGCAGTTGCCGAAGATTACGCCGCATGTGTGCAGACATACGTTTTGTACCAATATGGCGAAGTCTGGTATGAATCCAAAGGTATTGCAATATATCATGGGACATGGAGATATTTCCGTGACACTGGATACATATACGCATATCAAAGCGGAGGATGCGATTGCAGAGATGGAAAGACTTGATTTGCTGACCGAAAAAGAGGCGTAGAAAAAAAGCAAGTTGCTATATGCGGTAAAAAACGTGGCATAAATTGATTTTTGTTTTATGACAAAATAAGCGTTTTTTTATGTTAATATGCCACGGAATGCCTTGCAACCCCAGTGTTTATGCGGAGTTGCAAAAAATTATGCCAGCTAAAAACTGTGGCATAAAAATTTTAATTTATGCCAATTTTTATGCCAATCACCCGAGAAAATACGCTCTATTTTGAGAAGAAATGACAGAGTATCAAAAGAATGAAAAACTCCAAAAACCCAGTATTTACGGGCGTTTGAAAGGATTTGAGAACTTATGAAAGAACATATAAAAGTGCTATTTATCTGCCACGGCAACATCTGCCGTTCCACCATGGCCCAATTCGTTTTCCAGGACATGGTGAACAAACTAAATCAAACAGATCAATTTATAATAGATTCCCGTGCCACCAGCACCGAAGAAATCGGCAACCCACCCCACAGAGGAACCGTAAATAAATTAAAAGAAGTAGGCATCCCGTTGATACCTCATAGAGCAAAACAGATAACGCTCAAAGACTATGATGAATTTGACTACATTATTGGAATGGATGAGTGGAATATTAGGAATCTCAACAGGATATTAGGTGGTGACCCTGATGGGAAAATATACAAGTTTTTAACATTTGCCGGCTCTGACAGAGATATAGCAGACCCTTGGTACACAGGTAATTTTGATGCTACTTATAATGATGTGGTAGAAGGTTGTCGAGGATTGTTAAAATTTTTAGCCTTGATTTAATAAGCAAAATGTTGTAATATTTCTTATTGTGTTAATATTAGTAAACAACTTGAGAGGATATTGAGAAAAATCATGCAGTTGCGAATTTGATATTTGCAACGCGATGCCTCGCAAATAAATTGCTTCAGTATGAAAATGAAAGGGTAAATATGAATTACATAAAGAATATTAAGAACATTAAGAATATAAAGAATATAAACCTTGCAGTGGTTTTGATGGCAAATTGGATTGTGGACATTATTATTGGATGCATTTTGATGTTTGGACTTGGCAAGATAGATGAGAAATATTTGATAAGTACATTGGTTGTAGATCTGGTATTTATGATTGTTGTATACATTTTCGAGTATATTAAGAAGAATGATCGTTATGATATTTGGATTAAAGGCTTTATTGTGGCTAAGAATATTTATCTTGTGTTCTATTATATGGAGCATTTTTGTGGAAGCAGTAAAAATATTAATCCGCTGGATGTAAGATTTTGGTTTAATGGTTTGATTTATGTTGCTATCATGGTGTTTATATTTGCAATTTTCTATAGATTACCTGCGACAGTTATAACATTTAATGTGTTTACATTTATATTGTTAATTGTCAATCTTTTCTTGGTTGATGAGAGAGGATTACCTTTCTTTTCAGCGGATTTATTTTCAATTGGAACAGCAATGGAGGTTGCAGGAAATTACACGTTTAAGGAATGGCCACAGTATTTGTGTATTTTTATTTGGTTTTTAACTAGTACAGTTACTACTATATATGTACTTAAGATGCAGACTAAGACTAAGCCGGAGAAAACGAAGTTTAACGTACTTATCAGATTGGCTTGCCTTGGATTTGTATTTGGTGTACTTACGTTGTTTCTTAAGACTAATATTATGGTGGATTCGGGTATTGAGACATATTTCTGGAAACATACAAAGAATGGCGTTGTCCTCAATCTTATGATGGATATTAAATATTCTAAGCTTGAGATTCCGGAAGGATATGATGTTGAGGAGTTAGAGAAGATAGCGAATAAGTACAAGGGTACGGAGGGAGATGGAAAAACTCCTAACATAGTTGTTATTATGAGTGAGTCATATGCAGATTTGTCGGTTATTGGTGATTTTGAGACAAATGTTGAGATTATGCCATTTATAAATAGTATGAAAGAGAATACTATTAAAGGAAAAATGTTTACATCTGTGTATGGTGGCAGTACTGCGGATTCTGAATACGAATTCTTTACAGGGGATTCAATGATTTCTTATCCAAATGGCGCAGTGCCTTATCAGACTTATTTAAAAGGTACCAAATTTATGAGTTCGCTTGTTAGGAATATTCAAAAGGCTGGATATACAACTATTTCTTTCCATCCAAATGAAGCGAGTAATTGGAATAGAACCAGCATTTATCAGGCACTTGGATTTAACAAATCACTTTGGATTGATGACGTTAAGAATCCGGAATTTCTTAGAAATTATGTTACTGACGAATGTGATTTTAACATGATAATTGATGAGTTTGAGAATAAGAAGGATGATAATCCGTTATTCTATTTCAACATAACAATGCAAAATCATGGTGGATATCTCGTAAAGGGATATGAGAATACGGTTGAAATCACTTCGGGTTCTGGAAAATATCCTAAGGCAGAGCAGTTTATGTCTGTTGCCAGAGAAACAGATAAACAGGTTGAAAGACTTATTTCCTACTTTGAAAATTATGAAGAACCAACAGTAGTAGTTTTCTTTGGAGATCATCAGCCTAAAATAGATAGCAATTTTATTGAAGATATGCTTGGCGGCAGCATGGATAATCTTGGTATTGAGGAACTTCAAAAATTATATCAGACACCATATTTTGTGTGGGCAAACTATGATATAGAAGAAAAGGAAGATTATGATATCAGCCTCAATTATCTTTCGACACTTTTGTGTAAGACAGCAGGTCTTCCAACATCAGCTTATCAGGAATATTTAGCAGAATTAAGTGAAAAGTTTCCGATAATAAACGGAAATGGTGTGGTTGATGCTGAAGGAAACTATTATACTAAGATGGATGCACTTGAAAAGTTTGATGAATTGATTACTTATGAGAGCTTTATTTATAATCATATGTATGATAAGAAGGGCTATATAGCATCATTTTTTGAAAAATAGGTTTGACAAGTTTGTAATTGAGTGTTATATTACTTTTGTTCGAACGAAAAACTAAATATGATTTTACGCTAGGGGAGCCACTGTGGCTGAGATTTGCAATTAGCATGACCCTTATTACTTGATTCGGTTAATGCCGACGTAAGGAAGCTATTTTATATCAATGTATAAATTTATCCTCTGGCGTGTATATTCACGAAGGAGGATTTTTTAATGGATTTTTTTGTAACTAAAATAGATGACGGATACGGCGGATTTATGTATGAACTTACGGGTGCAGGCTATGTTGCATTTATTGCCATTATACTAATGTTAGTATGTGTAGCTGCATTATTAAGAAAAAACAAGAGTGGCGCAAAGATGACTACATTGCAGATAGCTTTTTCAGGAGCTGCTATGGCACTTGCATTTGTAACTTCAACATATTGCAAATTATTTGAGATGCCTATGGGTGGTTCGGTTACATTGTTTAGTATGCTGTTTATTGTCTTGATTGCATATTGGTATGGACTTAAGACAGGTCTGATGGTTGGCGTTGCATATGGATTATTACAAATGATAATTGATCCATACATTATTAGCTTGCCTCAGATGTTGTGTGATTATCCTTTGGCTTTTGGTGCACTTGGGCTTGCAGGCTTGTTCAGCAATAAAAAATGGGGCTTGCAGATAGGCTATGTGGTAGCGGTGTTTGGAAGATTTGTATTTGCGGTGTTGTCCGGCGTGATTTTCTTTGCTTCTTATGCACCGGACGGAATGAACCCACTGTGGTATTCAGTAGCATATAATGGTGGATACCTTTTGGCAGAAGCAGTGATTACACTTGTGATTATCTGCATTCCGGCTGTGGCTAAGGCTATGAAACAAGTGAAGAATATGGCGAATGAGAAATAATGTTAATTAAATAGATTTGTGCTTAAATTGTATAAATACATGTGCTATAATTTTGTCAGGCAAAAAAGATATGGTTAGTCCATATGGGCTACAGAACCCCACGAGGCAGTGACTCGTGGGGTTCTGCATTATGACTTTGGGGATGTTGTATTTTTATAGGATGAAGATTTTGTTTGACGCAGGTGGGGTATAGTAAGAAGAAAAAAATAACAAATCATTAGTTTTATGCTATAATAATACCAACTTTTTAAATAAAACACGGAGAAAACATATGTACACAACAGCAATATTTGATTTAGATGGCACAGTTCTTGATTCAATGGGTGTGTGGAGGCAGATTGATTACGAATTTCTTGGTAAAAGAGGAATAGAAGTACCTGACGATTATCTTAAGGAGATAACAGCGCTTGGATTTGAGGCAGCAGCCAGATATACAATTGACAGATTTGGATTTAAGGAGACACCGGAGGAAATTATCGACGAGTGGTATGCTATGGCAATAGATGCTTATACTAACGACGTAGTGCTTAAGCCGGGTGCTAAAGCATATATTAAGAAGCTTCATAAGGACGGAATTAAGCTTGCAGTTGCGACGGCTTCAGACGAGGAATTATATAAGCCGGCGCTTATTAGAAATGACATTTATGATTGCTTTGATGTATTTGTAACAGTCAGAGATGTGACAAGACCAAAAGGTTTTCCGGATATTTACGAGAAAGCAGCAGATTTACTGGGTGTTCCTGTAAATGAGTGTATAGTCTTTGAGGATGTGTTAAAGGGTGTTCAGGGAGCAAAGCTAGGCAATTTCAGAGTTGTTGCCATGCGAGATGAACATTCAGCATTTGATAAAAAGGCCATTATAGAAAAGGCAGACAGATATATTGAAAATTTTGATGAAATGAATGGTAAGTTGTGGTAAGATATAAGCTATGACTATGTTGAGGATGATTATTAATGGCAAAAAGAAGTAAAAATATTATAGAAGAATTTAATCAGGATGAGCCTGTTAGACTTAACAAATTCCTAAGTGATGCCGGTATTTGTTCAAGACGAGAGGCAGACAGACTTATTGAAGCCGGTAAGGTGACGGTGGATGGCAAGGTTGCTGTTATGGGGCAGAAGGTTTTACCTACACAGAAGATAATTTGCAATGGAAAGTCAGCAAGCAGAGAGAATGAACTTATCCTTATCGCCCTTAATAAGCCTGTGGGTATTGAGTGCACGTGCGATAGGAAGAATCCTGATAATATAATAGATTTTTTAAATTATCCTAAGAGAGTGTATACAATAGGACGACTTGATAAGAATTCTGAGGGACTTATACTTCTTACAAATGATGGAAGCATTGTGAATAAGATTTCAAAGTCTGTTAATTATCATGAAAAGGAATATATAGTAAGTGTTAATAAGAAGATTAATGCGGATTTTATAGAGAAAATGAGTTCCGGAGTGCCTATCCTTGATACTGTTACAAGACCATGTACCGTGGAAAAAATTGATGATAAGACATTTAAGATAATTCTTACACAAGGGCTTAACAGACAGATAAGACGAATGTGTGAAACACTTGGATATAAGGTAATGACACTTAAGCGTATTAGAATTATGAATATTAATTTAGGAAAGTTAAAGCTTGGTACCTACAGAAATGTTACGGATAGCGAGCTTGATACACTTCTTAAGAAACTTAAATAAATGGAGATGTAATATAGAATATGTTAGAAAGAATAAAAGAATTAGTTGAATTACTTAATAGAGCAGGCAGAGCCTATTATCAGGAAAGTCGTGAGATTATGAGTAACATCGAATATGACAGGCTGTATGATGAGTTAGTGGCTCTTGAGCAGGAGAGTGGGATTGTTCTTGCGAATAGTCCGACCGTGAATGTTGGTTATGAAGTAGTTAGTGAGCTTCCAAAGGAAACTCATGAGTCGCCAATGCTTTCGTTGGATAAGACAAAGGAAATAGAAGGGTTAAAAGCATTTCTTGGTAGTCAGACAGGAGCACTTTCCTGGAAACTCGATGGTCTTACAGTGGTTCTCACATATGAAAATGGTGAGCTTACTAAGGCTGTAACCAGAGGAAATGGTGAAGTGGGAGAAATTATAACCAACAATGCCAAGACATTTAAGAACCTTCCTCTTCGTATATCTCATAGGGGTAAGCTGGTAGTAAGGGGAGAAGCTGTTATTAAGTATTCAGATTTTGAAAATATAAATGCTCAGATAGACGATGTGGATGCAAAATATAAGAATCCTCGTAACCTTTGTAGTGGTTCGGTCAGACAACTTAATAGTAAGATTACTGCCGAGAGAAATGTAAATCTTTACGTATTCTCACTTGTTCAGGCAGAAAATGTTGATTTTAATAATTCCATAATGACTCAGTATGAATGGCTTAAGGAGCAGGGCTTTGATGTAGTGGAATATAAAGAGGTTGACGCAGGTAATATAGAGGATGCAGTGGGATATTTTGCAGAAGCTATTAAGACTCAGGATTTACCTTCTGATGGTCTGGTTCTTGTGTATGACGATATTGAATATGGTATTTCTCTTGGAAGAACAGCTAAGTTTCCAAGAAATGGAATTGCTTATAAATGGGCTGATGAGTTGGCACCAACATCATTGATTGAGATTGAGTGGAGTCCGTCAAGAACAGGTCTTATTAATCCGGTGGCTATATTTAAGCCTGTAGAGCTTGAGGGTACTACAGTTAGTCGTGCGAGTGTGCACAATTTAAGTGTAATGGAAAGCCTGGAGCTTGGTATTGGTGATAAAATTACTGTGTATAAAGCAAATATGATTATTCCGCAGATTGCAGATAATATGACGAGAAGCGGAAATATTATTATACCTGATATTTGTCCGGTGTGTGGTGGAAAAACTGAGATTAAGAAGATAAATGATGCTAAGTCGTTGTATTGTGTTAATGAAAATTGTCAGGCTAAGAAGATTAAGCTTTATTCTTTGTTTGTTAGCAGAGATGCGATGAATATAGATGGTTTATCAGAAGAGACTATTGAAAAATTTATCAGTAGCGGTTATATTAAGGAACCGGCTGATATTTACAAGCTTAATAGATATGAGTCTGAAATAGTAGGAACTAAAGGCTTTGGCAGAAAGTCGTATGATAAGCTTTGGAGTGCAATTGAAGCTTCAAGAGAGACTAATCTTGTAAGAGTTATTTATGGACTCGGAATAGAGGGTGTTGGTCTGTCAAATGCAAAGGTTATATGCAAGTATTTTGATTATGATTTAGAGCGAATGCGAAACGCCGACAAGGAGATACTTGTTGGCATTGAAGGCATCGGCGATGTGATAGCGGATGCTGTTATACGATATTTTGCAAATGAGAATAATATGTTAGAATTGGATAATCTTCTTAAAGAACTCAATTTGGTCACAGAGAAGAAGGCAGAGGTTGAAGCTATATTCGAAGGTATGGTTTTTGTTGTAACGGGTTCGGTTAATCATTTTGCAAATAGAAATGAAGTTAAGGATAAGGTAGAGGAGCTTGGAGGTAAGGTAACGGGTTCGGTTACATCTAAGACAAATTATCTTATTAATAATGATATTAATTCGGGTTCGTCTAAGAATAAAAAGGCTAAGGAACTCGGAGTGCCGATAATTACAGAGGAAGAATTTATTGAAATGCTTCCCAAGAACTAGAAAGGAATGATATTATGCCAGTTAAGGTTATAGGTGATTTGCCTGCAAAGGCAGTTATAGAACAGGAAAATATATTTATTATGGATGAGACAAGAGCTATCAGTCAGGACATTCGTCCCCTCAAGATAGGTATTCTTAATCTTATGCCTCTTAAGCATGAGACAGAAATTCAGCTTCTTAGGGCTCTGTCGAATACGCCTCTTCAGGTAGATGTGACATTTGTATATGTTGAGACACACGTATCTAAGAATACTCCGGTTTCACATTTGAATCAGTTTTATAGTACATTTTCAGATATTAAGGATCATAAATTTGATGGATTTATAATTACCGGTGCACCGGTTGAACAGATGGAGTTTGAGGAGGTTACTTACTGGGAAGAACTTAAGGAAATTATGGATTGGACCACAACGAACGTAACGTCTACATTTCATATATGCTGGGGAGCTCAGGCAGGGCTTTATCATCATTATGGAATTAACAAGGAAGCTCTTGATAGTAAGATGTTTGGTATATTTGAGCATAAGGTATTGCATAGAAAAACACCTCTTATGAGAGGCTTTGATGATGTGTTTTTAGCACCACATTCAAGACATACTCAGATTCCTGTTGAGTCTATCAGAGCAAATGATGCACTGGAGCTATTAGCAGAATCTGATATAGCTGGAGCATTTATAGTGGTATCTAAGGATGGTAAGAGAGTATTTGTAATGGGGCATCCTGAATATGACAGAAATACTTTGGATGGAGAATATAAGAGAGATATTGGCAAGGGACTTGATATTGAGATTCCGGTTAATTATTATAAGGATGACAATCCGGAGAATGCGCCGCTTCTTACATGGAGAGCCCATGCAAATGCGTTGTATACCAATTGGTTGGATTATTACGTATATCAGAATACACCATATGAGTGGTCGTAGAATGATTCGTTCAAGAAATTAAACCTGACACCTTTATGATGCTGAATATATATGCTATAATAAATCAAAGCGAGGTGTTACCTGAATGATTTCATACAAAAAATTATTTTTAATGATGGAAGAACAAGATGGAATATTTCGAATATTAATATAAGTCCAAGAACTATTTAAAAATATTTTTAAATAGTTCTTGTTTTTTTGCACCTTTGTGTTATAATCTATTTAAAGAATTTTTTAAATAGATAAAAGAAGAGGTGGTTAAACAGTGGGAATGGCTGAGATATTCAAAGTATTATCAGATGAACAAAGGCGTGAAATTCTCACAATGCTTAGAGAAGGTAGAATGAATGCCGGTGAGATTGCAGAAAGACTTAATATTACTCCGGCAGCACTTTCGTATCATTTGAAAATGCTTAAAAAGGCAGATGTGGTTATGGAATATAAGCAAAAGAATCATATCTACTATGAACTTAATACAACGGTGTTTGATGAAATGGTTATTTGGATGAAACAGTTTGGAGGAAAAAGAGATGAAGATGAAAAATAAGGTTTTAACAGTACTTACAGTTTTACCGCTTATTACAACTGCAATAGTACTTCGGTTTATGCCAGATAAGATTCCGGCACATTATGATGCGGCTGGGAATATTGACAGATGGGGTTCAAAGTATGAAAGTTTTGTTCTTCCGGGGATTATAGTGATTATGACATTATTCTGGTTGTGCTTTATAAAATATTTTGAAAACAAGCAGAAGAAGTCGACTAATGACAAGGAAGTTAAGGAAAGTGAAAATAATGCAAAAATGCTTTATTATGTTGCTGACAGTATGGCAATTATGTTTGGAGTAATGCAATACTTTATTTTATATTCTGCATTTGTTGCAAGTAAAGGTGAATTTACAGCATCAGCAGTTGATTTTAGTGTTGTTACTAATGTATGTATGGGTATAATGTTCATCGTACTTGGAAATATACTTCCAAAAGCAAAGAAAAATTCCATTGTAGGTGTTAGAACCGTATGGTCGATGCATAATGATAGGACTTGGGCTACAAGTAATCGAATGGGTGGTGTTTTATTGATGCTAAGTGGAGTACTAACGATATTAGAATCCTTGATAATTGGTGGGATATTATCTACATTTGTTATGTTAGGAATCTTGGTGTTAGATACTATATTAAGTATGGTATATTCTTATAAAATGTATCAAAAATATAGGTAATTTTTATTTGATTTCAAACCATAAATATGCTAAGATTTGGATAACTATAAAATTGTAAAATATAAAGGAGGACATTATGCGCAACAGATTTACAAAATTTATGTCATTTATGTTAAGTCTTATTATGGCTTTGTCAGTATTGGCTGTATATGAGTCGGCACAGATTACGGCCTATGCTGCACTTAAGACGGGAACATATAATATTGACACAGATACGCTTCCGTACACACCGGAACAGATTTACACTCAGTTATTTGATATTAATAATAAGGTTGAAATTAATATTGATATGTCAAATGCTGAACTTCAGAAGATGCAGGATGATTACAACAAGTATAGTGGAATGAGTTCTAAGTCTCCAATTTACAGAATGGCAGATTTAGATGTTACTATTACAACAGACACAGATAAATATACCTATCATGTGGATGAAGTTGGTGTAAGAATGAAGGGTAATACTTCAAGAACTTCGTTTTATGATTCGAGTAAAGGTATATATAATCTTGTTCATCTTAAGCTTGATTTCCAGGAAACCTTTGATGATGAAGATTATTATGGTGATTCATGGGCTACAAGATGGGACGGAAATGACGACGGAAGAGATGCCAGAAAAGATCGTACATTTGCAACATTAGAGAAAATTGATATGAAATGGAACAGATGTGATGATACTTCATACATTAAGGAATATTATGCTTATGAGACATACAGAGCAAATGGTGTATTAGCGCCACATACAAATCTTGCAAGTATTGATTGGGGTGGAGTACATACAGGTGTATATACAATTTATGAGCCGATTGACGAGATTTTTCTTAATAAATATTTGCCTGAAGCAGAGCAGGGTGGAGATTTATATAAGGTTGGCTGGGCCGGAAATCAAAACGGAAGCTTTACAAGTATAGATTCGATTGGTAAAGAAGATGAAGATAATGTTGAGTTTTATGCTTATGATATTAAGACTAATAAGAAAAAGACTGATCATTCATCGCTTAAAAATATGATAACTAAGTTAAATAGCGGAATTCTTACTAAGGAAGAAGTGGCAGAAATCATTGATATGGATGAATTCCTTAAGTTTGCTGCTGTTTCATATTTTATGGGTAATCCTGATGACATTAGAAATAATTATAATAACTATTATGTATATTTTCTGAAAGATTCAGGAAAAGCAATATTTATTCCTTATGATTTTGACAGATGTCTTGGTATGAGAGCACAGTGGGATCCTACAGGTGATGGCTGTTCTACAGATAATCCGTTTAGTGATAGGGCTCTTGGTGCTAATGAAGACCAGAAGAACCCGGTATTTATTTATACCGTAGATGCAGGTGGATATTATGTAAATGAATATGCAGAGGTGTTAGAAAAGGTTGCTGCAAATAAGTGGCTTACTACATCTAATTTTGATAAATATTTTAATATAGCAAAAAGCAATTATTCATCAGATACAAAGCCATCTAAGAACTTTGATAATACAGGTGATTATAATTTTAAATTTGATAATGAGACATCTGTGGCTTCGAATACGGGTAATTACTCCTTTAAGAAATACATAACAACAAAAATGTCTAGCTTTAAGGGATATTTGGCAAATGTAGATGAGTATGCAGAAATTTCAATTGCAATTAAGACACCATTCTATATAAGAGGAACATTTAATAACTGGAATGTGGAAGATGCCTATAATATGAAGGCCTACGATGGTAAGGCTAAGTTTACACTTACATTATCCCAAACAGAATCGTTTAAGGTTTTTGATAATACTGCAAACGCATGGTATGGTGAAGAAAATGTAGCAGAGAATAATGCTATTGAGTTTACTACGGATAATGATGGTAATATTTGTCTTCCTGCTGGTAAATATGTAATAGGATTTGATTCTGCAACTAAAGAGATTACAATCAAATATCCTTCGTCGGTTAAGCTTGGAGTTACAAGTCTTGTTAAAAAGCTTGGCGCTTCGCCAATAAAGGTATCTTCACTTGGAGTAACAACAACCGGAAGCAGTAAGGTTTCATATTCTTCAAGCAATACAAAGGTTCTTAAGTATGATGCTACTAATAAGGAATTTGATATTGTTGGAATAGGAACAGCATATATTGTTGTAACAGCAAATGAGACAGCTAGATATGCATCTGCGTCAAGAAGAATCAAGGTTGAAGTTACTAAAACCGGAGAAGTAGTTAAAGCTAAGCAGAAGATTAGTGTTAAAAAGACTACATACAAAAAATATTTTGGAAGTAAGTCATTTAAAATAAAAGCAAGTGCAAAAACAACACTTATATTTAAGTCATCAAATAAGAAAATAGCTACAGTAACATCAACAGGAACTGTAATGTTAAAAGGCTATGGTAAGGTTACGATTACTATCAAAGCAAAGGAAACTGATAAATATCAGCAGGCTACTAAAAAAGTAACTATTAATGTTTATCCTAAGAAGGCTAGTCTGACAAGTGTTAAATCTAATGCAAAGAAGTCTATGGTGGTGAAATGGAAACGTGATGCAAAGGCAACAGGCTACCAGATTATATACTCTACCAAAAAGAACTTTAAAAAGTCTACTAAGATAAACATTAAGAAAAATAAGACGGTGACAAGAAAAATAAAAGGTCTTAAGGCTGGTAAGAGGTATTATGTTAAGGTTAGAGCTTACTACAAGACCAAATCAGGTACTAAGTTCTATGGAAATGCAAGCAAAGCAAAATCAGTTGTTGTAAAGAAATAATTTGCATATAAGTAAATATGCGATAAAGCATACGAAACAAGGAATTATTATGGCAGGATACGATAAGTGTCCTGTCATTTTTGCTGTAAATATATAGAATGGTTTGCTTATTGCAAACGATATTATACTAAAAATCACAGGCATAACGATATTTTTTATAGGATTTAAGTTGATTGTGAACTTTTTGAACAAATATCTGTAATGAAGTAAACACAGTAATATTTGTGAGGCTAACAGCCCCCATAAATATCCTTTTATTCCAACTAAAGGCACAAAGATTATTGTGAATAAAATCTTTATACTTATTGTTATGATATTGTGAATAAATGTAATTTTGCTGTCGCCTAATCCGTTTATGATACTCTTGAAATTTATAGAAAGGTATATAAAAGGGCAGAGCCATGCTAAAATGGTAATAAAAGTGCTTACATCCCTGATTTTGAATATAATATAGCCGGCAGTGTTTCCGTAGCTTATAAATATGAATGTTGAAAAAATTCCTGATATAAGGCAAAAGGAAAGAATTTTTTCTATAAAATCTGTTATTTTTTTGTTTTTATGCTCATTAGATGCTTCTGATATAGTAGGAAGCACCAGCATAGACATTGATGTTATAAATGAAGCAGGAAACATAACTAATGGAATTGCCATGCCTGTTAAAATTCCATATACCATAAGGGATTCAGAACCACTATGCCCATATTGCTTAAGACAAAATGGAATAAGTATTGCTTCGACACTTAATAAAGAAGTCATCATAGCACTGTTGAATGTTATTGGCATAGCCATTTTTATTATTTTCCTGAAATATGTAATAGAATGTTTTTTGAATAAATGTATTCTTGATAAACGAAGTGACGAAAATGTGAATAGTGAAGAAGCAATTTCGCCGGCAATTGTACCATATATTGCTACAATTGGTGATATAGTCATTTGTTGTTCGGTTAAAACGTTTATAATGGTATATACAGTTATTGTTCGAACAATTTGTTCAATAAGACTACTGATTCCGGGAATAAGAGTTTTCTTTTGACCTATATAATATCCGCTTATACATGAATGAATCACACTAAAAATTAAGGCATAAGATAATGCCTGTAAAAGAGGAGCAGTTTTTGTTTCGTTTAATACATAAGTGGCAAATTCGTTTGAAAAATAAAACATACATAGGGCACAAACTGATGCTAATGATATAGAAATAATACAGCCACAGGCAAGCACCGAGAATTTTGCCTCTTTTTTCTTTTCCTCTGCAACATATTTCGAAATAGCTATTTCTATACCTGCACAGGAAATAGAATGGAAGAAGGCAAATAGCGGAAATACCATTTGGTATATACCCATTCCTTCTGCACCTATTGTCCTTGATAGAAATATTCTAAAGAAAAAACCGATTATTTTGTTTAAAAAGCCGGTTGCAGTAAGTATCAGTGTTCCTATAATTAATGGATTCTTTTTGTTCATTATTTCACCGAAAATATGTTTTTATAAATATATTCAGAATTTGTATGATTATGAATAGGTGGATATTTTATCTTCTTTGTGATAATATAGTGCATAAAGGATGGCGATAATTGATGAAGATGTATTTTTTAAGGCATGGAGAAACAAACGGAAATAAAAACAAGATTTTACAGGGAAGAATTGATAACCCGCTTAATGATGACGGCAGGCTTCAGGCTATGAAGGCAAGAGAAGAAATTGAAGGTATAAGCTTTGAGGCTGTCTATACAAGTCCTTTGCAAAGGGCGAAGGAAACAGCTATGATTGCTTCAGGTCTTAAAGAAGATGAGATTATTTTGGACAAAAGAATTGTTGAGATTTCATTTGGAGATATGGAAGGTAATGTCGTATCAAGGGATAATCAGACTATGGTTGATTTTTTCTATAATCCGGAGAAATATGTTCCGGTTAATAATGCTGAAAGCTACGAGGAAATGCTTGATAGGACAAAGGATTTTTTGAGGGATATAGAAGAAAAATATAAGGATTTACCGGATACTAATATTTTGGTGGTTTCGCACGGAGCACTTATACATGGTGTGATTATGCTGGTTAAAGGATTGGAGATTAAGGATATTTGGAAGTCTAACGTTGCAAATTGTTCGATAACTGTAGTTGAATACAAAGAAGGAAAATACAGCATAATAAAGGAATGTAATCAGGCGGATAGAAATTATGTTTCGGAAGATTAACTGAAAGGTTTGAATGATATGAAAAATAAAAAGGTAGTAGTTGGTATGTCTGGCGGAGTTGATTCTTCGGTAGCAGCTTATTTATTAAAGGAACAAGGCTATGATGTTATAGGTGTAACCATGCAAATGTTCCATGAAAATGATGAGTATATTGTTCATAAAGATGGTGGCTGTGGCGGTCAGAATGCAATTGAGGATGCGAGAAGAGTTGCAAAAATACTGGACATTCCATTTCATATTGTGAGTTTTAGAGATGAATTTAAGGAAAAGGTAATGGAGTATTTTGTTAATGAGTATCAAAATGCCAGAACCCCTAATCCTTGTGTGCACTGTAACAGATGGATTAAGTGGGAGGCACTGTTAAATAAAGCAAAAGAGCTGGGAGCAGATTATATAGCAACAGGTCATTATGCAAGAATAGACAGGCTTCCAAATGGAAGATATTCTATAAAGACATCTGCAACAGCGACAAAGGATCAGACTTATGTGCTATATAATCTTACGCAGGAACAACTCTCAAAGACTCTTATGCCGGTAGGTGGATACACAAAGGAGGAAATAAGAGAGATTGCAGAAAAAATTAACTTAAAAATTGCTAATAAGCCAGACAGTCAGGATATTTGTTTTATACCGGATGGAGATTATGTTGGATTTATTGAAAGATTGACTAAATCAACTGCTATTCCCGGAAATTTTGTTGATAAGGAAGGTAATGTTCTTGGGAAGCATAAAGGTCTTATTAATTATACGGTGGGGCAGAGAAAGGGATTGAATCTTGCTATGGGACACCCTGTATTTGTTACTGAGTTAAGAACTGATACAAATGAAGTTGTTATAGGAGAAAATGAAGATATATTTACAACAAAGGTATATGCGAATAAGATAAATGCTATGTCTATAGAGAATTTTGCTAATGAAGTAAGGGCATTAGGCAAAATAAGATATGCACACAAGGGTGCTATGTGTACTGTGAAGAGGATTAACGATGATAAAATAGAATGTGTATTTGATGAGCCGCAAAGAGCTGTTACACCGGGACAATCATTAGTATTATACGATGGAGATTATGTTATGGGTGGGGGAACAATTGTCTTGTAAATATATATAAATTGTGGTAGAATTAACTAGATGTTATGTGATTAAAATAGAGGGGTATTCATTGGAGGATGACAGATATGTCTAGTAATAATATTCCAAATGTTTTACCAGATTTAAAGACGGATTTGGGATTTTTTCTTGTTGAGCATCCGTACTTTATCTTAAGAATAGTTATTGTTTTATTACTGTTTACGGCATCTGTAATATTGTTTTCATATAGAAAATACAAAGCATATATTCATATGGCTACAGATATTGACGGGATAACAGGATTAATCAACTGGGAACGTTTTAAAAGTGAATTAAAGGTTAAATTGACTAAGAATCAAGGCAAGAAATATGCGTTGATTCATTTTGATATAGATAAATTCAAAACTGTAAATGACGTATATGGAACATCAGGCGGTAATAGAATTTTGAGAGCGATTGCAACTGATATCAAAGCATTGCTTAATTCAGGAGAAATTGCTTCAAGAGTATATGCGGATGTTTTTTGTCTTTTTGTTGAATATGAATCTGATGAACAGCTTATTGAGAGAGTTACCGAATTTAATAAGGCTGTTAAGAATTGTTCTGTAACATTTAAGCTTAATGCTTATTTTGGTATATATAAGATTGAAGATGAGATTCAGATTGATATTATGTCTGATAGAGCTAATCTTGCAAAACAGTCAATTAAAGGAAGTTCGGTTTATTATTACGCATTTTTTGATAAAAAAATAAGAGACAAGCTTATTAGAGAGAAAAGCATTGAAAATAGTATGCATGCAGCTCTTGAAGCAGGTGAATTTGTACCTTATTTACAGCCACAGTATTCAACTAGAACAGGTAAAATTGCTTCGGCTGAAGCTTTGGTAAGATGGAATGATCCTACTAGTAATAATCAGGTTGTCAGCCCCGGCGAATTTATTGATTTATTTGAGAGAAATAAATTTATTCTTAAGTTGGATTCTTATATTTGGGAAGAAATTTGTAAATTGTTAAGAAAATGGATAGACGAAGAAAAAGAGCCAATTACGATATCTGTAAATGTATCTCCTATTCATTTTACTAATGGTGATTTAGTTAATGAGATAGCGGATATCGTAACTGCCTATAACATTCCGCCACATCTTATAGAACTTGAAATAACAGAAAGTACATTCGTGGAAGATAAGGAAAATGTTATAGATATTATTGATAAATTACATCAATTAGGATTTAAGATTGCAATGGATGATTTTGGTTCGGGATATTCGTCGCTCAATATGTTGAATATTTTACCGGTTGATGTACTTAAAATTGATAAAGACTTTATTCAGGGTACTTCAGTTGATGATAGAGGACGAATTGTTATTAAGAATATTATTAAGATGGCAAAGGAACTTAATATGACAGTTATAACAGAAGGTGTTGAGAATAGAGAACAGTTGGAATTTTTAGCTGAAACGGAATGCGATAAGATTCAGGGATATTACTATTCAAAGCCTTTGCCGGTTCATGATTTTGAGCATAAGTATTATTCTTAACGAAAGGTAACTTAATGATGAAAAAATACATTGAAAAATTAAAAACATTCAATACTCTTAGAATTGTATTGTTTGTAATACTTGTTGTTTATACAATGCTTTGTATTATAAATTATAGGACGAAAATATTTAATATAAAAGAAAATTATGTTGATACATATTTAGAGGATCTTATGCAGGAAAACAATAGTAAGATTCAGCTTAAGATTGAAGAAAAATTTAGCGTTCTGGAGACTATTGGAGATTGTATTGAAAGTGTTGGACTTGAAAATGAGGAAACTGTAAATAATCTGGTAAGAGTTTTGGGAACAAATGAACAGAGCAGTTATTCTTTTGTAGCATATCCCGACGGAAGGGTTGTGGGAGATGTTAAGGTTGATTCTGATTATGTTGATGATGAATATTTTAAGCTTGCTATGGAAGGTGAAAGACGTATGTCTGATATCTATCAGGAGAAAGATGGGGAATATATCAGATTTGCGATTCCAATAAGGGAAAATGATGAAGTGGTTGCAACACTTCAATGTGCTTATAATATTACAATGTTTAACGATTTGATTGAAAATGGTGCATTTAATAAGAAAGGCTCTACGTTTGTTATTCAGAGAGATGGTTCTATGATAACTAGAAAAGAGGCTACTGATGAAACTCCTAATATGTTTGAGTCTTTAACTAAGAATGCAGGTAAAAAATCAGAGAAAACCATAGCTAAAATGGTTGAGAAGATAAAAAAGGGCAAATCGGGTGTGACCAGCGTAAAATCCGGTAAACATAAACGATTTATCTGCTATTCAAAGATTGAAAACAGCGATTGGTGCCTAATGACGATTGTTTCTGAAAATGCAGTTGATCCTCAGGCGAATAAAATAATTTCTGCCAATAGTATCTTGAATGTTCTCATTACTTCAGGAGTTGTTGTTTTCTTGATTAGTATAATTGCTATTAGCATTTATGAACATAAAAAACAAATTAAAGCTTAATAAATTCAGGCTTGCGATTTTTGAATATGGTATAGTATTCAAAACCGCAGGCTTTTATTATGTCTTCAATCCTGTCAAAATATTTTCCGATATATTCGGTTGTATGTGCATCTGAGCCTATGGTTAATATTTCACCACCAAGCTCCTTGTATCTTTTAATAATATCAGGATGTGGGTTAGGAAATGTTAGTCCGCATCGAAGTCCGCCGGAATTTACTTCTATTCCCTTTCCTTTGTATATAAGAGTTCTTAGAATTTCATCAATAATATCACCGAAAGCAGAGTATGAGTAGTATTTATCCTTTGTATCCGGGTATCTTACTATGTAGTCAAGATGACCATATACATCAAAGTTGTCAAATGTCTTTACATTATCAAGAATGTTTATAAAATATTCCTCGAAACACTCCTTTTCGGTGCGATTTTCAAAAAATTCAGGGTAATAAGGGTCTAATCTATTTATTAAATGTGAAGAACCGATTACAAAATCAAAGGAATTGTTATTAATTAAGTTGTTAATTCTGTCTTCAAAGCAGATTTCTAGCCCTGCTTCTAAGCCGATTCTTACATCAATACGGCTACTATATTTTTCCTTTAATGTATTTAATTCGTTAAAATATGCTTTGGTATCAAGTGTAAAGTCAAAATTATCGTGATTTTTTGGAAATTCAAAGTCGTTATGTTCTGTAAAACAAATGCATTTCATACCTAATTTGATAGCAGTTTCGATAACATCCTCTGGTAATGTCTCACTGTCGGCTGAATAATGACTATGTAAATGAAAATCTGAAAGCATATAATGTCCTCCTTTTGTAAATAATACTAAATATAATAAATGATTTTGGCTTTTTTTGCAACAAAATAACCTTTTCGTAATATTTTGAAAATAAGTCTTGATATTTTTAGCATAATTAGGTAAAATATTCGCAGGTTGATTTTTTTTTAACAAACTCAACACATTATATATAACTTTTAGGAGGAATTATAATCATGGCAGTAAAAGTAGCAATCAATGGTTTTGGACGTATCGGACGTCTTGCATTCAGACAGATGTTCGGAGCAGAAGGATATGAAATCGTAGCAATCAACGATTTAACAGATCCTAAAATGTTAGCTCATTTATTAAAGTATGACTCATCACAGGGTAGATATGATGGACATACAGTAGAAGCTGGCGAGGATTCAATTACAGTTGATGGAAAGAATATTAAGATTTATGCAAAGGCTAATGCAGCTGAACTTCCTTGGGGAGAAATCGGTGTAGACGTAGTTCTTGAGTGTACAGGTTTCTACTGCTCAAAGGAAAAGTCACAGGCTCATATCAATGCAGGTGCTAAGAAAGTAGTTATTTCAGCTCCAGCTGGTAACGACCTTAAGACAATCGTATTTAGCGTAAATGAAAATACATTAACAGCAGATGACACAATCATCTCTGCAGCATCTTGTACAACAAACTGCTTAGCTCCTATGGCTAAGGCTCTTAATGATTACGCACCAATCCAGTCAGGTATTATGTCAACAATTCATGCTTACACAGGTGATCAGATGATTCTTGACGGACCACATAGAAAAGGTGATTTAAGAAGAGCACGTGCTGGTGCTGTTAACATCGTTCCTAACTCAACAGGTGCAGCTAAGGCTATCGGCTTAGTTATTCCAGAGTTAAACGGAAAGTTAATCGGTTCTGCACAGAGAGTTCCTGTTCCAACAGGTTCTACAACAATCTTAACAGCAGTTGTTAAGGGTACAGACGTAACTAAAGAAGGAATCAATGCAGCTATGAAGGCAGCAGCTTCTGAATCATTCGGATATAATGAAGATGAAATCGTATCTTCAGATATCGTAGGAATCAGATATGGTTCATTATTTGATGCAACACAGACAATGGTTTCTAAGGTTGCTGATGATTTATATGAAGTACAGGTTGTTTCTTGGTATGATAACGAAAACTCATACACAAGCCAGATGGTTAGAACAATCAAGTATTTTGCTGAATTAGCTTAATTATAAGCATACAGTATTTAGATCCTATGCGGGTCCGGTCTTAGGACCGGACCTGTTTTTAGTATAAAATATTTATTTTGAAAGGAGCAATTACAATGCTTAACAAAAAATCAGTAGATGATATCAATGTAAAAGGACAGAGAGTATTAGTTCGTTGTGATTTCAACGTTCCACTTGATGCAGAAAGAAATATTACAGACGAAAATCGTCTTGTTGCTGCACTTCCAACACTTAAGAAGTTAATCGCAGATGGAGGAAAGCTTATCCTTTGTTCACATCTTGGTAAACCAAAGGGAGAAGCTAAGCCTGAATTATCTTTAGCTCCAGTTGCTAAGAGATTATCAGAATTATTAGGACAGGAAGTTAAGTTTGCAGCAGATGATACAGTAGTTGGTGAAAATGCTAAAGCAGCTGTAGCAGCTATGAACGATGGAGATGTAATCCTTCTTGAAAATACACGTTACCGTGCAGAAGAGACAAAGAATGGTGAAGCTTTCAGCAAGGAGCTTGCTAGCCTTTGTGATGTATTTGTAAATGATGCTTTTGGTACAGCTCATAGAGCACACTGCTCAAATGTAGGTGTAACAGAATTTGTAGATACAGCAGTAGTTGGTTATTTAATGCAGAAGGAAATTGATTTCCTTGGAAATGCAGTAAATAATCCTGAGAGACCATTTGTAGCTATTCTTGGCGGCGCTAAGGTTTCTTCTAAGATTCCAGTAATCGAAAATCTTCTTGATAAGGTTGATACTCTTATCATCGGTGGTGGTATGGCATATACATTTATGGCAGCTCACGGTGAAGAAGTTGGTAAGTCACTTCTTGAAGAGGATTACAAGGAATATGCACTTGAAATGGAAAAGAAAGCTGAAGCTAAGGGCGTTAAGTTATTAATTCCTGTAGATACAGTTGTAGCTGATGACTTCTCTAACGATGCTAACTTCAAGGTTGTAGGACGTGGAGAGATTCCAGCAGATATGGAAGGTCTTGATATCGGACCAAAGTCAAGAGAATTATTCGCTGATGCAATTAAGAGTGCTAAGACAGTAGTATGGAATGGACCAATGGGATGTTTCGAAATGCCTAACTTCGCAGGTGGTACAATTGCAGTAGCTGAAGCATTAGCAGCAATCGATGCAACAACAATCATCGGTGGTGGTGACTCAGCAGCAGCAGTTAACAACCTTGGATTTGGTGACAAGATGACACACATTTCAACAGGTGGTGGAGCTTCTCTTGAATTCCTTGAAGGTAAGGAATTACCAGGTGTTGCTGCAGCAAACGATAAGTAGAAGTAGTTAGATACTTGAAAGTGTTGCAGCAACACCTTGGTTGCCTGCAGCAAACGATAAACGCGAAAACTACGAGCACTTCAACACACCACAAAAAGAATGGAATATGCTTGCATAATTCCATTCATTTTTGTGGTGTGTTAGCGGGCGACAGTCCGCGTGCTGATAGAAAATGTTTGTAAACATACATTTTCTATCAGACAAAGTGCGAGTACAATATTATAGAATAGTAAGGAGAAACAATCATGGCAAGAAAGAAAATTATTGCAGGAAACTGGAAAATGAATAAGACTCCAAGTGAAGCAGTTGCATTAATCAATGAATTAAAGCCATTAGTTGCTAATGAAGAAGTAGATGTTGTATTCTGTGTACCAGCTATTTCTATCATTCCAGCTATGGAAGCTGCTAAGGGAAGCAACATTTCTATCGGTGCAGAGAATATGTACTATGAAGAAAGTGGTGCTTATACAGGAGAAATCGCTCCAAATATGTTAACAGATGTTGGAGTTAAATATGTAATTATCGGGCATTCAGAAAGAAGAGAATACTTCGCTGAAACAGATGAAACAGTTAATAAGAAGGTATTAAAGGCTTTCGAACACGGAATTACACCTATCATCTGCTGTGGTGAATCTTTAACACAGAGAGAACAGGGAATTACAATTGACTGGATTCGTCAGCAGATTAAGATTGCTTTCTTAAATGTTACAGCAGATCAGGCTAAGGAAGCAGTTATTGCTTACGAGCCAATCTGGGCAATTGGAACAGGTAAGACAGCTACTTCTGAACAGGCAGAAGAAGTATGTGCAGCAATTCGTGAATGTATCGCTGAAATCTATGATGATGCTACAGCAGCAGCAATCAGAATCCAGTATGGTGGTTCTGTAGGTGCTAACAATGCAGCTGAATTATTCGCTAAAGAGAATATCGATGGCGGATTAGTTGGTGGAGCATCACTTAAGGCTGATTTTGGTCAGATTGTAAATTATAAATAATATAGTCAAATTATTTCATAAGAGGAGACTGTCACTTTGAAGAAGAATTTTCTTGGAGTGTCAGCTCCTTTTTTGCTGTATTTGCCCAAACCCTTTATCAGACCCAATATTGCTTTTATTTAGCTTATAATATATAATACCTATGAAGTGAGGTGTTATAGTGAACTACAATGCAAAATCAATAATAAATAAATACAGACTTAGTTTGATAGGTGTGGGTGTTGTATTTGTAATAATCACAATACTACTGTTGTATTTAACTGATAACTATTTTGTGTATTATTTATCACTACTTGTGGCAGTTTTATCCATTAAAATATTCGGAATGATTCTTTATAATAAATTCTTTAATTCTATTTTAACAACAGAAATGAATCTTCCTAAATATATTGATTTAATAGAAACAGGAAAATTTGTTTCAAATAATCTGCTTGAACATCTATATATCGCATATTATTCGGGCGATTATAATAAAGCAATTAATATTTGTAATATAAAACTTGAAAATAAAAAGTATGAGAAATATAAGCATTTTTATTTACTTATGCTTGCTCGTTGTTACTTTGAAATGGGCGATTTTGAAAATCTTGGCAAAGTAAATGAAATGTTTAAAAACTATGTAGCAACCAATAAGAATGGAAACAAGATAAAAGAGAAGTTTATTTATTTTAAGTTTGTTGAATTTTACTTATTGGGTGAGTTCTCAGCTGCAAAAGAACTTTACGAAAAAATTTATTTAGGGCAAAAGAAAAATCAAAACAAAATAAAATTAAATGATGTTTCTGTAAAATTTACATATGCTATTTGTTGTTATAAATGTGGTGATTTTGATAAAGCTACTGAATTGTTTAATGATGTAATAGCTACCGCGCCGGCTTTTCGTTATTCAGAACTATCGAAAAGGTATTTAGAAGCGATAGAAAATAGTAATGAGTATATACCGGAACAAATAACTTTAGATACAGATATGTCTAATATTCCGATACCAAAATCAAGAAAAATAATAAAAATCATTTATGCTATAGTATTTTTAGTAATAATAATTGGTTTGATCAGTTCGGTGATAGTCTAAGTAATCTGTAATTAGAAAAGATAAAGAGGTGTTAGTTTTGAATATATTTATATCACATTCATCTGTTAACGCAGGGCTTGCTCAGAAATTATGTAAAGATATAGAGGATGCAGGGCATAAATGCTTCATTGCCCCAAGAGATATCAGATTGGGACATGAATATGCATCTGAGATAGTAATCGGAATAGATAATTCAGATGTAATGGTATTACTATTATCAAAGGAAGCAAATGAATCCCCACATATATTAAGAGAAGTTGAGAGAGCGGTTAGTAAATCTATTCCAATAATTCTATATAAGCTTGAAGAAGTGGAATTATCTAAGTCAATGGAATATTTCCTTATGACTCACCAATGGATTAATGCTTCGGAGGCGGGCTTTGCTGAAATTGTTAAAAGTATAAATGAATTAGACGGTAAAAATAATAAAGATGATAAGCCGGAAAGTACTCCTGTGGCAGAACCTCAAAAGAAAGTTTTTAAGTCGATACTTCCTATGGTTATCGGTGTGTCTGCCCTTGTTGTTTCTATTGCAATAATAGTTGGCAGTTTTATTGTTAAAAGTGGTAATAAGCATAATATTGAAAGTACTATGATAGAACATAATGAGGATTCATCAAGTGAAGATAATATGGAAGCATCTATAAATTCTCAGACAATTAAAAATGCCAAGCTGGGAGAAGAAGTGGTATTTGGAAGATATAATAATGCGGATATTGTTTGGTATGTTATTAAAATATCAGAAGATGGAAAAGAGGCTGTATTATTATCCAAAGATATTTTGACTATGAAGGGCTTTAATCCTTCTAAAGAAAAATGGGGTTTGTATAACGGTGAAAATCAGGTGTTTAGTGATGCACTTGCCAATACAGATATGGAAGTACAGGCATATGCATTTGGAGAAAATAGTTGGGAAACATCAACCATTAGAAAATGGTTAAACTCTTCTGATAAAATCGTAGAATATACAGATTTTGTACCTGAATCAAAGAGATTTGCAGATAATTCCAATGGATATGATGTAGAACCTGGATTTTTATATAATTTTACAGAAGAAGAAAGAAATGCAATTATCGAAAAAACAATTTCGACTGAAGGAAATATGCTGTCTGATAAAGAGATAGTAGAAACTAATGATAAGGTGTTTTTGCTATCAGTAGACGAGGTTGATTGGTTAAAGGAAGCCGGACTTCAGATTTATGCTAAGCCGACTAAGGATGCTATTGATAAGGATGAAACACTTACATATACCGAAATGATGCAGGAGGGATATGAAACAGATACTTTATTATGGAGACTTAGAACACCGGTTAATGATAGTCCTTCTAAATGTTATATGGTAAGTATTGATTCGGCGTCAGAACCTATTGACGGAAGCTTTTATGTTGGAGCAGAGGGTTTTGGTATTCGTCCGGCTATCACTGTTGATTTAACTAAATTGGATTAATTGTTTTATCTAATTGACAACATTTTATTAAAAAGGTATATTATACAAGTGAAAAGCTAAATTATATAGAAGGAGAATTTTAAAATGAGTAAGAAACCTACAGTATTAATGATTCTTGATGGATATGGTTTAAATGAGGAGGCTAAGGGAAATGCCGTTGCGCAGGGAAAGACTCCTGTTTTAGATAAATTAATGGCTGAATGTCCTTTTGTAAAGGGAAATGCAAGTGGTATGGCAGTTGGTTTACCGGATGGTCAGATGGGTAACTCAGAGGTTGGTCATCTTAATATGGGTGCTGGTAGAATTGTATATCAGGAGCTTACAAGAATTACAAAAGAAATTCAGGACGAAACATTCTTTACAAATGAAGAATTAGTTAAGGCAATGGAAAATTGTAAGAAGAATGACAGTGCTCTTCACTTATTTGGTCTTTTATCAGATGGTGGTGTTCATAGTCATAATACACATATTTACGGTGCGATAGAAATGGCTAAGAGATTTGGTCTTAACAAGGTATATATGCATGCATTCCTTGATGGTAGAGATACAGCTCCTACATCAGGTAAGGGATTTATGGAAGAGATGGTTGCTAAGATGGCTGAAATCGGTGTTGGTGAAGTGGCAACAGTTACTGGGCGTTATTATGCGATGGATAGAGATAATAACTGGGATAGAGTTGTTAAGGCTTATGATGCTATTACTAAGGGTGAAGGCGTTAAGGCGACTGATCCTGTACAGGCAATTGCAGACTCGTATGAACAGGATGTTAATGATGAATTTGTTCTTCCAACAGTTATTGAAAAGGATGGCGCAGCAGTTGGTGTGGTACAGAATGGTGATTCAGTAGTATTCTGTAACTTTAGACCGGATAGAGCACGTCAGATAACAAGAGCATTTTGTGCTGATGATTTCAATGGATTTGATAGAGGAGACAGACTTGATGTAGTATTTGTATGCTTTACAGAATATGATGTAACTATTCCAAATAAATTAATCGCATTTAAGAAGGTAGAGGTAACTAATACATTTGGTGAATATCTTGCAAATAAGGGACTTAAGCAGGCAAGAATCGCTGAAACTGAGAAGTATGCACACGTTACATTCTTCTTTAACGGTGGTGTGGAAGAACCAAATGAAGGTGAAGACAGAATTCTTGTTAATTCACCTAAGGAGGTTGCAACATATGACCTTAAGCCTGAAATGAGTGCCTACGAGGTATGTGATAAATTAGTAGAGGCTATTAAGAGCCAGAAATATGACGTAATAATTATTAACTTTGCTAATCCGGATATGGTTGGACATACAGGAATTGAAGAAGCTGCAATTAAGGCCGTAGAGGCTGTGGATGAATGTGTAGGCAGAGCTGTAGAGGCTATCAGGGAAGTTGATGGACAGATGTTCATTTGTGCAGACCATGGTAACGCAGAGCAGCTTGTTGATTATGAAACAGGAGCAAGCTTTACAGCGCATACAACTAATCCGGTACCATTTATCCTTGTAAATGCTGATCCTGTTTATAAGTTAAGAGAGGGCGGATGTCTTGCAGATATCGTACCTACACTTATTGAGATTATGGGATTAGAGCAGCCTGTTGAAATGACAGGTAAGTCACTTATTGTTAAATAATTTATTGTTGTAAAAAACATATGATGAGGGATTGGAGATTATGATGAAAAAATTTCAAGCACTATTAATTGTTTTGATGATTTCTTTGATTGCGTTAGTTGGTGTTGCTGTTTATGCAGATTATAAGGTTTCAGACAAAGAGCCTGCAACTCAAAAGACTACAACTAAATCAACAGAGGAAAAAACGACAGAAGAACCTACAACGGAACCTACAACAGAACCAGAGCCTCAGAGTACAAGTGTCAAATTAGTGGCTGTTGGTGATATTCTTATTCATACTCCATTGCTTGCTGAAGGATTACAGGAAGATGGAAGCTATGATTTCAAGTTTTTATTTGAAATAATGAAGTCTGATTTTGAATCTGCAGATATAGCAGTGGTTAATCAGGAAAGTGTTCTTGGCGGACCGGAACTTGGATATGACGGATATCCTAACTTTAATTCGCCTGATGAAGTAGGAGATGCAATTGTTGATGCTGGATTTGATGTAGTTTTACAGGCAACAAATCATTCAATGGATGTAAGAATACAAGGCGTTCACAATACTATTGAATATTGGAAGAAAAAGGGTGATGCCATTACAATGCTTGGATTTAACGAAACAGCAGAAGAACTTTGTAAGCCTAAATATATTGAGAAAAACGGAATCAAGTTTGCAATGTTCAATTACACATATGGACTTAATGGTTATGTACTTCCAGAGGGAGAAGAATATCGAGTAAATCTTCTTGACGATAGTAATAGAGAACTTATTGTTAGTGAAATACAGAAGGCAAAAGAAGAAGCTGACTTCGTTATTGTATTTCCTCATTGGGGAAATGAAGATTGGTTAGGTGAGCCATCTGACTGGCAGAAAAACTGGGCAAATATATTTACGGATGCCGGTGTAGATTTGATAATTGGTGCACATCCACATGTGCTTGAGAAGGTTGAATGGATTGAAACAGAAGCAGGAAATAAGTCTTTGTGCTATTACTCAGTAGGTAATTATATTTCAAATCAGCAGGAGCTTAACGAGGTGCTTGGTGGTATGGCAACTGTTACAATTATCAAAGATGAGACAGGAACATATATTGATGAAGAAAATACAGGTATGGTTCCTATTGTTACTCAGAATGACAGACGTGGTGCAAAGCCTTTAATTCAGACATATCGTTTAAGTGATTATACTGAAGAAATGGCAAAGATTCATGATATTTACAATAGATTTGATTCATCATTTTCACTTGAGCGACTTCAGAATACAGCCAACGAAGTTCTTGGAGATTGGATAAAATAGTATATTTTGAACTTAAAAGGTCATACTTATAAATATGAGTTTATAAGGAGGCCTTTTTTTATGCATAAATTTTTAGAAATAACTGAAATACGAGGACGAGAAATAATTGATTCGAGAGGAAATCCTACAGTTTTGGCAGAGGTTGAATTGTTAGATGGAACTACAGGATGTGCCTGTGTGCCTTCGGGTGCATCTACAGGAAAATATGAGGCAGTTGAGCTTAGAGATGGAACAGATAGATTTTTTAAGCAAGGTGTAGAAAATGCTGTTACTAACATTGAAACTGTTATAAATAAGGGTTTAAAGGGTGTAAAGGTTACTAGACAGGAGATGCTTGATAAGCTTATGCTTACTTTAGACGAGACACCAAATAAAAGTAATCTTGGAGCGAACGCGATGCTAGGTGTGTCACTTGCAATAGCAGATGCGGCAGCAAAGAAATATGAAATGCCATTATACAGATATATTGGTGGTATTAATGGTAAAACACTTCCTATACCTATGATGAACATTTTAAATGGAGGTAAGCACGCAGATAACACGGTTGATTTTCAGGAATTTATGATTATGCCAATAGGAGCACCTAATTTTAAGGAAGGTTTAAGAATGTGCTGTGAAGTATATCAGTGTCTTAAGAAGCTTTTAGTTAAAAAGGGAATGTCAACCGGTGTTGGTGATGAAGGTGGCTTTGCACCAAATCTTAAGGATGCTGTTGAGGTGTTAACCTTTATATGTGAGGCAGTTAAGATTGCAGGGTATGAAACAGGTAAGGATATATCTATTGCAATTGATGCAGCAGCAAGTGAGTTATATGATTCTAACTTAAAGAGGTATGTATTCCCGGGTGAAAGTAAAGTCCTTGAAAAAGGGGTTGCCAGAGATGCTGACGAAATGATTGATTATTATGAGAAGCTTGTCAATCATTTTCCAATAATATCATTGGAGGATGGTCTTGATGAAGAGGACTGGGAAGGCTGGAAGAAGCTTACAAAACGTTTGGGTGATAAGATAATGCTTGTAGGTGATGATTTATTTGTTACTAATACAGAACGTTTGCAAAAGGGTATTGATGAGGGGTGTGCAAATGCTATCCTGATTAAACCAAATCAAATTGGAACATTGACAGAGACAATGAATGCTATAAAATTAGCAAAAGATAATGGCTATAAAACGATAATGTCACATCGTTCAGGAGAGACAGAAGATACAATTATTGCGGATTTATCAGTTGGATTAAATACAGGTTTTATTAAGACGGGAGCTCCTTGCAGAGGTGAAAGAACAGCTAAATATAATCGTTTGTTAAAAATTCAAGAAGAAATACAATAAAAATAGCTTGATTATATATCTTCTATGTGCTAAAATATGGTGTAATTGAGCGAATAGGAGGTGTATTCATGTTAGTAAAGATTTTATCTATCGTTATGATAGTTGTTTCAATAGTATTGACTACTCTTGTATTACTTCAGGAAGGTAAATCAGCTGGTCTTGGTGCAATAGGTGGAGGTTCTACAGACACATATTGGGGAAAGAATAAAGGACGTTCCAAGGAAGGAAAGCTTGAACTTTTAACAAAGATTCTTGCATTTGTATTCTTTGTTCTAGCTGCAATACTTGCATCTAAGTGGGTTAAATAATCATAGATTATTCAAGGTATTCCTGAAAAGGAGTACCTTTTATTTTTTATACAAATAACTATTATTTGGTGAGGTTGTGTGGTAAAATATGGATAAGGGAAAGGTATGGTGATATGTATGGACGAGGCTAGATTAAAAGAGAGAAAACAAATAATTTTGGACATCATTAATGATGAGCATTACGTACCTATGAAAGTAAAGGAACTTGCCATTTTGCTTAATGTGTCAAGAGAAGACAGAGATGAATTGGTGGAGGTTTTGGATGCTCTTGTTGCGGAAGGTAAAATTGGAATTTCTAAAAAAGGAAAATATAGCAAAATGAGTTCTTTGATTCTTACCGGAGTGTTTGAGGGTAATAGCAGAGGCTTTGGATTCGTGCGTATTGAAGGAGAAGGAGAAGATGTATTTATTCCAGGGAGTGCAACTGCAGGAGCTATACATGGAGATACAGTTCAGGTAGTTATTAGGGATGGACGAGAAGGAAGAAGACGCGAGGGCGAAGTTGTTAAGATACTTGCACATGAATTAACAGATGTAGTAGGAACCTTTCAAAAGGGAAAAGGTTTTGGATTTGTTGTTCCTGATAATACCAAGATGGGTAAGGATATATTTATTCCGGAAGAAAAGACAAAGGGAGCCGTTACCGGTCACAAGGTTGTGGTTCATATCACCGATTATGGTTCAAAAAATAAGAAACCAGAAGGCAATATAAAGGAAATAATAGGTCACGTTAATGACCCTGGTACGGATATTATGTCTATTGTAAAGGGGTTTGGTTTGCCTACGGATTTCCCAGAGGATGTGATGAAACAGGTATCTGAAATTCCATCAGAGGTGGAGTCAAAAGATTTTGCTGGCAGGCTTGATATTAGAGACTGGCAGATGGTTACTATTGATGGAGAAGATGCAAAAGACCTTGATGATGCAATTTCAATCATTAAAAATGGTGATAAATATAAACTGGGTGTGCACATTGCGGATGTTACTCACTATGTTACAGAAAATAGTCCGCTGGATAAGGAAGCACTTAAGAGAGGTACAAGTGTCTATCTTGTTGACAGAGTTATTCCTATGCTTCCACACAAGCTTTCTAACGGAATTTGTTCGCTTAATGCAGGTGTAGACAGATTAGCACTTAGCTGTATTATGGATATTGATGCTAAGGGAAATATAATTGGGCATAAGATTGCGGAGACAGTACTCAGAATTGATAGAAGAATGAGTTATACAAGCGTTAAAAAGATACTTGTAGATAATGATGAAAAGGAAATAGAAGAATACAAGGAATTAATTCCTATGTTTAAGCTTATGGAAGAGTTATCAACAATTCTTCGAGAAAGAAGAATGAAACGCGGTGCAATTGATTTTGAATTTCCAGAGAGCAAGATAATTCTTGATGAAAAAGGTGTCCCACAGGATATTATTCCATATGAGAGAAATGTGGCTACTAAGATAATAGAAGATTTTATGCTTGCAGCAAATGAAACAATTGCAGAGGATTTCTTCTGGCAGGAACTACCATTTGTGTATCGTACTCATGATACTCCTGATCCAGAGAAAATTATGAAGCTTGGTATGTTTATTAATAACTTTGGATATGCAATTAAGATGACACAAGAGGATATTCATCCAAAGGAATTACAAAAACTTATTGATAAGGTAGAAGGCACACCTGAAGAAGCATTAATTAGCAGAATAACACTCCGTTCTATGAAACAGGCTAAATATACGACATCAAGTACGGGACATTTTGGTCTTGCGACTAAGTATTATTGTCATTTTACTTCGCCAATCAGAAGATATCCTGATTTGCAGATTCATAGAATTATAAAGGAAAATCTTCGTGGCGGGCTTACAGATAAGAGAATTAAGCATTATGAGAGGATTTTAAATGGTGTTGCAGAGCAAAGTAGTATGATGGAACGTAGGGCTGATGATGCTGAGCGAGATACAGATAAGCTTAAGATGGTTGAATATATGGAAAAACACCATGGAGAAATATTTGAAGGTGTAGTTTCAAGTATAACTAATTGGGGAATGTATGTTGAGTTGCCTAATACTGTAGAAGGTATGGTTAGAATAACCAACATCAAGGATGATTATTACTATTATGATGAGGAACATTATGAATTAGTGGGTGAAACCACAAAGAGAACTTTTAAGCTTGGTCAGAAACTGAAGGTGGTTGTTGCCGGAACTGACAGGCTTTTAAGACAGATAGATTTTGAATTATTTGAGGAAGAGGAAAATGAGCAGTAAAGAATCAATTAAATTGATAGCTAATAATAAGAAGGCATATCATGATTATTTTATAGAGGCAACCTATGAGGCAGGAATCTGCCTTCATGGGACAGAGGTAAAGTCTCTTAGAATGGGAAAATGTAGTATAAAGGAATCATTTATACGAATAGAAAATGGAGAGGTGTTTGTCTATAATATGCATATTAGTCCTTATGAAAAGGGTAACATATTTAATAAAGACCCTCTAAGGATTAAGAAGTTAATGCTTCACAGATATGAGATTAACAAGATTATGGGTAAAATGACTGAGAAGGGATATACGCTGGTTCCGACAAAAGTATATTTTAAAGGAAGTCTTGTTAAGGTTGAGGTTGGTCTTGCGAAGGGTAAGAAACTCTATGATAAGAGGCAGGATATTGCTAAGAAGGATCAGAGAAGAGAGGCAGAGAAGGAATTTAAGATAAGAAATCTTGGATGATTAATATGATGGAGGATTAGTAATATGCCAGGGATTGCTGAATTAATGGAAAAGAAATGGGGCTTGGTACTTGCCGGAGGTGGTGGGAAAGGTGCTTATCAGGTTGGTGCATATAAGGCATTAGTCGAGACAGGACTTGATAAGAACATTGTTGCTGTGTCCGGAGCTAGTGTTGGAGCCCTTAATATGGCACTTTTTGACATGGGTAATATTGAAATGGTTGAATCTGTATGGAAAAGTATTTCGCCAAATCAGTTTCTTGAAATTGAAACAGATAAAATGTTTGATGGAATAGAAGGGTTTATTAGTCGTGATGGTTTGCTACAAATTATTGAAGGTAATATTAACAGAGATAAGTTGATGGGAGAGACAACTCCTATGTACGCTTCACTTAGCAGATACAAGGATATGACAATGAAAGAAATGGAATGCGAATATATAAAGATTAATAATCTTGATTTTGAGGTTGTTAAGGATGTTTTACTCGCATCTTCTGCATTGCCAATTGTATATGAACCTGTAAAGATTGGCGACTACATATATAGAGATGGAGGATTAACAGATAATCTTCCAATTAAGCCTTTATATGATGAGGGTATTAGAAATTTTATTGTGATTATGTTATCTCCAAATACTAAGATTGCATATGACAGATTTCCGAATGCTAATTTCTTTGAGATTCGACCAAGCAGAGATTTGGGGGATTTGATAAGAGGAACTCTTGATTTTAGCAGTACAGGTGCTAATATCAGAATGGAAATGGGATATACTGAAGCCAAGAGATTTATTAAGTATTATAACGATGCTGCTTATGATAGCCCTGCATTTAAACTTAAAATGATGGAAATGGCGGATGAAGAGTATAGGCAATTTTGCAATAAATATAAAGTAGACGCTATTGGTAGTTATATCGAGAATGAAGTAAGTAGTGTAAATGCATATTTTGATAAATATGATATAAATTTATAAGTGTCTAAAAATAGGTGCTAAACCAATGAATAAGTGTAATGGTTTAGCACTTAGTTTTTTTGAAAAACAATACATATTAGAAATATAATATTTTAAACATAGACAACGAATGTATATTGTGCTATAATATAATAAAAATATTAAATATAGACAATAGAAAGGGGAACGCTTATTGGGAGGAATTGATGCAGTTACTAAGAAGTATATAAGACATAATGATAAATTTGCAGATGTATGTAATTATTATTTATTTAATGGAGAATCTGTTATAAAAGCTGAAGAATTAGAAGATAGGGATATAACAGAATTACTTACATTTAAAGAAAAAAAGAATAAAATGATATCGGTGCAGAAGTTAAGAGATACTATTAAAAGATGTGTTGTTAAGACATCTAAAGGAATTTCTTATATGATTATTGGAATAGAGAATCAGGCAGAGGTTCATTATGCTATGGTTATTAGAAATATGGTATATGATGCTCTTAATTATTCGGCTCAAGTTGATGAAAGGACTAGGAACAATAACGAGAAAAAAGATTTAACAGGTGCAGAATATATATCAAGATTTAGCAAATATGGTAAATTGATACCGGTTATTACAATAACTGTATATTGGAATTCGGGTTCATGGGATGGTATGAGAAGTTTGCATGAGATGTTGGATGTAGAAGACAAAGAATTGTTGGAATATGTTCCTAATTATTGGTTGAATTTAATTGTACCCGGTGAAATAGATGATTTTAATAAATTTAAGACAGAGTTGGGTAATGTTTTTAAGTTTATTGCATATGCAGATAACAGAGAAGAATTTGAAAAAAATTTTCTCGCCAAAGAAAATATATTTCTAAGTAAAGATGCTGTTGAATTATTAAATACATGCGTTAATGCTGAAATCGAGATATCAGAGGAGGTGGAAAATAACGTGTGCAAGGCTATACAAGATATTCGTAAGGATGAAAGAAATATTGGAAGAGAAGAAGGAAGAGAAGAAGGAGAAGAAAGATTGGCTAAGTTGGTAAAAAAATTAACAGAAGAAAATAGATATAAAGACTTAGCGGATATGCTGACAGATAAGCAATTGAGAAATAGGTTGTATAACGAGTATAATTTTGTGTGATTTAGAAAAAATATTAGTAAATGTAAGTAAAATACTTGATATTTTTATTTAATTGTATTATTATGAATAAACCTAATTAATACGTTTGCAACAGTCAACTTTTTAGGGGTTGTACTGGTTTCGACGGGGTTTTAGAAGTTAGGGAAGCCACTGGCGGGTCGGGACCGTCTTAGTAAACCGAAATTAAATATAAACGCAAACGATAATTTTGCTTACGCTGCCTAATGGCAGCTGTCGACCTTAAGTCACTCGCTGCTTAAGAGTTCGGCATCGACTTTGCGAGGCACTTCGCTGTCAAAGCTTTGAGATAGCGGAAGAATTATGAAGCTACTAATCTGATAAGCCTGTTAGTGGGCGTATCAGTGAGGGAATGTTAATACACTGACTGTAGTGGGAGATGCCTTAATGGAAGAGATTTCGGACAGGGGTTCGATTCCCCTCAGCTCCATAGGCTACAAACTTAGGAAATTTAATGTTTCTGAAGTTTGTAGCTTTTTTAATTCATAGGAAATTTCTATGAATCAAAAGCTTCCGGCGGGCTGCACACTGCGTCGGAGCGGAAGATGTCGCAATGTGACCCGTAGCAGGCGTGGAGTCCGTAAACAACTTCTTTGTTTTTAGTTAAAGAAAGTAATGTAGTAAAAATATATGTAATCCAAGTTTATATATCGGATATAATACTTTACAGTACTAACGATAAGATATATAAACGGATTGATGTTGAAGATATTAATAAATTCAGAAGGTATATAATAAAAAATGTTGTTAATTTTATGAGTTTTTATGTTAAGCAGGAACCATTTATATGGTAAAATAATCTTAATATAAGAAGGTATAGAAAGGTGTGTGACAAATGAAAAAGATAACATTATTAATTATTATATGTGTATTTTTCACTGGTTGTGGTAAAAGGGATGTTAAGCAGAATGTTACAAATAGCGAGAAAACCACGACGGAAGCAAGCACAGAGTTGTTAACCTCAGAGAATACAACTATTGAGCCTGCAACAGAAGAAACAACAAAAGAAACAACAGAAGAAACAACAGAGGAAACAACAGAGAAAGAAGTAGAGCTTGACCCAACTTTGGAGGAAGCTATAAGGATTGAACTTGGAATAACTGCAGAGGCAGAACTTACAGATGATATGTTGAAGGAAATGACATATCTTGCGGCATTTGAGACAAATATTGATTCGCTTGCCGGAATATCAAAGCTTGTTAATCTTACAGAACTACATATAAGTAAGGGTAATATTAGGGATATAAGTGAACTTAAGGAATTAAAAAATCTTACATTTATAGATATTGCTAATTGTTATGTTACAGAAATTCCGGATTTCTCAGTTCTTGAAAATTTATCCAGCCTATACCTTGGAGGAAATCTTATAGAGGACGTAACTCCGATTAGTAAGGTTACAAGTCTTAGATATGTAGACCTTAGTTGTAATAGAATTAAAAGTATTAGCCCTATGGCAGATTGTAATTTTTTAGAAGGCTTGGTTATAGACGGTAACTGTATACTTGATTATTACACAATAAAAGATAGTCTTGGATTGATAGAAGCGATAGATTATTTTTCGCAATGCAAAGTTTCGTATTGTATTGAAGTAGAGGAAAAGGCAAAATCAATTGTTAAAGCATTTCCTAAGAATCTTACAGAACTTGAACTTGAGAAGGTGATTTATCAGTATATTATAGATAATGTTGAATATGATGTGGTAGACGGAAATGCTACGGCATTTGGTTATGAGGCTCTTATAGGAGGCGTAGGTGTATGTGGTCATTATGCAGATGGTTTTTGTTTACTTGCAAATCATGCAGGTATAGAGGCTTACGTATGTAATAGTGAAACACATGCATGGAACATTGTTAAAATAGATGGAAAATATTACCACTGTGATGCATTGTGGGATGAAGGTGTGGATGAGTGGAGTTACTTTAATGTTGGGGCTGATTATATCTTGAATACACCTGACCATACATATGAGATAAATAAATATCCAATTTGTGAATGATTGTTATTAAGAAATTCTAATAACTGTCCGATATATATATTGATAACTGGTGGTATGTGCAAATGGATTTGCAGTTATATTTTCAAGGAGGAATGTGTATGTTTGAAAAAACAAGTATGGATGCAGGAAAAGAAATTTATTCGTCTTATGTAAAGGATTCAAAACCAATGGATAAGACATGGGAGTATGGTAAAACTATAGGAACTCCTAAGCTTAGCGAAGAAGCAAGCAAGTATTATGAAGAACTAAAGAAGAAGTATGGAGATATGGAATTTGTACTTGTTAGTTCTGATATGAAGGATTATGCACAGAGTCAGGCAGCAAAATTTGCTAATCCTACGAAGACAGTTGTTCTTATTGATGAAGAAAAGCTTGAGAAAATGGCAACTGATGAGAATTTTAGGAAAAAATACGAGGGAATCATTAGTAATGCTAGAAATCAATTATCACAGATTCAACAGAGTGTAGGCACTATTGGAACAAAGGTAAAAGGTTATGGAATACAGGTGAATGATAATGGTCTGACATCGTATTTTGCAGTTCTTGACAGAGGCTATGAACTTCAAAGAGAAAGAATTGAAGAGAAAGCTGAGGAAAGAAAAGAAGAAAAGAAGCTAAAAGCAAAGGAAGAACTTGAGGAGAGATACCATAAGTCTGATACAGTTACAATAACAGCTAATTCAATAGAAGAATTAATTCAGAAGATTAGTGATTATGGAATGGAAGAAAGAACTGATAATGTTCAGACTAAGGAAGAAAAAATGTTAGGTCAGCATATAGATTTTAATTGCTGATAATATTCAGCATGGTCCGCTAAGAAGTCTGTAAAGAGGAAATAAAATCTTAATTATGATTTGGAGCTTTTATAGGAAGAAAATACTACTTATAAAAGCTCTTTTTTTGTATGAATTTGTAAAATAAAGTGTTATAATGATTATTAGGACTTTAAAAGATAGGTGGCGTGAATATGGAATTAGTAAAAGTTCAGAAGGATCAAGTTATTGCAAGTAAAAAGGATAAGGTTAAGGACTGGTACCTTATTCAAGAGGGTACGGTTATTCAGAAATTTGGCTTTTCTGAAGTAAAGCTTGGAAGAAATGCAATAATTGGTATTCTTGAAAGTGACAGATTTTTGTGTGATTATATTGCTGGAGAAGATACAGTTTTAGCTGCGTTTACCTGTGAAAATAGTGATGATCTTAAGAAGATTTTGATAGGTCAGGAGAAATTGCGTAAGATATTTCTTAAGGCAGCACTGGAACAACGTAATCAAATGTTCGAGGTATATGCAAATCTTTATACAAAATCTAGAAAATTTCATACATTTGTGGAAAATATTTATAATCAGTATGAGGTGCTCTGTAATAAGTTTAAGATTGAGTTAGGTAATTTCTCAAAGATGGAATATTTTAAACCTCTTGAAATGAAGCACAGAGCGGAGGAATGGGAAGTTAAGAATAGTATTAGCCTTGTAAAGAAGTATATGTCTGAATATCTGCAATTAATGGAGAAAGATGACAGTCTTACTCTTGGTGTTATATTAGAGGCATCTGCACAGATGCGAAGAGTAACGCTTGGTATTAATGAAATGGAGTATTATCTGGCATATAATAAGGATATATTGATGTCGGAAAATGAGAATGATATATTCAAACTGTATTTTGATTTGGCAATAGAAACCTATAATAAGAAATATGAGATAACATCAATAACTGAACAACTACACAATATAGGTAATTTTACAAAGGAATTAGGTATATATAATATAAGACTAGTTTCAAGAAGACTGATGGAATATGATAATCATGATTTTGAAATTGTATCAGAAAATAATAATGACGGTAATGTACCGGTGCGTAAGGAAATGGATATTGTATCTGTAGATTGTCTGGATCATATTTTAAGATATGCAGGTTACAGCAATAATGAGATTGAAGAAATTTGTACTAAGATAAATAAATATAAATCGTTACCAGATATGCATTCTACAGATGAGGTAGCATATAAGCTCAGAAGAACTATAACGCCTATGTTTTATGAGATATATAGAAAAGTATTTCTTAAGGCGGTATTGGATGAAAGTACACTGACACCTATAATTGAAATGTTTCTGAATTTTGGTTTTATGGATTTGGAACTTGTCGGTGAGGAGAAGGCTAGGGCATTATATGATATGACTGCTCATATGGACATATGTCAGTCAGAGAACATTTATACCATCTATACATGGCTTAAGGCTATTTATCAAGGGAAAAAAGAGCCATCTAAAAATGAATTTGATATGGACTTTTTGAATTATCTTGCAGAAGAGAGGACAGCAGGAAAGATTACAAAGCAGCAGGAAATGGAACTTAGAGATGACTGCATTATGAAGGTTGAATATGAGATAAAAAATATGTTTGCTACAGTTAATAAGACAACCTATGGTAAGATTACATCCTTTTGCCCGATATTAAATGAATATGATCTGATAAATTCTATTGATAAGATGCTAGTTACATCAGAGAAGATAGAAAATGCCTTAAATGACATTAGAAAGGTGGATTTCTCTTTGTTTTACAGAGAAGTTAATTTTGCTGATGCAGCGAAGGGAATTAACAAGGAATTGATAATGAAGGAAATTTTACCGGATATAATATTAATGCCAAATGTTGGTATTAGAGCAATGATGTGGCAGGAAACTGCCGGAATCAAAAGAGATACACCGGGAAGATTTATGTTTCCGATATTTACATCGGTGGATTTATCAGACATGATGCTCGAGACAGTAGCAAGATTCCGTTGGGA
Organism: Lachnospiraceae bacterium; assembly: GCA_017396555.1. GTDB lineage: Bacteria > Bacillota > Clostridia > Lachnospirales > Lachnospiraceae > RGIG1934. Next base: position 40,497 of record JAFQLS010000002.1, on the reverse strand, counting down.
AATGTGTCGTAAGATTCAGGGCGTTCACTGGAATGATATTCGTGATAAATCTCTTACAGCAGAGTATTGTGCTTATATTCAGTTTTATCGTAAGAACAACGAATTATCAGCAGAGGCGAAGGAAAAGGTTAAGAGTACATTGACTAAAGTTAAGAACAATTATAGAGAAGTGTTTGTGAGAGATTATGTCAATTGGATTAAATTTGAATCAAAGGGAAGTTTTAGATTGAATAAAATTTCGAGAGATATTTTAGTAAGGTATTGCCCATTTGTTAAGAATATTAGAAATGAATTAAAAATTAACCCAATGTATCAGAATTCCATTCAAAGATATGAGGTAGAGGTTATGAGAAAACTCCAAAGATATAAAGGAGTATATGAGAAGTATCAAAAGTCCGGTGGAATAATAACACAGGAACTTAAAGATAATATTTTATATTACCAAATGTAATAAATATAATGAAAAGGAGAATTAGTCATGGCAACAAATAAGTATGCAGGAACAAAAACAGAGAAAAATTTATGGGAGGCATTTGCTGGTGAGTCACAGGCAAGAAACAAATACACATATTTTGCATCTGTGGCAAAAAAAGCTGGTTATGAGCAGATTGCTGCTATGTTTTTAAAAACTGCCGAAAATGAAAAGGAACATGCAAAGCTTTGGTTTAAAGCATTAGGTGAACTTGGAAGTACACCTGAAAATCTTCTTCATGCAGCTGAAGGTGAAAATGCTGAATGGACAGATATGTATGAAAGAATGGCTAAAGATGCAGAAGAAGAAGGATTTACTGAATTAGCAGCACAGTTTAGAGGTGTGGCAGCAATTGAGAAAATGCATGAAGAAAGATATAGAGCCTTACTTCATAATGTTGAAGCTATGGAGGTATTTAAGAAGAGTGGAGTTACAATGTGGGAATGTAGAAATTGTGGACATGTTGTAGTTGGTCTTGAAGCACCTGAGGTATGTCCTGTTTGTTATCATCCACAGGCATTCTTTGAAGTAAGAGCAGAGAATTATTAAGAAAAGGTGTATAAACAGTATAATAATGATGTTGAAAGACGATATGGCATAATGCTATATCGTCTTTTTTGATAAAATCTTGACAAACACAATACTTCGTGGTACGATGTATTGCATAAAAGGAGGTATTGTATGGATATTCAGTTAAAAAGAGGACTTTTAGATGTCTGTGTTTTGGCAGCAATAAAAAGTGAAGATTCATATGGTTATAAAATTATTAAAGATATGAAACCATATTTGGAGCTTTCTGAATCTACCTTGTATACAATTTTGAAACGCTTGGAGACAGCGGATATGCTTACAGTTTATACGGTTGAGCATAGTGGAAGGTTAAGAAAATATTACCATATTACAGGTCAGGGCTTGAAGCGTATTGAAGATTTTATGGAAGATTGGAAAGAAATTTTAGCTATATACAAGTTTGTAACTAAGGAGGATGATAATAATGACTAAACAAGAATTTCTTAAGAAATTACGAAAAGGGTTGTCAGGTTTACCACAGGATGATATAGAAGAGAGATTGACTTTTTACAATGAAATGATTGAGGATAGAATGGAGGAAGGGCTTCCGGAAGAGGAAGCTGTTGCAGAGGCCGGAGATATTGATACGATTATCAGTCAGACAATATCAGATATTCCTCTTGCAAAGCTGGCAAAAGAAAGAGTAAAACCGAAAAGACGATTAAATAGATTAGAGATTGTGCTTTTAATATTGAGTTCGGTAATATGGCTTCCGTTAGGTATTGCGATAATTGCAGTATTCATCTCATTATATGCTGCATTTTGGTCGGTTATTATTTCGTTATGGTCAGTTTTTGTGGCATTGGCAGCGAGTTCGTTTGGAAGTATCATAGCAGGCATTGGCTTGATGTGTAATGGCAGTCTATTACCCGGAATGGCAATGATATCAGCAGGACTTGTATGTGTGGGATTTTCTATTTTTACATTTTATGGATGTAAGGTCGTAACAAAAGGTATTTTAGTTTTTACAAAAAAACTGGTATTAGTAATAAAGAACTGTTTTGTGAAAAAGGAGGAAGCATAATGAGAAAAGTTACAAAAGTATGGCTTGGTGTAGCAACTTCATTTGTGATTATCGGACTAATCATTTTTGTGATTGTAATGTCGGTCTGTAAGTGGGATTTTGATAAAATTAATACAAGAAAATATGAAACAAATATTTATGAAATAGATGAGGAATTTAGTAGTATTTCTATGGATATGGATATTGCAGATATAAAATTTGTATTATCTGAGAATGAGAAATGCAAGGTAGAATGTTACGAAGAAGAAAAATCAAAACATTCTGTTAATGTTGAAGAGGATAAACTTATTATTGAAGTTAACAATAATAGGGCGTGGTATGATTATATAGGTATTAATATTGGTTCACCTAAGGTAACTGTGTATCTTCCGAAATCTGAATACATGGAACTGTCTATAAAAGAAAGTACAGGAGATGTTGAAATACAAGCAGGTTTTATGTTTGAGAATGTTAGTATTTCGTCAAGTACAGGTAGTATATGTGTAGAAGAAGCAATGGTAGGAAATCTTGAGCTTTCGACTTCAACAGGTGGAATAACTGCTTCTAATGTAAGTTGTGAAGGTGATGCAAGCTTTAAGGTATCAACCGGTAAAACTAAGTTAAATAATTTTGAGTGTAAAAACCTTACTTCGCGTGGAAATACCGGAAATATATATTTGAATAATGTTATTGCAAGTGAAACAATTTCAATTAAACGAGATACAGGCAATGTTAGATTTGATGCTTCCGATGCTAATGAAATTTTTGTGGAAACTGATACAGGAGATGTGGAGGGTAATCTGCTTACCGATAAAAGCTTTATTACAGATACAGATTTAGGAAAAGTTGATGTTCCAAAGACTACAAACGGAGGTAAATGTGAGATTATTACAGATACAGGAGATATTAGGATAACGGTTGAACAAAGTTGATGATAAAATTGAAAAGCTTGAATCAATATATAGTACTGTAAAAAACAAACACAAAAATTGGGAGAATAAAAAATGATATGTTCCCCTTCTGGGTAGACAAGTGAAATAACATAAACGTGTTACTCAGGAGGGAACATATCTTTTTTAGTGAGATATCAAAATCTTTATTCTCTATTTTTAAGAGCTTCGTTCATAGGTATTTTTCTTACCTTTAGAATTAAAAGGGAATTTATTAAAAGGTAAGCTATTATACCGGTAAGGAGTATTGTAATATATACACTTGTTGGTAGATAAAATGGCAGATATCCTTCAATTAAGCTCGAAATATATACAAGTGCATATTTAAAGCAAATTATTTCAATTGGTATACAAATGAATAATGAAACTATAACTGTAAATGTAGTCGCATTAAGGTATAGTTTGTTAATTTCCTTTGTTTTATATCCAAATACCTTCATAAATGAAATATATAGCGAGTTTTTTTCAATAACCGTTTTTGTTAAAATATACATTATTACAATATATATAAGGATAGAAAATACATTTACTATCTCAAATATACCATTAAAGGAGTCCAGCATTTGCAGAGTTGTACCAATTAAATCATCACGAGTAATATATTTTATAATATTTGACTCGTTGATAGGTAGCTTTTCGTTTGAAATATATGAATTGTAGCTGGCAGTGTCCAAATTGAGCATATTATTTAACTGCTGGATTTTCATAAATACACCCATACTGCTGGTATAAGTACAGATTTCTGTAACCTCTAATGAGTATTCTTTGTTAGTGTACTCGTCCTCAAAAGTTATTTTGTCACCAATTTTTAGATTAAGCTTTTGAGCTAAAGGCTTAGTGACCGTTATACAGCCTTCTTTATCCGGAAGTTTAATATTTTTAAAATATTTTGTATCATCTGTTATACCCATAAATGAAACATTTATATCTAAATCACCAAGCTTATAGTAAGTGACTAAGTTATATAATTGCATCTTTTCGGCAGTTACATCATCAATTTCTTCAGGCGTTTTTAATATATATTGATATTCATATGGAAGAGTATCGTCAATTTCTTCACAGTAATGTTCCATGAGCGGTTTTAAACCTATACCAAACATAAGAAGAAAGCTTGAAATAAATATCCCAAAGAATAAAATAAGATAATTAACTTTATTTTGTAATATAATTCTTATTCGAAACCTATTTATAAATGAAAACATAGGTAAATGTATGGCTTTTTTCTGCTTTTTCTTTTTAAGGTCTTTTCTTAAGAATTTTAAAGGTGAGAGAGAAAGCTTTTTGTATAAAATAATAACATTTGTAAGTATCATAATAAGAATAGGAAGTATGGTTGTTGTAATAAATGCATTGGTGTTAAAACTTAATTCCATTGGAGGCAGACAGTATGTAGAGTAGTACAGGTTTTTAAATGGCTCAAGCATAATACTGTATCCTAAAATGTTACCAATTATTGAACCAATAAGAGCAATGATTATGGTTGGCCATAAATAATGTAAAACTATCTCATATTTATGATAACCTGAGGCTCTAAGTGTTCCGATTATTGCTGCTTCAGATTCGATTGTGTTGTTAGCTAGAATAGTAAATACAAATGCAATTACCAATATAAGAATATGGATGAATACCTGCATTACAGGACCATCCTTGCCCATGTCCAGCTTTAAAAATGTTATACTTTGATTCTCTTTTGCTGTGAGATAGCTTTGGATATTTGCACCATTTTGTACCAAAGTAGTCTGAATATCTGTTACAATCTCATTTTTTTCATCATACGTTAATGAAGTATCGTTGAAACGATAAGAATAACGATAGGTAATTTGATTTTCGTCAAATTTTTCAAATCCTTCTTCAGTTACAATACTTACACCAAAATCATAAGCATTCATCATAAGATCCTGATTGTTTTTAAATAGTGAAGTATAATCAGGTAGAGAAATTGTAGCGGAAATAATAAATTTATTGCCTAAAAGTTCTATTTCATCTCCTACAGATAAATTATTGTTGTATGCGAATAATCGGTCTATAGCTACTTCATTATCTGTTGATGGTAATTTACCTTCAAATATTGAAGGTAGGTTCATTTCATTTCTTTCATTAAAGGTTATGATTTTTGCATTTTTATTATAGCCGTTTGTGCTTGAGTAGAAGTTAGAACATAGGGTTATTCCATGTTTTGACAGTTCTTCAAGTACTTCTTTATCCAGCTTTTCCAAAAGCTCGAATTGTCCGTCTTCAACAAGACATTCTTTTTCGTTTTCCTTAAGTGCATTATTAGAACAGTCAAGTGCAACCATAAATGCTGAACCTACCATGATGGTTACAACAAAAATTAATAATAGACCTATGTATTTTCCTGCATTTGCTCTTAGTTCTCTTGGAAGCCTTTTGTTTAATGGGTTTCTCATTTGAATCACCTACCAATCTAAATCTGTAGCAGATATCGGAGCTTCGTTTATGTAATTTTGTGTGATTTGTCCATCATGCATTTTTAATACCCTGTTGGCCATATTTTTGATGGCATCGTTATGAGTTACAATTATTATTGTGTTATTGTATTTTTTATTAATTCTTTCTATCAATGTCAGAATTTCCTTAGATGTATGGTAATCAAGAGCACCTGTCGGTTCATCACATAAAAGGATTGCAGGATTCTTTACAAGAGCTCTTCCTATAGCACAACGTTGCTGTTGTCCGCCTGATAATTGAGAAGGAATTTTGTCCTTGTGTTCATATAAGCCAAGTACATTAAGTAATTCGTCAATATCTAACGGATTTGAACTTATATATGCGCAAACTTCAATATTTTCTTTAACTGTAAGATTTGGAATAAGATTATAGAACTGAAATACAAATCCAAGATGGTTACGTCGATATAGGGTTAAATCCTTTTCGTTCATATTTAAGGTGTTGCTGTCGCCGATTTCTATATTTCCTGAATCCGCAGATTCTATTCCACCGATAATGTTAAGAAGTGTAGATTTGCCTGAACCTGATGGACCAAGTAAAACACAGATTTCACCATCATTAATCTCACAGTCAATTCCTTTAAGAACCTCAACGCGACTTTCGTTTTCTCCATAAAATTTGTGGATGTCATTAATTTTGATTTTCATAATTTCCTCTTTTCTCCTTATAAAATGCAATAAAAAAACAAGTACGTTTGCTGTACTTGTGAAAAAAGAGACAAGTACAGCTTAGCTATACTTAAGTCTCGTCAATTAAGATAAACCAGATTTCAATATGTTTATATGAAATCATGATGTTGATTTATCGCATCTTAGGATGCCGACTACTCCCTTAAGAAGTTTTATTTAATTTAACAAAAATAATTTGTTTTGTCAACAAAAATCAACAAAAAAATTTATTTAATGCTATAATAAAATAAAAAGGAAAAATAATTTATGAGTAAGATTAATAGAGTATTATTTATTGCTGTTTGTGCTTGTTTAATAAATATTAGATGTGCATTTGCTGAGGAAAATGTCATATCTGACACAGATGTTAATTATTATAGTAGTGAAGACTTAAATAGTGAATCAGAGGATAGTGAGATGGAAAGACCAAAGTCTGCTAAAATAATTAAGTATACAAGAAAATATGCAAGAACTATCAAATTGAAATGGAAAAAGATTAAAAATGCAGATGGTTATTGTGTGTATAGGTCAAAAGAGAAAGATGGAAGATATAGAAGGGTAGCAACAACTGCTGAAAATACCTATGAGGATAAGGTTAAAGCTACTGATACCTACTACTATAAGGTAAGGACCTATATTGAAAATGAAAATAAGAAGATATATAGTGATTATTCTTCAATAATTAAGGTGAAAAGTAAGGTTAAGAATAAAAAGAATAAGCTTAGAATTGTAGAGATTAGGGAGAAATTATATACATACAAAGAAATGCATAATGACTTGAAATTATTGAAAGAAAAATATCCTGACTATTTTACATATAAGGTGGCTGGGAAAACCTATGATGGAAGAAATATTTATATCATATGTCTTGGAAATAAAAATGCAGATAAGAAAATTTTGGCACAGTCAACCATACATGGACGTGAATATATGAACTCAGCAATATGTATGGCCCAGCTTGAATATTATTTAAATAATTGGAATGCTATGTATGATGAGAAATTCACATATGGAGATTTGTTTAATAGAACCTGTGTATATATGATGCCTATGCTAAATCCGGATGGAGTGTGTATTAGTCAGTTTGGTGCAAATGGAATCAAGAATAAAGAACTTAGAAACAAACTCAAAGGAATGTCAGGTATATCTAATTATGAGAGATGGAAAGCAAACGCCAGAGGCGTAGATATTAATCGTAATTTTAGTAATCATTGGGAGAGGACAGGAACACCGGGAAGTTCTATGTATTCTGGCAGAAAGGCTGATTCGGAACGAGAAACAAGAATAATTAAGAGAATTGTTAATAAATACAATTTTGATTTTATTATTTCTTACCATTCAATGGGAAATTTAGTGTATTGGGACATTGGACAAAGTGGCGAAATTTATACAGAAACCTACAAATTGGCTCGAAAGATTTCGAAGATAACCGGATATCCTTTAGGTGAACAGTCAGAGCCTGAGGGATTAAGCTATAATTGGACTATACTTGATAAGAATATACCGGAGATTATTATTGAAAATGGTTATGGGGTATGTCCATTGCCGGAATCGGAATATAAGAAAACATGGAAAAAGAATAAGGATTTGATTACAAAGCTAATTAGGTAAGTTTATGTCGAAATATGTTGCAGAGGGTAGGAAAAAAGTATATAATATTAAGTAGTATATTAATGTGATAGAAAGAGGACTATATATGTTTTTTCATGATCTGGTGGAAGGTAGCCCTATAATACTTAAATTACAGAGACAGAAGCAGTCTATTACGGTTGAGACAAGGGTGTATAAGGTTCAGTCGGATACTATTGTTGTTGAACCTATTGTTTATGATGGTAAATACGTTAATGTAGCGGATGATGAGTTGACGATAAGCGTTATACATGAGACTGAAGAGAAACCTATTATATGGAAGAATGTAGTATTTAAGATACTCAGAATACAGAATCTACCATATATTGCTTTGGCGTGCAGAAATCCAGGTGTAGTATTTAATAGAAGAATATCATTTAGACTTAATTTGGATGTTCAAGGTGTGCTTAATAGAAGCGAAAAGGTTATTGTTCATGATATAAGTTCTACGGGAATATCTTTTTATACAAATAAAGATACAAGAAAGATGGTTGGAACTCCTGTTACTCTTAAATTTCTTGGTGGATATGAAGATGTGTATGTTTCAGGAGAGATTGTAAGAGAAGAGGAAAAAGATGATAAATATTTATATGGGTGTACAATAAGAGCCAGTGTAGATATTGACAGATTTATTTCGGAAGAACAGAGAAGAAGAGCCATGAAGGGCAAGAGATAATTAAGCGATAGTTATATGACTTTATATCAAAGTTGTGCTTTGGTATAAAGTCCTTTTATTTTTGATATAATTGTAAAAATGATAAGATTATGATATTATAAATTGAATATAATTATAATATATAGTAAAAATGTGGAGTATACAGAAAATGTTTAAACGCATAAGAATATCAAGAATTGCAAAATTTGTTTTCATACTTGCAGTAATTGCTGTAGGTTTATTTGCGTACAAATTTGGAGTTTTTGATAATTCTCCTAAAAAAGGCACATTGACAGTTCACTTTATAGATGTTGGTCAGGGTCATGCAACGTTACTTGAAATTCACAATCATTATGCATTGATTGATGGAGGAGATGCAGATTCGGTAATAATTTTAACAGAATATCTAGAACATATAGGTGTTGAAAAATTAGATTATGTTATAGCAACACATTATGATACAGACCATTTATATGGTATTGTTAATATTATGTATCGTTTCGATGTTGGAGAGATATTGGCACCTGAATATAAGGTTAATACTAAAATATATCGCTCGTTTAGAAATGCTTTAAAAGCGATAGACAAGACATCAAGACAGCCTAAGATTGGAGAGGTAATTGAATTGTATGATGCTAAGTTAACCTGTGTTTCACCGGTAGGTGACGAATATAAGGATGAAAATGATTATAGTATAGGCTTTAGAATAGAGTATGGAGAAAAGTCTTTTTTGATTTGTGGAGATGCTACACGTTATAGCGAAGAGGATATGCTAAGTAATGATATTAACATTGATAGTGACGTTTACCTTGTTAGCCATCATGGTAGTTCGACTTCAAGTACAAAGAAATTTTTGGAGGCGGTAACACCGGCTATTAGTGTGATTAGTGTCGGAGCTGATAATGAATATGGTCATCCAACGAAAAAGGTTATGAAAAGATTAAAGGCTGTGGATTCTAAAATATATAGAACAGATAAGCTTGGAAATATAATCATTTCCACAAATGGAAATAATCTAAATGTTAAATGCGATAATAACAAAAATGTTTTTGATGCGTCGGAAAGTAAAAAGGTTAACTATGTTGTTAATATGAATTCCGGAATTTACCATAATAAAAAATGTGACAGTGTTGCAGATATGAGCAAATATAATAAGCTTTATTTTTATGGTACGAAAGAAGAGTTGAACAAAATGGGCTACAAATCATGCAAGAAATGTAACCCATAAAAGTTATTCGAAGGTTATAGTTGTAAAACAATAATCGCCTTGATTTACAACAGGTGTATACACTGCATTAGTAATACTTGCTCCGGAGGCAACAAGTCTTTGACCTGTTTTTTCAAAAATACTCATAAGACTTTCGTTTGGAATATCAGGGAAATAGAAGGTTACTGTTTTGTTTCCCTGAAGGTAACTGTTAAGATAATGATTTGGTATGGAATATGCACTGTCTAATATAAAATAAGGAACTCCTTGTTTTTTTTCTCCATAGAGATATTTTTCGGAGGTGCATATTTGAGGCTTGTCATCGGGAGTGTGATCCTGATACATAACTTCATCAGTAATTAGAAAATAGTTATATATTAGGTTCGAGGTATCATTTACCATGTTAGTTGGAGAATTTTCATTTGGGACAGGATCATCCCAGGTTACATCGACCTGATACCATTCGTTATCTATTCTAACTATATTCCATGCATGAAGTTCATCTTTTGCATGACCTGTTATTATATGGCAGCCTATTCCAAGCTCTGTCATTATAAGCTTAAAAGCCTCAGCATATCCCTGGCATACAGCCAATTTGTTGATTAGAACACCTTTTGCACTATAGCTGTCATCTGAGAGAGTATTATTATTTAGGTTTTTTATGTCAAATTCTGTAGTTAATACTATGTAATCGTGTATGGCTTTGACCTTATCATATTCAGACATATCAGGTGTTATATTTTCAGAGATTACTTTTGTGATAGCCTGTTTTACTTCAGGTGAAATGTTTTCAGTGACAATTTCATCCAAAGGTTTAGGATTATATACTTTATTATACAGTATAGGAAGTAAAGCTATTAATAATATAAATAATAATATGGTTCGAAGTCTGTTTTTCACAATTTATACACCTTTCTATGTTATTAATGAGATTGTAATGGTAAAATACGGATAAGTCAAGGAGCATTAGTTTGGAGGTATTATGGATAATTTAAAAATATTAATAGTTGATGATGAATCTAGAATGAGAAAATTAATTAAAGATTTTCTTGTAAAAAGAGATTTTGTTGTACTTGAAGCGGCAGATGGCGAAGAGGCTTTTGAGACATTTGTAAATGATAAAGACATTGCGCTTGTTATTTTAGATGTTATGATGCCAAGAATGGATGGAAAAGAAACATGTAGAGAAATTAGGAAGATATCTAATGTACCGATTATTATGCTTACTGCAAAAGCAGAGGAGCAGGATGAATTAAAGGGATTTGAGCTTGGGGTTGATGAATACATAACAAAACCATTCAGTCCTAAGATACTTGTAGCAAGAATAGAAGCTATATTAAGAAGGAGTAATAAGCTTAATCGTGATGAAAATATTACTTCAGGTATGATTACTTTTAATAAAGCTGAACATTCGGTTATGGTGAATGGACAAGGCGTAGATTTAAGTCATAAAGAGTTTGAATTGCTTGAATATTTTATAGAGAATGAAAAGCTTGCGTTGTCAAGAGAAAAAATTCTAAACAGTGTGTGGGATTATGACTATTATGGAGATGCGAGAACAGTTGATACACATGTGAAAAAATTAAGAAGTAAGCTTGGTGAAGCTGGGAGATATATAAAAACAATTTGGGGAACAGGGTACAAATACGAGGTAGAATAATGAAACATTCAATACGTTTAAAACTAACATTAATATTTTGTGTTCTTATTGCAGGTATGTGTATTATGTATGTTATTTTGAATGGCATTTTTCTTGAAAATTATTACATTAGTTCTAAGCAGGATGATTTGCTTGAGGCATATTCTGATATAAATGATATTTTAAGAGAATATGAAGGTAATATTGATGAGGATGTCAGAAGTAATATTTATGATATTTGTGATAAATATGGTATATCTATGCTTGTAACAGGGATAGATGGAAGAGAGGTTGTTAAAACAGGTAATATAGCGATGCTTGCAAATCGTATTAACAGCGTGTTTTTTGAACGCAATCCGGGAGAAATAAAAATAATCAAAGAAACAGATGAATATGTGTTGCAGCAGTATACAAATAAAAGAATAGAGAACCAGCCGTATTTAGAAATGTATGGTTTTTTGGATAATGATGCCAGTTTTATAATGCGAATGGGTGTTGAAAGTATAAGGGATAGTATCAGCGTATTTAACAAATTTTTTGTGATTATCAGTTGTGTTGTTATTGTTATTGGAATAATAACGATGTTTTTTGTTGCAAAAAGATTTTCAAAGCCGGTTTTAGAGCTTGCCGATATTTCTAAAAGAATGACAAATCTTGATTTTGGAGCGAAATATATCGGTACGAGCAGTGACGAAATAGGTGTTTTGGGACATAGCATGAATGAGATGTCGTATAAATTAGAGCAGACAATTTCAGAGTTGAAAAAGGCTAATAATGAACTACAGAAGGATATTCAAAAAAGAACTGAAATTGATGAAATGCGAAAGGAATTTATTTCAAATGTTTCTCATGAATTAAAGACTCCGTTAGCCCTAATAAGTGGTTACGCCGAAGGGCTTGCAGATTGCGTTAATGATGATGAAGAGAGCCGTAATTACTATTGTGAAGTGATTATGGATGAAGCAAATAAAATGAATAAAATGGTTAAACAGATATTATCGTTAAATAAGCTTGAGTCAGGGCTGGAAATTACAGAGATGGAGCATTTTGATATCTGTCAGGTTATCGATGGGATTAAGCAGTCATTTGATATTGTTTTTGAACAAAATGGTATTAAATGTGAACTGGAAATGGAAAATAATATGATGGTATGGGCGGATGAGTTTAGGATAGAGGAAGTTGTTTCTAATTATATCAGTAATGCGATTAATCATTGTGAAGGTGAAAAACTCATTAAGATTTCGGTGAAAAAGCTAGATTATAAAGTAAGAGTAAGTGTGTTTAATACCGGAAATATTATTCCGGAGGATGAGATTGATAAAATATGGGTTAAGTTTTATAAGATAGATAAGGCAAGGAGCAGAGAATATGGAGGTAGTGGAATAGGTCTGTCGATTGTAAAGGCAATTATGGATTCGCATAATCAAAATTATGGTGTTTGTAATACAACTGATGGTGTAGAATTTTGGTTTGAGTTAGACGCAAAATTAAGTTGAAGAAAGTAGCTTAAAATGGTAAAATAGAGTTATGATTTAGAACGGAGGAAACATTGATGAAAAAGTTGTTTTGCTTCGCATTTGTTTCACTGGCTTGCTTTATGACAGCGTGCTCTACGGTTACATCCGATTTAACAGAAGAACAGGGCGATATTATTGCTGAATATGCAGCAGATATATTACTTAAATATGATAAGAATTATAGTGATAAATATGTTGAGAGCCAGCCAACTACTGAGGAAGCTACATTTGCTGAAGAAATTGAGTATACTACTCCAGAAGAGTCTACGTCTGGTAAAAAAGATAACGCAGATGGAAAAGAGACCACGAAGCCGGTTGAGGAGACCACTACGGAGCCGGTGCTTAGTAGTATTGAACAGATATTAGGCATTGATGGAATCAAGGTAACATATAAGGACTTTCTTTTAACAGATACATATCCAAATGATTCAAAGGATAACTTCTTTGTTATGAAGGCTGTTAAGGGTACCAAGCTTCTTATACTTAGATTCGATGTTAAGAATGTATCGGGAAATGATATTGCTCTTAATATTATGAAAAGTAATGCCAAATATAGAACGGTCATTAATGATTCTGACAAGCTGGTGGCTCAGATAACATTATTGTTAAATGCGTTCAATACATACGAGGGTACAATTAAAGCCAATAAATCAGAGGAAATGGTTCTTGTATTTCAGACAAATGTAAAATCTAAAAGCGATATTAAGAATATGAGTCTTGATATATATTGTGGAGAAAAGCAGGGAACAATTACTCTTAAATAAAATTTATAATGTACGGAGGGAAAAATATGGATACAAATATCTTACTTGAAAATGGAACTAATGAATTGGAAGTGCTTGAATTTACGGTGGCAGGTAATAGTTATGGAATTAATGTTGCAAAGATTAGAGAAATATTGCCATATCAGACTATAACCATGGTGCCTAATTCACATCCTAGTATTGAAGGAATATTTATGCCTAGAGATACAATGATTACTGTTATTGATCTTATCAAAGTGCTTAATCTTAATGATACATTTAAGCCTACAGATATGCTTATTATAACTAATTTTAATAAGCTTAATATTGGATTTCATGTTGAATCTGTTATGGGTATTCACCGTGTGTCATGGGCTGATATAATTGTGCCGGATTCAACTCTTAATATTGATAATAAAGGTGTTGCAACAGGTGTTATTAAAAGAGATAATAAATTAATAATTATTCTTGACTTCGAAAAAATTGTTGCAGATATTAGTCCTGAGACAGGTCTTAAGGTTTCTGATATTGATGAGCTTGGTGCAAGAAGTCGTTCTGAGGCACCAATACTTATGGCAGAGGATTCACCATTGCTCAGATCACTCATATGTGATTCACTTCATAAAGCAGGATATGTTAATGTTATACATAATGATAACGGACAAGAAGCTTGGGATAAGTTGCAGGAATTTAAAGCAGAAGGAAATGTTAGAGATAAGGTTAAATGCATTATTACAGATATAGAAATGCCACTTATGGATGGACACAGACTTACTAAGCTTTGTAAAGAAGATGAAGTTATTAAAAATATACCACTCGTTATATTCTCATCTTTAGTAAATGATGAAATGAGAGCAAAGGGTATGGCTTTAGGAGCTGATGCACAGTTATCGAAGCCGGAAATAGGACAACTTGTACAAATTATAGATGATTTGATTGCAAATGCAGAATAATACGAAAGGCAAAGCAGTATAATGGCAAAGATTGACGAAACTAATATTTCAGATGAAGATTATCTTGATAGCCTGTTGAATTCGGTAGTTAATAATGAAACGGAACAAAGGCTTCAAGATAATGATGAACAAATGAATATAGATGAAAATTTTGGCGTTTTATCAGATGATTCAGACGATTCATGGTTTGATTTTGGAGATATATCATTTGATGATTTGCTTGATAAGTCTTTACAGGATGAGCTGGATTCTCTTGATTTTAAAGAGGATGCAGCTAGTTCTGCGTCAAGCGATAGTATTGAAGAAGAGGTTACGGACGTTAAACCGGATGGTATTGAAGAAGAGGTTACGGACGTTGAACCGGATGGTATTGAAGAAGAGGTTACGGACGTTAAATCGGATGATATTGAAGAGGTGTCAGATTATTCTACGGAAGAAGAAAGCTCTGATATGCAAGAACTCTTTGAAATGTTAAATTCTGATTTTGACTCAATTCAAGAGCCAAGTTTGCCAGAAGCTACTCCTATAGAAGAAAATGTTGGACAGGAAGAAATAGACGAAGACTTTGCTGATTTATTAAATAGTATTGCTATGGGAGAAGAGATTCATCAGGAAATTACTGAATCACCAGAACAAAATTCAGAATTAACAGAGGAAATTTTTGAATTGCCGGAAGAACTGTTAGGTACTGAAACAGAAGATACAGCAGAGGAAAATGTACAGGAAAATACAAACGATTCAAGTGATATGGATGAACTAAGCAAGATGCTTAGTGAACTTAGTGGTCTCGCCGAGGAGGAAGAAGAAACGGCGAAAACTATTTCTGAGGAAGTGGAACCTACAGAAGAAAAGAAAGAAGGACTGTTTTCTAGACTTTTCGGTAAAAAAAATAAAGAGAAAAAGGATGAAAAAAAAGCTAAAAAAGAATTAAATCAACCGGATTCAGAACTCGTATCATTTGATGATTTTGATTTATCAGATATTGAAGATAGAACAGAAGCTAATGAAAAAGAGAAAGCTAAAAAAGAAAAAGAAGAGGAGAAAGCTAAAAAGGCTCAGGAAAAGAAAGAAAAGAAAGAGCAGGCTAAGGCAGAAAAAGCAGAAAAAGCAAAAAAGAAAGCAGAAGAAAAGGCTAAGAGGGTAAAACCACCAGTTGAGATTATAAAGATACCTTTAGTTATGTATATATTAATATTTTCTGTTGTTACCGGAATAGGACTGTTAGTTTTCTTTGGAAGTAAGACTCTTAGTTATAATTCAGATATTAATGCTGCTACTAAGGCATTTGTTAAGGATGATTATAGTAAAGCATATGATTATCTGGCTGGAATGGATATTAAGAGTAGTGATAAGAATTTTTATGATCAGGTTGTAACAATAATGTATGTTGAAAAGCAATATTTATCTTACAACAATTATCGAAAAATTGAGGATTATGAAAGAGCATTAAATTCTTTACTTAAAGGTATAGATAAATATGACAGACATAAAAATACAGCTAATGATTTGAATGTATTAGATGATATAGAAATATCATATACAAAGATACTTACAGCCTTAAAGTATGATTTTTCTTTATCGGAGAAAGAAGCAAGAGCTATTGCCGGTATTATAAATGAAGAAGAATATTCAGATAAGATAAGACAGGTGGTACAAGATAGCTTGTTAAATATAGAAAATAATATTTCTAAGGAGAATGAAGAAAAATTAGAAAAGTAATAACATTGGAGGAACGACGTAATGATTGCAATTATTGATTATGACGCAGGAAATCTGAAGAGTGTTGAAAAAGCTTTTAGTTATTTGGGAGAAAAGGCTGTGATATCAAGAGATAGAGATGAGATATTGGCGGCAGATAAGGTTATTTTACCGGGTGTTGGAAGCTTTGGAGATGCAATGGAAAAGATAAGAAAGTATAATCTTGAAAATACCATTTATGATGTTGTTGATAAAAAAACGCCATTTCTTGGGATTTGCTTAGGACTGCAATTGTTATTTAAAACTAGTGATGAGACACCGGGAGCTATAGGTCTTGGTATATTAGATGGTGAAATATTGAGAATACCGGATACTCAAGGACTTAAGATTCCTCATATTGGTTGGAATTCTCTTGAACTTACCAATAATGGAAGATTATATAAGGGTATAGATAATCAGTCATATGTATATTTTGTACATTCTTATTATTTGAAAGCAAAAGAAGAGAGTATTGTAAAGGCATCAACCGAATATGGAACACATATTCATGCGTCTGTTGAAAAAGACAATGTATTTGCTTGTCAATTTCATCCGGAGAAAAGTAGTGAAGTGGGTCTTACAATATTACGTAATTTTGCAGAATTATAGGAGAGTGAATTATGCATACAAAGAGAATTATTCCATGTTTGGATGTTAATAATAACAGAGTGGTTAAAGGTATAAATTTTGTTAATTTAAGAGATGCAGGTGATCCGGTGGAAGTTGCAAAGGCATATGATAAAGCTGGAGCAGATGAACTTGTATTTCTTGATATTACGGCATCTTCTGATAACAGAGGAACTGTTGTAGAGATGGTTAGAAAGGTTGCGGAGAATGTATTTATTCCGTTTACAGTTGGTGGAGGAATAAGAACGGTAGATAATTTTAAGGAACTGTTAAGAGAAGGTGCAGATAAGATTGCCATAAATTCAGCAGCAATAAATAATCCACAGTTAATTAGTGATGCTGCTGACAAATTTGGAAGTCAGTGTGTTGTTGTAGCGATTGATGCCAGAAGACGTGAGGATGGCAATGGTTGGAATATTTTTAAAAATGGCGGAAGAATAGATACAGGAATAGATGCTGTTGAATGGGCAATTAAGGCAGATAAGCTTGGAGCAGGAGAGATTCTTCTTACAAGTATGGATTGTGATGGAACTAAGGATGGATATGATATTGAGCTTACAAGGATTATAGCTGAGAATGTATCTGTACCTGTAATAGCATCCGGTGGGGCCGGGAGTATGGAACATTTTTATGATGCATTAACAGAGGGTAAAGCGGATGCAGCGCTTGCGGCATCATTGTTCCATTATAAAGAATTAGAGATTAATGAACTTAAGAAATATCTTAAGGGAAAGGGTGTTTCGGTTCGTTATGGCACAGATAAATAATGACTGGCTTGAACCTTTGTCTAAGGAATTTGTTAAGCCATATTATAAAAAATTATATGAATTTATTAAGGATGAATATTCAAAATGTGTTGTATATCCACCGGCAGATGAGATTTTTACTGCATTTCATCTGACACCTTTAAGCAAGGTAAAAGTGGTTATAATCGGTCAGGACCCATATCATGAACCGGGACAAGCGCATGGTCTTAGCTTTTCTGTTAAGCCGGAAATAGATATTCCGCCATCACTTGTAAATATTTATAAAGAATTGGCGGATGATGTGGGTATAAATATACCTAATAATGGATATTTGGTTAAATGGGCAGAGCAGGGAGTGTTGATGCTTAATACACTTCTTACAGTTCGTGCACACAATGCTTTTTCTCATAAGGGAATAGGTTGGGAGGAGTTTACAGATGCAGCAATTAATGCGTTAAATGATGTGGATAGACCAATAGTATTTTTGTTGTGGGGAAAGCCGGCACAGATGAAAAGTGCTATGCTTAATAATTCGAAGCATCTTATATTAAAGGCACCGCATCCAAGTCCATTATCAGCTTATAGAGGATTCTTTGGTTGTAAACATTTTAGTAAAACTAATCAATTTTTGGTTGAAAATGGATTAGAGCCAATTGACTGGCAGATTGAAAATATATAATGATGTAGAATAAGCCCTTGGCAAACGCCAAGGGCTTTTAATAAATGCTTATGAATCTTTTTTCTTTAAGTTTCTTTGTGCTGTCGCAAGCATAAGCTTAATTCGATTAAGCTGGTTAACTTCGCTTGCCCCAGGGTCATAATCAACAGCAACGATGTTTGCATCAGGGTTACGTCTACGGATTTCTTTTATAACACCTTTACCTACAATGTGGTTAGGTAAGCATGCAAATGGCTGTGTACACACGATGTTTGGCACATCATTTTCTATTAATTCAAGCATTTCACCAGTTAAGAACCAACCTTCACCGGTTTGGTTACCAATAGAGGTTATTGGTGCTGCAAGATTTGCTATGTGAGAAATCTTGGCAGGAGGTGTAAAATGTTTGCTTCTTATAAATTCTTTGGTTGCAGTAGCTCGTAATTTTTCAAGGAACCATATACCAAGGTTACATATCCGTGCATTCTTCTTAGTAAATCCTAAATATTTGTACTTAAAGTTTCCGTTATAGAAACTGTACATAAGGAAATCAAGTAAGTCAGGCATAACGGCTTCTGCACCTTCAGCTTCTAATAACTCAACAAGATGATTGTTAGCTGCCGGATGGAATTTAACAAGAATTTCACCTACTATACCGACTTTTGGCTTCTTAATATCATTAATCTCAATTTGGTCAAAATCTCTGATAATACCTTTGATATTTTTCTTGAATTCACCCATTGAAATAGAAGGCTTAGATATAGACTCTATACATTTCTTTTTCCATTTTTCATGAAGGGCATCGGTAGTTCCCGGGATTTTTTCATAAGGTCTCATTTTGTAGACAACTTTCATGAAAATATCGCCATATATAACAGCCTGCATTCCTTTTAGGGCAAGCTTTGGAGTAATCTTAAAACCGCTATTTTTTTCAAGACCTTGAACACTTAATGAAATAACAGGAATTTGTTCCATTCCGGCTTTTTCAAGAGCACGTCTGATAAAGCCTATATAATTACTTGCACGACATCCACCACCTGTCTGAGTAATAATAACGGCAGTCTTGTTTAAATCATATTCGCCTGATAAGAGAGCATCCATAATCTGACCGATAACGATAAGAGAAGGGTAGCAGGCATCGTTGTTAACATATTTAAGGCCTGTGTCTACAGCTTTTTTATCTTCTCTATCAAGAACTACTATATTATATCCACATGCTGATATAGCAGGTTCAACCAAATCAAAGTGAATAGGTGACATTTGTGGACAGAGAATAGTGTAGTTATTACTACGCATTTCCTCTGTAAATTCAACTCTGTTAATATTAGCAGGAACGATAGTTCTTTCAGTTTTATTTTTTTCTCTAACCTTAATTGCTGAAATAAGAGAACGTATTCTTATTCTTGCTGCACCAAGGTTATTGACCTCATCAATCTTAAGTACAGTGTATATCTTACCAGATTTTGTAAGGATATCATTTACACAGTCGGTTGTAACTGCATCAAGACCACATCCAAATGAATTTAGCTGAATTAAGTCAAGATTATCCTTTGTTTTAACATAGTTTGCAGCTTTGTATAATCTTGAATGATACATCCACTGATCCATAACAATTAATGGTCGTTCAACCTCTGCAAGATGAGAGATTGAATCCTCTGTAAGTACGGCAATGCCATATGAATTAATTAACTCAGGAATACCATGGTTGATTTCCGGGTCAATATGATATGGACGACCTGCAAGAACAATACCACGTTTGCCGGTTGTTTCAAGATATTTAATAACTTCCTCGCCTTTTTTTGCAATATCTTCTCGAACACTTATTAATTCATCCCATGCATCAAATGAGGCAGAAATGATTTCGGAAGGATCAATTTTGTATTTTTTACTAAATTCTTCTACAAGACGTTCTGTTATTGTGTCACGATTTGTAAAAGACATAAATGGATTCATAAAATCTATTTTACCATTTGTTATTTCTTCTACATTATTCTTTATATTTTCTGCATAAGAAGTAACGATAGGACAATTATAGTGATTGTTTGCATCAGGTGTTTCATTTCTTTCGTATGGTATACATGGATAGAATATTGTATCTATACCATGCTTTATAAGGTAAGAAATGTGTCCGTGTACTAATTTTGCAGGATAACATTCTGATTCGCTTGGGATTGATTCAATACCCAGTTCATAAATTTTTCTTGTGGATTCAGGTGAAAGTACAACTCTGAAACCAAGCTTTTTGAAAAATATTGCCCAGAATGGATAATTTTCATACATATTAAGAACTCTTGGAATACCAATAGTACCTCTCTTGGCTTCGTCAGCGGTAAGAGATTCGTAACCAAATATTTTTTTGTTCTTATATTCGAATAGGTTAGGAATATTTTCCTTGTTCTTTTCTTTGCCGATACCACGTTCGCATCTGTTTCCTGTTACAAACTGGCGTCCGCCTGTAAATTTATTAATTGTAAGAAGACAACTGTTAGTACAACCCTTACATCTTGCCATAGATGTGGAAAATTGAAGAGAAAGGATTTTCTCTATTGGAAGCATAGTTGTCTGTGAATTTTCATCGTATCTCTCTCTAGCTACAAGAGCAGCACCAAAAGCACCCATAATACCTGCAATATCAGGCCTTACGGCATTACATCCGGAAATTTTTTCGAAACTTCTAAGTACAGCATCGTTGTAGAAGGTACCACCCTGAACTACAACCTTTGAACCAAGGTCAGAAGGGTCTGTAATCTTAATAACCTTATATAAAGCATTTTTTATTACAGAATAAGCAAGTCCGGCAGAAATATCAGCAACAGAAGCGCCTTCTTTCTGAGCCTGCTTAACATTTGAGTTCATAAATACAGTACAACGTGTACCAAGGTCAATTGGATTTTCGGCAAATAAAGCTTCTTTTGCAAAATCTTCAACTGAGTAGTTAAGAGATTTTGCAAATGTTTCTATAAATGAACCACAACCTGAAGAACAAGCTTCATTAAGCTGTACGCTATCGACAGTGTTGTTCTTGATTTTGATACATTTCATATCCTGACCACCGATGTCAAGGATACAATCAACCTCAGGTTCAAAGAATGCTGCTGCATAATAATGAGATACCGTTTCAACTTCACCTTCATCAAGCATAAGTGCAGCTTTAATAAGTGCTTCTCCATAGCCTGTTGAACATGAGTAAACAATCTTGGCAGATGGAGGTAATAAATCATAAATTTCTTTCATTGCACGAATAGTGGTAGCAAGAGGGCTACCATTATTATTGCTGTAGAAAGAATAGAGAAGAGAACCATCTTCACCTACTAAAGCAACCTTAGTGGTTGTAGAACCGGCATCAATACCTAAGAAGCAATCACCTTCATATGTAGAAATATCAGCAGTAGCAACGCTGTTTTCATTATGTCTGTTAAGGAATTTGTCATATTCGTCCTGGTTTGAGAATAGAGGATCCATACGTTTGATTTCGAATTCCATTTTTATTCCTGTAGAAAGCTTATCAATAAGTGTGCTTATTGAAGCTTCGTATTTTTCTTTATGATTAAGAGCTGCACCTGTTGCAGCAAATAAATGCGAATGTTCAGGTGCAATTATTTGTTCGTCCGTTAACTTGAGTGTTCTGATAAATGCATTTTTGAGTTCTGGGAGGAAATGGAGAGGTCCTCCAAGAAATGCAACATTACCTCTGATTGGTTTACCACAAGCAAGGCCACTGATTGTCTGGTTAACTACAGCCTGAAAAATAGAAGCAGATAAGTCTTCTTTTGTAGCACCTTCGTTAATAAGTGGCTGAATATCGGTTTTTGCAAATACACCACATCTTGCAGCGATTGGATAAATTGCTTTATAATTTTTTGCATATTCATTAAGACCACCGGCATCTGTTTGTAATAAAGAAGCCATCTGGTCGATAAAAGAACCTGTACCACCGGCACAGATACCATTCATTCTTTGTTCTACGCCATTTGTAAAATAAATAATCTTAGCATCTTCACCACCAAGCTCGATGGCAACATCAGTTTGAGGTGCATAATCATTAAGGGCAGTAGAGACTGCTACTACCTCTTGGACAAATGGAATATCAAGGTGTTTTGATAATGTAAGTCCGCCTGAACCTGTAATTACAGGATAAAGTGCTATTTCACCGGTTAATTCATAAGCCTTCTTAAGAAGAAGTGCAAGAGTTTCCTGTATATTTGCATAATGACGTTCGTAATCAGAAAATACGATGTTATTTTCTTTGTCAAGAATAGCTATTTTAACTGTGGTTGAGCCAATATCTATTCCTAATGAATATTTTTTCTCCATAAAAATCTCCAATCTATAACATAAAACCTATGATAAAAAATCAAATCTTTCCTATTATAATACAGTTTTTTACAAAATTCAACATTATTATATCCTTGAAAAAATTTTACATAGTGATATAATAAAAAACGTTTTACATTATTAATACATAGATAAAGGAAGGAATATTTACAATGCAGGATATATATTTGTGTCTATCAATAGCAATATTGGTAGGATTGATTTTATCAAGATTGGCAAAAATTCTCAATTTGCCAGCAGTTACAGCATATTTAATAGCGGGTGTGCTTATTGGACCGTTTTGTTTAGGACAGTTAGGTGTATCAGGAATAGGATTTATTTCTCTTGAACAGGTTGAGTCATTTAGTATTTTATCTCAGGCAGCAATGGGATTTATTGCGTTTACAATAGGAAACGAGTTTAGGTTAACACAGCTAAAGTCAATGGGTAAGCAGGCAGTTGTTATAGGTATTGTGCAGGCGATATTTACAACAATTGTTGTGGACATAGTATTAATATCATTACATTTTATGTTCCCGGAAATGATTTCATTACCGGCAGCAATTGTATTAGGTGCAATAGCATCTGCAACAGCACCGGCAGCTACACTTATGGTAATTAAGCAGTATAAGGCAGACGGACCACTTACAAAGCTTCTTATGATGGTAGTTGCTATTGATGATGCGGTAGGTCTTGTTTTATTTGCGATTTCTTATGGAATAGCACATGCTATTGAACTTGGAAGCATAAATGTTAATGGTATGGTATTTGAACCGATTATTGAAATCGTACTATCACTTGTTCTTGGTGCAGTAATAGGTTTGTTACTTAATTTGGTTGAAAGATTCTTTCATTCAAGAAGCAAAAGACTTGCTGTATCAATAGCATTTGTTATGCTTGCTGTTGGTTTGTCTATGATTAAGTTCGAAGCGTTTGGAATTCATTTTGGAACCTCCCTATTGCTTGTATGTATGATGGCTGGAACGGTATTTTGCAATATATGTGAGACTTCAGAAGAATTAATGGGGCGTATTGATGTATGGACAGCGCCACTTAATATATTATTCTTTGTGATTTCAGGAGCTGAGCTTGATTTGAATATTTTAAGTAATCCTGTTGTATTATTAATAGGAGGACTTTATATTTTATCAAGAACAGCAGGTAAGTATTATGGAGCATATATCTCAAGTATGGCTACAAAATGTAATGTTAAGATAAAGAAATATCTTGGCGTAACCCTATTTCCACAGGCAGGAGTGGCGCTTGGGATGTCATTGACAGCAGCAACACTTTCTGATGGTGCGGTAATTCGTAATGTTGTTTTATTTAGTGTTCTTGTATATGAATTAATAGGTCCGACACTTACTAAAATCGCACTTACAAATGCCGGAGAAATCAAGCCGGAAGGTAAGACAAGTGCAAGAAGTAAAAATCAGCCTAAGGCTACACATAATTTAAAGTAAAATCCTTATAAATATTTGACAAAAGGACATCATAATTCTATAATTATCATATTAAAATTAGTGAGGTTTTTATAAATGAATTTATTAGCGAAATGGGATAGAAAATATGGTAAATATGCAATAAAGAATTTAATGTTATACTTTATTATCGGGTATGCGATAATGTGGGGAATAATGAATTTTGCACCTGCAATATTTTATACTATGCTTAATCCTGATATGGAATTGGTATTCAAGGGGCAGGTGTGGCGTCTTATTACGATTATCTTTTTGCCACCATCTTATGATAACATAGTGTTTGTTATAATTAATTTTTACTTTTTATATTTTATAGGACAGTTAATGGAAAATATGTGGGGTTCGTTTGCTCTTAATTTATTTTTCTTTATTGGAATGGGGCTTCATATTGTTGGGGCAATTTTAATTTACATTTTTATGGGAATTAATGTCGGTAATGTCCCATATATGTACGGTTCGTATTATTTGACGATGGCATTATTTGTGCTTGTTGGAATGTCAGCACCAGATGTAAGAGTGTTGCTTATGTTTATTATTCCTATTAAAATGAAGTGGTTAGCGGCATTTACACTTGCTGTTTTGATTGGAACAGTTGGTTTTACATTTATGTTGTATACAGATAACCTTAGTGCCGGTTTAATGCAGGGACTTGCCAATATAGGAATTATTCCGTTTCCTATATTTGCGGCATCGGCATTGTTTTCGTTAATTACATTTGGAATAATGTATATGCTGATGCGTAGTTATGGCAGTGTATCTAGGAAACAAAAGAAGAGAAAGCAAGCTTTTGAGAAAAAAGTTAATTCAAATAATGTGATTAAAGTTCATAAATGTGCGATTTGTGGAAGAACAGATAAAGATGATGCAAGCTTACAATTTAGATATTGTTCAAAATGTAATGGAGCATATGAATATTGTCAGGATCATTTGTGGTCACATGAACATATAAAATAACACACAGGAGGTACTAGAGTGAAGAAGGAAACATTTGTAACATTAGAACAGTTAAAGGAAATAGAAAAGACATATCCTACACCGTTTCATTTATATGATGAAAGGGGTATAAGAGAAAATGCCATGAAGCTTAAGCAGGCATTTTCATGGAATAAAGGATTTAAGGAATATTTTGCAATTAAGGCTACACCAAATCCGTTTATCATTAACATTCTTAAGGAATGTGGATGTGGTGTGGATTGTTCATCATATACGGAGCTTATGATGGCAGACAAGCTTGGATTTGCGGGCGATGAGATTATGTTTTCGTCAAATGCCACACCAGCTAAGGATTTTGAGTATGCAAGAGAGCTTAATGCACAGATAAACCTAGATGATTTTACACATATTGAGTTTTTAGAGAAGGTTACCGGAAGTATTCCGGAGACTATTTGCTGTAGATTTAATCCGGGTGGAATGTTCAAGATTAGTACAGATATTATGGACAAGCCGGGTGATGCTAAGTATGGATTTACTAAGGAACAACTCCTTGAGGGATATAAGATTTTAAAGGAAAAGGGTGCTAAGAGATTTGGTCTTCACGCTTTTCTCGCAAGTAATACAGTTACTAATGAATATTATCCGACACTTGCAAAGGTGTTATTTGAGCTTGCGGTAGAGATTAAGGAAAAATGCGGTGTTGAGCTTGCATTTATCAATCTTTCAGGTGGTATCGGTATTCCATATACACCGGATAAAGAGCCAAATGATATTATTGCAATTGGTGAAGGTGTAAGAAAGGCATTTGAAGAAATTCTTGTACCAGCTGGTCTTACAGATGTTGCTATATATACAGAGCTTGGAAGGTTTATGTTAGGACCATATGGATGCTTGGTTGCTAAGGCTATACATGAGAAGCATATTCATAAGGAATATATTGGACTCGATGCATGTGCAGTTAATCTTATGAGACCTGCCATGTATGGAGCTTATCATCATATAACTGTTATGGGTAAGGAAGATGAGCCTTGTGACCATATGTATGATATTACCGGTTCTTTATGCGAGAATAATGATAAATTTGCAATAGACAGGATGTTACCTAAGATTGATATAGGTGATTTTCTTGTTATTCATGACACGGGAGCACATGGATTTGCTATGGGATACAGCTATAATGGTAAATTAAAGTCAGCAGAGCTTCTTCTTAAAGAAGACGGAAGTGTTCAGATGATTAGAAGAGCAGAAACACCAGAAGATTATTTTGCTACATTTGATTTCTGTGATATAATGAAATAATTGAAAGGTTATTAAAGTAATGATGAATAAGATAAATGAAATTGCAAGAGGCAAGAATCTTGAAACTAATATTCCTGCTTATGCTGAGTATATGATGAATGTGTATAATAAATCCGCAAATGTGCAGTTTACAATGAATTACTATACATATTATGAGGTTATAGCTGAATATGCAGGTAATAACAAGAAGGAAATAGAAGATATTTTGTTAAGGCTTAATGCACTTGTAGACAAATGTGTTATTAACACTGTTTCGGAAGACATAGAAGCTTCCGTTAAAGAGATTGCCGGACTTCGTAAAAATGTAATGGATACAATGAAGGTGCTTACAGCGTATGTTGATATTTTTGGAAGATATGAGTATGTAATGAATCGTATTGAATACAGATTCAGAGATGAAAAGCTTCCTTGTGATTATTCTGATGAGGAAATGGCTAAAAACGTTATGAGGTATATCATTTCCAATGAAGATAACGCAGTTATCAATTATAAAATAACAGAAATGATAGGCCAGTTACCCGTAAGAATGGTAAAAAATAAGTTTTTTGAATATGTAAATGAAGGTATAAATGTATATTCAGAGGCAGATAAGAAGAGCTTTGATGATTTTGTGTATATGATTAGAACTAATGCACTTCTTGATAGAGATGAGAGATTTGATTCGGTATTGCCGGAATTTAGAAATATTCTTAAAAGCTTTGAAAATGCAAATTTTTCTAAGCTTGAAGAGAATGAATACAAGGA
Organism: Lachnospiraceae bacterium; assembly: GCA_017396555.1. Lineage (GTDB taxonomy): Bacteria > Bacillota > Clostridia > Lachnospirales > Lachnospiraceae > RGIG1934. Next base: position 13,483 of record JAFQLS010000002.1, on the reverse strand, counting down.
TTTATTTGATAAGCTTACATATGTAATAGATTCTACAAATGAAATGGTTGATATCTATATGATGGTGAGTGAACTCATCAATCAAGTATATGTTATGATACTTGCTACACCTTATATAGAAAATGACGATGAAATCAATATCTGCAAGAAGATAGATGATAACATATTTGATTTGTTTGCGAAGGGCGAATATGTTACAATTGATGAGGAGACAGAAGAATTGTTAGTTAAGCTCGAAGGTGTTCCGGAGAATATTGGAATGGAATGTGCAGCTAATGAGTATGCTCTTGATGTAATAAGAGAAAGTCATATGGATTCGGTTGATGAATTAAACTGTAGTGGTGAATATGAAGCTTTATTTATGTGCCAGAAGCTTATGTCAGGAAGTTTATTTATTGACTTAGATGGAGAAAATAATGATACAGCACTTGAAGAGGCATATTTTGTAAGCCAGAGAGATAAAATAATTTCAGATATTAAAGAAAGCTTCGAAGGTAGAGATAAGATGCTTAATAGAGCTGTTATGGCGTCGGTGTTATCTACGCTTCCGGTATTCTTTAATAATATGAATGAAGTTAAGGATTATGTAATTGCTGCATTTGATTCCTGTAGAGATGAAGCAGAGAAGTTAGGAAGTATAGAGATTATTAATACTATAATTGAGGCTGATTAATATATGTTATGGAATAACAGATTATATGTGGGTGAAATGGCAGAACCACATAAAAAAACTATTGTTAAAAAAATTAAAAATAATAAAGTTCAGCTTGGTATTTATGTACTTGCTTTACCTGCAAATGAGGAAAATGTAATGGATATTTATCCGGCGCAGGTATTATTGCAGGAGCATTTTAAGAAAAGCAATCAGCTTATTATAGGCATCGCCAAGGGAAAAGATGAAGCCTTCGAACTTATGATGCAAATTATTACAGACTCTATTAATGAGACAGGTTCTTATAGGGTTAAAGATTTAGTAGAAAAATATAGTTAGGAGCAGATATGCTACATATTATACTGTTGATTTTAAAAATAATTGGAATAGTATTACTGTTAATATTAGGCTTATTGCTTTTAGCCTTAATCTGTATATTATTTGTGCCTGTTAGATACAAAGGAAAAGGTCAGTGGTACGATGAAAAGCATGGTAAGATTATCGTATCGTGGTTGCTTCACATTATTTCGATTCATATTACGTATGACAATGGTGAAACGGATGTAAAGTATAAGCTATTTGGTATAAAATTTAATCCGTGGAATAAAAATAAGAAAAAAAAGGTCAAAAATAAGAAAATACAGCAGGAAAAACAACAGGAAAAGCAAGCAGATACGTTTAAAGAGCCTGAGGATGATACACCTCGTACAATAACTCTTACAGAGCCTAAAAAGGACACTGGAAAGAAAGAGGTTACCGTACAGGAACCTATTACTTATAAAAAGAAGAAATGGAAGAGTCCTTTTGAATTTATTAGAAAAATTAGATTTAAAATCAGAGCATTTTGTGATAAACTTAAGAAGATTAATGAAAGAAAAAATAATTTTCTAGCTTTTCTTAGAGAAGAGGATACTAAGATTGCGTGGAAGGTGGGCAAGGAAGAATTAATTAAGTTAATTAAGTATATTTTACCGACAAAGCTTGAACTGTATATGAAGTTTGGGTTTGAGGATCCGTCTAATACAGGCAAGTTGCTCGGAATAATATATATGTTTTACGGGTTTACGAAGAAATTTCAGATTTACCCGGATTTTGAAAATGTTGTATTTGAAGGAGAAACTACCTTTAAGGGAAGAATTCGTGTAATAAGATTATTGGTAGTATTTCTGAAGTTATGGAGAAATGAACCTATTAAAAATACAATTGAAAGGGCTAAGCAAATATAATTAAGGAGGATTTTTGTAATGGCAGAAAACAATTTTGACAACACAGTGGAATCATTGTTTAAAGGAATGGAGAATTTTATCAATAGCAAGACAGTTGTAGGTGATGCAATTAAGCTTGATGATAATACTATCATTTTACCACTTGTAGATGTTAGCTTTGGTGTAGGCGCTGGTGCAGCACTTGCAGATAAGAACAGTAACAGCGGTGGTGGCATGGGAGGAAAAATGTCTCCTAGTGCTGTTCTTGTAATTAAGGATGGTGTTCCAAAGCTTGTTAACATTAAGGAACAGGATGGTCTTACTAAGATTCTTGATATGGTTCCGGATTTTATCGAGAAGTTCACAGGCAAGAAGGGCGACGATGACGCTGAGGAAATAGTTGTAGAATAAGTTTGTATCAATCCACAAATTCCAGCATATCTATATAATAACAATTGTTTGTGTTGAGGTGTAGTGTGCGAAGAATTTGTGGGTTTATTTTGTTTTGGATAGCAGTTGGTATGGCAATCGGATTTTATCTTGGTTGCAGTTTTTTTTCGATATGTCTGCTGGTTGGCTGTCTGATTGTAGGATATAATTTGTTTTGTGGTTAAAAGGATGAAATATTATGCAAATACAGGAAATAGAATTAAAGGCTGTTAATAGGGCTGAAGCATACAGATATATGGGATTTGGTAACACTGAACCTGATGAAAATATTATGAAGATAATAGATGAGAAGGAGAAGGAATTATTAGGTGTAATGAGACCTAAGTTTATCTTTGACTGCTTTGATATTAACAAGAATGACAAGGGTGTGGAATTAATTGGAACTACTCTGACACTCAAAGGAGAGGCTGTGTCTAATCATCTTAAGGATTGTGACAAGGCTGTAATAATGTGTGCGACTATATCTCAGGATGTGGACAAGCTTATAAGACAGAATGAAATTTCGAATATATTTGGTGCTCTTGTTCTGGATGGTCTGGCAAATGCAGCTGTGGAACAGTTATGTGATGTGGCGGAATTATTTATAAGTGCCACAATGCCTGAATATAACAGAACCTGGCGTTTTGGAGTTGGATATGGTGATTTCCCTATGGATACCCAGAAGGAATTCTTAAATATATTAAATGCACCTAAGTATGTGGGTGTATGTGCTAATGATAATAACATTTTAACACCTAGAAAGTCTGTGACCTGTGTTATAGGACTTAGTAAAAAAGAAGTGGATGGCGAGGCTTCGTGTTCAAAATGTAACTTCAAGGATAAATGTGCAATAAGTAAGGAAGGCGGTAGTTGTGGTGGTAAACAATAATATTTTTGATAGAGAATTTGTAGTACTAGATGGTGCAATGGGAACAATGCTTCAGGCAAGGGGTTTGGAGCTCGGAGGAATTCCAGAGGTTCTTAATATCACAAATCCGGATATGATTACCGAGATTCATAAAGAGTATATCAATGCCGGCTCTAATATTGTGTACACTAATACCTTTGGTGCTAACAGATACAAGATGAAGGATGCAGGCCATTCTGTAGAAGAGCTTATAGCAGCCGGTGTTAGTAATGCAAGAAAGGCATGTGAGGGGACGGATACACTTGTTGCCCTTGATATAGGGCCGATAGGTCAGTTACTAGAGCCAACAGGGACCTTATCCTTTGAAGAGGCTTATGATATGTTTAAGCAGCAGATTATAGCTGGTAAGGATGCAGATGTTATTGTGTTCGAAACTATGACAGATCTGTTAGAATTAAAAGCTGGTGTGTTAGCAGCAAAGGAAAACTCAGAGTTACCAATTCTGTGTACTATGACATTTGAACAGAATATGAGAACATTTACAGGATGTAGTGTATCAGCTATGGCACTTACACTTGAAGGTCTTGGCGTAGATGCTATAGGTGTTAACTGCTCACTTGGACCAAAGGAGCTTAAGCCTGTAGTTGAAGAAATGTCAAAATGGACAAGACTTCCTATTATAGTTAAGGCAAATGCAGGATTACCTGACCCTGTTACTAATACATATGATATTACACCTTCTCAGTTTGCTGAATATATGGAGGAAATGCTTGAATATGGTGTGAAATTCGTAGGTGGATGCTGTGGTACATCCCCTGAATATATCAAGTCACTTGTAGAAATGACCTCATCACACAAATATGTTAAGACTGACAAAACTATCGAAGCAGCCGTATGTTCAGCAACAGATACGGTTGTTATTAACGGACCAAGAATAATAGGTGAGCGTATAAATCCAACAGGCAAGAAGAAGTTCAAAGAAGCACTTCTTAATAATGATATGGATTATATACTTAATCAGGCCGTTGAACAGGTTAATGGCGGAGCTGAAATACTTGATGTAAATGTTGGTCTTCCGGGAATAGATGAAAAGGAAATGATGATTAGAGCCATAAAGGGTGTTCAGAGTATTGTTGAGGTTCCGTTACAGATAGATTCAACCATTCCGGAGGTACTTGAAGCTGCTCTAAGAGTATATTGTGGTAAGCCCATTGTTAATTCGGTTAATGGTGAGGAAAAATCCCTTGATACAGTATTGCCACTAGTTAAGAAATATGGTGCAGCAGTGGTAGGTCTTACTCTTGACGAAGGCGGAATCCCTAAAAAGGCAGAGGAAAGATTTGCAATTGCAGAAAAAATTCTTAACAGAGCCTTGGAATATGGAATACCTAAGGAGAATATATATATAGACTGTCTAACTCTTACTGCATCAGCAGAACAGGATGGAGTAGTGGAGACACTTAAAGCTGTTAATATGGTAAAAACAAGACTTGGTTTAAAGACTGTACTTGGAGTATCAAATATTTCGTTTGGTTTACCTAACAGAGAACTTATTAATCATACATTTTTGACGCTTGCTCTTGAAAATGGATTGGATTTACCTATTATTAATCCAAATGTTGCAACAATGTCCGGAAGTGTGCGTGCGTACAGATTGTTAAAAGGAATAGATAAAAATTCACAGGAATATATTGAAGCATATAATAATGTGGCTACAGGAGCAGCTAAGGCGCAGACTGTAGTTAGTGATAAACGTGACCTTGCTTATGCTATTTCTAAAGGTCTTAAAAATGAAGGCGCTGACATAACCAGAGAATTATTAAAGGAAAAGGATTCGATGGAAATAGTTAATGATATTCTTATTCCAGCCCTTGATGAAGCAGGAAGTAAGTTCGAGGCTGGCAAGATATTCCTACCACAGCTCATATTATCTGCTGAGGTAGCACAGGCAGCATTTGCAGTTATTAAGGAAGAAATATCTAAGAACGGTTCCCAAACAGTTGAAAAGGGAAAGGTTGTTCTTGCTACTGTAAAGGGAGATATTCATGATATAGGTAAAAATATCGTTAAAGTTCTACTTGAAAATTATGGCTACAAGGTAATCGACCTCGGTAAAGATGTGGATTATCAGGAAGTAGTTGATGCTGCAATAACTCACAAGGCAAAGCTTGTGGGGCTTTCAGCACTTATGACTACAACACTTGTATCAATGAAGGAAACCATTGCATTGCTTAGAGAGAATAATGTGGATTGTAAGGTTGTAGTAGGAGGCGCTGTGTTAACTGAGTCGTATGCTAAGGAAATTGGTGCTGATTACTATGCTAAGGACGCTAAGGAAAGTGTGGATGTGGCTAAGTTGGTGTATGGGGAGTAAGGGAAAATTCTTATAACGAGGAATAATATATATAATAACGATTTGTCGAATTGTTTTACACTATTTTTTGTGCTAAGATAATGTAATTATATTAACAACCAAAGAGAAGATAGGAGTAAAAATGTATAACATACTTATATGTGATGATAACATCGAATATCTAAAATATTTAAAAAGTAAAATATTAATCTGTGAGAGTGATATCCCTTTTAATATTAAAGAATTTACAAATGGTGAAAGTCTGATTCGTTATATAAGTAACAAAGATATTTGCTGTGATATGGTAATACTTGATGTGGATTTGCCCGGGATTGATGGTGAACGGGTTGCCATATCTATAAGGGAGAAATATCCTAATTCAGTTATAGCTTTTTGCTCTGGAGTTAGAAAACCAACTGATAATAGTATCAAAGTATTGCCATATAGATATTTGTATAAGGAATATAGGGATGAAAAGATGTCTCAGGAAATTAATGATATTATTAACAAAATGTTTGAGAATGTTAAAATTCCGGAGGTGCTTGCACATCATTATCATAATCAAATAAGATTAAATCTTAAGGATATATTATTTATTGAAACCTCAAAACGTGGTTCGGAAATTCACGCTATTTCAAAATTTCGAGATAAGAATAAGGATATAGATGGCAAAATCTTATCTGATAAAAATTTGGATGAAATTTATGAAAAAATAAAAAATTATGGTTTTGAGTACGCTAATAGTAGTTATATAGTTAATTTACAGTATATTAAAAAGATTACTAATAATGATGTGTATTTAATAAACGCAAGAAAAGAAGATGAAATTTTACCTATTTCTCGTTCCAAAATAAAAGCATTTAAGAAGGCGTTTACAGATTATGTAGGTAAAAAATATTGAGGTATTGTATGGATTGGGTGAAAATTTTAGTTAAGTTATTTGTATGTGTTGTTGAGGTGTTTTTAATTTATGATTTACACAATAACATTACCAATAAAAGAAACAAAATAAGAGGTAAAAAAGTATTACTAATAAGTTTAATAGTAATAGTTTTGCTATTTTTGGTTAATTCAGCAAATAATTCATCTTTAAATTTAATTTGTTTCCCTATTATTATGTTGAGTTATGTTTACATTTTGTTTGAATTAGGGATAAGAGAAAGAATCTATTATTTTGTTGTAGCTTTTTCAATTAATATTGGATGTGAATTTTTATATGCGATTATTACACAATTGTCAGCAAAAGTAATGATGAGTGGTGAGGCTATTGACTTGTCATATAATATTATGCATGTTATTGCAGTTAAATTAATAACATTTATTGCATATACTATAGTTAAGCAGTTTTCATCAAAAACCATTAAAGTAATGGATAACAAGACTTTACTAACATATATGTGTTTACCTATTGCGACATTAGGAATGATGCTTACAGTGTTTTATTCGGGGATAGATTTTCAAAAGATAGGTATACATCATGCTTTGATGACAATTTTTATGTTGCTAATGCTTGGTAGTAATATGTTGGTGTATTTTGCTTTTGCAAGATATTCAAGAGAGGTAAATAGTAATGCTGAGAATTCAATGCTTATAATGAAACAAAATGAAGAATTGGAATATCTACATAAAACAGTACAAAGAAACGAAAAACATCAGGAGTTAATCCATGATACTAGCAATTATATAAAAATTATTGAATCCTTAGTTAAGGACGGAGAAAATGAGAAAGTTGATGCTGTATTAAAGGATTTAACAGAAGAATTAGAAAATAGTATAATGTCAATATATAGCTTTGACACTATATTAAATACAATACTGAGTGAAAAGTCAATTGATGCAGGGAATGCAGGTGTTGAATATGATGTGCTGGTTGAACCTAATGTTAATGTTGAATCAATTAAAGAAATTGATTTGATAGCAATGTTTGGTAATCTTTTAGATAATGCTATACGTGGAGCATCAGAATGCGAGGATAATAAATATGTAAAATTAAGGATATATATGCAAAATGAGAATAATATATTAGTTTTTAAATGTATTAATAGTTGTACAGGAAATATACAAGTAGAAAATGAAAAGTACCTAACTACAAAAGAAGATAAAAAAAGTCATGGATTTGGTATAAAAAGTGTATTGCACATAGCTGAAAAATATAATGGTATTTTAGATTTGAATGTGGTTGAAAATGTATTTACATCAACATTGGTTTTAAATATAAATAATAAATAGTAGTGCTCGTCACAATTATGATTTTTATCATAATTGTGACATTTTTTTATGTAAAAAAATAAAATCTTTGCAAAAAACGCGAATGTCATTAGTAAAGACAATGGTAGTTGTAGGTGTATCAACACCTGATGTATCAACAGTACATAGTGATGACTCTATATATGTTCAAACTCAACATAATAATATGATTCAGTTGTTATGGGTAACACTAGTGTAAGGTCTGGGGAGAAAAAATCATATTAAAATTCAAATGTCAAGTACTAATTAAATAATAAAAAATACAAAAAACGGACAAAATTCTGCAAAAAACGGACATCTCCTTGAAAATCAATTAATTTTTTTGTAATTTTAGAAAAAACAAAGGAGGTACCTTAGATGAAAAACTTTTTAATTAAAAATGCATCAAAATTTTGTAACTTATTTAAAAGTCTAGGAGTGATAGTATGAAGAAAAAAATCTATGTTGTTTTAATAATCTTTCCGCTATTATGTAGTTGTAGTAATAAGGGGGAGTTTGAAAATAAAAGTACTAATGAAGACTTGGAATACCAAAGTGATATTGAGACTGAGGATGATTCGTTAACACAAGGAATGGATATGGGAATAAATATTCAGAAGGTTAGAAGAGATGAGTCAACAGGGGAAATACAGTTTGGTTCATTACTGGGAAAAGAAATTGTATATTCAGGGGAAGAATTAGAATTTGGATTAACGATGTATATGAATGGTGCATCTAAAGATGTTAAGAATGTAACATTGCTGACTATGCTTATGGTGGATAATGAATTTGTTCCATTTTCCTATGATGAGGGAGAAAAGGCTGTATTACATAAAATCGAGATAGAGAAGGCAACTGATATACAAAAATTAATAAGCTTCAAACCTGATAACCTAGAAAAGGATAAATTATATAATTTTATGTTTATAGGTGTCCCTTTGATTAGTAGTTACGTTCATCAAGAAGATGAAATTCATGTAATGAACTTTTCAGGTAAAATAAAATCTAATGTAGAAAGCACTGAAAATGATAATGATACAAGTTCTATGTGTATAGAGGGATATTTTTTTGATACCTGTAAAAATGTTTACAATAAAGAGTTGCATGAGATTTCAGAATATAACGGTATTGTTATGGATTATATATTACAGAATGAAAAAGGAGATTTGTATTATATGGGGGATTATCAGGAAGGGAATTATATAACTTTGCTGTTCTGTGATGATAAGTTATATAATGGATTTAACGGTTGTAACAGATTATATGTAGAAAAGAATTTGGAAGGGCAAGTACATATGAAAATTGATATGACATCATTAACAGAAGGAAGTCACACTTTTTATGCAGTAACTATAGGTATGGATAATGAAGGAACAGTCATGGATTGTCTTAAATCAATAAAGACGGAGGTAGTTAAATGACAAAAAATATATACAAGGTATTAGTTATTGTTATTGCAGTTGGAAGTGTGCTGTCAGGATGTGTGGAGCAGAAGAAAGATTCGGTAAATTACTTTGGAGGGACAGGTGACATACAGTATTGTGAACGTGTAAATGGAAGGAATGTATTATATGATGATGAAAATATATACATTACATTTAAACATGAAGCTCTTCTAAGATTAGATAAGAATAATGAGTTGAATGTTAATTGTATGATAGCTACATGTCTTCATGATACGCAGGAATGTAAAGCAGCAGTAAATGCAGGGGAATATTTTATATTCAATAATAAGCTATATAGATTTTATAATGAATCAAGTATTAGTCAATCGTCGATTATTTACAGTGGTTTTATTAAAGATTGTCAAAATAATGATATTGTATTTGATAATCCTGTTCCAGAGGAAATGGATGAGGGGAAAAAAATAGATGATAGTACGGAGATATATTATGTAAGAGTAATAAACGAGGATTATCTTAAGGTGGAGGGGCATAGGCATGCATATATTTTAGACAAGAATTTTGAAGTGATATGCATGTATGATGATGTAGGAAAGTTTCCATGGGGGACTCTGTATGAAGACAAATATTACTATATAAATGATTTGTATCAATTAGTTAATGTGAATATAAAGACAGGTGAGTCAGAGGTTATAGAATTAGAAAACAATTGCTTTCTTGGAGGGGCATATAAAGATTATATATTCTATTCGGATGAATTTGAAGATTTGTACAGATATTCATTAAAAGATAAAGAAAAATGTAAAATATCTGAAAAGGTAGCGTTTTTTTCGATTTATGATGGATATATATATGCAGAAGGTGGTCAAAATAAAAATAAGAGAATCATGGATATTAACGGAAATTTAATTAAAGATTATACAGAATATACTAATATGGTTTGTAGTGATAGCTTCATAAAAATAAGAGATATGATATATTGCACATATGAAAATGGTATTGCGATGATGAAGGAGGATGGCTCAGATTATAAAGAAATAGTGTGGGAGCAGGGTGGTGTTTAATAATGCGATTTGAGTTCAAAAAAATATTTTCAAACAAAGTTATTTGCATTGGTCTGATAGTTTTGATTGCGTACATCATACATTATTCCTATTTGATATATGGATTTGATTTATCAAATGAATATCAGAGAGTTGATGATAAATATTATGGAGAATACACAGAAGAAAAATACAAATTATTAAGCGAACAAATGGAAAAAATTACAGAGGAAGACTTTTTGTTCTTTGGGTATTTAGATTGTTATAGTCAGGCAGGAAATTATAAGGAAGTATTGGAATACAGAAATAATGTATTAAGTAATGCAAAACGTCTGAAGAATAGTAATGATTCTTATATAGCAAAAGTAAATGCAGAAATTGAAGGAAAATTCAGTGATACACTTGTTTTGAAAATATGTGATACTACTAAGATAAAAAATGTTACGAATATCTTTTCGGTGTTAAGTAATATAGATATTTTTAATGTGATAATCATAATTGTTATGGTATCCGTTATATTTATAATTGAACATACCGCTAAAATATATCCGATGATATTTTCTTCTTATGGAGGCAGATTGATCACATATACCAGAAAGATTGCATGTATTGCAATATTTTCATTTATGTTATCTGTAATTACTAGTATATGTGTCTGCATATTAACTTTTGGATTAGGAGATATGCAAAATTGGTTATTACCCATACAAAGTGTTGAAATGTATAGATATGCACCTGGTAATATAAATCTTTTACAATTAGTAATTATTCTGACCATACTTAGAGGGATAGGATATATGACAATTGGAATTATTTGTATATTTGTAACAATTTTCTTCAAGAGAAGCATTTTCCCGATAATCATAAATTGTATTGTACTGGTAGGAGGATTGCTTTTATATGGATATTATGAATATTATACTATCGATGGGTTAAGTGTTATTGAACAAAAGTATGAAATATATTGCAAATTAAAAAATTACAGTGTGTTTGGACTTTTGAATGATAATGGTGTGTTTTTAAAGAAATATGAATCGCTTAATATTTTAGGACAACCTGTGGAAATGTTATATGTAAATGTTTGTATAAATATTATGGTAATAGTGATTGCAGCAGTATTAGGATATAGAATTTATCGAAGGAAAGGTGCGTAATGTTAGAATTAATAGATGTGTGTAAATCTTACAAGAATAAAGAAGTACTTCATAATTTTAGTTTGAAATTTGAAAAAGGAGTGTATGGGTTACTTGGACCTAATGGTGCAGGTAAATCAACTCTTATGAATATTATTGCGGATGTTCTAAATCCAACAAGAGGAGAAATATTGTATAACGGAACTGATATTCATAAATTAAAGGGTGAATATAGAATACACATAGGTTATCTTCCACAACATGTGGGTTATTATGATAACTTTACGGCATATACCACTTTAGAATATTTTGCAAATTTAAGGGGAGTGGAAAAATCGCAATATTCTAATCGAATTAATGAAGTGTTACAGCTTGTTAATTTACAACAGAATGCAAAGCAAAAGGTCAAAACATTTTCAGGAGGAATGAAGCAACGTCTTGGCATTGCTATAGCAATGGTAGCAAATCCTGAGATTTTAGTTTTAGATGAGCCGACAGTAGGGCTTGATCCTAAGGAACGAATTAATTTTAGAAAGATAATTGCAGAGTTAGGAAAAGAAAAGATTATTATATTGTCTACACATATTGTATCTGATGTGGATGAAATTGCTGATTGTTTGATTTTTCTAAAAGAAGGAAATGTTGTTAAAATTGATTCTAAAGAGAATATTCTAAAAGATACCACTATTGAAGAAATGTATATGAAGTATTTTGAGGGATGTGAGTAATGAGATATGAATTTATAAAATTGTTTTCTAATAAAAAAATAATCATTATAATCGTGGTAATGTTTGGAATTAATATTTTTCTTGCAACTAGAAATTCAACAGTAATGTATGAAGGCTTTAATTCCAAAGTATATGAATTTTATATGGAGAGTCTGCAGGGTGAATACAACGAAGATAAGTATATACGAGTTATGAATGAATATGCAGAAATGCAAGATTTGTTGGCAAAAGAAGGTAGCTATTTACAACAATATAAGGATAAGATTTTATCTGTAAATGAATATAAAGAAATTTCATCAGACATATCTATGGCAAAAAGTAGAATCAAAACAATAGAATATGTTGTAGAAAAGACGCAGTATTATTCTCAATGTAAAAATATGCCATCATATTTTTATGATATTGATGTTAACGATTATATTGAAAATATGAGTGTAAATATACCGTTATTGATTTGTCTTATATTAATTGTTTCATTCTTTTTTTGTGAAGATTATTATTCTAATACAATAAGTATGATTCGTTCATCGAAAAATGGAAAGAATATTTTGTGTTTTAATAGAATGATGTGTGTGTGCATATGTTCGATTACTTTAAGCGTTGTATTTTATATTGGAGAGTTTGGTGTAAAAATATTGTTAATGAATCTTGGTGATATAAATGCTAATATTAGTAGCCTGATGTGTATGAAAAATACAACTTTAAATGTAACAATTTTAGAATATATACTTTTGACAATTATTTATAGAACTTTTTTTGGAATAATTGTAGGTATAATTTTTAGTGTTGTTGCAATTTGTGTACATAAATACATTGTAATGTTTATGACATCTTTAGGTATTGTGTTTATTCCGGTGTTAATAACAGATAATATATTGATTATTTCAAAAGGACTAGAAGCATATCCTTTATTGAGTTCGGCAAAAAGAATATTCGGATTTCAAATAATGTATATGAGTGTTTTTATTTATTTGGTTTTTGGAAGTGTTCTTTTGGGAAGTGGTTATTATTTGATAAAAAGATATATATACTGATTGCGTATGATTCAGAGGGGAATATAAATAAAATTTATGTTATTAATGACAAAATTATTACATATGGAGATATGCGAATTTATTCGTTATACAATTGGAATGAGTAATTTAAATAAACAAAGAAAAGTGGTGCTTGGACTTTGTATCTTAGCACCGCTTTATTTGTAGTCTGAGAGTTTGCTTACAAACTCTTTTTATACAAAAAAGTGTCGTTGGGGGTCTGAAAAGTGTCGTTGGGGCTGGAAGTATTGATTTGAGATAAAGTTTACATATAATTGAATTTATAATGAATTGGCGCGTAATTTATTAAATATACGAAAGGAGAAAAACTTTATGAAGAGAACTATTGAAAAAATGCTTGTAAAAAAGGCAGAAAATCTTGTAACAAAAAGTGCTTCGCTTACTTTTG
>JAFQLS010000039.1 GCA_017396555.1 Lachnospiraceae bacterium | reverse complement strand
CGATACATTATCTGTAGATGGTGAAGATTTTGACGAAATAGGTAAAGCTTTTGAAAAAGAACATGTCGTACAGAAGGTGACATTAGGAAATGGAATTGTCACTTTTATGAAGCAGAGGGAACTTGTGGATTTTGCTGTAAAATGGATTGAAAGTAATCGAAAAAGATGAATTTAGTCTTCTGCGGATATTGAAGTATTTTTAGAGACAGATTAATGTTATAGATTGTTATAAAATCATAAGAACACCTATGAAAACACTATAGTTTTCATGTGACATTATGCAATCTATTCCATATAATGTGTATTTTATTCCGTCTGTCTTGCTATTTAAAACTAATATGCTATCATATTCCCAGGAGGTACAATTATGAGAATAAAGTTAAGGCTTAACAAAACAACACTAGAATCCATACAAGGAGAATTAACAGAAAAAAATATAGAAATTTCAGAAGAATCCAAACTTATTTTAACACAGGAAGATTATATAGGAGATACCCTTGAGTGTAGAGATGAGGAAGGAATTGTAATTGTTAATACCGAGAATATCTGTTATATTGAATCTGTAGGACATGATGTATATGTATATGCAGATAATATGCAATATAAAACCAGACTTCGTATATATCAGTTGGAAAAGCTTCTTCCACCAAATCAATTTATAAGAGTCAGTAATTCAATCATTATCAAGAAGAATTCAATTCGCCATATAAAGCCAGCGTTAAGCTGTAAATTTTATCTTACATTAATAAATGGTGATGTAGTTGATGTGACAAGAACCTACTATTATAAGTTTAAGGAATTCTATGGAATTTAGGAGGTGTTCTTTATGTTTAGATTAACTTATATATTGTTTATGATAATTGTACTGATAATAGGAACTATCTTTGTCTATAAAATTTATTATACGCATAAGATTAACAAAAAAATTCAGTCAGGAGAAATTACAGGAAAAAAGCTTGTGGATGTATCTAAGATGGTTATGATAGCTGTAATTTCTGGATTGGTGATTTATACAGGAATACTTATGTATATAGTTGATGACTATGCAACCAAGGATTATAGTGTACCTAGAAATAATTACGCAGTGATTGACATATCTGACGCAGATACTTACGAATATATTTCTTATTTTGGAAATATGCAGTTAAATGATGCATCCTTTGCTACGGTGTATAATAGAGATGCAAATGCCGGCTATGATAAAGAAATTGTGGAATCTGGGGATTATAGATTTATTCTCTTTACCAGAAATACACAAGGCGACGATTTTCATCCGGATTTTCTGTGCTTTGTTGACTATACTGGCACGGACATAGAAGAATATGTGTGCTACAGCAAAGCCGGATTTCAATCAGTAGAAGCAAAAGAGGGTCAATTCCATGGTGAAAACGCAGGGGATATCAGAAATGACTTATTGTACATTGGTAATCTGGATGAAGGGTGTCAGTTTAATATTACAATGAGTTTATTAAATGATAATGCAGAAATAAAATATGATGAAGCAATACAACAGGCTTACAAGGAAGATAAAGGAATGTTTCCGGATGCCGAAGAATTTGCTGATTCTGTTGGAACTGTAAGTATTATAATTGAATAGGATTAAAATATCTGTTCATAGAATCTATTGTTAGACCGAAAGGTCCTGGTCCACTGGCTGGCGGGGATTTACCCTGCCATTCTTCTACATAAAGGGGCGGTTATATGAAGGGAAAAGTAAAAATCATATAAATGTTGATGGGCGAGAAAGTACATAAAAACTGGGAAGTTGGAGAAACACACGCGCAATTTTGAATTTGTCTGTGAAAAACCCATAAATAAGCGGATGTTAATATGCGTTGCTTGTGGCAACGGCTCTTTTGAATATAGAATTGAACCATCAAAAACAAGGAGGCACAGATTATGCTTAATGAAAATATCAAAAGAATTAGAAAGTCAAAAGGTCTATCGCAAGAAGAACTTGCAATTAAACTGAACGTAGTAAGACAGACAGTATCAAAATGGGAGAATGGTTTGTCAGTCCCAGACTCCAGCATGCTGATTATGT
>JAFQLS010000038.1 GCA_017396555.1 Lachnospiraceae bacterium | reverse complement strand
TCTTCCTATTTTCTCTACTCCTTCTTCTATTATGACTACTCCCAAAGGAACCTCACAAAAGGCACTTGCCCCTATTTCCTTTACGTTTCCCGGTATTGTAAGCTTGTCTATTTCCTCCAGTTCAGATGCTATTACAAATCCACCTAACCCTGTTACATTATCCGGAATGACTATCTCACTTTCATTTGTAAAATATTTTATTAAAACTCCATCTTTTATCACACAACCATTTTCATCTTTCAAGGACATCAGGTACTCATATGAAGTAAAATAATCATCTGAAAATTCCAAAGCATCCTGTCTGTATTCGCATAACATCTTTTCTAAATCATGGTCTTTATATTTGATATAAAAGCCATAATCCGTATATTTTAGGGTTGCCTCCATACCATCTAAAATAATAGTGTCCCCATCAATCTTATATCTGCTTCTGGCTATCCTATACGTTTCATCTTCCTTATCAATCCACTCTTCCTCATCGGAGTAATACACTCCATTCTCCTGAAATATCCATACATTTAACCAGCCATCACCATCATACTGATACCATCTTCCAACAACCGAATTAGGTATTCTTGTAGACTCTTCTTTATTACCTCCGCCTATATTTCCACAGGCTGTTAAAGTGGTAGTTATAATACTAGTGATAATCAATATTTTTTTAGCAATTCTTTCTTTCATTATTTTAGTCCCTCCTATTTGAATATCTTATCTGTTGAAAATATACAAAAACTTCCTATTGGACGCTCCGAATGATTTATGTGTAAAGCACCTTCAATAATATTATCATGCTGATTTAAATACTTATATGCTGCGGACTCAAATATACAATACATGGCAATTCCTCGTATGCTTATTTGCTCAGACATTGGTGGCATAGTTATTTTTTTATACGCGTCATTTAATGATATTTGCATTATTCCTTTATATTTTTTCTTAGGTTCATAATAATCCTTTGGTCTATAGCATATTATAACCGAATTGTTCTGTCTTCCATAAGAGGTTGATACTCCCATATACACTTTTCCAACAGTTTTATAAAAGCATATTCCCTGAGCTTTCTTTGGTGCTTCTATATATCTATCTACTTTTAACTTAGGTGTATCGTATGAATAATCTATTTTATATCCATATATATCACTTTTATTATCTTTATCAAAGGTTCCCACCCATAATCTGCTATCAAAATATGTACAATAGCTTGTGCTACTTAATGCAGAAACTTGCTGACGTTTTATATGTGTAATATTCTTTAAGGCAACTGACTTAGCTTTCTTCACTGACGATACCTTTATAGCATTCAATATTGTAGATTTGCTAATCGCTCCTACATAATTATCCCATGTAACCTCCGCATCATCTCCGCCTTCTGATATCCATATATATGAACCATCATATGTAATACCACCTAGATGATTCTTGTTGCAATATACAAGTGTTGCCTTTAATGCATTATTGTTATCAAGAACATATATAACCGACTTATTCTGTGTGCTTGAATCATATGCTGTAATCAATACATAACTATCCATTGTGCATATTCCCTGCGGTACCATCGTTGTACAATCCTTGCCTAACACATTTGTGTTATTCAAACCTGGTATTGTATAATAAGCTTTTGATGATGCTAAATAGTGACTCATCTTATAGGTACTACTTGTTTTTTCTTTTACATTTTCTTCTATCACCTTGTATGCTAGCAAATTCGCATCTTTTAACGCAATATCATGATCTTTAGCTGAATCCGTAGATGTATCACTTCCCGTATCATAGTAATAAAATCCTAAATATTCATCTGCATTTGCCCTTATAATCATAACATTTGAAATCAACAACATCATTAATCCCATAAATCCTACTTTTATAAATTTCATATATATTATTCCTCCACAATAATTTCCGCACCGAAAAAACTCTTTCCATCTGAATTTTCCTTAAAATAATTTTCTGCATACGAACCCTTCTTAACATATATCTTAGCATCATATCTTCCCT
>JAFQLS010000037.1 GCA_017396555.1 Lachnospiraceae bacterium | reverse complement strand
TTGTAATTTTATCTATTCTTTCGAGGTTTGATACAATACATCCCGAGCCTAGTTCCTCAACATTATCCGGGATTGTTATTTCTTTGTCATCTGTAAAATACTTTATTAATACTCCATCTTCTATCACACAACCATTTTCATCCTTTAGCGTTTCATAATATTTATCTGATATAAAATATTCATCTGAGGCTTCCAATGCGTCCTGTCTATTTTCATAAAACATTCTTCCATTCTTAGCATCTGTATACTTAATACAAAAACCGTAATCTGTATATTCTAAGATTGCTTCCATTCCATCTAGAATAATTGTATCTCCATCTATCTTATATCTTCTTCTTGCTATTTCTAATGTCTCATCTTCCTTATCTATCACTTCTTCCGAAGCACTATAATATACTCCATTTTCCTGAAATATCCATACGTTTAACCACTCACCACCTTCGTACTGATACCATCTTCCAACAACCGAATTCGGTGTTCTTGTGGACTGTTCTTTATTCCCCCCGCTTATATTTCCACAGGCTGTTAGGATAATAGATATGATACAAGCTATAATTAATTTTATTTTCATAGTTCTCTTTTTCATTATTTAGTCCCTCCTATTTAAATATCTTATCTGCTGAAAATATACAAAAGCTTCCTAGCGGACGCTCTGAGAATCCTATATTATCTAGATTATTCAAGTAGTTATTTGCTGCCGATTCATCTAACGCAACTCCTTCCTTTTTAGCAGAATCCGTAGATGTACTACTCCCTTTATCATAATAATTAAAGCCCAAATATTCATCCGCCTTAGTTTTTATTACCATTACATTTGATATCAACACAAACATCAATACCATAAAGCCTATTTTTATTACTGTACTCTTTTTATCCATACTACTCTACTCCTTTGCATATTTACTTTCCAGTTCACTTAAATCATCTATATTATCTTCTAACTCATATATGTATATTGCATTATCTCTATATCTCCAATCTTTTCCTCCTGTCTTAGAATCACATAATAAAATTTCATTTGAGAACTCTTCATAATTATCAACATCAAACTTATAATATATATACATTATATCTTTTTCTTTTATAAAAATAGTATCACTCATTCTAGTTCCAACAACATCAATCATAAATCTATTATTCTCTCCAAATATGCCATCCTGTCCAAAAATCTTTATCTCTCCTGCTGTTTCATCTCTCATATCATATCCTTTACGCTTTACAGAAAAACATACATACCCGTCATTCGTTTTATCCTCAAATAAATATCCTTCTAATGCTATTGTATAATTATCTATCGTTACTGACTGCCCTCTACCTCCCTTTAATTCGTTCCATATCCCATTTAATTCAGTTTTCTTATCCGCTCTAAAATATTCAATTACATTTTTTCCAGATATAACATAAGTTCCGATATTTAATACAACAAACAAAATAACACCTACTACTATAACTAGCAGTATATTTTTAGTTCGTTTCTTTTTTGACATACTACCTCTACTCCTTTTTCTGAACATATATCTTTACCACATAGTTTCCCACTACTACTCCAAAACAATTACTTCTCCACTATATTTATTATGTGTTTCAAAATACTCATCTGCATATGAGCCCTTCTTTACATAGATTTTCCCTTCCGGGTTTCCTTCACTGCTTACAAATGCATTACCTCCTATATATTTCACGGATGCCGGAATATATATTTCATCAAAATAGGAATCTGTAAACGCATATTCTCCTATTTCCTCTACACCTTCTTCCATTACAATACATTTTACAGGTGTCTCGTTAAATGCACTTATACCTATCTTTTTTATATTTTCAGATATTGTAATTTTATCTATTCTTTCGAGGTTTGATACAATACATCCCGAGCCTAGTTCCTCAACATTATCCGGGATTGTTATTTCTTTGTCATCTGTAAAATACTTTATTAATACTCCATCTTCTATCACACAACCATTTT
>JAFQLS010000036.1 GCA_017396555.1 Lachnospiraceae bacterium | reverse complement strand
TGCTTCTGGCTCTACTGGGATTTCTGGCTCTGTAACTACTTCTTCCAAAAACCAAGTAATTTCATTGCTTCCGTCACATAAATTCTCAACGGAATACCATACTGTATTTTCTGTAATACCTTCAGAATCAGCTAAAATATATCCTTCTGGGAATCGATATGAAATTTCCAAATAATTATACGTTTCATCATCATAATAATAGAAATCTCCCATATGCGAAACTGTAAACACACCCTCGCCCGTAGTCGTTTCCGCTATAACAACCTTATCATTCGATTCCATTTCATTACATAAACTGATTACTACATTGGTTCCAGGAACAACCCCTAATCCATTGACATCAACAAACTCATATGTAAATATTTCTTCCACTGGGACTTCGTTTGGTTTATTCGACTCATTTTGGTTAATCACATTAATTGTAATTGTTTCTCCGTTTAAAAACCATCGGGATACATGCTCTGGCCATTCAGCCACATCACCATGTCCTATAAAAAAATATCCTTCTGGCAATTGAAAACGAGCCCAAAAAACACAATTTTTATATATCTCTCCGTTTAATTGTACTTTATACAAACCATCACTGACTTTTTCCATATTCGCTGGGTATTTTACATCAGAAAAATTTTTAGCATATACTGCCTCTAACAATTCTGCGTCTAAAAATCTTTCACCCGTGACACTATCCACAAGTTCCACATATACATCTTTAGTGGTTATCGACAAATCTTCTAAATATTGCTCAGCATATAATGAATCCAACTCATGACCCGCAAATGTATCTACTGTATACCAAAGTTCTTCACTAGCCAAATCCCCATCCTGTTTCCCCATACTTCTATAGCCAAATGGATACTCTACATATATACATAAATCTTTATACTCATTTCCATTATAAACGAAATTTCCATGTTCGTATTCATAATCAAATGTTAGACTTCCATTTACTCCTTCTCCAATGGTAACTGACTCTCCATTTGTAGAATTTATGTTTCCATAAAGTGTTGCAGTTATTGTTGCACCATCTAATAATTCCACAGAACCACCTTGATCCTCTACAAACACTTCAAAAATTTCTGTTCCGTAACCCTTTTCCTTATTGCATACTTCAATTATATAGTCTTCATTACTCGTAATCCAAGTTGCTGTCCAACGCCCCATTGGCTCAATATCATATCCTACTTGACGATATCCTTCTGGAAATTCAAATTCAAAAATGATAAATTCATCATTAATGCTTGTATCAACTGCAACTTTAAAAACCCCATCACTAACTTTTTCAAACGATAATTGCTTTTCACTTGAACTATAATAAGCACTTATCATCTCAGCACCAACAAATGCCGTCTCCGTGCTATGATTTACTAATCTAACATACCTATCCACTGTTGTCGTTTCTGCAGCAAAAGCTGTCATTGGTAGCATCGTAAGAATCATACTAACCATTAATACAATTGCCATCCATTTCTTTTTAAGTTTCATAATATTCCTCCGTTCTTATATAGGCAAAATATTGCCCCTGTATAACCTTATTTAACCATACTCTCCAGTCTTTTGCAATAAAAATATATTCATTTTATTGCCCACAGTAATTTATAACTAATATTCAACAAATTACATAGGCATTAAAATCTTTAATAAAGGAAAACATATATGAAACAATAGAATTAAGAGGTGTAAATTTGATTAACTACGAGCCATTTTGGGCAACTTTAAAAGAAAAAGAAATCA
>JAFQLS010000035.1 GCA_017396555.1 Lachnospiraceae bacterium | reverse complement strand
ATGGTAATGGTTTTGTAATGGTATTTCTGAGTCCTGAATATTGGACAATTTAAAGTATATAATCTTAATATAACATTAGACAGGAAGAATTATTAATAACGAAAGACGGAGGATGCGGTTATGAAGGATTATTACATTACAGTCACAGGTATGAATCACTATTACGGTTTAGCGCCATTTTCAGTGGGAAAGGTTTTGAAATGCTATAAAGAACCATCAAATCCCTATGACAATGAGGCAATTGTAGTAAAGCTAAAGGAAGTAGGTAAAGTCGGTTACATAGCAAATACGCCTTACACCAAAGCTACTGGAACAAAGAGTGCTGGAGCCATAGCTGGAATAGTGAAGAAGAAATTCAAGGTAGAGGTAATGTTTATTACCTCCAGCAAGGTAATATGCAAGGTTGTGGATGGACTTAAGGACATGAAATTAGATAAGGACGAGGAGCCTGCGATAATGAAGGAGGATGTGTAATTTATGTATTTAGAAAGCAAGAATTTTATTGTCCGCAAATTGGAAACAGAAGATAAAGATAATATTAAAGCTTTAGAAGAAGCAAGACCATGGGCAAAAGGAATATTAAAAGACAAAGAATTGTTATATGGAAAAGATAGGTTTGATTATTTTGAGCATCTATATCGTAAAGAATATGGAAGCCATATTAAATGGGGAAGTGGCAAGGGAAGAAGAGTAAAGTTTAGTGCTTTAATGTTTCAATGAAAACAATATATCAGATTTAAGGAGTTACAAAAACTATGATAAACATCCTATTCATCTGCCACGGCAGCATGGGTTGTTTGGGGTGAGAAGATTGGAATATGAAGGGTTTGAGACGGTGTAAATGGCATTTTATGCCAGGTTTATGCCAGAATAATTAGATAGGGTTGTGGCGTAGTGTGGAAAGCAATCTCAGCTGCTGAGGCGGTTGGGGTTGCTTTTTTGTTATAAAATGATTATATTTCGGCTAAAATATAATCATAATAAAAATTAGCCGAAATATACTTGATTTTTGTGCGTCATTCGGCTAAAATACAATTAGATTACAAATTAGCCGAAAGAGGGTAGACGGTATGAATTATATAAAGAGAAATTTGGAGAACGTAGTTAGTCAAGTTACAAAGGAATATCCTGTGGTGTTAGTCACAGGACCAAGACAGGTTGGTAAGACTACTATGCTTCAGAAGTTAATGGAAGGAACAGATAGAGGATATGTTACCTTAGATGATTTGAATGAAAGAAATATTGCAAAGACTGATCCGGAATTATTTCTACAGTTGCATAAGCCACCTGTGTTGATTGATGAGGTACAATATGCACCAGAATTATTTACTTATATAAAAATGCACGTAGATAAATATCATGAGCCAGGTGCATTTTGGCTTACGGGTTCTCAGGTGTTTAAACTAATGCGTGGAGTACAAGAATCATTAGCAGGAAGAGTAGCTGTGCTATCGCTTACATCTTTATCTCAGGCAGAAATTTCAGGTGGTGATATGGAACCATTTATAATAGATATGGAGGCTTTATCCACTAGAAAGAATGGAAGAAAAGAAGCAGACACAAGAGCTATTTTTGAACGAATATATAAAGGATCAATGCCAGCAATTGTAAGTGGTGCGAATAGTAATAGTCAGATTTTTTATAGCAGTTATTTGTCAACTTATATTGAGCGTGATGTAAAGGAATTGTCGGATGCTATTGATTCACTTAAGTTTCTTAGATTTATTACCGCAGTAGCAGCAAGGTGTGGTCAAATGCTGAATATGGCAGAGGTTGCTAGAGATGCAGATATAAATCAGACACAGGCAAAGAACTGGTTGGGGATTTTGGAAACCCTGGGAATTATATTTTATCTCCACCCATATTCCAATAATTTACTAAAACGTCTTGTGAAAACTCCTAAATTGTATTTTTATGATACAGGATTGGTATGTTACCTAACCAAGTGGAGTAGTGCTGAAACTTTAGAGAGTGGTGCTATGAATGGTGCAATTTTAGAAAATTATGTGGTTGCAGAGATTATGAAAACTTACTTGAATTGTGGAAAGGAACCTTACATTTACTATTATCGAGATAAGGATTATAAGGAAATAGATATTGTTCTAGAACATGATGGGGTTTTGAATCCAATAGAAATTAAGAAAACTTCCAATCCTGGAACAGAGCTGACAAAGGTATTCGGTTTACTGGATAAGTCATCAACACCACGTTCGAAGGGGGCTGTTATATGTATGAAGCCAGGTCTTAGTGCAATTGATAGAGATAATTATATTGTTCCTGTTTGGATGATATAGTTGATAAATGGCTATATGTTGGATGATTGATGTTTGGTGAAAAAAGTAGCCAATGCCACGGCAACATCGGTTGTTTGGGGTGAGAAGTTGGGAATATGAAGGGTTTGAGATGGTGTAAAGGGCAATTTATGCCAGGTTTATGCCAGAATAATTAGATAGGGTTGTGGCGTAGTGTGGAAAAGAGAGCAATTTTTAAGTATTCAGTATGCTTTTAAATTGCTCTTTATTGAATAAAAGTGTCATTTGCGTCAAAAATATTCAATGTAGAATTGAAAAGCCAGACAAATTGGTATATAATAACTTTGAACAAAAATGTCGTATGTGACAAAAATACTCAATACAAGAGGTGTGAGAATGGATATAAAAAGAGATAAATACTTAGCTGACCTGATTAACAGAATGCACAATGGAATGATAAAGGTTGTAACTGGTATCAGGAGATGTGGAAAATCATATTTGATTTTTACTATTTTCAAAAGTTACTTAAAAGAACAAGGGGTTGATGAGTCACATATTGTTACTATTGAGTTAGATCAAAGAAAGGATAAAAAGTATCGAGATCCGGATGAGATTTTGGAGTATATTGAGTCGCGTATTGTTGATGAAGGACAGTATTATATATTATTAGATGAAGTACAATTATTGAATGAATTTGAAGAAGTTTTAAACTCATTACTTCACATTAAAAATTTGGATATATATGTAACCGGAAGTAATTCTAAGTTCCTGTCGAAGGATGTTATTACTGAGTTCCGTGGAAGAGGGGATGAGATTCATATTTATCCATTAACATTTAAAGAATTCATGCAGGCTTATGAAGGTGATATATATCATGGCTGGGCAGAATATGTTGTCTATGGTGGTTTGCCGCTCACAGTGACAATGAAAACTGAAGAACAGAAGATTAATTATTTGACAAAACTGTTTGAAGAGACATATTTAAAAGATATCATCGAAAGACATCATATAGAAAAAACGCAGGAGTTGGAAGATTTAGTTAACGTATTGGCGTCAGCCATTGGTTATCTTACCAATGTACCGAAGATTGAGGCTACATTTAGAAGTGTAATACAGTCCAAGATTAGTGCAAATACAATTCGGCAATATATAGAATATTTAGAGGATGCCTTTGTTATTAATAGAGCTAATCGTTACAATGTTAAAGGTAGAAAGTATATAGGAACACCGCTTAAATATTACTTCGAAGATGTAGGCTTACGGAATGCCAGATTGGGTTTTAGGCAGGTAGAAGAAACTCATATTATGGAAAATGTAATTTACAATGAATTACGTAGTAGAGGTTATTCTGTAGATGTAGGAGTAGTTGAAAAACGTGTTAGAAATGAAGAAGGAAAAGAGGAAAGAACGTATTTAGAAATTGATTTTATTGCAAATCTTGGAAGTAAACGATATTACATTCAGTCAGCATTTAGTATGCCAACAGAAGAAAAACGTATTCAGGAGAAGGCATCTCTTATTAACATAGGAGATTCGTTTAAGAAAATCATTATTGTTAAGGATGTTGTTAATGTAACAAGAGATGAAGACGGAATTACGACAATGAGTATCTATGATTTTCTTTTAAAGGAAAATAGTTTGGAACTTTAGATGAGAGAGGTTGGTAAACAAGGATAGAAGAAATTTTATGAGATAATCAAAAGTGCAGGGATAGATAGGGTTGTGGCGTAGTGTGGAAGAATAGCATTTCGGCAGTAAAGTGTGTTTATTGCCGAAATGTTATTTTTGTAATGGTAATGGTTTTGTAATGGTATTTCTGAGTCCTGAATATTGGACAATTTAAAGTATATAATCTTAATATAACATTAGACAGGAAGAATTATTAATAACGAAAGACGGAGGATGCGGTTATGAAGGATTATT
>JAFQLS010000034.1 GCA_017396555.1 Lachnospiraceae bacterium | reverse complement strand
TATGGAAGAGCTGTACCGTTATGATAAGCGCAATCGCCTGACAGAGTATACTAAGGGCGGAGCAACGCACCAGTTTAGCTATGATAATGCCGGAAATCTTATGAAAGATAATAAGGCTAAGTATGAGTATGATGCATTTAATCGTAACACTAAAGTAGAAACCTTCAACGGAAATATTCAAATCAATCATTATGATGCAGAAGGTCTGCGCCATGAGATGGAAGAGAACGGCAGATTAGTGTCTTTTATCTTCCGTGGAACAGAAGTTGTAACGGAAGAAACTCAGGAAGACAGAATCCGCTACATAAGAACTAACGAACTACTTGCATCCGATGCGGAGAGTGCAAGAACGTACTACCATTATGCATCAGACGAGATAGGGAATATCACTCATGTAATAAATGACACAAATGTCATTAATTATTATGAGTATGATGTATGGGGAAACCTGACGGTCTGTGAAGAGACGATAGAGAACCGTTTCAAGTACAACGGACAGCAGTTCGACCCTATTAGCCAGCAGTATTACTTACGAGCACGTTACTATAACCCTGTTATTGGCAGGTTCACGCAGGAAGATACCTATCGTGGAGATGGACTGAACCTGTATGCTTACTGTAGGAATAATCCTGTATTCTACATAGACCCAAGTGGGCATTATGTGTGTCCTAAAGGCGTAAAGCGTATTGTTAATGAGATAAAAAAAGGAACATCAAACTCTGATGACAGAAGCCGACTGTTAGCACACCTTCAGGAAAAGAGAGAACAGGGACAATCCTTAACAAGGCGAGAAAAACGTGCTGAGAAACAGCTTGCGGGGGATAGTAGTAGAGATACTAAAAGGCGTCTAGTAAATATTAATGATTGGAACGGAGATATCAATGATCCTTCTGTGCGTTTGTATGGAACTTATGATGAGTTGAGAGATGCTGGAGTAAAAGACGGACATCATATAGTACAAGATGCTTCGGTAAGAGATGTTTTAGGTTACAAAAAAGGTGAAGCACCAGCAATCCAAGCAGATGGGCCATCAACTAAAACTGGCTCTGAACATTATAATCTTACTTACGACCAATCACATGCAACAACTGGTGGAACGTATGGTAAAGAAAAAAGTATTGGTTTAAGCTCAGTAGAAAAGAATTTAGGATTGTCACAAAATGATATAAAAACTCTTTCAAATTATTTAGATAATTATTTTTGTAATAACTTGGGACTAAATGATGATTCGCCTATAAGAATACCAGGTAATCGTCATCATATTTCAGAATAGAGAGGTAATAGCATGTTTGAAACAAAAATGGAAGTAAGAGAATATTGTAAATATATAATGCAATGTTTAGTAGATGAAAAATTTGTTGAACTGGAGAAGAAAGGTGTTTTAGCTAGAGTGTCTAAAGAAGATATAAAAAGAGTTTTAAAAGAATATGATGATAAAAATCACATTTCTATGCCTACAATTAGTTATCTAAAGGAACTGGAAGTACATGAGTATAATGATCATAGTGGTTATTGGATTGATATTGATTTGTTTTATAATAATCAAATTAGCGACTTGACATTACAACTTGATTTTCGGAAGAATGGGAAGGTCATGATAGATGATTTACATGTATTATGACCATGGTCTTTAAATTAATTGAAATGGTGCTTATCGAGGGCAAAATTTGCTATATGGGTACACTTAAGGACATCCTAACTACGACAAGGCAGGAAATCTGGTCTGCATTACAGACAATCAGGGCAGAAAGACAGAAATCGAATACGACCTGATGAACCGTGAAATCAGGCGCACAGAGAAGGACGGCAGTGTTACCAGACAGTTCTATGATAAGAACGGACAGCTTATCGCGACCACAGACGGAACAGGAGCAGGAGCGGACTTCCACTATGATCTTGGTGGCAGAAGAACCCATATTGAAACCTGATAGATGAAGATGTAGAAGAAAGAGAAGCTAATGTAGAGGTGTCTTGTAATTGGGATAAGTATCCTAAGTTTGGTGATTATTCAAGCTTAGTTGTGTTGGATAGGGAGCTAAATATATAGTTCAAAATATGTAACTATATAAAGACAAACGAAAAATACTATGATTATAACTATCAGAAGGTTTCTTGCTGAAGGCGATTTATATGTGGATTAATTTTTGAGGTGCTAAAGGATAATGCTTTATTCCTATAATTATATTGTGAGCACAGTTATAGGAATGAAGCTTACAGCGGAAATTTTTTTGGATTATTCAATAAAGTTATATATAAATGAATTTAAGTATGTGATGAGGAAAAATGATGTTAAAGAAGAAAAATTATCTAAAAAAACAGGATAGTAAACAAGTCGCTATGCACGTTAATAAACAAATTAAGCAGAAAAATAATGAATTAGCAGTGACGCAAGAACAACGTGATAAATATTTTGAAAAATATTCTAACAAGTATAAAGATAAGCCAGAAGATATACGGAAGGCTAATATATACATACAGAGAGAAGTTTATGAGAAGATTCATGTAAAAGGTATAGAGAATACAAATATTGAAAGACTTCTTGACATTACGATAAATGAATGTCAAGAGCAGTTTGAAATAAAGCAAAGTGTTGAAAATAGAACGGGTTTAATAATCGCATTGTGGGGAGTGTTAATAGCAACTCTTTTACAAGAAGATATACCGCTAAAGAATGTGGATATCATCTTAAATAGCAATAATCATATAGTTTGGAGAATTATTGTTTTAGTAGTCTTGGCAGGGCAACTTATTACAGGGGGTATATCTTTATTCTTCATATATAAAACAATTAAAACTTATGGATATTCTATGTATTCATTAAAAAGTAAAGATAATCATTTTAATGCAGCGGTAGATGATAAATATATTTCAATAGTGCAATTATTAGATACATATACAAATAATTGGAATACAAATTACAAGGCACTTGAAGAAAAAAACAAATATTATAAGCGACTAATGAAGACCATTTTATTATTTATACTTTTTGTAGTAGCGAGTTATGTATGCACATCACAATTTAGAGAATAATTAAATGAAAATAAGAAAAAAATATAGGAAAATCAGGAGTAAAGAATCAAAAGGTAAGATAAATACATATAAGTTTGAACGAAAAAAGGTAAAATATCGAGCATATAAACAGCACCATTTTTATTATAAAAATAGGCGAAAGATTTTTATAAAAGAGAATGAAGATACATTACCGCTTATAGAAGGCGAAGAAGGGGATGGAGGTGTAATAGTAGACTTTAAAAAATAAAACATATGACGGGGAAGAACGCCTTTGCAGGAAAGAAGACCGCAACGGTACAGTTACCAAGTACAGTTACAACATGTATGGAAATCTTCTTACCCACAGGGCAAGAAAGCCGGAGGAAACAGAGGAACTTTCTGAGGTGTACGAATACACAGCAGAGGGCTTATTAAAGTCCGCCATTTCACAGGGCATGCGATACAGCTATACCTATGATGTTATGGACAGGTTGATGAGGAAGATGGCAAGCGGCAGGACTCTGCTTGCACTAGACTATGACCGTAATGGAAATCTGCTTACTCAGACCGATGTAACGGGTAAGGTAACGGAATACCGTTATGATTCTACTGACAGGATATCCGAGGTGTGGGATAATGGAAAGCAGATAGCAGAGTATGAGTATCATGGTGACGGAACAATAAAGCGTCTTCAATGTGGCAGCCTATACACCGAATATGATTATGACATTGACCGGAATCTTACCGGCTTACGAACCATGCTCGGAAATGAGATAATCGCAGACAACTATTACCGTTATGATGGCAACGGTAACCGTCTGGAGAAGCAGCAGAAGTATGGTACAACCAGATACACTTATGACCGCATGAACCGTCTTGCAAAGGTGGAATATCCAGACCGTAAGGAAGAACTGTTCTATGATAAGGCAGGAAACAGAACCAGACGTGTCATGAATGGCATGGAAGAGTTATACCGTTACGATAAACGTAACCGCCTGACAGAGTATACCAAGGGCGGAGCAATGCACCAGTTTAGCTATGATAATGCCGGAAATCTTATCCGAGACGATAGGGCGATATAAATAGTACAATAAAAATGTACAAACAATACAAAATAAAAATGTACAACTGATATACTGTTACCCTGGAGGTAGACAGTATGATTTTACAAAGTAACATTATTACAAACTTAGAAATTAATT
>JAFQLS010000033.1 GCA_017396555.1 Lachnospiraceae bacterium | reverse complement strand
CAATCATCTTTTAATAATACAATCGTTACATTAACAGATACAGAAGGAAATGCTCTTTCATGGGCAAGTGCTGGTGGTCTTGGATGTAGAGGGTCAAAGAAATCTACTCCTTATGCAGCTCAGATGGCAGCAGAGACTGCTACAAAAGCGGCTTTGATACACGGTTTAAAGTATGTAGATGTTATGGTTAAGGGTCCTGGTTCAGGAAGAGAAGCAGCAATACGTGCACTTCAGGCATGTGGTATTGAAGTTACAAGTATTAAGGATGTTACTCCTGTTCCTCACAACGGATGCCGTCCACCAAAACGTAGAAGAGTCTAATTAGGAGGTGCGATTTTAAATGGCAGTTAATAGAGTTCCTGTTCTTAAAAGATGTAGATCTCTTGATTTAGATCCAATCTTTTTAGGAATAGATAAGAAATCAAATAGAAAATTAAACAGAGCAAACAAGAAGTTAAGTGAATACGGACTTCAGTTAAGAGAAAAACAGAAAGCTAAATTCATCTACGGAGTTCTTGAGAAACCTTTCAGAAACTACTTCAAGAAGGCTTCAAGAATGAAGGGTATGACAGGTGACAATCTTATGATGTTACTTGAGCTTAGACTTGATAATATCATTTTCCGTATGGGATTCGCTAGAACAAGAAGAGAAGCTAGACAGATTGTTGATCATAAGCATGTATTAGTAAATGGCAAGCAGGTTAACATTCCTTCATATCTTGTAAAGGCAGGAGATGTTATCGAAATTAGAGAAAAGAGCAAGGGTTCACAGAGATACAAAGATATCCTTGAGGTAACAGAGGGAAGAATGGTTCCTGAATGGCTTGAAGCTAACAAGGAAACACTTAGTGGTTCTGTAAAAGAGTTACCAACAAGAGAAGTTATTGACGTACCTGTAAACGAAATGCTTATTGTCGAATTATATTCTAAGTAGGCTTAGGCAAATCCTAAAAATTATAAAGGAGGGGCTTTGTAGTGTTCGATTTTGAAAAACCAAATATTGATATAGTAGAGATATCAGAAGATAAGAGATATGGTAAGTTCGTTGTAGAACCTCTTGAAAGAGGTTATGGAACAACACTTGGTAATTCGTTAAGAAGAATTATGCTTTCTTCATTACCGGGTGCGGCTGTTAGTCAGATTAAGATTGACGGTGTATTGCATGAGTTTAGTTCGATTCCTGGTGTTAAGGAAGATGTTACTGAAATCATTATGAATATTAAGTCATTAGCAATTAAGAATGACAGTAGTTCTAACGAACCTAAGATAGCCTACATTGAAAAGACTGGCGATGGTGTGGTAACAGCTGCAGATATCAAGGTTGATGCAGATGTTGAAATTCTTAATCCGGATCTTGTTATTGCTACACTTAACGGTGGAGAGGATAGCAAGTTAAATATGGAATTAACCATTACAAAGGGTAGAGGATATGTAAGTTCAGATAAGAATAAGAGAGAGGATACACCTATTAGTTATATCGCTATTGATTCTATCTACACACCAGTTGAGCGTGTGAATTTATCAATTCAGAATACTCGTGTTGGTCAGATAACAGATTTTGATAAATTAACATTAGAAGTATACACAAACGGAACATTAGCTCCAGACGAAGCAGTTAGTTTGGCAGCAAAGGTTCTTAATGAGCATCTTAACTTATTCGTTAATCTTTCAGAGGTTGCAGTTAATGCAGACGTTATGGTTGAAAAAGAAGTTAACGAACAGGCTAAAGTGTTAGAAATGAACATAGACGAATTAGAATTATCAGTTCGTTCACACAACTGTTTAAAGAGAGCCGGAATCAATACTGTTGAAGAGTTAACAAACAGAACTCCAGACGATATGATGAAGGTAAGAAATCTTGGTAAGAAATCTCTTGAAGAAGTACTTAACAAGTTAAAAGAATTAGGTTTACAGTTACAGCCTAATGAAGATTAATTAGTTGATGTTCATAGAATAGGAGGAAAAACCAAATGGCAGGATATAGAAAGCTTGGAAGAACTGCTAGCCAGAGAAAAGCGTTAATCAGAGGCCAGGTAACAGCTTTACTTCAGAATGGTAAGATTGTTACTACAGAAACTAGAGCGAAAGAAATTCGCAAGGTTGCTGAAGGTTTAATCGCATTAGCAGTTAAAGAAAAGGATAATTTTGAAGAAGTTACAGTTAAGGCTAAGGTAGCTCGTAAAGACAAAGATGGTAAGAGAGTTAAAGAAGTTGTAGATGGTAAGAAAGTTACAGTTTATGACGAAGTTGACAAGACTATCAAGAAGGATATGCCTTCACGTCTTCACGCTAGAAGACAGATGCTTAAGGTTCTTTACACAGTAAAGAGCGTTCCAACTGAAGCAGCTGGTAAGAAGAAAGCTACTAAGGAAATCGACCTTGTAGCAAAATTATTCGATGAAATCGCTCCAAAGTATGCTGATCGTAACGGTGGTTATACAAGAATCGTTAAGATCGGACAGAGAAAAGGCGATGCTGCTATGGAAGTATTACTTGAGTTAGTATAATATATAGCATTTTTAAGACCATGTTTCATTCGTGAAGCATGGTCTTTTTTTATTATAATGCAATATTTTTCATTTACCAATCGTATTATAGGTGAAAGGAGGAAACTAAAAATGATGATTGAATAGTTATGATGAGATAGGAGGATTATAATGATAAAAAAATTTGTGAAAAAAATTATAGTTTTATCCATTGCTGTAAGTATTATTTTAATAGGTTGTCAGAAGTACGATGGCGAAATTGTAGGTAACAAGACATACCAGGGTGAAGATAGTATATCAGAAGGTATGATGACACTTGAAGAAGTAAGAAAATCAGCTGGTGATATTATGAAGAATGCTAATGAAGGTAAATGGAGTAATCTTATTTTCGATAACATTAGTGCCGGAATACCTGAAATTGATGAACTTTACATTCTTACATATAATAAGGACTATAAGGAATATAAGGCGTATATGGAAGGTTCTGAATTGGTGGATGCACAGGTTAAGGTTATAGAGTATTTTATGGGTGACACCTCTGATGGAAAAGGATATATTGATTCTAACAGAAATCTAGATGGAGAGGTTGAATATTCTTTCGATATTATAGATGTGATAAAGGATGAACTTGATTCAGGAACATATAAGTATGTACAGGAATGTTCAGTCTGGAATGGTGAAGAATTAGTTCCTACTGAAATTACAAATATTGGTCCGGATTTGTGTTTTGCAAGAAAGGTAGCTGATAGTGAAGATCCTAACGAGTATTATATTGAAAACGCTAATATAGATGCCAGTTTTAATATGGTATGGGCAGATATTGGTGATGCAATCAAAATGAGATGGAAATATGCTAGTGAAAACAATATTGAACTTGTACAGTATAATAATGGATATATTGAAAATATATGTGAAGAAGTAGGTAGATATTATTATAATACTGAAGATAGCAGACTAGATGACGAGTATCAGTTACTAAATGGCAAAATGTCTGTTAGAGAAGGTATAGAATATGTTGAGAGCTTTTTTGAAAATGACTTACCTTTTGAGAAAAAAGATTATATAAAAGAAAAGGTTTATTGTACACATGTGTATAAGGTTACGGATGATATATATGCATTTCGATTCAGACTCAGAAGACAATTATACGGAGTACCTGTAGATATTGAGGCAGACAAGGATTGGGGACCCGGCGAATATTTAGAGTCATGCTGCGTTGAAGATTTCGGGACGATAAATATGATAGAAACAGATAAATTCGATTATTATATTCAAGATGCTTTATGTATAGAATATTCTAAGAAAGGAGAACCAATAACAGAGGTTATACCTCTTGACCAAGCTATTAATACTGTATCTACACAAATAGGCATAAATTCAACCTATAATGTTCAGAGTATTGAACTTATATATAATTTTGATTATGTAAAAGGTTGCAGACCTGTATGGAGCTTGATTTGTATTAATACTGAAGATAAAAAGACGGTTGTATTTACAGTTGATGCAGTAACGGGTGAAATTAATAAAAGATTTACGCCTGGAGACTAGGAGATGAATGTATGGGAAAAGTTAGGAATATTGTTATTCAGGATATGAAGAAAATATTAGGCAGCAGTACATTTTGGCTTGCGGTTGTCGCTACAGCGCTTATATGTTTTACAGGAAGTATGGCTAGAGATACGTATGGCCTATATAATTATAATATAGTTGATATATTGACGGATTTTAGCGTTAAGGATATTAAAGAAAATTTAGATGATGCAAATGTAAAAGTTATCTTTGTTAAAGAAACAGGAAGTTATTTATGGATGTTTGCACCAGTACTTGCAGGAATGCCTTTGATACCACTCTTATGTGCTGAGAGGAAAAATAAGGCTATGAGATATGAACTTGTTCGTGTAGGAAAGAAAAGATTTGCTTTAGGAAAATTATTATCATCGATGATTAGTGGTGGTATGGTATTTATGTTCGGATACGCTTTGTTTGGTATATTGTTAGCTATTATTTTTCCTGTAATGGGAACGGATAAAAATGTAATAAGATAT
Source organism: Lachnospiraceae bacterium (assembly GCA_017396555.1). GTDB lineage: Bacteria > Bacillota > Clostridia > Lachnospirales > Lachnospiraceae > RGIG1934. The sequence goes on along the minus strand of JAFQLS010000033.1, from coordinate 18,670 downwards.
ATTGATAATATTATGCTATATAACCATCCGGATTTTATAAAGGTATATGATGCTATAGGTTATGTTTCTATGATTGGATTAAAGCTTGCAGTTTTTTTTGTATATGGAGCTTTATCAGCTGTGTTTGCGTATATAATGTCTTCCTTTGTAACAAATAAATATATTGTTCTATGTGTACCTTATATTCTGAATTATATGTTATCGTCATTCATAGACAAACAGAGTATGAGTATGTCTTTTTGGGAGTTGCCTAAATGGTTTACAAGTAATTTTGTGAATTTAAGGGTTAATACCAGTACACAGATATTTCATGTAAGTTGGTCAGAAATTGGAAGTTATTTTGCGCTTCATATAACGTTAGTCATCTGTAGCTTAATAATATATAACATAATTATGAGCAGGAGGTGTGACTGTGGACAATAGGAATTTATCATTAAGAAAAATCTTAAGTGTTGCAAAAACTGAATATATCAAATGGGTAACAAATCCAAGAATGATATTATTTGTTGCTATGATTATATTTGTATATGATTACATCATAAAGGTTCTCATTGAAAATAGTGACAAAATGAGCAAATATATTAATGTTATTGAACCTTTTATTGCAATAGGCAATTCACCTTTTTTGTTGTTTGTTATTCCTATTATTTTTCTTGCTCTCATATCTGATTTTCCAAAATCAGATGGAAATTCTATGTTCTATATGATTAGAACTGGTAAAGTGAATTGGATGCTGGGACAGCTCTTGTTTGCTATATATGCAGGTGTGTCATATATAGTGGCAATATTTGCTGTTTCGTGTTTATGTATTATGAAAAAAGCATATATATACAATGCATGGAGTGATGTTACAACTAAATATTTTATAGAATTTCCAGATGAGAAAAATATATTATCAGAATTGATAAATGCGAGATTATATAATAATTTATTACCAAATCAAGCATTATTACATACGTCAGTTTTAGTTATATTTATGATAATTATTATTGCGTTAGTTCAACTTCTTGCATTTTCATATAGCAAGAAAATATTAGGATTGCTATTAAATATAACTGTATTATGTGTTGGGATAGGTAGTACGATTTTCGAAGGTGTTGTAAAGTGGGTTTTTCCGGTTAGCAATGCAATTACATGGATGCATTACGATGATATATTTAAAAAGCCTGTAGTTCCAATAGTTAATTCATATATGTATTTTGGAATTATTTTATTAGTATTAATCATTTGGAACATATTTGCAATCAAGAGATATGATTTTTCTAAAGTAGAAGATTTGGAGGATTAAGTATGAGAGATGATAAAAATGTAATTGAAGTAAAAAATGTAAATCTCGTTATTGGTAAGGAACATATTCTTCATAATATTGATATTTCATTTGAAAAAGGCAAAATTCATGGTCTTATTGGCCGTAACGGTTCGGGAAAAACGATGCTTATGAAATGTATATGTGGCTTTGTTAAATATACTGATGGTGAAATATTTGTTGAAGGGAAGAAAATAGGTAAAGAAGTGGATTTTCCCAATAACATAGGGATTATTATAGAAACACCCGGATTCATACCGTATTACAGCGGAAAGAAAAATCTTGAAATATTAGCAGGCCTTAAGAAAAAGATTGGTAAGAAAGAAATAGAAGACACGATAAGATTAGTAGGGTTAGACCCAAAGCTGAAAAAGTCTGTTAGAAAATATAGTCTTGGTATGAGACAAAGATTAGGTATGGCACAAGCTGTTATGGAAGATCCGGATATCCTGATTTTGGACGAGCCTATGAATGGACTAGATAAACAGGGGGTTGCAGATATGCGAGAATTACTGTTAAAACTTAAAAATGGAGGAAAAACTATAATTCTTGCTTCGCATTCAGCAGAGGATATAGAAATACTCTGCGATACAGTATGTGAGTTGGATAGAGGATATATGGAGAGGATAAAATTTTAGCGAGCGGATATCATTTTAAAAATTCATACTTGAAGTGAAAAATGGATGTGTTATAATGCCGATAGGCAAGTAAACGAGATAATTGCTTACAAAATGGCAAAGATAAATGTAAATGTAAAACTCGAAGAAGATATAAAGAAAGAATTTGAACAGGTATGTGACAATCTCGGTATTACTATGACAGCAGCATTCACTATGCTAGCTAAGCAGATGGTTAGAGAACAGAGAATACCATTTGAGGTTACGATGAATCCTTCATCGGAGCATAGAATGAGAGTATATAATGATAAATACAGAGAGCTTTTGGATAGAGACAGACAGTAAAGATTTTATTAAAATAGTAGCTATGAAAGGTATTATTTCAAATGAGTAAATATAAGTATGATGCAATTATTTTTGATTTAGATGGAACTTTATTAGATACATTGGTAGATTTAACTAATAGTGTTAATTATGCACTTGAGAAAAATGGTTTTCCACTACGTTCCTTAGAAGAAATAAGAAGTTTTGTTGGAAATGGTATTGGTAAATTAATAAATCGTGCTAGTGGTTTTGGTTCAGATACACCAGAATACAAACAAATTTTAGAAGATTTTAGGACTCATTATAAGGAACATTGTAATGATAATACATGTACTTACAATGGTATTGATGAATTGCTTACACATTTAAAAAATAATGGCATTTTAACTGCAATAGTATCTAATAAAGCGCATTTTGCAGTGCAGGAACTGGAAAAAATGTACTTTGAAGGCGTTGTTGACTATGCTTTAGGAGAAATGGAAAATGTAGCTAAAAAGCCGGCTCCTGATATGGTTAATATTGTTATAGAAAAGCTGAAGCTTCAAGACAAGAAAATTCTTTATGTAGGAGATTCAGATGTAGATATTATGACTGCAAAAAATAGTGGTTTGGATATTGTTTGTGTAGATTGGGGATTTAGGGATAGAGATTTTTTGGTGGCAAATGGAGCGCAGATTATAGTGGGTAACACAAAGGAATTTCTAGATGTAATTAGAAGTCCTTCTGTTGAATGATGTGTCAGTTTGGGTGTATCATTCAATACAAAAAACAATCTAATCAATGATATCGAGGGGATGATAAAGGATGAAGTTCAATGAAATAAAAATACAGGATGATTTTACCATTGAAATGTGTAGAAGTAAATGTAGAGAACTTGAATTAACAACAAGTATACTAAAAATGCATTATGATTTGTGTAAAATGATTGTATATTTACCAATAGTAGCTTTCTTTGTGTACTTTCTTAAGTGTAATTGGATAAAATCAATCTAAAAAAATTAAATTTACCCATAGTAATACTTTGTTCTACTATACTTATTAATGATTCTAGTCAAACTCTTTAATTTCTACCTATTCAACAGAAGCAACGATGTATTTTTGTATATATATTCAACAACCTTGAAGAAGATAAACATGTAACGAAAGCAAATTAGGCTAAGCTGGATAAAAATTAATAAAATATTGACGTACAGAAAAGTGAACAATATAATAATAGTACAGAATAAAGTCCTTGTAAAAAGGATGATATCTTAGGAATCATATAATAATCTTATATAAAATGGAAATGAGGGTCTGGGCAAGTTGGAAGCTCTTACCAGGAAATTGCTAGGATATTGGAGCAGACACATTAACGGCAAGGATAGACTTATATATAAGATTGATGAAGACAATGTATATATATTTTAATGCAGATATTACTATGGAGATAAATAAATTATAGACATAAAGGAGAAGAAAAATGAGTTTACATATTGATAATTTTGAGGTTAAAGATTCTAATATTGATGGGTTAAAAATAATTAGTGTGAAAATGGTAACTGATGATCGTGGAACAGTACGAGAATTATTCCGTGGTAGCGTATATTCTGAAGTTCTTCCGGATACAGTAACGAGATGGAAACAGATTAATCTAACCAAAACAAAGAAGGGAGCTGTTCGTGGACTTCATGGTGAAGCAATGTCCAAATTAGTTACGGTAGCTTATGGCTCTGTTTTTGGAGTGTATGTTGATACAAGACCAGACAGTAAGAGCTTTGGAGCAGTTCAGACTGTTCATATAACACCTGGTGTTCAAGTATTTGTTCCACAAGGGGTATGTAATGGTTTTCAAGCATTGGAAGACACAGAATATTTATATTTCTTTGATAATGAATGGATGCCGGGAATGTCTGGTACAGCGCTTTGCCCACTGGATCCTGAACTTGATATCAAGTGGCCGATTCAGATTGATATTAGTGATCTTAATCAGATTTCTGAAAAGGATTCAAAGGCACCAACTCTTAAGGAACTTCGTAAGATTATGGGAATGTAGAAGTGAATATTTAGTTTATGATGAATTTAATTTCTTCATACTAAAATCCTTCTTTTATCAAATAGTAGGAGTAAATAACCCTTTTTACTCCTACTATTTTGTATTTTCTTTACTTTAGTAGGTCTGTTCAACCCAATATACTCCTATGTTTTTTCCTTTTTCCTATATTAGTAGGATTTTGCTCCTCGTCTAAAAAAGAATAAAAATTTGTATTTACTATTATCCCCAAAAAAGGTATTATATTCTAAGAAAAAATGATATTAGGAGGACACCAAGGTGCCAGATTATACAAGTGACATTAAAAAAAGAAGAACATTTGCAATTATTTCCCATCCCGATGCAGGTAAGACAACTCTTACAGAAAAATTTCTGTTATATGGTGGGGCAATTAATCTTGCAGGTTCAGTAAAAGGAAAGAAAACAGCTAAGCATGCTGTGTCAGACTGGATGGAGATAGAAAAAGAAAGAGGTATTTCTGTTACATCATCAGTATTGCAGTTTAATTATGACGGATTCTGTATAAATATTCTTGATACACCGGGACATCAGGATTTCTCGGAGGATACTTATAGAACCCTTATGGCTGCTGATTCAGCAGTAATGGTTATAGATGCTTCAAAGGGTGTTGAGAAACAGACAATTAAACTCTTCAAAGTATGTGTGCTTAGACATATCCCTATCTTCACATTTATTAATAAGATGGATAGAGAAGCTAATGACCCCTTTGAATTGTTAGATGAAATTGAAAATGTACTTGGAATTAAAACATGTCCTATCAACTGGCCTATAGGTTCGGGTAAAGAATTTAAGGGTGTATATGAAAGAAAAGAAAACCTTGTTACTACATTTACAGCTACTCAGAATGGCCAGAAAGAAGTAGGTTCAAAGAAATTGGCTATAGACAGTGATGAACTTAAAAATGAGATTGGACAGGAAAAATACGACAAGTTAATGGAAGATATAGAATTATTAGATGGAGCAAGTGCGGAGTTTGATTTAGACGAAGTACAGGCAGGAGATTTGTCACCAGTATTCTTTGGTTCTGCTCTTACTAATTTTGGTGTGGAGAATTTCTTACAGCATTTCCTTGATATGACAACATCTCCACTTTCCAGAATGTCTAACAAAGGAGAAATAGATCCTTTTAAAGAAGATTTTTCTGCATTCGTATTTAAGATACAGGCAAATATGAATAAGGCTCATAGAGATAGAATTGCATTCATGAGAATTTGCTCTGGAAAATTTGACGCAGGAATGGAAGTTAATCATGTGCAGGGTGGCAAGAAAGTTAAATTATCTCAGCCACAACAGATGATGGCGCAGGAAAGACATATAGTTGAAGAAGCATATGCCGGAGATATAATTGGTGTATTCGATCCGGGTATATTCTCTATTGGAGATACATTGTGCAAATCAGGTGAGAAATTTGTATTTGAGGGAATACCAACATTTGCTCCGGAGCATTTTGCAAGAGTAAGACAAATTGACACGATGAAGAGAAAACAGTTTGTTAAGGGTGTAAATCAGATTGCACAGGAAGGTGCCATACAGATTTTTCAGGAATTTAATACAGGTATGGAAGAAATAATTGTTGGCGTTGTGGGTGTACTTCAGTTTGATGTATTAAAATACAGACTTGAGAACGAATATAACGTGGAAATCAGATTAGAGCCACTTCCATATGAGCATATTAGATGGATAGAAAGTAAGGACATAGATGTTAACAGAATTATAGGAACATCGGATATGAAGAAGATTAAAGACTTAAAAGATAATCCATTATTAATATTTGTAAATGAATGGAGTATTAATATGGTTCTTGATAAGAATCCGGGGCTTGTATTATCTGAATTTGGAAGGAATTAAGTAAATCATGAAAAGTTTGCTTGTATATTTAAAAGAATATAAAAAGGAAAGTATACTTGGACCTTTATTCAAGCTTCTGGAAGCAACCTTTGAACTTATTATTCCATTAATTATGGCTGATATAATTAATGTTGGAATAGAAGGAGGAAACAGGACTTATATTATTCAGAGATGCTTGATAATGGTTGCACTTGGAGTTATAGGATTGATTTGTTCAATTACGGCACAATATTTTTCGGCAAAGGCAGCAGTGGGCTTTGCAACAAAATTAAGACATTCATTATTTACACATATACAGGAGTTATCATATACAGAAATTGATTCTATAGGAACTTCAACACTTATAACCAGAATGACAAGTGATATAAACCAGTTGCAGTCGGGAGTTAATCTTGTGTTAAGATTGTTTCTGCGCTCGCCATTTATAGTATTTGGTGCGATGATAATGGCATTTACAATAGATGTTAAGGCAGCATTAATATTTGTCGTAACAATACCGGCATTATCTATAGTGGTATTTGGAATAATGATGATAACGATACCTATGTATAAGAAGGTTCAGACAGGACTTGATAAGGTTCTTGGAATAACAAGAGAAAATCTTTCAGGAACAAGGGTTATAAGAGCATTTGATAAAGAAGAGAGTGAGATAGATAATTTTGAAGCAGCAACATCTGCATTATCTTTAATTCAGATGAAGGTTGGTAAGGTATCAGGACTTATGAATCCTTTGACGTATGTAATCGTAAATGTAGCAACTGTAGCTCTTATATGGACAGGTGCAATTAAGGTTGAATTAGGTATATTGGATACAGGCTTGGTTGTGGCACTTCTCAATTATATGTCGCAAATACTAGTGGAACTGATTAAGTTAGCTAATCTTATTGTGACAGTAACAAAAGCATTGGCATGTGCTAGCAGAATAGAAGGTATATTTAACATCAAATCTTCAATGAAATTTGAAAATGATGCGCCACAGGAAGTAAGTACGGATGATGTTGTCAGATTTGAAAATGTTTCTCTTAAATATGCAGGTGGTGGTGAGCCGGCAATAAGTAATGTTAATTTTACTGTGAAAAAAGGACAGACAATAGGAATTATTGGTGGTACAGGTTCGGGAAAAACATCGCTTGTAAATCTTATACCAAGATTTTATGATGCTACCGAGGGAACTGTATATATTAATGGTGTTGATATAAAAAAATATCCCAGAGAAATGCTTAGAGATAAAATAGGCGTTGTTATGCAAAAGGCTGTACTGTTTAAGGGTACAATAGAAGAAAACCTAAAATGGGGCAAAAATGACGCCTCAGAAGAGGATTTGGATAAGGCATTATCAATATCACAGTCTAAGGAGTTCGTAGATAAAAAAGACGGCAAATTGAGTTCGTATGTTTCGCAGGGTGGTAAGAATCTTTCGGGTGGACAGCGTCAGCGTCTTACAATTGCAAGAGCAGTTATAAAGGAACCGGATATACTAATACTTGATGATAGTGCATCTGCTCTTGATTTTGCAACAGATGCATCACTTAGAAAAGCGATAAGAGAAATGAAGGATGACATTACAACATTTATCGTTTCTCAAAGAGCAGCCTCTATTCAGTATGCAGACCAGATAATTGTACTTGATGATGGTGAGGTTGTAGGCATTGGAAGGCATGACGATTTGCTTGTGGATTGTGAAGTTTATCAGGAAATCTATTATTCACAGTTCAAAAAATCTGAAGAATAGGAGAGATACAAGTGACTCAGACGCAAATTTTAAAAAAAGTTCTCAAATATATAAAAAAATATAACATATATATGATATTGTCTATAATTGCAGCATTTGTTACTGTTATCTCTACACTTTATCTGCCTATTCTTACAGGTGATGCTGTGGATATGATTATAGGTAAGGGAAATGTTAATCTTAAAGGAATAAAAGATTTGATAATTAAGATGCTGATTGTTATTGTCATAACAGCCATTTCCCAGTGGATTATGAATATTAGTAATAATAAGATGGCATATTCGATTATACAGGATATGCGAAATAAAGCATTTGAACGTTTACAGCTTCTTCCCCTAAAATACATTGACGGGCATCCGCATGGTGATGTAGTTAGTAGAGTTGTGGCTGACGTAGACCAGTTTTCAGAAGGCTTGCTTATGGGATTTACACAGCTGTTTACAGGAATTATCACAATTGTTGGAACATTAATTTTTATGTTTAGTATAAATGTAAAAATTGCGATTGTAGTAGTTGTGATTACACCTGTTTCCTTATTTGTAGCAAGCTTTATAGCAAAAAAGACTTATAATATGTTTAAGCTTCAGTCGGAGACTAGAGGAGAACAGACAGCTTTTATAGATGAAATTGTAGGTAACCAAAAAGTTGTTCAGGCATTTTCGAGGGAAGATGAATCTATAGAGACATTTGATGAGATTAATAACCGACTTGAAAAATGTTCTTTAAAGGCAATTTTCTTTTCATCACTAACAAATCCGTCAACACGTTTTGTTAACAGTCTTGTATATACAGGGGTTGGACTAACAGGTGCACTTGCAGCAATGCGTGGTTCAATGTCAGTAGGACAGCTTACGGTATTTTTGAGTTATGCAAACCAATACACCAAGCCATTTAATGAAATATCGGGTGTTATTACGGAACTTCAAAATGCACTAGCTTGTGCGGGACGTGTATTTGAGCTTATTGAAGAAGAACCACGGATTCCGGATTCTAAAGCTGCTGTAGTTCTTGATAATGTAAAAGGCAGAATAAAATTGACTGATGTATGCTTTTCATATGTTCCGGAAAAAAAGCTTATTGAGAATTTCAACTTAACAGTTGAACCGGGACAGAGAGTGGCAATTGTAGGTCCTACGGGTTGTGGAAAAACCACACTTATCAATTTGCTTATGAGATTTTATGATGTTAACAGTGGAAGGATAGAAGTAGATGGAAATGATATAAGAAATGTAACAAGAGCAAGTCTTAGAACGAATTTTGGTATGGTTTTGCAGGAAACATGGCTAAAAGCGGGAACTATAAGAGATAATATATGTATGGGTAAGCCTGATGCTACAGATGAAGAAATGATTGCAGCAGCAAAGGCGGCACATGCACATGGATTTATAAAAAGATTAAGTAATGGGTATGATACAGTTATAGGAGAAGATGGAGGAAGTTTGTCCCAGGGTCAGAAGCAGTTATTATGTATTGCGAGAATTATGCTGTCACTTCCACCAATGTTAATTCTTGACGAAGCAACATCTTCTATTGATACCAGAACTGAAATTAAGATACAGCAGGCATTTTCAAGAATGATGAAGGGGAGAACAAGTTTTATTGTGGCACATAGATTGTCTACTATAAAGGAATCTGATATAATACTTGTAATGAAAGATGGAAATGTTATAGAACAGGGGAAGCACGAGGAATTACTGGCAAAAGGGGGATTTTATAGTAATCTTTATAATAGTCAGTTTGCAAAGTAGGAGATGGGGGGATAATTAATGAAATTGATTTTAATTACATTTGCAGCATTGATATATTCGATTGGGATAGGAATTTTTTTAGAGCCCAATAATTTAGCACCGGGAGGGGTTACCGGAATATCGATTATGCTCAACCATTTGTTTAAAATTCCAACGGGTATAGGAATATTATTTATTAACATACCAATACTGTTAGTTGGCTTCAAAAAACTAGGGAGAAAGCTTATGGGCTATACACTATACGCATTGGTAATTTCATCAGTGGTAGTGGATTTGCTTGTTAATAGAGGGATATGTGTAACCAGGGTACCAATTCTTGCAGCTTTATTTGGTGGTGGACTGGTTGGCTTTGGTCTGGGAATAATATTTCGAAATGGTGGAACTACAGGGGGACTTGACATTATCGTCAGATTAGTTAAAATGAAGTATCGGTATATAAAAACGGGCGCGATTTTTCTTATATCTGATATAATAGTAGTTAGTATATCTGCATTTGTATTTAAAGATATAGATGTGGCTTTATATGCAGGCATTTCGGTTATGTCAGCTTCACTTGTGATGAATAAGGTGTTGTATGGTGGTGATGAAGCTAAATGTATATATATATTTAGTGAGAAGAATCACGAGATAGCACAGATTTTGCTCGATAAATTGAGTGTTGGTGTATCATACATTAAGAGTAAAGGGGCATATACAGGAAGAGATACAGAAATGATTATGTGTGTCATGCGAAGGCAGCAGTTACCGGAGGCTGCGGAAATAGTTGAAAATATTGACGATGGAGCTTTTTTGATAGTTACATCAGCTACAGAGATTTTTGGCGAAGGATATAAAAAGCATGGAACATATTACTAAAGGATGTGGAGGTACTTATGAATAAGACATTTAAGTTGAGTGTACTGTATGGAATTATTTATGCAGTATGTATGTTTGAAAATCCGAGTGGAATTACATTTCCTATATTGGTTTTACTGATGGTTATAGGACTTGCAGGATTTACAGGATACAGTGGAGAGGGCTTTACGTTTTCGGATATATTATATGCGACAGCTTGTATAGCATTGTCTGTAACTGTTCCGTTAACACAGAACAAGGTTAATATATATTTTACTAAGGTTGTAATTTTTACATTAATAGTTGTGTATCTGGTAAAAAAATTTTACAAGGTTAGAAATATGGGAATGTATGGTGGATTAATGTCTATTATATGTTTTGTTGTAGAAATGATTGCAAATATTCAGGCTCCTTTTAAAGAAATTAATTTATCTACAAAGAAATCTGATAATAATGAAGAAGATGAAATTGTTACAAAGTCTTCTTCAGGAAAAAATATGGTGTTAGTTGGTATATTAGTTTCGATTCCGATATTGTTAGTTGTTCTTTCACTTTTGACAAGTGCAGATGCTGTATTTAGAAAAGTACTTCTTTATATGTTTGATTCTTTGAATGATATAAAAAGCATATGTACGGCAATAACTTATATTTTTATTGGTTTATTTGTTACTTATTCATTTGCTAAGACTTCTTATGACAAAAAAATTAAAATATTTACATTTGATTCTAAGAAATATAATCCGGTCGCTGCAATAACAGTATCAATAACCTTGTCTCTTGTTTATGTATTATTTAGTGTTATTCAGGTGGTTGCATTATTCGGCAAGGGTACATATTTTCTTCCTGAAGAATATACATATGCACAGTATGCAAAGGAAGGCTTTTATCAATTGGTGATTGTTGCAATTATTAATATGATAATTATATTTGTATGTAAAGCATTATTTGAGAAAAATGTATTGCTGCAGGGATGTCTTACAGTTATTTCTTTGTGTACATTTATTATGCTTGCATCATCAGCATATAGACTTAATATGTATATTAATACTTACCATTTAACATTTGCCAGAATTTTAGGAATGATTGTACTTTTTGTAGCAGCGTTATATATGATAGGACTTACAATTTCGATATTTACTGACAGATTTCCTGTATTTGAGTATGCAGTTGCAGCAACAGCTATCGCATATATGGTATTTGCTTTGATTAGACCGGATGCTCTTATTGCTCGGGAAAATGTTAATCATATCAAGGAATATAAGGATGTAAGGTATCTTGTAAAGGAGTTATCTTATGATGCAGCACCATATCTTGTAGATTTAGAAGGATATGAAGATATACTTGAAGATTATTACAAAGATATAGTTGAGGAATATGATTCTAAAGATGTAAGAAAATTCAATGTTTCTGAATATAAAGCATATGTTTCGGCTAAGGAATATTTGCGCAAGCATAGCTCGTCAGTGGATTTTACAAGTAATAAATAATAGCATTACAAATGCAAAATTAATAATAGAAAATTTGGTTATGTAAGAGCGGATATCGTCAGGCTTATGCTTGCGGTATTCGCTAAATGTTATTAAACTGGCAAGAGATGCAATTAGTGTTCCGAGACCGCCTATATTTACAGCAGGCAGAAGACTTGCATAATCATTTGTAAAATGTGACAACAGTACTGCACTAGGAACATTACTTATAAACTGGCAGGAAAGTATTCCGAAGAATAATGTATCTATTGGAAGAATCTTGTTAAATAGCATATGTACTTCAGGTATTCTTGCCATATTTCCGCTAAATACAAAGAAAGCGCAGAATGTGAGAATAAGTGGGTAGTTTACGGTTTTAATTGCATGTCTGTCCATTACTATCAAAAGCAGTGTAATAATTCCGGTTCCTAAGACATAAGGAAAAATACGCAACACAATTAATATGCTGAATATGAATAAAAAAGAATAAATGACTGTCTTTGGAAGATTAAGAAAATATTTATTATTGTTTTTAAGAACCAAAGGAACAGGCTTTACAAATAGGCATAAAATGATTATAACTATTGTGGATACTATAAATGGTCTAAACATTATTGCCATAAATTTTACTGTATCTATGTTGTAATATGAATATAGATAAAGATTTTGTGGATTTCCAAAAGGAGTTAGCATTCCGCCAAGATTAGCCGCAATATTTTGCAAAATGAATACATACGCCATATACTGTTTGTTATCTGTATTTTTAAGAAGATAATATCCAAGAGGCAAAAAGGTTAAAAGAGCCATGTCATTTGCAAGAATCATTGAGCCGAAGAATGTTATGAATACAATGCCAAAGGTTGCACGTCGCAGATTCTTAAGACGTACAATGATGGCTTTACTGATAATTTCAAATATATGTATATCGGCAAAGGCATTTACTACTGAAAGTGTACAGAACAAAGTTGCCAGAGTTGTGAAATTAAAATATTCAAGGTAGTTGTCATCCGGTGGTATTATGATACAGGTTATTAGCATAGCTATTATTGCTATGAAAAGTACTGTTTGATTTTTAATAAAGCTTTTAATTGTTTTTTTCATAGTTGTCAATTCCTTTTATTATATCCAAAAAAAGATTTTAGCAAAGATTCAAAAAAATGCAAGGTGAAAATGATGAGTAATATAATTAGGACGAAAAATTTAATACATGATTATCCGAAGTGTGATGAGGATGGGAATGTTATCGGCTCTTATAGAGCACTTGATGATGTGAACATTGAAATTGAGCAGGGAAGCTTTGTTGCAGTTTTGGGACACAATGGTTCCGGTAAATCTACGTTTGCTAAACATCTTAATGCTATTTTATACCCAACGGAAGGCTGTGTGTGGGTTAATGGCTATGATACATCTGCGGAAGAAGATGTATGGAATGTACGTCAAAGTGCAGGAATGGTATTCCAAAATCCTGATAATCAGATTATAGGAACTGTGGTTGAAGAGGATGTTGCATTTGGACCGGAAAATATGGGAGTTAAGACAAAGGAAATATGGGATAGAGTAAATTATGCTTTAAATGCTGTAAGAATGAATGCATATAGAGAACATTCGCCTAACAAGCTGTCCGGTGGACAGAAACAAAGGGTTGCAATTGCAGGTGTGGTTGCTATGCGACCTAAATGTATAATTTTGGATGAACCTACAGCAATGCTTGATCCGGTAGGACGAAAAGAGGTTATTTCGACAATAAAACACCTTAATAAGACTGAAGGAATAACAGTTATTCTTATAACTCATTATATGGATGAGGTAATAGATGCAGACAGGGTGTATGTTATGAACAATGCAAAGGTTGAAATGCAGGGTACTCCGAGAGAAATATTTTCAAATGTAGAAAAGCTTAAGGAGATTGGTCTGGATGTTCCGCAGGTAACAGAGCTTGCGTATGAGTTAAGAAAAAGAGGAATTTCTATGAGAGATGGAATTCTAACCATAGATGAATTTGTAGAAGAATATGGGAGATTGGTGAAGTAATGTCAATCAAATTGGAAAATGTTAATTATATATATGAAGATGGCACTATAAACAGATTTAGGGCACTTAAGGATATTAATCTTGAAGTGAATGATGGAGAGTTTGTTGGTTTAATAGGGCATACCGGCTCTGGTAAATCAACTCTTATTCAACATTTTAATGGATTGGTTAAACCGACGGAAGGTGTCGTGAGCTATAATGGTGAAGATATTTTCGGTGAAAAATACAATAGAAAAAATCTTAGGCTGGAAGTGGGGCTGGTATTTCAGTATCCGGAGCATCAGTTGTTTGAAGCAGAGGTTTTGCAGGATGTTGCATTTGGCCCACGAAATCAGGGATTGTCAGAAAAAGAGGCTTTGATTAAGGCTAAGGAGGCTCTTGCACTCGTAGGCATTGGTGAAAATTATTATAATAAATCGCCATTCGAATTGTCTGGTGGTGAAAAGAGAAAGGTAGCTATAGCCGGAATTCTTGCCATGGAGCCAAAGATTTTGATTCTTGATGAACCAACAGCAGGTCTTGACCCGAAGGGTAGAGATAATATATTAGAGTTGTTAAAGAGGATTCATGGGGAAAGAAAAATAACGGTCATACTTGTTTCGCACAGTATGGAGGATATTGCAAAATATGTGGATAGAATGATTGTGATGAATAAGGGCAGTATTATGTATGATGATTCTCCTAAGAAAATTTTTAGATATCATAAGGAGTTGGAAGAAATAGGACTTGCAGCTCCGCAAATTACTTACCTTATGCAAAGACTAAAGGAAAGTGGCTATGATGTGGATGAGAATGCCACTACTATAGAAGAGGCGTTGAAAGGATTAAATATTAATGCTTAAGGATATAACTATTGGACAGTATTATAGAGAAAATTCCATAATCCACAGGCTCGACCCGAGAGTTAAACTATTTGGAACAATGGTATTCCTTGTGTCGTTATTTGTGGCGGATAATATATTTGGTTATATTATCGCAACTCTTGCACTGTTAGGTGTCATTAAATTGTCAAGAGTACCTTTTAAGTTTATTGTAAGAGGACTTAAGGCGATTGTTATATTGTTACTTATAAGTGTAAGCTTTAATTTATTTACTACACCCGGAACGATTATATGGAAATTTGGGATACTTAAGTTAACATATGAGGGTATTTATAATGCTTTTTTTATGGCAGTAAGGCTTATATATCTTATAATAGGTTCTTCTTTGATGACACTTACTACTACACCAAATGACCTTACGGATGGTTTAGAGAAGGCACTCGGGTTTTTGAATAAAATCAAGATTCCTGTTCATGAAATTGCAATGATGATGTCGATTGCACTAAGATTTATTCCTATTCTTATGGAAGAAACAGATAAAATAATGAAAGCACAACGTGCAAGAGGAGCAGATTTTGAGAGTGGAGGAGTGCTTAGAAGAGCAAAAAGTATGGTGCCTATTCTTGTGCCGCTTCTTATTTCGGCATTTAGAAGGGCAAATGACCTGGCGACAGCAATGGATGCAAGATGTTATCGCGGAGGTGAAGGAAGAACCAAGATGAAGCCTTTGAGATATAAGAAGGGTGATGGGATAGCATATTTGGTATATGTGATTTATCTTGGACTTATTGTGGGGGCAAATTATTTGTAGTTAGCGGAAAGAGGAAAATATGAAAAGAGTTAAACTTTTGATAGCCTACGACGGTACAAATTACTGTGGCTGGCAGAAACAGATTAATGGAATAACTGTTGAAGAAGTAATAAATAAAACATTGTCAGAATTATTAAATGAGAATATAGAGGTTATTGGTGCCAGTCGTACTGACTCGGGTGTACATGCGCTTGCAAATGTAGCAGTGTTTGATACCGAAACTAAGATTCCTGCCGAAAAGATTAGTTTTGCGCTTAATCAAAGACTTCCGGAGGATATAACTATTCAGGGTTCGGAGGAAGTGGCACTTGATTTTCATCCAAGGTACTGTAATAGTACAAAGACATACGAATACAAAATACTTAACAGAAGATTTGATATGCCAATTAATCGTCTGTATACGCATTTTGTGTACATGCCGCTTGATGTGGATAAAATGAGACAAGCATCACAATATATAGTTGGTGAGCATGATTTTAAAAGCTTTTGTTCTGCAAGAAGTCAGGTGTCTGATACTGTGAGAACAGTGTATAGTCTTGAAATAAGTAAAAACAATGAAGATATTATTACTTTTAGAATAAGCGGAAATGGTTTTTTGTATAATATGGTTAGAATTATTGTAGGAACGCTTATTAAGGTTGGATTGTCGGTATATCCACCAGAGCATGTTAAGGAAATTATTGATGCTAAGGATAGAAATGTGGCAGGACCTAAAGCTCCGTCAAGGGGATTGACACTTATCGGAATAGATTACGAGGAGTAAGATACTTGTATATATAAAAAGTTAGCAAAATTAGGGAAAATAGTAGTTGACACTTTAAAAACTGTATAATATAATAATTTACTGTGACAGCTTATGCGAGAAATACTAAACCAAAGCCCCGGTAATAGTATTTATCATAAATGATTATTTAAAGTTTATTAGGAGGTAAACCAATGAAGAGTTACATGGCAAGTCCAGCAACAATTGAAAGAAAATGGTATGTAGTTGACGCTACAGGATATACATTAGGTCGTTTAGCATCTGAGATAGCTAAAGTTTTAAGAGGTAAGAATAAGCCTACATTTACACCACACATCGACACAGGTGATTATGTAATCGTAGTTAACGCTGAGAAGATTACAGTATCTGGTAAGAAGATGGATCAGAAGATTTACTACAATCACTCTGAATATGTTGGTGGTATGAAAGAGACAACTCTTAAGGAAATGATGGCTAAGAAGCCAGAGAGAGTTATCGAACTTGCAGTTAAGGGAATGCTTCCAAAGGGACCTTTAGGAAGAGAAATGATTAAGAAGCTTCATGTATACGCAGGCCCAGAACATGAGCAGGCAGCACAGAAGCCAGAAGCTTTAACATTTTAATTGATAACTGGAAGGAGGAAAAATAAATGGCAAAAGTTAATGGAAAGTTCTACGGAACAGGTAGAAGAAAAAAGAGTATCGCAAGAGTATATTTAGTACCAGGTAATGGTGAGATTAAAATAAACAAGAGATCATTAGATGAGTATTTTGGTTTAGAGACATTAAAGGTTATCGTTAAGCAGCCTTTAGTAACAACAAACACAACTGACAAGTATGATGTTATCGTTAATGTACACGGTGGCGGATATACAGGTCAGGCTGGTGCAATCAGACATGGTATTTCAAGAGCTTTACTTCAGGCTGATGCAGATTTCAGACCAGCTCTTAAGAAGGAAGGTTTCCTTACAAGAGATCCAAGAATGAAAGAAAGAAAGAAATACGGTCTCAAGGCAGCACGTCGTGCGCCACAGTTCTCAAAGAGATAATAAATGCGCGGCCGATGAGGCATACATTAAAAAGAATAAAAGACCACACTTGCGTAAGTTCACAAGTGTGGTCTTTTTTTATGTTATAGGAAGTTCTCTAATAGAAATTCCTATGAATTAAAAGATTCCGGCGGGATGCGCAGAAACGCATAATGTAGTTGTCACTTCGTGACATGGAGGAAGTGTATGGAAGGAATATCATTTACAGCTCATGTGAGCAATAAGAAAAGTGCAATAACATCTAAGTCGAAGCTTGCCGGGGTGGCAAAGCACAATTTAAGAAAATACAAATCAGAAGAATATAGTGCCAATAATATTTTTCTGATATACGGAACTGACAATCTTGTTCAAGATGTAAAAGCAGTTTACCATCAGGAATTTGATGAAGCTTTAAAAGTCTACCATGAAAATCAAACCAGAGCAGATCGTAAGATTGAAGACTATTTTGAGCATGTAGCCAATAAGGAACAGGATATGGCGGTGGAGATTATCATTCAGATAGGGGATAGAGCATATTGGCAGCAACATTATTAAAATAAATGTTATATGAAGAAGATTTATAGCATGATGCTAGCTGAATTACAATATCTGCTTCCGGAGTTTGTTGTAGCCAATGCAGTAGTTCATATGGATGAGGACAGTCCACATATGCATGTGGTAGGTGTACCGGTAGCAACCGGCTACAAAAAAGGATTGTCTAAACAGGTATCTAAACGAAAGGTATTTACAAAAGAAGTGCTTTCCGAAGTTCTCCAGGATGAATTAAGAGCTGTTGCAAATACAAAGGTAAAGATTGCCTTTGATGAACAGATAAGAGAAAAGTCTAAAGGTCGCAATCACGATTTATCGGTTATGGAATATAAGGTGTTAAAAGAGGAAATTCGTTACGATGAATTGAAGGAGCAGGCTGATGAAAAGCAACAAGAGAATGAGCAGTTGGAGCGTGAAAAGGAACAGCTTGTTCAGCAGTATGATACCTTATCCATGCGGGTAGCGGTTAAGCAGATGGATTATGAGGAAGCGGATGAACGAGTAAAAGAGGCAAATGAGCGAGCTGACAGAATCGAGGCTTATATCAAAACACAAAGTGATACTCTGGTGGATTTGGAGGAAAAGGCAACGAAACTGGAGAGAAGGGCGGAGATTGCGGAGCAGGTATATGAAATGGCTTGTGGTTCCGGTGGGAATGAAGCATTGAGGGAAAAACTTATAGATGTTATGTACGAGAATGAGCAATTGAAGGCTGAAAACTCTAAACTTCGGGAAACACTGAATAAGGCATACGATTTCAT
>JAFQLS010000032.1 GCA_017396555.1 Lachnospiraceae bacterium | reverse complement strand
TGTGGTCTGATAGGAAATGGAGCAACCTTCCTAAGAAGTGGAGCGGCAGCGATAAGCGGAGCAGTGGATGTAGTTCAGCATTACATTGAGACCGGAGATGTAGACTGGGCTGGAATCGGAGCTGTTGGTCTTAATATGTTTGCAGCAAAATTATCGGCATCTGCAGTGTTATCAAACGGAAATGACCTAAGGAAGATGTTATCGGAAGATAATGTAGCTGGGAAGATAAAGAAGAGCTTTGGCAATGTGGCTGGGAAGTTTAAAGGTAACAGCAAAACTGATATAGCTTCGTCTTCATTCGGAGAAACAAGATTAAAAATGAACTTGCAGTATTTTGCAAGTGATAGTAGCGTGTCTGAGTTGAAAATTAATCAAATATCTTTAGCAAAGCCAGGGGAAGATTTATATGTAGGAACATTTAGTAAATCTACATATTGGAATAAGAAAACAGGTTTGAACAAAACTCATACGGCTCATCATGTAATTCAGGATGCTGTAAGTTCTGTATCTCATGGCAAAGGAATTACAATTAATATTAGAAAAGATATTCATTTAAAGACAGCAACTTACGGCTCGTTAAGAAAAGGACTTACTAATAGGCAACATTTAGCTGCAGATGTTAGAGAATTAAAAATTTTACTAAAAGAAGCTGGATATGACAGAAGTATAATAAATGCACAATTAAATGAATTGATAAGACAAAATAAAGCTTTGGGAGGATTTGAAAAATGATTACTAAAAAAGAGGCTGTTTCATTTTTAAAGGCTCATCAACCGATGCCAAGTGATGATGAGTTGCAAGAAAATGATATAAAAAAGTATGCAGAAATTAGAGATTATTTTATTAAAAATCCTGATGAGCAATGTATTTCGCTGTTTTTAAATTCGTTTGGAGGAAAGGATGGATATGGAGTATATCAGATGGTTGAGGATGTTATATTGATGTATGATATTGAAAAAGTTGTCCCTCATTTATTAAAAACATTTGATAGTGTATATGAAGGAGTAAAGTATTGGGGAATTCAAATTTCATCAAATTATCCATCTGAAAAATTTTTTGAGCCATTAGTAGATTTATTGAAATCTGAGGATGAAGATATAAAGTTTGCAACAATAACTACATTGGCACGGATGGCTTTAAATAATATCAACAAACAGCAAATAATTAATATATTAAAAAAAGAATATGAAATATTATTAGATGAGGATATAAAAGAATTTATTATAGAAGTTTTGTTTGATATTACGAATAGTAATTTATAGGAGATATATATGTTTTTTGATAATGACTAATTAGTATATAGCCACTAAGTTAAGTAACACAGTGTATATGCAAATTCATATGCGACATACATTGAACAGATTTCGCACATTTTCTAGTATGGAGCATATAGCAGGCATATACACGTATTACATAATAGAATTAGATATTTATTTTTTAACTTATATTAACGAAATATTTGATTTTAAATACGTCATTTTGAAGCAAGTAACAAAACTTACAGAAACTACGACAAGGCGGGCCAGCTTCTTGGCATAAAAGAAGAGGGAAAAGCCGAGGTCATAAACGATTATGAATACACTTATGATGAATCAGGTAATGTAACAAGGATATCAGGAACAGGCAACACCACAGCCATCACCCAGAACATAAACTGTGAGATGAAATATGATGCAGCCAACCGCCTGATATGCTATAATAACAAAGAAATAACCTATGATGCAGACGGAAACATGCTACAGGGAGTAGTGGCATGAGAAGTAACCACACTAAAATACGACTGTAGAAACCGTCTGACAGAAGCAGGAGGAACAACCTATAAGTATAATGCCGAGAATACAAGAATAAGTACGGAAACGGCAGAGACGACAACAGAATATGTAACTGATGTAAGTGGAACACTGTCAAGAGTACTAGCAGAGTATGTAACGGATAAAGCAAGT
>JAFQLS010000031.1 GCA_017396555.1 Lachnospiraceae bacterium | reverse complement strand
TGTGATAATCTGTGTAAAGATAATACCAATTACCAATGATACCACCAGTAAAATCATTCCTATAGAAATACACCAGATATTTATAGTCGTAATTGGCTTCATAACATCATCTTTATCAGCCTGTACTACCAAAATCCAATCGTTTACGGTACAAATAAAAGAAATATACACTTCTTTTCCATCAACAACACACTGACGAACATCTGCTGTGGTTATCTTACCATTAGCCAATGTATTTAATACCTCTTGTACTACTTCATTATTGGAAATCACAGTTCCTAATAAACTATCATCTCTAGCATATAAATATGTTCCCTGTGAATCAACTAAATAACAGGTACTCGAATCCATCGTATTAATACCAACGTTATTCAAAATATATTCCAAGCGAACCTGTAATTCACTCAGATCATCTTCTCCAAAAAAGCTTTCATACAAGGTATCTGATGCTGAAATACATGTATCATACAAATAACTTTCGCATAATTCAATTATATTTTTACTATTAATTATGTATGCTACAACCAATATTGCAACCATCAAAGTAATAGATGTACAGGCAATTAGCATCGTTACTTTATTTGCAATTGAAAGTCCCTTAGCTTTACTATTCATAGCGTCCTCCTCTATTTTCCACTTTTTTCAGCATTCCACTGGTCTACAACATACTTACTAACTCCACTCCAATCCATTTCCCCATTAATATACATAAGCAAATGTTCTGATAACTTATCTTTATATCCTTGACTAGGAAATGTAGTAAAATTCCAACTTACAGAAGAAAGAGATTCATCACTAACATACTGGGATACCTGTCTTGCCAACGGATTCGATGGTGTTTCTTCATCACTAAATGTATTAAACACCGTGATGAATTGAAGTTTGTTTGTAACATAGTCTTTACCTATATCTGAACTATAAAGCCATTCTATAAAATCAATAGAGGCCTGCTGAGATTCCTCACTCACCATATTATTAATACACATATAGCACTCTGTACCAATACAAAGCCCTTGGTTTTCCTCTCCCTTTGCTCCAATATAGATTGGGAGATATTTACAATTGTCTTCTGTAACGGTATTGCCGCTTACGGAAGCAATCTGTGTCCAAGCCCAATTACCATTTTGTACCATTGCACACTTACCTAGTGCGAACTCTTCCATAGAATCATTTACTGTTTTTTTCTTAACTTCTGACTTAGGAGTACATGAATAATCTAAATATAAATCAAATATTTTTTTCATATTATTGCCATATGAAAAATCAATAGTTTCTAAATCATTTACCCCTTTATCCTTATACTCATAATAAATTGGAAGATTTGTTAAATGTGTCTGCCATCTCCAGTCTTCTCCTTTAAAGAAAGAAGTTGAACCAAATACCCCCTGAATACCCAGCTCATTTTTATGTTCTGTCATATCTTTTACTACTTCTTCTAACTTGGCATATGTATTTATTTCATCCATAGATTTATATTTCGTGCTTCTACTTGCCAATGAGAAATATTTCTGCATAATGGCATCGTTATAAATAATTCCATATCCTTCTACTACGTATGGCATACCATAAACTCCTGTTTCATCCGATATTGCCATACTCTTATCTTTTAACCATGAATACAATTCTGTATCACTTAAATCAACACAATAATTTTTCCAATCCTCAAATTCCACTGGTCCATTAATTTGGAAAATGGTAGGAGCATCCCTTTTTGCAATTTCAGCTTTTAATGCTTGAGCGTTACCATTACTTGGTGCCGTAAGTATCTTTACTTCCACCCCAGTTTCTTGCGTGTATAGTTCTGCAATTTCTTCCCATACATCTGCTACTTCCGGTTTAAAATTCAAATAATAAACCTTGGCTTCTTCCTTGCTTGTATTGCATCCTGTCAGCATAAGAAAACATAAAAAGAACGCAATAAATAATTTTGAATACTTTTTCATCTCATTTCTCCTCTCAAAGCATTT
>JAFQLS010000030.1 GCA_017396555.1 Lachnospiraceae bacterium | reverse complement strand
TTTAATCTAGATTCATGATAACCGTTAGCTATCTTCATCCTGATTTATTGTTTGTTTGGAATCATCATTTGATGATGTTCACTGAATTATTCTCTCGAATCTTTCAGGGATGGTTAATTACTGTTCAGTTTTCAATGTTCAGTTTGTTGTTTTTAGCGACAACTCCTATACTTTATCACAAGCATTTTTTATTGTCAACAACTTTTTAAATTAATTTTTATCTTTATACTCGTTTTTTGCGAGTGCCTGAATAGAATATCACTTTGTTATCAACTTGTCAACAACTTTTTTTACAAATTTTCATTTTTTTATAATCAATTGAACAAACTCATAATATCTGATAAATTTGACACTCCAATTATCTGCATTTTTCCATTATATTTAATATCTTTGACACAAACCTTTGGTGCTATACATTTCTTAAAACCTAATTTGTCAGCCTCTGCAATCCTTTGTTCCACCTGGCTTACTGCTCTTACCTCACCTGACAATCCTATTTCTCCAAATGCAATCATATCCGAATCTATACATTTATTTTTATAGCTTGAAATAATAGCCATTACAATTCCTAAATCAAGAGCAGGTTCATTAACCTTTAGTCCACCTGCCACATTGACATATGCATCACATTCTCCTAAGTGAAGACCTAACTTTTTTTCAAGGACAGCCATTAATAAATTAACCCTATTATAGTCTGTACCTGCTGATGTTCTTCTTGGGATACCAAAATTAGTTTTACAGACAAGTGCCTGAACTTCTATCAGCATCGGTCTGGTTCCTTCAACCAGACATACTGTTACCGAACCTGATACATTCTCCGGTCTTCCTTTTAACATATATTCAGATGGATTAGTAACTTCTGCAAGACCTTCCTGCCTCATTTCAAATACACCAATTTCATTTGTAGAACCAAATCTATTCTTAACACCTCTTAGAATTCTATAAGAAGCAAATCTATCACCTTCAAAATATAAAACCGTATCAACCATATGTTCAAGAACTCTTGGTCCTGCCACCATTCCCTCTTTGGTAACATGCCCTACTATAAATATAGAAATATCCATTCCCTTAGCAATCGACATAAATGCCGCTGTAGATTCCCTAACCTGACTAACACTTCCCGGTGCCGAATTAACATCCTCTCTATACATTGTCTGTATGGAGTCAATTATAACTACATCCGGTTTTGTTTTTCTGATAACCTCCTCAATATTTTCAAGATTTGTTTCACATAACAAAGACAGTCTGTCTGTAAATTCACCTATTCTGTCAGCTCTTAATTTTATCTGTTGAAGTGATTCCTCTCCCGAAATATACAAAACATATTTATTTGTACCGGAAATATTGCGGCACATCTGTAGCAATAACGTGGATTTACCAATTCCAGGATCACCGCCAACCAAAATCAGTGAACCTTTTACAATCCCTCCACCTAACACTCTGTCTAATTCCTGCATTCCTGTTGTTATTCTGTTTTCCTCTATCGCTTGTATACCGGAAATAACTGTCGGCTGAATAAAATCACGGCTACCTGATTTGGCAGCCGTGCTACTTTTTCTGACCGGTTCTTCCACAAACGAATTCCATTCTTTGCAACCTGGACATTGCCCCATCCATTTGGCAGATTCATATCCGCACTCCCTGCAAAAGAATATCATTGTCTTTCCTTTGGCCATACTATTCTTCTCTCCCTAATATATTACAACTTAATTATCTTAACACTTGATGATGAACCTGTGCTAATCTCAACACTAAGAACAAGTTTTCCACCAAATTTCGCCTGCATCTTACCTGCATTAACATCATCGATATATACTTTATATTCTGCTCCATCTTCTGCTTCAACAGTAACCTGTGTATTATCAATTCCTTCAATATTAAATATCATCTCACTATCAGTAGATTTAAATCCAGTAACAGCAGTTCCCGGAACCGACTCATATACAAGCATACCATTTCTCTCAAGTTTGGTAATTTCTTTAAAAGTCTTTACTTTATATAAATCTCCATTGAATTCAAAATCCGAAAGCTTTGACTTCTGATCCAATTCATAATTTCCAAAGCTAAGTGTACCATCTGCCTCTGCACGTAATAATTCCTTAATTACAGACATTTTAATTTCCTCCTTAAATGTATATTTTCAGATAAAATTGCATATCCGACTCTATATTTTCTAACTATCACTATTATATAACATTATGATTAATTATTCTAGTAAAAAAGCTATTCTTGTATAGAAAATTTTAGTTCACCTGATACCACCGAAATATTCACTACATCACCATTAGAAATATTCCCATCTAATATTTCCTCAGCCAATCTATCCTCAATAATATTCTGAAGTTTTCTTCTAATAGGTCTGGCACCATATTTTTTTTCAAAACCCTGTTCTACAATCCATTTCTTTGCCGGTGTAGTAACTTTTATAGATATATCAAGCTGTTTCTTTGCTCTCTGTGCAATTTCATTAATCATAATGTCCACAATCTTAACAAGTTCATCCTTACCAAGCGTGTGAAACACTATAGTCTCGTCTATTCTATTAAGAAATTCCGGTTTGAACATTCTTTTCACTTCATCCATTACACTTTTTTTCATCAACTCGTAATTCTGTTTTTCATCATTTCCAGAATTAAACCCTAATAATTTAGGTTCAATGATTTTTTGTGCCCCCGCATTAGATGTCATTATTATCACTGTATTTTTAAAATCTATCTTTCTTCCTGTATTATCAGTAATATGTCCGTCATCTAAAACCTGTAACAAAACATTAAATATATCCGGATGAGCCTTTTCAATCTCATCAAACAGTATAACTGAATATGGATTTCTTCTTACCCTTTCACTTAATTGTCCACCTTCCTCATAGCCTACATATCCCGGTGGTGAACCAATCAATTTAGAGACACTATGTTTTTCCATATATTCTGACATATCAACCCTTATAATAGAATCTTCCTTACCAAACAAAACCTCAGCAAGAGCTTTCGACAGCTCAGTCTTTCCTACACCTGTTGGTCCAAGGAATAAAAACGAGCCAATTGGTTTTTTAGGATTTCTAAGCCCTACTCTTCCTCTCTTAATTGCCTTTGCAACTGCCGTAACCGCTTCATCCTGTCCTATAACTCTCTTATGCAATATATTTTCAAGCCTGCGCAGTCTTATAGCTTCCTCTTCTGCAAGCTTTTTAACCGGAATCTTAGTCCAATCCGAAACAACATTTGCAATATCTTCTTCTGTTACTACAGGAGGATTATTATCAGATTCTTTCCTCCATTTCTCTATCGCTTTATCTAATTTTGACTGCTTTTTCCTTTCATCATCTCTCAATTCACTCGCAATTGCATATTCTTCATTTCTTATTGCCTCTTCCTTCTCCTTCGCCAACTTATTAATTTGCTCTTTCAATTTATTAATCTTATCCGGCACTGTGAATGCATCTAATTTCACTTTAGAAGCTGCTTCATCCATTAAATCAATTGCTTTATCCGGCAAAAATCTCCCATTAATATATCTTTCAGACATTTTTGCAGCCGTTTCAAGAGCCTCATCCGTGATAACTACACGATGATGTGTCTCATATCTATCTTTCAGTCCTTTTAAAATCTCAATAGTTTCTTCTATTGAAGGCTCATTAACCTCCACAGGTTGAAAACGGCGTTCCAGCGCTGCATCCTTTTCAAAATATTTTCTATATTCCTCAACCGTTGTAGCACCAATAACCTGTACCTCACCTCGTGCAAGGGACGGCTTAAGTATATTAGAAGCATCTATAGCTCCCTCTGCACCTCCTGCCCCGATTATTGTATGAATTTCGTCAATAAAGATAATAACGTCTTCCTGATTTTTCACTTCATTGATAAGCTTTTTGATTCTTTCTTCAAATTCACCACGATATTTTGAACCGGCTACCATACCCGATAAATCAAGACTAATTATTCTTTTATTTCTTATACTGTCAGGAACATTCCCATTAACTATTGCAAGTGCAAGTCCTTCTACAACTGCGGTCTTTCCAACTCCGGGTTCACCTATTAAACAAGGATTATTCTTCATTCTTCTACTCAAAATCTGAATAACTCTTGTGATTTCTGTCTTACGCCCCATCACAGGATCTAGTCTGTCATTAGCTGCAAGTTCTGTAATATCTCTTCCATACTGTTCTAATGCTGATGCTTTCTTCTTAGTCGAATTCTTTTTATTCTTAATCTCATCCTTATATGAATTAGCATCAACTCCCATAACATTAAGAATATCCACGAATATCTTTTGCTGATTAACCCCTAAAGTATTAAGTAACCTGTTTGCAACACAATCGTCATCTTTAACAATAGCTAACAAAATATGTTCTGTTGCTATAACAGAATTTCCAAATCTCTCTGCTTCCTTCGCACTTCTATCCAAAATAGCATTAGCCCTAGGCGAAAATCCTTCTCTTTCCTTCACACTTATATTCTTAAGTGGTGCAACAAGTCTTTCGATAAGGTCAACAATCTTGTCCTCATCAACTCCATATTTTCTCAAAATCCTTGCTGCTGTACATTCTTCAACTGCTGCAAGTCCAAGTAATATATGTTCTGTTCCAATGTACCCGTGGTTGAGACCTTTAGCAACCTGTCTTGCCCCATCTATTACTATTTGAGCCTGTTCTGTATATTTTCTATTCATATTTTCTATTTCATTATGAAGAATCTCATGCAATAAAAATCCTTCACAATTCCTCCATTCTTAATTACTTCTCTAATCAATACCATATTCAGCATATATACTATCTATAACCATATGTGCCTCTTCTTTTGAAATATCCTTACATATTGCTTTTGCTATAACAACTCTCATATCCTTAGTCATCTCATCAATAGCTTTAAGTTTATCTATATCAAGCGAAACAACTGCGCCCTTCCTCCTATCCAACTTAACAAATCCTTCTTGCCTTAAAACAGAATATGCCTTGTTAACCGTATGCATATTAATTCCAATATTATCAGCCAGCTGCCTTACAGAAGGTAGTGTCTCTCCTTCCTTAAGCATCTCCGTAGCTATTCCAACAATTATCTGATTCCTTAGTTGCATATATAGAGCTTCATCACTGTTAAAATCAATAGAAATAAACATAATCCCACGACCTTTCTGTTATACATATACTATAACAATCACACATAAGTGTCAAGATTATTTTCCCTCAATAAATAAATTTTATATAGACATTTTTTTGAATAAATTTTATACTATATAATTAGAATATAACGGAAGGATGTAACTCTTATGTATACAACAAATATATTAGACCTAATTGGCAATACTCCACTTATTAGTCTAAAAGATACTACCGGCTATAATATTTTTGCCAAAGCTGAATTTCTTAATCCGGGTGGAAGTATAAAAGACAGAATCGCCTTAAATATGATTGAAGAAGCTGAAAAAGCCGGAAAATTAAAACCGGGCATGACCATTATCGAACCAACCTCAGGCAATACAGGAATCGGACTTGCTTTATGCGGAGTCAGAAAAGGTTACAATGTTATAATTGTTATGCCGGAAAATATGAGCGATGAGAGAAAGAAAATAATAAGAGCACTAGGCGCAGAATTAGTCCTTACACCACCAGAATTAAGTATAGG
The DNA here is from genome assembly GCA_017396555.1 of Lachnospiraceae bacterium. GTDB lineage: Bacteria > Bacillota > Clostridia > Lachnospirales > Lachnospiraceae > RGIG1934. The sequence continues at coordinate 10,078 of JAFQLS010000030.1, read as the reverse complement.
AGGTTCTGTAGACAAAGCCATAGAAATTGCTTCATCATCAGATAAATATTTTGTGCCACAACAATTTCAAAATCAAGCTAATCCTGATATACATTATAAAACCACAGCTGTAGAATTGTGTGAGCAGATAGGACAGAAAATAGATATATTTGTGTCCGGAATAGGTAGTGGCGGAACACTTCAGGGAATTTCAAAATACATATTAGAACAAAATCCTGATTGCAAAATTGTTGCTGTCGAACCTAAAAATGTATCCGCACTATTAGGCGACGAACCAGGTCTTCACCAGATCCAGGGAATCGGCGATGGATTTATTCCTGATATTTTAAATGTAGATATAATCACTGACATAGTAGAAGTAACTGACGAAGATGCTATTGCTACAGCAAGAGAACTCGCAAAAGTACAGGGGCTTTTAGTTGGTACATCTTCCGGTGCAAATGTATGGGCAGCAAAACAAATGGCTGAAAAATACGGAAAAGACAAAGTTATTGCTACAGTTTTAGCAGACCGTGTAGAAAGATATTTTAGCACATCACTTATATAATGCACATCCAAAAAGGCTCTGCCGGGAATAATCCGGCAAAGCCTTTATTTCATTTTCAACCCATTCATAATAATAGATAATATTTCACATATAGTCACATCATTAGACATACATTGCTCTCTATACACCAGATAATATCTGATAGTCCCAAGCCATACCGTCTTTACAGCAGAAAAATTCCTTCGCTTAATTCTTCCCTGTTTCATCGCTAATTCTAAGTATTCAGTAATATATGTCCATTCAACTTCTATTCGGTCATTAACATATTCTAATAATTCAGGATATTTTTCACACACAGATTCATATTTATGCAAGTCAATTTCCGAAAGTTCAACAGGAATAAGAACAAGAAGCTTTTTTATTATTTCAACTATATCCATATCTGTATCATTAACAATTTTTACACGTCTTTCTTCAAGCCTCATAAAAACATCTTCAATAACACAAGTTACCACTTCTTTTTTATCTTCAAAATTATTATAAATTGTTTTTTTACTTACTCCTGCTCTTTTAGCAACCATATCAAGAGTAAAATCACTTCCATTGATATTAATTTCCTCTTTTATAGCCTGCATTATTTTAAATCTAATATTATCCTTTGCCATTTTACTCTACCTTATCCTTCAAATCCGTCAGGGTGATTCTTATGCCATTTCCATGCACTTTCAATAATTCCTTCTATATCTGCATGTTGTGGTCTCCATCCAAGAACCTCCTTTGCCTTCTCACTCGAAGCGATAAGAACAGCCGGGTCACCTGCTCTTCTTGGCGTAACCACAGCCTTAATCTCATGTCCTGTTACTCTTCTGGCTGCATCTATAACCTCTTTAACAGTAAAGCCTACACCATTACCCAGATTAAATACATTGCTTTCATTTCCCTTTGCAAGATATTCCATAGCCAAAATGTGCGCTTGGGCAAGATCCTTTACATGAATATAATCTCTTATACATGTTCCATCCTTTGTATCATAATCATCACCATAAATATTTATAGCTTCTCTCTTCCCATTTGGAACCTGTAGAATAAGCGGAATCAAATGTGTTTCTGTTGCATGATCTTCACCAATATTTCCACTCTCGTGCGCACCACAAGCATTAAAATATCTTAGTGAAACATATCTCAGTCCATGTGCGAGTGCTGTCCATTTAAACATTTTTTCCATAGAAAGTTTTGTTTCACCATATGTATTAGTGGGTTCTGTTTTGTCTGTCTCTCTAATAGGTAATTTTTCAGGTTCACCATAAGTTGCCGCTGTTGACGAAAATACAATTTTATCAATTCCATGAGCAACCATACTCTCAAGTAACACTTTTGTACCGCACAAGTTATTATCGTAATATTTAAGCGGATTTGTCATACTTTCGCCCACGAGGGAATTTGCAGCAAAATGAATAACTCCATCTATCTTTTCTTTATCAAACACATCATCGATAAATCCTCTGTCACGAATATCCCCCTTATAAAATCTCGCATTTTTATGAACAGCTTCTATGTGACCCGTCTCTAAATTATCAGCTATTACAACATCATAGCCTTTGTCCACCAATTCATACACTGTATGTGAGCCTATATATCCTGCTCCACCCAAAACTAATATTGTCATACCTAGTCTCCTTTTCTTATCTTATTTTTTATAAATTCCGAAAACTCTTCCGGATTTCCTTTAACAAAAAGCTTCTTATCAACCATAACTACAGAATTATTTTTTAGAACTAAGTTATACAAATTCACCGTATCAACTATCTTTTTTATTTCTATATACTCAATCTCTGTATATTTGTTATTAAAAATATCTATATTTTCAAGTCTGTCCTCGTATACTATAACCTTAATTCTTAATTCGTTGCCACTACACATTTCCTTGTAATATTCATATTGTTTCTTAGCATTATAACGTGGCATAATAATAAATATTATTCCAACAATATTTAAAAATGCCGCCACAACTATTGCCATAAATATTTTACCATTGTAAATCGGAATTGTCACACCAAACAACATCAATAATATATAACATACATAAAAATAAATAACATATCCTGTCTTTCTTGTATTTATTGTCATTTCCTTTAAATTATCAAGAGTACAAACACATTCCGTTTCAAAAATACTTTCCTGCACACTAGCCTCCATATATCCTTACTTGCACTTACTGCAATACCCATAAATCTCAATTTTGTGACTGGTAATCTCAAAGTCGTTTTCCTCTGTCTGAATATCCACGTGTTCAAATGGACATTTTTTCAGCGGAACTAATTCATGACATTTTAAACACATCGCATAATGAGTATGACCGCCTCTGTTTAATTCGTAAACTGAATTATCTTCTCCTGGCAAATTGGATTTGATTACCATATCATATTTTTCAAAACTTGCAAGTATTCTATAAATTGTTGACAGAGCATAGTCTGGCACTTTTTTAAATATATCCACTGCCGACATAGGCGCTTCGGCTCCTAATAACACCTCATATACATCTGTTCTTTGTTTAGTTTTCTTTAGTCCTTCAGGCCATTTAGCTTCCATTAAACTGTCACTCCCAGTAAATCAATCAAAATTCCTGCAATCACACCACATATATATAACACAGACACTATCTTAACGTTTTCTTTTAGTCTTTCTGAATTTACTCTAAACAAAACCAACACACCTACACCTGCCCCAACTAACAAGCCGGCAAGCATAGAGCCAAAGCTTATAACATTAGACAAATATAACTGTGTTATCACAACAGATGCTGCACAATTCGGAATCAAACCAACCAAACCTGCAAGTATTGGTCCTATAACAGCCTTGTCCAAAATAAGCTTAGAAATTTCATCCTCACCAACATGATGAATAATAAGATTTAACACCAAAGTTATTAAAAATATAAATAAAAACACCTGCAACGTATGTTTGACTGACGACTTAAATATACCTTTTTCACAATGACAATGATCATGATGGCATAAATGCGTTATACCTTCGTGCTTTTCTTTTTTAATAATAAATTTAGATAAACATAAATCCACTAAAAACCCACAAAGAATACCTATTAACATCTTTAATCCCAAGATTTTCAAAATAACTATTATCTCAACCTTTTCTGAAATCATAATAGGAAGCATCTCATCAGATGTAGAAAGATAAATAGATATCAAGGTTCCGACAGTTATAACTCTTCCTGCATACAAACCGGAAGCCGCTGTAGAAAATCCACATTGTGGGAAAACACCAAGAAGACCTCCAAATAACGGTCCAACTTTACCCGCCTTTTTCACAGTATTGTTAAATTTAGCGCCTGTCTTATGTTCTATATATTCCATTACCAGATAAGTAATAAGCAAAAATGGTAATAGATTAATAACATCCTTTATTGTATGTTCCAAAATATGTATCATTTTTATTTCTCCTTAACACGTTTTAAATGCGAATAGTTCGCAATTGCATTTTATATATTAACACATTAAGGACAAATGTCAATAATTAATTAACAACCATGTTTCTTCCCCTTTGCTTCCCAACATACAATTTATCATCTGCAATCTTAATCTGATGATGTATCTCTACTGTGGTATTTCCTTCAACAATACCGAATGTCATTGTAACTCTCATTTTGGTTTCATTGTAATCAATATCAAGATTTTCTATCTTACTTCTTATATCATTAAGCGCAATCAATGACCTATCGTAATCGAGCTTATCAAATATAAATAAAAATTCTTCTCCACCCCAACGGCAGACATAACCCTTGCCAACCATTAACTTTTTAAGTTCTTTTGCAACTGCCTTTAATACCTCATCTCCACATTCATGTCCATAAGTGTCATTTACTTTTTTAAAGAAATCTATATCCCCAATCGCCAGTGCAAATTGAATCCCCTGCTTTTTCGAATTTTCAATAGTCTGTTTAAGTTTAATTTCGCCACATCTTCTGTTATAAACTCTAGTAAGAGAATCTATTTCTACAACCTCTTTTAATGAATTTCTCATTTCTGATACAGACGCCGCAATATCTCCGAACTCATCATTTCTGCTAATTATATCTGCATCCGGTTCACTATCAAGTTTACCACTTGCAACTTTATTAATATATCTTCTTAATTTTCCTATAATTCCTATAATATGCTTTGTATAGAACATTGTAATTATGGCCGCTACAATCATAGTAATAAGCGAAATAATTATTATAGGCAAAATTGATTTTCCTATTTTACTTTGAACCTCATCATAAGGTTTAGCAACTGATATCATTCCAACACATTTATTATTAGAATTATACAAAGGAATATAGTATGCATAATATCTTACATCATCTATCATTGCATTATTGTAAAAGCTCTCTTTTTCTCCTTTTACAACATCTTCTTCAACCTTGAGATTTACAACCGTTTGATTAAGTCTGTTACCTTTACCATCGGTTATGGTTGTTGCAACTCTCGTATTATAATAAAATACCGAAACATGCACGTCGCATTTTTCTCTAATACCATCAATAAATTCTGTATTTGCACTAACTACCTTATCACCTTTTAAAACAGCTACCTGCTCCTTGCCAACCAATGTATAATCTCCAGGATAAATACGGTCATATGCATCAACAACAGTATTTGCAAGATTGGCAAGTTCTATTTCTATTTCATGGTGCATAGACCTTGTAAACGCACCTGTCGCAATAAATACTATAATTAATCCCATTGCAAACATCGGAAACACTATAATCGCCAAAAACTTAAGGTAAATACTTCTTTTGTGTGTATCCATAGACTTCATCTCCCTTAGATTATATTTATCACCTTGTATCCCTGCGCCTCTATAATATTTTTAAGTTCTTCATCTGTCATTTCAGTATTTAATACAATCTCTGCCTTTCCTGTTTCATGACTTACATTTGCAGCATCCACCTGTGCAAGTTCTTCCAAACATTTCTTTACTCTTGCCTCACAATGCGGACACATCATACCCTCAATTTCCAATACCTTTTTCATAATTTTCTTCTCCTTTCTATTTGCATATAGCTTGACCATATTAATTCTAAGAGCATTGCTTACTACACAAAAGCTTGATAAACTCATTGCCGCAGCACCAAACATCGGATTTAACTTCCAACCCATAATACTTATAAATACACCTGCTGCCAATGGAATTCCAATTATGTTATAAATAAATGCCCAAAATAGATTCTGTCTAATAGTTCTTAGTGTCTTTCTTCCAAGTTTAATAGCAGCCGCAACATCCAAAAGAGTACTCTTCATAAGCACCACATCTGCCGCATCTATTGCAATATCAGTACCGGCACCTATTGCAATTCCAACATCGGAGCTTACCAGTGCAGGCGCATCATTTATACCATCACCTACCATAGATACAACTCCTCGTTCCTTTAAGTTCTTGATAACACTTTCCTTCTCCTGAGGCAACACTCCTGCAATTACTTCACTTACTCCCACCTGGTCTCCGATAACCTGTGCTGTCTTCTCATTATCTCCAGTAAGCATAACAACAGTTATTCCCATTCTTTTTAATATTTCTATTGCCTCCCTGCTATCAGGCTTGATAACATCTGCAACAGCAATTAGACCTAGCAAATCCTGCCCTTTTACAAAAAATAATGGAGTTTTTCCTATCTTAGATATTTCTTCACTTTTTTCAATCATTTTTGAATCAATATTTACAAATTCAGAAATGAATTTTTGGTTTCCTCCATATATGTTTTCTCCTGAAATCTTAGCTGTCACACCATTTCCAGGATGAATCTTAAATCCTTCTGTTTCAAATACATCTACATCATTTTCTTCTGCATATTCAACAATAGCCTTTGCAAGAGGATGTTCACTTTTTTGTTCAATCGAAAATGCATACTTCACAAGTTCTTCTTCCCCAAAACCTGCACATGGAATCACATCTGTAACCGATGGCTTGCCTTGAGTTATTGTACCAGTTTTATCAAGTGCCACTATATTAATTCTTCCTGCATATTCAAGTGCTTCTGCATTTTTAAACATTATTCCATTCTTAGCACCCACGCCATTTCCTACCATAATAGCAACAGGAGTAGCTAGTCCCAATGCACAAGGACAGCTAATTACAAGAACTGAAATTCCTCTGGCAATAGCAAAACTAACTTCCTTTCCAAGTATCATCCATATCACAAATGTAATTATTGCAATTAATATAACACACGGAACAAATATTCCTGATACCTTATCTGCAAGCTTAGCTATTGGTGCTTTTGATGCTGCCGCATCACTTACAAGCTTAATAATCTGAGATAACGTAGTATCTTCTCCGACTTTTGTAGCCTTACATTTAAGAAAACCGGATTGATTAATCGTTGCTGAAGATACCATATCCCCTTCTGCCTTATCAACAGGAATACTCTCCCCTGTAAGCACAGATTCATTAACCGCACTACTTCCTTCAAGCACAACTCCATCAACAGGAATACTTTCTCCAGGACGAACTACAAATACATCTCCTTTTTTTACATTCTCAATAGTAACTGTCACTTCCTTACCATCACATATAAGAGTAGCTGTCTTAGGAGAAAGATTCATCAAACCCTTTATAGCATTCTTTGTTTTTCCCTTAGATCTTGCCTCTAATAATTTTCCTAATGTGATTAGTGTAAGTATCATTGCTGTAGATTCAAAATAAAAATCATGCATATAATGAGTAATCTTGGTCATATCACAGTCATATAATGCATCTATCATAAGAAACAGTACATAAGTACTATATAAAAATGCCGATGATGCTCCAATAGCAACCAAAGAATCCATATTAGGTGATAACCTAAAAAGTCCTTTAAACCCATTTACGAAAAATTTCTGATTAATAACCATAACAATTATAGTAGTAAGAAGCTGAAGCATTCCTATCATAACCTGATTCTTTTCCATCATCTTAGGCAAAGGAAAATCCCACATAGTATATCCCATAGAAAAATACATAAGAATCAGTAAAAATATAATAGATGTAAAAAATCTCATTTTTAGACTAGATATATCTCTATCTACCTCATCTATAATACTTATCTTATTATCATTTGATTTACTATTCTCTTCAACTCCATAACCAGCCTTGGTTACAGCATTAACTACATCAGCCTCTTTAACGTCACCTTCAACCATCATAGTATTTGTCAAAAGATTAACTGTGCACGAACTCACTCCATCAACTTTAGATACAGCCTTCTCTACACGAGCACTACAAGCTGCACAACTCATACCTGTTACTTTATATTGTAGCATATTCGAATCCTTTCCACAAAAAATATTCATATATACAAGAAAAATCAGTACAAATAGTACTGATTTCGTTATCTCCTCTCATAAAGTGCGTGACGGGGTACTGCTCTCCGGTGGAGAGCGTTTAGTACCGACCGAAGCGGAGCGGAGACCTCGAACCTTCGAGTCCAGAATTAGACTCGAATATAACAAAATCAGCACCCTCGGGTACTGATTTCGTTATACTTGAGAGCGCGAGACGGGACTCGAACCCGCGACCCCAACCTTGGCAAGGTTGTGCTCCACCAACTGAGCCACTCGCGCATATATTCAACTGTTTGACACAGTTGACATTATAACACTGGTATATAACCTTGTCAAGAATTTTTTTATTTATTTTACTTTTATTTTACTTTACTAAAATCCGTGTATATAGTACCTGTATTTCCCTTGATATATGCACGAATCTTAAATTTATGTTTTTTCCCTGATTTAAGCTTTGTACATTTTATTGTTCTAACATTTGCACCTGATACAGTTTTTATCTTTTTCCATTTTCCAGCATTTCCTACTCTTGCATATATTTGATAACCAGTAACACCCTCAGCTTTTTTCCATTTAAGTGTCGCATTTGTATTTCTCTTAGTCACTTTAGTAAACGAAGGAGTTCCTTTAAACTGTTTATTTGAAGAAATCTTCATTCCCTCTCCTATAATAGGTGTCCCATCATTACCATATCTGCAAACATTCTTAGTTATAGTACCAGAACACTCTGTAGCTCTTATAGGTCTTGTAGCTGTATCAACCACATCGTTATTCATTATCTTTAAGCCTGTAACGTTTTTAGCATATATACCCATTTTTTTGCTCTTTTTTACACTATTTTTTTTAATCACAGCATTTTTAGTACTAAAAACATCCAAACCATGGCCTTTAATATTATTAAGTGTATTACCAATATAACTTGTATTCGAACCTTTATATGCATACACACCCATATCACCTATATTAGTAAATTTATTAGAAACAACCTTAACTCCAGTAGTAGAATTCATAGTTATTCCTGAAGCTTTAGTACTACTAATATCATTTTTATAAATGGTTCCCTCAATTTTCAATACACAGATTCCATTTTTACCTGTTTTTTTAATTGTATTACTTTCAATTGTAACATCATTAGATTCCTTAGCATATATCGCATTATGATATATATCGTTAACTTCATTATTTGAAACCTTTATCTTTCCACCGCCAAAAACAACTATTCCACTACTCATTTTTGTTCCTTCTTTTGATGGTCCAACCAAGTTATTGTCAATCAAAATCGTAGATACAGATGGATTTTCCATCCAAATTGCATCTCTATCCTGATTGCTAACAATATTATTTTGTACTGTTACATTTGTACATTTAGAAGTTGTAATACCACAATTCTCAACATAGGATATTTCACAATCAGTTATTGTTAAAGATTTTACAGTATTAGCTATAACGCCATCATATCCAGCTTTACTAACCTTACATTTCTTAATTTCAGCCTTTGTACAACCATTAAGATAATATCCATTAGCTTTCTCATATATTACATTATTAACTTTACAATCGCTTATAGAAGCCTTACCCTTATGTACGCCAATTGCATTTCCATACGAATTATTAACCTTACATCCTGTAATATCAACATTACAATTCTGTACAAGAATTCCATAACCACCATTATCATTAATAGTTAAATTTTTCACTGTTAAATCACTGCAATTTTTTATAGAAATAATACTCGACTTATCAACAGTCTTATCTGCCTCCCATACCCCACCAGATATTGTAATTGGTGCATCAATACTATTTGATGGATTATAGAGCATATGATTCATATTTTTCTCAGCGACAATTATTGCATCTTCAGCTAATTCCAAAACTGTATTTCCATAAATTTTTAAATCCGAATCAATATAATATGTGCCGGAAGGAATTTTAACTGTAATAACCTCTGATGTATTTCCCAACTTCAGACATTCCTGTATTGCTTCCCTATCATTAGATTTATCCGAGCCATTTGCTCCAAACTTTGTTACATCGTACACCTCATCAGCTTTCGCGTAATCATTTGCCGCAAACATATACAAAGCAAATGCACACACTCCTAATGCGAATCTAATTTTTCTCATATAACATTCCTCCTATCTCAATATTTGAAATTTGTCAATATATCTCCCGATATATTTTTTTGTAATTTATCTCAATACCTTTGTAGGTATCCATTCATTGTTAATAAATTATTTGCCTTGTTTATCCATACACTTACCCTATCAGTTCT